>NZ_KB899011.1:0-132478 GCF_000377965.1 Streptomyces sp. CNB091
CACGCGGTGAACCGACGGTGCGCGGTGGCCGGCGAGACGCCGAACGACTCCGGCAGATACCGCCACGCGCACCCGCTCGTCAGCACGTACACCACGGCCGCGAACACCGCTCGCTCGTCCACCGGAGCAGTACCCCCGCCCTGCGGACGGGACGTGAATCTTGGTAACAACGGAGCTGTCAGCTCCCACAGTTCGTCCGGAACCAGCCGACGCGACAGATCAACCCTCACGGTGCAGCATCATGCCGCACCACCAAAGCGCCACGTGAGACATCCTCTAAGCTTCTTAATTTCCACGTCCTGAAGAACTCGATAGTTCTCCACTTTGATGGACTCGATCACCGGCGGCCGCATAGTCACTCCTTCACACTCTGTGCACGTCCCAGATAATCTTCGACGGGTAAGGTGTCCGCGCCTCGCAGAAGATCGGCTGATACTGAGCTTAGAGGTGGCCACTGGGCGAAGCGGTCATAGAAGCGCCATCCATCGCCCCCGGCGCGGGCGAGGCCGCCACGCGCGTGTCGCGGCAGGTCCCGGACGTCAGCAGTGCGGCCGCCACCTTCTCGGCCGCCGACTCGTCCGCCACCAGGAACGCCGTCGTCGGCCCGGACCCGGAGACCAGGGCGGCCAGGGCCCCCGCCTCGGTGCCCGCAGCCAGGGTCTCGGCGAGAGAGGGGCGGAGGGAGAGCGCGGCGGGCTGGAGGTCGTTGCCCAGGGCCTTCGCGAGTGCGCCGGAGTCGCCGGAGCGCAGGGCGGCGAGGAGGGCGGGGGACGCGGTCGGCTCCGGGACCTCGGTGCCGGCCGTGAGGCGGTCGAACTCCCCGTACACGGCGGGTGTGGAGAGGCCGCCGTCCGCCACCGCGAAGACCCAGTGGAAGGTTCCGCCGACCTCGATCGGGGTCAGCTTCTCGCCGCGTCCGGTGCCGAGCGCGGCCCCGCCGACCAGGCTGAACGGCACGTCGCTGCCCAGCTCCGCGCAGATGGCCAGCAGCTCGTCGCGGCTCGCGCCGGTCCCCCACAGGGCGTCGCAGGCGACGAGCGCTGCGGCCCCGTCGGCGCTGCCGCCCGCCATGCCGCCCGCGACCGGGATGTCCTTGGCGATGTGCAGGTGGACGGCGGGCTCGACGCCGTACCGCTCGGCCAGCGCGAGGGCGGCGCGGGCGGCGAGGTTGGTGGTGTCCAGCGGGACCTGGGCGGCGTCCGGGCCCGCGCAGGTGATCCGCAGCCCGTCGGCGGGGACCGCGGTGACCTCGTCGTACAGGCCGACGGCGAGGAAGACGTTGGCCAGGTCGTGGAAGCCGTCGGGGCGGGCGGCGCCCACGGCGAGCTGGACGTTGACCTTGGCGGGGACGCGGACGGTGACGGCCGTACCCGCGGGAGCCACCGGGCCGCCTCCGGTGTGCGAGGTGTGCGAGGTGCTCATGCGGCCGCCTCCGGCTTGTTCTCGGCGATCGCCGCGAACTCCTCCACCGTCAGCGCCTCGCCGCGCGCCTGCGGGGAGATCCCGGCGGCGACGAGCGCCGCCTCGGCGGCGGGCGCGGAGCCTGCCCAGCCGGAGAGCGCGGCGCGCAGGGTCTTGCGGCGCTGGGCGAAGGCGGCGTCCACGACGGCGAAGACCTCGGCGCGGCTCGCGGTGGTGGCGATGGGCTCGGTGCGCCGGACCAGGGAGACGAGCCCGGAGTCGACGTTCGGGGCGGGCCAGAAGACGGTGCGGCCGATGGACCCGGCGCGCTTGACCTCGGCGTACCAGTTGGCCTTCACCGACGGCACGCCGTAGACCTTGTTGCCGGGGCGGGCGGCCAGCCGGTCGGCGACCTCGGCCTGGACCATGACGAGGGTCCGTTCGATGCTGGGGAAGCGCTCCAGCATGGTCAGCAGGACGGGCACGGCCACGTTGTACGGGAGGTTCGCCACGAGCGCGGTCGGGGCCGGGCCCGGCAGCTCGGTGACCAGCATCGCGTCGGAGTGGACCAGGGCGAAGCGGTCGGCGCGCTCCGGCATCCGGGCCCGGACCGTGGCGGGCAGCGCGGCGGCGAGCACGTCGTCGATCTCGACCGCGACGACGCGGTCCGCCGCCTCCAGCAGCGCCAGGGTCAGCGAGCCGAGCCCGGGGCCGACCTCGACGACGGTGTCGTCCGGGCGGACCTCGGCCGTGCGCACGATGCGGCGGACGGTGTTGGCGTCGATGACGAAGTTCTGACCGCGCTGCTTGGTGGGGCGTACGCCCAGCTTCGCGGCCAGGTC
Source organism: Streptomyces sp. CNB091 (assembly GCF_000377965.1). Classification (NCBI taxonomy): domain Bacteria; kingdom Bacillati; phylum Actinomycetota; class Actinomycetes; order Kitasatosporales; family Streptomycetaceae; genus Streptomyces; species Streptomyces sp. CNB091. The sequence goes on from NZ_KB899011.1 coordinate 2,244, forward strand.
GCGGATGTCTGCGGGGCCCAGGAGGGCGTCGGGCTCTGTGCTGCTCACCCGGTAAGCCTACGGCCGAGGCGCGACCCGGCCGCAAAGCGTGCCCGCGGGGGCGGGCCCGGCGGTCGGAAGCCGGGCCCGCCCGAGGGTCAGAACCCGGGGATCAGAACCCGAGAGTCAGAGCCCGGGGTCAGAGCCCGGGATCAGAACCCGGGGGTCAGAAATCGAACGCGCGCGCGGTGTTGTCGTAGATCGCGGCGGCCAGTACATCCTCGTCCAGCCCCTTCACCTCGGCCATGGCGCGGAGCGTGACCGGAATGAGGTAGGGCGCGTTGGGCCGCCCGCGGTACGGGGCAGGCGTGAGGAAAGGGGCGTCCGTCTCGACGAGGACCAGCTCGGCCGGGGCGACGGCCAGGGCGTCCCGCAGCGGCTGGGCGTTCTTGAAAGTCACGTTGCCCGCGAAGGACATGAAGTACCCGGCCCGCGCGCAGATCCGGGCCATGTCGGCGTCGCCGGAGTAGCAGTGGAACACGGTCCGCTCGGGCGCGCCCGCGTCGAGCAGGACCCGCAGGACGTCCTCGTGCGCGTCGCGGTCGTGGATGACCAGGGCCTTGCCGTGCCGCTTGGCGATCTCGATGTGGGCCCGGAAGGACTCCTCCTGGGCGGCTACGCCCTCGGGCCCGGTGCGGAAGAAGTCCAGGCCCGTCTCGCCGACCCCGCGTACGTGGTCGAGGGCGGCCAGTGCGTCGATCTCCGCCAGCGCCTCGTCCAGCGCCGCCCTGCCGCCGGGCTCCCTCGCCCCCTGCCGCGCGGCGCCGGCGGCGCCCTCGACGTACCCGTGGACGATGCGCGGGGCCTCGTTGGGGTGCAGCGCGACCGAGGCGTGGACGGCGGGGTGCGCGGCCGCGGTGTCGGCGGCCCAGCGGGAGCCGGTCACGTCGCAGCCGACCTGGACGACGGCCGTCACGTTCACCGCGGCGGCCCGGGCGAGGGCCTCCTCGACGGTGGCGTCCTGCATGTCCAGGTGCGTGTGGGAGTCGGCGACCGGAACCCGCAGGGGCTCGGGCAGCGGCGGGGCTTCGGTACGGCTCATGCCGACGATCGTACGAGGGCCCCACCCTCGTACGACCGTCGGCTGCGGAAGCCACCCGGGTACGTCATCCGCGACGGAAGGCCCCACCCCATCCGCGCTCGGAGGATCACGTCACCCGCAGTGGTTGGTCTGTGTCACCTGCGGTGGCCGACGGTGCCGCCGAGGATGACAGCCGTTGTCACCCCCGGTGAAAGGGTCGGTTCACCTGCGGTGAAAGGGTCGGCTCACCTGCGGTGGAAAAGGTCCGACAGGCGCCAGTGGCGGGCCGGGACGGCGGCGGCCGGCACCGTCCGGTCCTTCGCGGCGGCCTCGGATGCCGTGCGCGGCATCCGCTGCTTCCGCAGCAGTTCCTGGACGCCGGCGACCCGCCCCGCCCGCATGATGCGCACCACGTGTCCGCCGCAGTTCATGCAGGTGGGCGCGGAGAGCGGGGACGGCACGCGCTCGCCGTCCGCCTTGTAGACGACGAAGGCGTGACCGTGGACGTCGACGTGGTGCTCTATCTCGTAGGACTGCTCCCAGCCGTACCCGCACTTCATGCAGGCGAAGGCGTACGCCTCATGGACGGTGGTGGCTGCGATCTCGCTCATGCCTGCTCCTCTTGGCCGCGGGTCACGCGCTCCGGGGGCGGGCGGCCCGCCCGAGGGTTTTCGAGCAGGTGGCCCGTCCCCTCCAGTGGACACCTGCACCCGTTCGGACGCACCAGCTCGGCGCCAATATTGGTGCGTTCTTGGCCTCCTTTGGGGGCCCTTTGCCGACGCATGGCAGTGGACTGGACCCAGGGAGGGCGGTGTGTGACCGCCGCGCCACCGAGCGCCCCCGAGCGCGCCGTGCGCCGGTCGTGAATGCGCCCGGCGCACCACCCCCGTCCGCCCGCCTCCCTTCCCTTAATCCCCGGGGTTTTCCACTCCCCACATCCCATGAATTCACCATTCAATTGAAATCACGATTTCCCCCGATGCCGGACGCCGATTTGCGGCGCCCCCATTCGTCCTTTTCACTCATTACGTCCACCCCATTTCCCACAGGACGGGGAACAACCCATGTTCACCACGGACACCACTGCCACCGACGTCGAGCTCGACCTCGACGCCGCCCTCAACCCGGGCGAGATCGAAGGCCTGTACCGCGACTCCCGCGAGTGCGCCTACCTCGCGCTCATCGGCGGCGGCAGCCTGCTTCTGCTCGCGCCCCCGACCCCGCGCCCCAAGAAGGGCTAGTCGCCGGCACATGGACCAGACACATGACTCGTCGCCCTTGGCGGGCGCCGTGCATGACCTGGCGACAGAGGTGGTCCTCGCTCTTCGGAGCGGGGACCACCTCGCCACGGTGTGCGGCGCGGCGGGGATCGACGAGGAGAATCGGACCGGAATCGCGGCGGCACGGGTCATCGGGGCGGACCTGCTGCTGCCCAGTGTTCTCTACGGACGTCTTCCGCATCCGGGTGACGTCGCCGTGCTCGACCGGGCGGTGCGGGAGTTCCCGCCGAAGCCCGACGCTCCGGCCGCGACGGCCTGGAGCCACTGGCACCTGATCTCCACGCTCCAGCGGATGGCGCCGCCCACACCGGGAGCGGCCGCTCCCGCGACGTACGCGGAGCCCGACGCGGCCTGGCTGGAGGGGGCGCCCTGGCAGGCGTTCACCCACCAGCTCTCGGTCCTCGCCCCGCTGGCCGTCCCGGCCGCCCCCTCGGCCGTGCGGCGGGCCGCGACGGACCGGGCCGTCGACCTGTCGCGCGGCTTCGTCCGCGCGGTCCGGCGGCGCGACTGGCTCCAGGCGGCGGGCGCGGGCCGCTGGCTCGCGGCGATCGGCGGCGAACCTGCGACGCTGGGCCTGGAACGCGGCCTGGACTTCGTCGAGCTGATGGGCGGCCACGACCCCCGGGTCGCCCTCCATGTGCGGGCCGCCCGGCTGATGGCCGAAGCGAGGACACGGTGACGACGACCGCGACCGAGGGCTCCTCCCAGGACCGCCCGGCCGAGAGCCCCCGGGGACGCCCAGGCCCGGGGCCCGGGCCCGCGGCCCAGCGGGGACACCCGGCCCCCGGCGCCGCGCTCGCGGCCCTCCCCGGCGTCCTGGCCGGAGCCCTCGCCTGGACCGACGCGCACCGGGCGGACTTCACGCTCCCCGACGACGTCCTGGAACCCCACACCCAGGTCAACGCCACGCTGAAGCCCCTGGGCGAACTGGCCCAGCTCGGCTCCACGATCCGCCGCACCACCGCCCCCGGCAGCCCGGAGCACGAGCTGGCCGGGGAGCTCGTCACGTACGCCTGGGAGCAGGTGACGGCGGGCGAGCTGCTGCTGGAGCTGCTGCGCGCCGAGCCGTTCGCCGCGTACCCGTACGAGATCTACGCCGCCTTCGCCGGGTACGGGCTGCGCCACGAGGGCTTCGAGGCCCTGGCCCGCCCGCTCACCGCGACCCGCGCCTGGGCCCACACCGAGCAGCACGCCAACCGGCAGCTGGGCCTGGTCAACTCCGAGCGGCGGGTCGGCGTGGTGACCCACACCGACGCGGGCGCGGTCCTGTCCCGGACCTGGCTGGGCGGTCTGTCGGAGCCGTGGATGTTCGAGGGCCCCTCCGGCTACGCGCTGACCCACACCGTCTTCCACCTCACGGACTGGGGCCTGATGCCCGACCGGGTCCCCGCGGGGATCGACGGCTATCTGCGGACCTGGCTGCCCGCGTGGGCCGACGGCTGCCTGGAGAGCGGCCAGTGGGACCTGACGGGCGAACTGCTGGCGGTGGCGGCGTCGCTGCCGGGCCCGGCTCCGGAGCCGCTGCTGGACGCGGTGTGGCCGGTGCTCGCCGACGTACAGCACGCCACCGGCTGCGTCCCGGAGACCGGCCCACCGGTGCGGGACACGACGGCCCCGGACCCGTACCCCTTCAGCGACTGCTACCACTCCACGCTCGTCACGGCCTTCGCCGCGGCCCTGTCCCTGAGGTCGCTGCGGTCGCCGGGACGGACGGACGGGTCCGTGCCCGGCCGGGAAAGGCGGACCGCATGAGCAGCGGCATCCAGCAGATCCACGACGTCGGGGCGAAGGCCCTGGGCTGGCTGTACGAACACCGGGAGGGGTTCCGGCTGGAGGCCGACCCGCCCCCGGAGGCGGGAATGCTGGACCGCTTCAAACCGCTGGGCGAGCTGGCGCTGATCAGCAAGGTCATCTTCCGCGAGGGCGTGGCCGGCTCGCAGCAGTCCTCCCTGGCCCACAAGCTCCTGGACCACGCCTGGCACGAACTGCTGGACTCCGGTGCGCGGCTGCTGGACGGCCAGCGGCGCGAACCGCTGTCGCCGGTGCCGCTGGAGGTCTACGTACCGTTCCGGGAGCTGGGCTACCGGCAGCCGGACCTGGAGTCCGCGATCCGGCTCAACCACCGGCTGACCAGCTGGGCGGCGCTGGAGGTGCCACCGGTGCGGCGGCTCGGCCTGAGCGCGGTCGAGCGGCGCTTCGGAGTGGAGCCGAGCATCCCGGAGACGGCGGCGCTGGCCCACACCTGGCTGGCGCGGCGGGCCGAGCCGTGGACGGTCGAGGGCCACATCGGCTACGACATCACGCACACGGTCTTCCACCTCACCGGCTGGGGCGAGAATCCGGCCGGGCTGCCCGCCGACATCGCGGAGTACCTTGCGCTGTGGCTGCCGGTCTGGCTGGACGACTGGCTGGACCTGAAGCGCTGGGACCTGCTGGGCGAGCTGCTGGTGGTCGACGCGTGCCTCCCCGAACCGACACTGGATCCGGCGGCCTGGCAGGGGTTCGCGCAGGCCCAGCAGCCGGACGGGGCGATGCCGGTACTCGGCGGGATGCCGGAGGGCGACGAGGAATCGGTGTTCGACCTCGTCTACCACCCGACGCTGGTCGCCGCGTTCGCCTCGGCGCTCGCGATGTCCCGGGCCCTGTCCGACCTCTCCGCCGCCCCGGCCCCGGCATGACGGACACGACGGCGGTCCTCGCGGACACCCCCGGCTCCCCGGCCACCGCACGCCTCCTGGCCGAGGCCGCCGGTGCGGTCGACGCGCCCGACCTGGTGCTCGCGGTCAGCCGGAACGGGGTGCGCACCGTCCACACCGGGGGCAGCGGGCAGCCCGGCCCGGTCCCCCGTGAGCTGCTGGGCTACGAGCTGGGCTCGGCGTCGAAGCCGTTCGCGGGGCTGCTGCTGGCCCGGCTGGTGGCGCAGGGCCGGGTGCGGTACGCGGACCGGGCGGCGGACCTGCTGGCCCCGGGCCTCCCGGTGCACCCGGCGGTGCGCCGGATCACCCTGCGCCATCTGCTCACCCACACCTCGGGGCTGCCGGGCCTGCCCGCCGACTTCTACCCGCAGGCGGTGCCCCGCTGGTCCACCGGCCCGTACGGCGGCTACCCGGCCGACCGGGTGGTCCGGGCCTTCCTGCGGGCCCGCCCGCGCCACCGGCCCGGGACCCGCTGGCACTACTCGAACTTCGCCGTCTCGGTCCTCGGCCACACCCTGGCGGCGGCCACCGGCACCCCGTGGGAGGTCCTGCTGCACCAGCAGGTGCTGGCCCCGCTGCGCCTGGCGGCGACCCGGGTGCGCCCGGGGCCGGAGGGCACGGACGCGGTCGGCCACCGCCGCGACGGGACGCCGGTGCCCGCGCTGGACACCGGGGGCTTCACGGCGGCGGGCGCGGTCCGGGCGACCCCGCTGGACCTGCTGACGTTCCTGGAGGCGCACCTGGAGGCACATCCGGAGGACCGTCCGTGCGGGCCTGCTGCCCCCTTGGACCCGACGCTGGGCGCCGCGCTCGCCGACGTGTCCCGCCCCCTGCTGCGGCGGGGCCTGCGGCACGCGCACACCCACACGCTCACGTGGTTCCACCACCCGTCCCCGTACGGCCCGGTCCTCTTCCACGCGGGAGCGACCCTCGGCCAGCAGGCGTTCCTGGGCTTCCGCCCGGACACGGGTCTCGCGGTGGCGGCGACGGCGACGCGGCGGGTGCACCGGGCGGACACGTTCGTGGCGACGGCGTACGGCCTGCTGACGGAGACGCCGTAGGCGCTACGGCCTGCTGACCGAGACGCCGTAGGCGCTACGGCGTGCTGACCGAGACGCCGTAGGCGCTACGAGTTCGGCAGCTCGCCCTTCCCCGCGCCCTTCTCCGCGTTCTTCCCCGCGCCCTTCTCCGCGTTCTTGGCGGCCACCACCGCGTCGAAGACGTCCCGCTTGGGGAGCCCCGCGGCGGCGGCGACGGCGGCGATCGCCTCCTTGCGCCGCTCCCCCGCCTCCTCGCGCACGCGCACGCGCCGCACCAACTCCTCGGCGTCCAGCCCCTCGTCGCCGGCATCGGTGGCGCCCTCCACGACGACGGTGATCTCCCCGCGTACGCCGTCGGCGGCCCACACGGCCAGCTCGCCGAGCGGACCGCGCTTGACCTCCTCGTACGTCTTGGTCAGCTCCCGGCACACGGCGGCGCGGCGCCCGTCGCCGAAGACCTCCGCCATCGCGGCGAGGGTGTCGTCGAGCCGGTGCGGGGCCTCGAAGAAGACCATGGTGCGCCGCTCGTCCCCGACCTCGCGGAGCTTGGAGAGCCGTTCACCGGCCTTGCGGGGCAGAAACCCCTCGAAGCAGAACCGGTCCACGGGCAGTCCGGAGAGGGCGAGCGCGGTGAGTACGGCGCTGGGCCCCGGGACGGCGGTGACGCGGATGTCCTTCTCCACGGCGGCGGCGACGAGCCGGTAGCCGGGGTCGGAGACGGACGGCATGCCCGCGTCCGTGACGAGCAGGACACGCGCGCCGCCGGTCAGGGCTTCGACGAGTTCCGGCGTACGGGCCGACTCGTTCCCCTCGAAGTAGGAGACGACACGCCCCGAGGTGTGGATGCCGAGCGCCTGGGTGAGCCGGCGCAGCCGCCGGGTGTCCTCGGCGGCGACGACGTCGGCCCGCTCCAGTTCGGCGGCGAGGCGTGGCGGGGCGTCCGACACGTCACCGATGGGGGTCCCTGCGAGCACGAGCGTTCCAGTCGTTCCAGTCACATCAGCCATCCTCGCAGCACGGGCAGCGCCCTTCCTACAGATGCGTTCCCTACGATGGCGCGGTGACGAGTACCGCACCCGAGACCCAGCGGGGCCAAGACGCCGGGGACCCGCTCGGCGAACAGCCGACCTCCTGGCAACGGCGGCTGCGCCGCTTCGGCCATGTTCCCCGCCCGGAGACCTCTCTCCGCGACCGGCTGGACCCGCCGTACACCCGGCCCGGGCGGCAGGTGTGGTCGGTGCTCGCGATCCCGCCGCACGTGGCGGACCGGCTGGTGCGGTGGTCCGGCTGGGGCGGTCCGCTGCTGGTGACGCTGGTCGCCGGGCTGCTGCGCTTCTGGCGGCTGGACCAGCCGCACGCGGTGATATTCGACGAGACGTATTACGCGAAGGACGCGTGGGCGCTGGTCAACCAGGGGTACGAGGGGTCCTGGCCCAAGGACGTCGACAAACTGATCCTGAAGGACCCCTCGTCCGTCCCGATCCCGACCGACCCGGGCTATGTGGTGCATCCGCCGGTCGGCAAGTGGATCATCGGGCTGGGCGAGCAGTTGTTCGGCTTCACACCGTTCGGCTGGCGCTTCATGGTGGCGGTGCTGGGCACGATCTCCGTGCTCCTCCTCTGCCGGATCGGCCGGCGGCTGTTCCGCTCCACGTTCCTGGGGTGCCTGGCGGGGCTGCTGCTCGCGGTGGACGGGCTGCACTTCGTGATGAGCCGGACCGCGCTGCTCGACCTGATCGTCATGTTCTTCGTGCTGGCCGCGTTCGGCTGCCTGGTGGCCGACCGTGACCATGCCCGCCGCCGACTGGCCGACGCGCTGCCGGTCGACGAGGAAGGGGTGCTGCGCCCGGACGCCCGGATCGCGGAGACCCTGCGCCTGGGGTGGCGGCCGTGGCGGCTGGCGGCGGGCGTGATGCTGGGCCTGGCCTTCGCCACGAAGTGGAACGGCCTGTACGTCCTGGCGGCGTTCGGCCTGATGACGGTCCTGTGGGACGTCGGGGCACGCCGCACGGCAGGGGCCGTGCACCCGTACCAGGCGGTGCTGCGCCGCGACCTGATCCCCGCGTTCCTCTCCACGGTGCCGGTGGCGATCGTCACGTACGTCGTGTCGTGGACCGGCTGGATCGTCACGGACAAGGGCTACTACCGGAACTGGGCGGCCACCGAGGGCAAGGACTCCTCCTGGAGCTGGCTGTTCCCGGACTGGCTGCGCAGTCTGTGGCACTACGAGAACCAGGTGTACGACTTCCACGTCGGCCTGACCTCGGGCCACACGTACGAGTCCAACCCGTGGAGCTGGCTCGTGCTCGGCCGGCCCGTGTCGTACTACTACGAGGAGCAGGCGGGCTGCGAGGAGTCGGCGACCGGCAAGTGCGCCAGCGAGGTCCTCGCCATCGGCACCCCGCTGCTGTGGTGGCTGGCCTGCTTCGCCCTCGCGTACGTGCTCTGGCGCTGGTTCTTCCGCCGCGACTGGCGGGCGGGCGCGATCGCCTGCGGTGTGGTGGCGGGCTGGCTGCCCTGGTTCTTCTACCAGGAGCGGACGATCTTCCTCTTCTACGCGGTGGTCTTCGTCCCGTTCCTGTGTCTGGCCGTGACGATGATGCTGGGCGCCATCGCGGGCCCGGCGGCGGGCACGGGCGCCCGGGCCGAACTGGGCCTCACCACCCAGGACCCCACCGGCGAACGCCGCCGCACGCTGGGGGCGATCACGGTGGGCGTGCTGGTGCTCCTGATCGTCTGGAACTTCATCTACTTCCACCCCCTGTTCACGGGGACGCAGATCCCGGACGACCTGTGGCGGGACCGGATGTGGCTGGACACGTGGGTGTAGACGCCACGGCGTGACCGGGGCAGGCGGGCAGGAAGCCGAAACGCGGGCGGGCCGCGACGAATCATCGTCGCGGCCCGCCCGCGTTTCTCTTCTGGACCTGAGGGTTTAGAAGAAGTGCTTTCGCCCGCCCACCGCGCGGCCGGTAGCACCCAGGATCCACAGGATGGCACCGACCAGAATGAGGATTCCGCCGATGGTCGTCAGGATCCCCATGCCGACGAGCAGGCCGATGATCAGCAGAATAAGTCCAAGGACGATCATTTTCGTTTCCCATCGTCAAGTCGGTTCAGACGCGTATGCGCCTGCACTTCACAACGGCCTCAGTGCACCTCACCGGTACCGCCCGGTTCCGAATGTCGCCAGAACCTCGTTGCAAAGGTCCTGGTGCCCGGCAATTCGGCATTCACACATCGCTCTCACATCATCGCAATGACGTGCGCCGCTGTCGCGCCAGATAGATCGCGGCCGCCCCCGAAAGCACCAGGAAGAGCGCGGCGGCCCCGCCCGACATCCACGCCAGCAGGGCCGCGCCGCCGCCCCCGACGTCCTCCTCACGGGCGACCACCTGCGGGTCGTCCGCCTGGTACCGGACGGTCATGGGTGCGCCGACGGACTGCCTGCCGCCTCCGCTGCCCACCGGCAGGTCCGCCACCACGGTCCGCCCGCCGGCCTCGAACGTGACCTCGCACTGGCCCGACATGCACGCGCCACTGGTGTGCAGGGTCGCCTGGGCCCGCTCGCCGTCCTGGAGAGAGCGCAGGTGCTCTGCCGCCGGAAACATCACCAGCGCCGACAGCGCCCCCAGCAGCAGGCCGAGGGCCAAGGACATCAGCATGGACGCACGGGGCCCCAGCCCGTTCGCTCCGCCGCCGGCCGCACCTGTCTTCGCCGGGGCGCGCACTGCGGACCCGCCCCCGTTCGCTTCGCCGTCCACTTGGCTCTCCCCCCTTGCCCGTCGGCGTCGAGCCGACGTTCCGCTTCCTCGTTTCCGAGCAGGGTAAGCGGGTGACCGAGGGGATTTCACGGGGTGATGTCGGCACACCCGGACCGGCCCCGGCTGCCTGTTGTCGGCAACCACGGCCGGGGTGTCAGAGCCCTCGCGTAGGTTGAGCGCCGTCGCAGTCGAACGGAAGGCACACAGTGAAGGCGTACGAACTGGCGTTCGGGGAATCCGCGGACAAGCTGACGGTCCTCCCCGGCAAGTCCATCGAGACCGATCTGCCCGGTGCCCGCGTCGCCGGGTGGTGCGGCGGTCGTGCGCCCGGCATCGGGACGGCCGCGTGGCCGCGGAGCCCCGTCACCGGACTGCCGATGATTCACGTCATCACCCTCGGACTGCCGGAGGACTACCGGCGCAAGGGCGAGGACCTGGTGGCCATCTCCTTCTTCCAGGCCGACGACCATGTCGCCGACGACATCGAAGGCGTCGCCGAGCTGCTGGAGGGCACCGCGCCCACCGCCGAGCAGGCCGCCGATCCGTTCCTCGCCGCGGTGGCCGCGACGGCCGCGGCGCGCCATCCCCAGCAGCGGGACCTGGAAGACCTCATCGGCGGCGCGCACGCGCTCCTGTGGCTCACCGCCGAGGAGTTCGCCGCGCCCCGCATCGGTCCTCCGGCCGACATCCGCCCGGCCGGCCTCGGCGATCACTACAGCCGCGGCCAGAACGCCTGGGACGACAGCGCGCCCGAGACCACCGTCTGGCTCGGCGAGCGCACCGGCGACGCCAACACCGGCATCGCCCCGGCGGAGGACGGCGCGGGCGGCTATGTGGCCGCCTGGTCCTCCGAGGACGAGCAGCTCCAGGAGTTCTGGTCGTGCATCGAGGGAACCTCGCACCTGGGCGGAACGATCATGCCCTGCCAGGGGATGCCCGAGGGGCTGACCCCGTACGTCTTCGAGCTGGAGGACGGCGTCGGCGGGCTCAACCTCGGCGGCGGCACCGCGCAGATCGACCTGGAGTCGGAAGTCTTCGACTGGGCGCAGTAGGCCGGCAGGGCGGTAGGACGCCAAGGCGGTAGGCCGCCGGCCGGCAGCGCGGCAACGCGGCACGACGGGTTGCCGGCACGACGGGTTGCCGCCCAGGGCTCAGCCGGGGCTCAGTCGCCCCCGCAACCGCCTCCGCAGCTAGACCCGCAAGTGGACCCGCAGCCGCCGCCCCCGTTGTGCCGGTTGCCGGAGCCGCTCCCGCTCGACCCGCGCGACGGGCGGGGCGGTGGGTTCCTGCGGCGCTCCTCCGCCTCGCGCTGCGCCCTCCGTTGGCGCTCCGCCCGCTCCCGGCCCTCGCGCAGCCGCTCCTGCTGCCGGGCGGCGCCGTCCGCCGGTTCCCACGGGCCCAGCCGGTGGCGGCGGTCCGGCCGGAGCGGGGCCGTGGTCACGGTCGCGTACATCCGCCCCATCTCCTGGTAGCGGTGGTATTCGGCGCAGGCGTAGGCGAGGACGACCTCGTCGCCCTCCGCGAGGGTGCCGTACAGGACCGCTTCGAAGGGCTCGTGCTTCGGGTCGATGTCGTGGTGCCCGTTCCCCACCCCGTACGCCGAGCCGCCGCCCAGGAGCCGCGTCCGGTCGCGGGTGTCTCTCGCGCGCGGGATGTACGCGATCAGGGGCGGTGCGGTGCGGGTGCGGGCGTCCGCGCAGATCCAGTGGCGCCCGTCCGCTCCGGCGCGCACGCCCACGATCAGGGCCGGCTGTTCCTCCTCGTGCAGCCGCCGCGCCGCCCGGTAGGCGAGCTGGCCCCAGCCGCCGAAGGTCGTGCCGGCGACGAGGAGCACCAGGGCGACGCGCTGCTGCCCGACGGCGTCGTACCCGGCGCCGCCCGAGGTCAGGTCCTCGACCAGGCCGTCGGTGAGGATGCCCACGGCGACGAGGCAGAGCGCCAGCCCGAGGTACACCTGAGCGTGACCGCGACGGCCGTCCGATTCCGGGACGCGGTCGGGCAGCGGGAAGCGACGCTTTCCGGCCGCTTCGAGGGCGAGGGCCCGCTGCCGGCGGCGGGCCCGCAGCCGGAGGCAGCTTCCCGCGAGCAACACGGCGCAGAGGGCGAGGACGACCAGGTGGCCGACTGGCGTCGGCCGGTCGGAGTCTCCGGGCCGGGCCAGGGACAGCCCCGCCGCCACGGCGACGTACAGCGCGCCCGGAACGGCCGCGACCGGAACGTACCGGTACCAGAACGGCAGGGCGGTCAGCAGGACCACGCCCGGGTACCTCAGCCAGTCCGTCCCGCCCCCGGCCCCGCCGCCCCAGGCCGCGGAGCCGGACGAGACCCCGAACAGGAGGACGTACGCCGCCGCCACCAGGGCGGTGAGGATCCAGCCGCCCGCGACCGGGGCGAGCACGGCCGGGACTCCCGCCCTCCGCCACCGTTCGGCATCGGCGGCGGGCCAGACGGCGACGCCGCCGGACAGCCGGGAGACCGTGCCGCCTCCGGTCACGGACCAGGTGACGGATGCTCCGTCGGGCAGGATCTCGGGTGGCAGACGCTTGATGTGATACGCCGTCACCGGGCCACCGCCACACGCCCGCATATGCCCATGCCGCACGCCCCCCGACGCTCGCTCCCCCGCGCATTCCCGGCCAGTCTGCCCGCCACGGGCCACCGCCACACTGCGGAGAGCGCTTTTCGGCCAAGCATTCCGGTCCGGTAACAACGCCGTCACCACCTGCCACAAGCCTTTAGGGTTCCTCATGGTTGCCCCTTGAACGTGTTCAGGGGGCTCTCCTGGGGAGGGGGACTGCGAGATGCGCAGTGGAGCGAAGGTCGCCGTGATCGGCGGAGCGTTCGTCCTGGTGGCCGGAGGGCTCGGTTACGGGGCGTACAGCATGCTCGGGGACACGGTCGGCGGGGACGGCGGTACGCGGAGCGCGTCCGAGTCGTCGAAGGTGAAGACGGGGCCGCCGAGCGCGGAGGAGATAGCGGAGACGTCGAAGGGCTTCCTCGACGCGTGGGCGTCCGGTGACGCGACGGCCGCGTCGCTCCTCACCAACAACGAGGCGGGCTCGGAGCCGGTGCTCGCCTCGTACGGCGAGGACGCCCGCATCGGCAAGGTGAAGATCACCCCGGGCCCGGCGGTCGGCACGAAGGTGCCCTACACGGTGAAGGCGACCGTCTCGTACGACGGGAAGTCCAAGCCCCTGTCGTACGCCTCGGAGCTGACCGTGGTGCGCGGCCTGACGACGGGCAAGGCGCTGGTCGACTGGGCCCCGACGGTCGTGCACCCGCAGCTGACGGAGGGCGCGACGCTGAGGACGGGCGAGTCCTCGACGCCGGCGATCGAGGCCGTCGACCACAACGGGAAGGTCCTGACCAAGGAGAAGTACCCCTCGCTCGGGCCGATTCTGGACACGCTGCGCGAGAAGTACGGGGAGAGCGCGGGCGGTTCGCCCGGCATCGAGACGTGGATCGAGCCCGCCGACGAGACCCAGCCGGACGTCAGCCTGCTGACGCTGGCCAAGGGCAAGCCCGGCAAGGTGCAGACGACGATCGACGCGGACGCGCAGGCGGCGGCCGAGCGGGCGGTGAAGAAGTTCCCGGAGGCGTCCGTGGTCGCGGTGAGGCCGTCCACCGGGGCGATCCGCGCGGTGGCCAACAACCCGGCGACCGGGTTCAACGCGGCGATGCAGGGGAAGCAGGCGCCCGGCTCCACGCTGAAGATCATGACGGCGGCGTTGCTGCTGGAGAAGGGCCTGGTCACGGCCAACGGGGCGGCGGAGTGCCCCAAGGAGGCCAGGTACTACACCCGCACGATCCACAACCTGAAGCACTTCTCGCTGCCGGACGGCTCGACGTTCACGCAGAGTTTCGCCAGGTCGTGCAACACCGCCTTCGTCAAGCTGATCGACGAGGTCGACGACGACTCGGCGCTCGCCAAGGAGGCGCGGGAGGTCTTCGGGATCGGCCTGGACTGGAAGTCCGGTGTCGTCACGACCGACGGCAGCGTGCCGGAGGAAGTGCAGGGTGAGGCCGCCGCCCAGTACATCGGTCAGGGCACGGTCCAGATGAACGCCCTCAACATGGCGTCCATCACCGCCACCGCCATGACGGGCACCTTCCAGCAGCCGGTCATCGTCCCGAAGTCCCTGGACAACCGGCAGTTGGCCGAGGCCTCGCGCTCGCTGTCCCCCTCCGTCACCCAGCAGCTCAAGACGATGATGCGCGCCACGGCCGCCTGGGGCACCGGCGCGGAGGCGATGGCCTCGGTGGGCGGCGACAAGGGAGCCAAGACCGGTTCGGCGGAGGTCGACGGGCAGGAGACCTCCAACAGCTGGTTCACCGGCTTCAGCGACGACCTCGCCGCGGCGGCGGTCGTCCAGACCGGCGGCCACGGCGGCGACGCGGCGGGTCCGGTCGTGGCGGAGGTGCTGAAGGCGGGCCGCTGAGTCCGCGGCCGAAGGCCTTACCCCTCGGGCCAGTCCCCCCGCCCCACCAGGTCCAGCACCAGGGCGGCGATGTTCCACGCGTCGTCGTCGCCCCGGTGGTGGCGGCCCTCCAGCGGGAGACCGGCCACCTCCAGCGCCTGGGCCATGCCGGGGCGGCGGCGCAGCCCGTACGCGGCGGTGAAGGCGACCTTGGCATTCGTGTGCCGCTGCCCGAAGGGGTACTCCGCGCCCGCCGCCCGGCACTGGCGCGTGAACTGGTTACGGTCGTAGTCGCCCCAACTCGCCCACGGCAGAAGCCCCGTACGGTGCTCGGCAGCCAGCACCCGGCAGGCCTGGGCGAAGGGCAGGCCGCCGTCCACCTCCGCCTGCGTCAGCCCGGTCAGCTCCGTGCAGAAGGGGCTGACCTTCGAGCGCGCGGGCCGGACCAACAGCCGGTGCTTGGCCAGCCGTCGGCCCGCGCGCAGGTCGACAACGGTGAGGCCGATCTCGATGATCTCGCTCACCTGGCCGGGCGGCGGCTGCCCGTCCCAGCAGGTCGCCTCGACGTCGACCACGTTCAGCAGCTGCTCGCCCTGCCCGCCGATGCCGATGCCCGTGCCCGTGCCCGTGCCCGTGCCCGTGCCCGTGCCCATGCCCATGCCCATGCCCATGCCCATGCCCATGCCCATGGGGTGAGCGTAGGAGCACCCCCACCCCGGATCATCCGGGTTTCGCCGCCCCGCTCCCGGAGCGCGAGGCGGCGCCGGCCCCGCCTCGCGCCCACCCCCCGGAACCCTCTCGCATGCCGGACCTGTCTGACAATTCCCGTCGGACCAGCGAGCGTCCGTCGAGCTGGCAGCCCGGATATGCGCCGACATCTGGCGGGTATTGCCGGGCAGGACCTACGAGCGGCGGGCCAGCAGGTGCGCGTCGAGGAAACCCCGTTCAGAGGCCGGATCGTGGAGCAGCCGGGCGAAGGGATCGAGACCGGCATCGGCCAGCAGTTCGGCGAGGCTATCTGCCGGCCAGCTGTAGGCGGGCGCCACTTTGTGGTTGAAGCGAACCGGTTCCTGTCCGTCGGTCCCGAAGAAGGAGACCAGGAGCAGGCCATCCGGCGCCAGGACGCGTACCTGTTCGGAGAGTAGCTCCGGCAGCTCCCCCGGAGGGGTGTGGATCATCGAGTAGTGGGCCAGCACGCCGCCGAGCGCGCCGTCCTCGATCGGCAGGGATTCCATCCGCGCCTCTTGGAAGCGCAGCGCCGGATGGGCCTGCCGGGCGTGGACGACCATGCCGGGGGCAAGGTCGAGTCCGAAGGCGTCCAGGCCCAGTTCGTGCAGCATGGCTGTCAGATGTCCGGGCCCGCACCCGACGTCCGCTGCCCGCGGGTTGCCCGTCGCGCGCACCAGTTCGGCGAAGGTGCCGATCATGGCCCGGGAGAAAGGCTGTGTCTCCAGCCGGTTTGCGAACAGCGATGCGTACAGCTCGACGACACCGTCGTAGGCCGTCCTGGTGTCGTCCTGATGATTTGCCACGGGCAGGACTCTATAGCCGGTCTGATAATTGATCTTGTGGCGGGTCGAGGTGAGTTGACGGATGCGGCATGGGGGCGAATAGAGCCCCTGTTGCCGCAGGTGGACGGACGCGGCCGTCCGTGGCGTGATCACCGGCAGGTGGTCAACGGGGTGCTGTGGCGGCTGCGGACCGGGGCCCCCTGACGATGCGGCGGGCCGGGTGGAGTGGACCGTCGCCGTCGACTCCACGGTCAACCGGGCCCATCAGCATGCCGCAGGCGCCCGTAAAAGGGGGACGCGGACGGGGACGAACTGGAAGATCCGGGCCGCTCGCAGGCGTGCCAGGCACTCGGTCGGTCTCGGGGCGGGTTGACCACCAAGGTCCATCTCGCCGTCGACGGCCGGGGGCTGCCGCTGTCGATTGTGCTCACACCCGAAAACGTCGACGACGCCACAGCGTTCGCCGATGTCCTCAATGGGGTACGCACTCCTCGGGCCGGCACGGGCCGTCCGCGCACGACACCGGACCGTGTGCTGGGCGATAAGGCGTATTCCGGCAGGGCCATCCGTCATCTGCTGAGGCGTCGGGGTATCGCTGCCACGATCCCCGAGCGCCGCGACCAGGTGCCATATGAGGGGGCAAGAGTGTAGAGACCTGCTCAGACCCCGCCAGGGCCCCGTTCGTCAGCTTCCCCCGAGGCAGACGAACGGGGCCCGCCGCTGCCTCTGTGTCTGCCCGGTGAGCCGCAGGAGTGTGGCAGGGCCGCGCAGCAGCACGTCTTGGCATGGCCCGCCTTGCTGAAGGCTTCCGCCCACCACGTCATCGAGACCCTCTGCCCCCAGTCAGGCGTGCGCCGCCCACGGCCGCGTACGGGCTGGTCCTCTGGGCCCAGACGAAGGCCCCGCTCGCCCCGGTCGCGGCGCTGCGCGAGTCGTCGATCATCGTGGGCGCGGCGATCGGCACGCTGTTCTTCAAGGAGCGCTTCGGGGCCCCGAGGATCGCGGCGGCGGGGCTGATGGTGGTGGGCATCGGCCTGATGCTGCACACGAGTTGATGCCCCCGCCCTGCGTACCGGCAGGGGCGAGGGGCATAGATCACCGATCGTGAGAGGCCGGCCTCAGACGGTGGTCTTGGACGGCTCGTCGGTCTTGTCCTCGTCCGTTCCGCCGGCCTTCCGGGTGCGGACGTATTCGAGGAAGGTGTTCAGCTCACGCTTGACGACGGGCGCGAGGAGGTAGAGGCCGATGATGTTGACGACGGCCAGGGAGAAGAGCACCGCGTCGGCCAGGTCGATGAGGGTCTGCAGGGTGAGCAGGGACCCGGAGACGGCGAGCAGGGTGTAGAGGGACTTGAAGACGGTCTCGCTGGTGCGGCTGCGGCCGAAGAGGTAGGTCCAGGCCTTGAGACCGTAGTAGCCCCAGGTGAGCACCGTGGAGATCGCGAAGAGCAGCACGGCGACGGTCAGGACGTACGGGAACCAGGGCAGCACGGTCTCGAAGGCGTCCGAGGTGATCGTCACGCCGCCGATCGACGCACCGTCGCGCGCCTCGCCCCAGCTCTTCGGGTTGGCGATGACGATGGTCAGGGCGGTCATGGTGCAGATGACGACCGTGTCGATGAACGGCTCCAGCAGGGCGACCAGGCCCTCGCTGGCCGGGTGCCTGGTCTTGACCGCGGAGTGGGCGATCGGCGCGGAGCCGAGGCCGGCCTCGTTGGAGAACGCGGCACGCTGGAAGCCGATGATCAGTGCGCCCAGCACACCGCCCGCGACGCCTTGGGGGTTGAAGGCGCCATCGATGATCTCGCCGATCGCGGCGGGCACGGCGGTGACGTTGACGAGGATGACGACGAGGCAGGCGGCGATGTAGATCCCGGCCATCGCGGGGATGAGCCGACTGGTGACCGAGGCGATGGAGCGGATGCCGCCGAGGAGCACGATGCCGACGAGGGCGGCGACGAGGATGCCGAAGAAGAGCGCCCCGGCGGAGGAGCCCAGCGCCCCGTCCTCGCCGCCGGTGACGGAGACGAGCTGGGCGTAGGACTGGTTGACCTGGAAGAGGTTGCCGCCGAAGAGCCCGAAGAACAGGATCATGATCGAGGCGAGGACGGCGAGGACCTTGCCGAAGGTCTTGCCGTTCTTCCCGAAGCGTTCGGCGAGCCCCTTGGGCAGGTAGTGCATCGGTCCGCCGGAGACGGTGCCGTCGGCGTGCACCTCGCGGTACTTCACGCCGAGGGTGACCTCGACGAACTTGGTGGCCATGCCGAGGAGACCGCAGAGGATCATCCAGAACGTGGCTCCGGCACCGCCGATGGAGACGGCGACGGCCACACCGGCGATGTTGCCGAGGCCGACCGTGCCGGAGACGGCGGCGGTCAGGGCCTGGAAGTGGTTGACCTCGCCCGCCGAGTCCTTGTCGTCGTACTTGCCGCGCACCACGTCGACGGCGAGGCGGAACTTGCGCAGCTGGATGAATCCGAACCAGCCGGTGAAGACGAGGCCCGCCACCACCAGCCAGGCGACGATGAGCGGGAGGTCCGTCCCGCCGACGGGGACGGCGTAGAAGACGATCTTGCCGAGCCATTCGGCTATCGGTTCGAAGAACCCGCTGACGGCTTCGTCGACGTTCTCGGTTATGGATTCGAGTGACACGTTGGCTACCTCGATGACGCGGGAACGGCGGACAGGTGGGGTGTCTTCGCCGGTCGGTGTGCGATGGGGGGACGTCGGGGACGTTTCTGGAGCGATGAGCGAACGTCGTCGTCCGGTCGGCGATCCGGCGTGTCCCATGGAGTGGACGACGGCGGAGGTCGCTCTGGCCTGCCACCGGGGCGGTCCCGGCGCTCCGCTTCAGCGAGGGTTCCGCCTACGAAGTTGGGCATTTGTACCACGCGATTTACCCGATCTTTAGTGATGCAGGTCACATTCCTGACGTGCGGATGTGAAGATGCTGGGCGGGTGACGTCACCGTTACGCGGGATCGCGGATACGTTTATCGGACACCTATCGGCAGGTCGGAGGGCACACCTCCGGACTGAGGGGATGCCTCTGACCGGAGGGGGAACCCCCGGACCAGAGAGGTCTTCCCGCCTCGCTTACCCCGCCGTGCGCCGCGTAGACAGACCGACGCATCCACAGGCCGCCGCGCAGACAGACCGGCGCGGCTCATCACCCCGTCGCGACGGCCGCGCAGAGCTCCCGCACCGCGACGAGGACCGCCTCCGGCGACTCGTCCAGCAGAAGGTGCCCCGCCCCCTCGATCACCCGGAACTCCGCCCCGAGCCGACGCCGGGCGGCCGGCCCCAGATGACGCGGGGGCAGAAAGGGGTCGAATTGCCCCGCGACGACCAACGTGGGCACAGAGCGCCGCAGTTCGAGCAGACCGGACGGAAGGGGAGGCGGAGCGAGACTGGTACGGCAGCAGCGCCCGACCAGATCCATCCACTCCCCCAGGCCGTCGGCCACATGTCCTTCCTCTTCCTCTTCCCCTTGCCCTGGCCCTGGCCCTCGCCCCGGAGCCGCCATGTGACGCACCAGCGCCGTCGAACGGGCGACCGTGGGCCGCAGGAGCCAGGGGACGGTGGCGGCCAGCAGAGGGGCGGGCACCCTCAGCCGGACTATGCCGGCGCTGGAGAGCAGCACCCGGCCGACGATCTGCGGGGCGTCGCAGGCGAGGGCGACCGCGCCGCCCAGGGAATGCCCCGCGACGACGACCGGCCCGGGCACCACCCGCGCAAGAGCCTCGGTCAGCCATGTCCCGTACCAGGACGAGCGCTTGGCACGAGGCCGTCGGTCCGCGCTGAGCCCCGGCTGGCCGGGCAGGTCGAGGATGACCACCCGCCGTTCCCGGGCGATCGCCTCCGCCACCGGCAGACAGAGAGCGGCGTTCATGTTCGTCCCCGGCAGCAGGACGACACTCGGCTCCCCGCCACGCGGCTCAGGCCCTGCGGTCACGACTCCGGTGACCCCCGCCGAGGTCACCACCTCACTGCGAGCAGGGGCCAGGCCCGAGCCGTCGATCCGGTTCACGCACCAGCGCCGCACTTCCGCTCGCGCCTGTTCGCTCCGGTACACGGAAGTCATGAGGCCGTCCTGGTCGGGGGCGATATCGGCATCGGAGGGCGCGCACTTCGCGATCGGGGCGGTGAGGTCAGCGCGCTGCGGCGTACGCGACGAAGCCTGCCCACGCGGCGGGGGCGACGGCGAAACGAGGACCCCGCGCGTTCTTGGAATCGCGTACGTGAACGGCGTCCAGGGCGGTCGCGACCTCGACGCAGTCGTTGGGGTTGCTGCTGTCGCTGTAGCTGCTCTTGAACCAGTGCAGCTCGGAAGCATCCCTGGCAGAGGGCCTGTAGGTCATGTCTCTCCCAGCACTTGCTCGATGAAGGCCCGGGGCTCCTCCGGCGTAAGAGCCCGGGCCCCGATGACGCCGTACCGCAGCTCAAGGATACGGAGTTGCTTCGTATGCGAGATAGGCCTGCCCGCGAACTCGTCATCCGCCCGCCCGACAGCCGAGCCGTCAGCAAACTTCAGCACTTGGATCCGTCCCCCCGTTCCTGGATGATCCCACCGACAGGTCGGCATCACCTGGATGTCCACGAAGGGCAACTCCCCAAGAACGAGCAGCCTTTCCAGTTGCCGCCGCCAGACCGCCGATCGGGCGACGCAGCGAGGCCTCTTCCTGGATGAAACCGAGTTCGGGCGCGGGTGCCCGGTCGAAGATGGAGTGCCTGGCGATGCGCCCGGCCAGCGCGCGTTCCAGCTCGTCCGGTGGCAGAACAGGGCGTCGCGTACCGAGCAGCGCCCTCGCGTACTCCTCTGTCTGCAACAGACCGTGCAGGTTGTGGCTGCCGTACGAGGCCAGTTCGACGGCCTTGGCCTCCAGCTTCGCCAAGTCCCGGATCTTCTTCGGGTACCGCACCTCCGCCAGATCGGACTTCATCGCCGCGAGCTTTCCGTCCGCGCCCACCGCGAGGTCCGCCGCGTCCATGAACTCCGGACGGGGGATGCGCCGACCGCCCTCGACCTTGTAGACGAGGTCCTCGCCGTACCCCATGGCGGAGCCCAGCTCGCACGCCCGCAGGCCCGCCGCCTCGCGCCAGGGGCGCGTGAAGGGCCGGGACTTCCAACTCGGCCTCACCGTCAGCGACGGCACGCTGCGGATCGAGGTCACGGACACGCGCGGCGACAGCATCCCGCCCGGGCCGGGAGCGGTGAAGCCGCCCGAGGACGACGACTCGGAGACAGGGCGGGGCCTGCTCATGGTGGAGGCGCTGGCAGACCACTGGGGCATCACACCCGGGCCCGTTCCCCGTAAGACCGTATGGGCGGAGATCGACCTCGTACGGTGACGGCTCCCGCCGGGTCGTGCGCTGCCGCGACCCGGTGCCTCCCGATGGACCCCGACCGGATCGTTCTCGGCCGCGACCTGGTGAAGCGCGACATCAACTACTCAAAGAAACAAGAGAAAGAACCCCACCCAACCCACCCCGGCGACCACCTGACGCATCCCAGGGGCTCGTCACCCACACGGGTGAGGTTTGCCAACTCAGCTCGCTTTCGGGCGGGTTGTCCGGCATATGCTCACGCCAGCAACACCCCACCCGACATACGTCGGCCCCCGACCGGGACTGCAATCCCAACCGAGGGCCTGACCACCAAGGAAGAAAGCCGCTTCCCGATGGATACCCAGCAGAATACTGCGCTCACGCGCGCCCTGGCAGAGATTCCCGGACCCCTGCCCGCCTCCGGCGTGATCCACATCGTCATCTGCTCCCGCCGCTGCCTCCGGGCATCCACGACCTCGCCGCACTCGCCCGCCCACGCATCACGGTCACGCCCTTCCAGACCTGCGACGACTGCGACCGAGCCTTCCGCTCCCCCACCCCCGGCCACTGCCGCGACTGCCGCGAACACCGCACGCACCAGGCGCACCGAACCGAAGACGTGCGGACCGCCGCGTGAAGGCCTTGCTCCACGGTGCTGGTGGAAGCGCGCGGGGTGTCACGGTCGAGGCAGTCGTCCGACCACCCGGCAGCCAGGTGATCACCGTCGGACGGCTTGGCGGCTGGAACCTAGTCCTGGAGCGCGGAGACCAGGCTGGCGACGGTGACCGTGTTGAAGACGAAGGCGATGACCGCGTTCGCCGAGATGGTCCGCCGCATGGCGCGGGAAGTCACGTTGACGTCGGTGGTGCCGAAGGTCGTCATGACGGCCACAGCGAAGTAGACGTAGTCGGCCCAGGCCGCAGACCCCGCTCCGGGGAAGTCGAGCGCCGCTTCGTTCTCCACCAGATTGTCGGCCTGGAAGGCAACGGCGAACGCGACGACGACACAGGTCCAGGCGATGACGACGAGCGACAGCGCCATCAGGGCGCGCGGCCCCTCGGCGAAGGTGGTGCTGAGGTGGCCGGGCAGCCACACGACAGCCACGGCCAACGCGGCTGCCGCGATGAGGATGGACGCCCCAGGACCGGGCGCGGTGCCCAGGACGTACCGCTGAAGGAACGTGCCTCGGGCTTCGCGGTCCGCCCAGGTACGGATCTGCTCCGGCGAGGCGCTCAGGAAGGCGGTTAAGGTGAGGGCCAGGTACGGGACCAGGTAGGCGAAGAGCACCAGCACGCCGACGTCGTAGGCCGAGATCCGCACGACACTGTCGAGGGGCAGCACCAGGGCCGCGCTCACCGAGACGAGCAGGCACACGAGTGAGCGGCGTCGTTCGGGCAGCCAGGAATTCACGGACGGGCTCCTCCGGGCATTCACGGTGCGGATGGCGGCGACGCTAGACGAGTCGGCTCCCGCCGGGGCCGTGGGCTCTCGCGGCGTCCACGAGGTGGTGCGTACGGTCCCCCGAACGGCGCACGGGAGCCCCTGACGTGTCGCCTCATGCGTCGGGAGTGCCGAGTGGCGGGTCATGAACGAGGACGAGTGGCGGGCCCACGCCGGAACGGGTGTGACAGCGCCCCTGTCCTGCGGGCACGGGCACCGCAGAAGGCGAACGCGAACGGCCCCAGCATCGCCGCGCCCGCACTCGCGGCGAGCGCCGTGCCGGGCCGGAACCATGCCGGCAGATCCGCGAACAGCTCGCCGGCGGTGAACACCACGCCGATGAGCATCACCGCGGTCAGCAGGATTCCCAGCGCCGAGACGACCGCGCTGCACTGGGCGAGGAGCCCCCACGCCCGTGCGCGCCCCGCCCCCGGCCCCTCGGGACGCAACGGTTCCAGGGCCTTCCTGACCTCCTCCGGCCATCGGACGACGAGCACGTCGTCCAGGTCGTCGGGGTCGTGGGTGACGTGCCGGAAGCCGACCGACTGTCCGACCAGGCGGCCTCCACTGCCGGACATCGACAGCGGGCAGATCACCCTTCGGCGGAGGACGCCGTGTTGCGGCGTGTCGGCGCTGATGACGAGTATGTCGGGGCCCTGCACCTCGCTGGGCCCCTCCTCGATCGCGTCCTCGATCACGCCGACGGCGAGGTGCCCCTCGGCGAATCGGTCCTCTTCCGGGCGGGCCGGCCGGCCCGTGCGTCCGAACCTCATCGGTGGCTCTCCTTCACGTCGTTGGGCGTCCGTCGACGAACGCGTCGTCCTCGTCGACGGGGTCGGATGCGTTGGGGCGGAAGCGGATCGCCCGAACCACCGGCGGTCGTCCGGCCCCGACGAGACGCCCGATGCCGCGCCGATGGTGCGCCGGAGCGCGGGCCGTCCGGAGTCTCCCGCCCCCCGTCCCCTCCTCGGTCTGCCCGCCAGTCATGATGCTGCGCCTTCCGCGCGTCTTCACACACGGATCATGAGGTCCCTCGCCCCATGCACGCAGACGTTTGCGCTATCGAGGGTGGCGGGTGCCGGGGATGGCGGGTGCCGCATAGTCTGCCGAACTGTGGACACCCGACGTGCTGATCAGCAGCTCCGGCTCATTGCCGAGGTCTTGGAGGTCGCCGAGGCGAACGATGTCGCCGTGTGGCTTCGCGGTGGCTGGGCGATGGACTTCTTCCTCGGCGAGATCACGCGGGACCACGGGGACATCGACTGGTTCGCATGGGAGGCCGGTGCGGGGAAGCTGGCCGCCGCCCTGGCGCGGAGCGGCTATGAGCCGGTCCCCGGACCACCGCCACAGCAGCAGCTCGACTTCGCCAAAGCCGGTCTGGAAATCAGCGTCACGCTCCTGGCCGAGGACGAGGCCGGCCGCACCTGCGTCGCCGGCGGCCCGTGGGCCGGCACCCTGTGGCCCGAGGCCATGCCCGCGGCCGCCCCTGGTCGCCTGGCCGGCCTGGAGGCCTCCATCGTCAGCCCACAGGGACAGATCGAGATCAAGCGAATGACTCCGGTCTGGATGCCCGGTATGCCGCGCCGGCCCAAGGACGCCGAAGACATCGCCCGCCTGGAGACAGCGCTGTCCCAACGCGGCGAGCGACACGCCTGAATCCCCTCGGGGGCAATCATCCGGCCGACCGTGCGCGCCCATCAACCGGGCCGGCTTGTCGTACGGTCCGGCCAACGCTCGCGGACGCCACCGGTGCCGGGGGCCGGGGGCCGGGGGCCGGGGGCCGGGGGCCGGGGGCCGGGGGCCGGGGGCCGGGGGCCGGGGGCCGGGGCTACGATCCCAGCCCATGACGTCCATAACGCGCAGCGAAGACGAGAACAGGAACGGGAACGGGAACCAGGGCGCCGACTGGTACGAGATCGACACCGACCCGGACCGCATCGACATCGGCCTGGTGCATCACTGGCTCTCCACCGACGCCTTCTGGGCACTCGGCCGCAGCCGTGACCTCGTCGAGCGGTCCATGCGCGGATCGCTCAACTTCGGTGTCTACGGCCCCGACGGGGCCCAGGTCGCCTACGCCCGGGTCGTCACGGACCGGGCGACCTTCGCCTGGCTGTGCGACGTCTACGTGGACCCGGCGCATCGCGGCCGGGGCCTGGGCGTACGGCTGGCGACCGCCGTACGCGACCACCTCGCCCCGTACGAGCTCAAGCGGACTCTCCTCGCCACACTCGACGCCCACGAGCTGTACGCCAAGGTCGGGTTCGTCCCCGTGACCGACCCCACGATGCTGATGGCCCTGAGCGCCGAGCGGTAGTTGGGCACCGTGCCGGACAGAGACAGGACACCGCCCCGCGAGGCCGACCCGCACCACGCCCTTGTCGCCCTGCTCACACGGGAGTCGGGGGTGGAGTTCGAGGCGGTCCACGACCCGGACACGGGGCGGTGGTCGCTGGAATGGACGGACGGCGAGACGGTCGAGGGCGTGGAGCGGGCGGTCCGGGCGGCCGACGGCCCGGAGGCTGCGCCGGGTCTCCACCACGGTCTCCTCCAGGGGCTCGACTACCGGCGGCGGCTCTCCGAGACCGCCGTCGCCCTCGGAGCCGTACGGCTGACGACCTCCACGGGCGGGTCAGGGCCACGGCCCCTGGTGGACGCGACCGCCGTCGAGGCGTTCTGGCGGGACGTACGGCTGCCGAGCCCGCTCACCGAACGCGAGGCGCTGCTCGTGTACGGCCTGATCTACCAGGTCCACGACGACCACCGCCGCAACGAGGCCGAGCCCGAGCAGATCTGCCGTCTCGTCCGGCAGGCGGGGCTCGCGGTGATCCTTCTCCGCAGGCCGGAAGCGCTGACCCCCGCCGAGCTGCTGACCGCCCGCTACGCCAGGTCGCACGGCCACCCGGCCTGGCGGTACTGCCTGGTCCCGATGGACGAAGCGCGGCTCGTACAAGCGGTGCCCGAGGACCGGACCGCCACGGCCGAACACCTGAGGGCCGCCCTCACACTCGCGGCGGCGCTTCCCGGCACCCCGGAGACGGTCATGTCCCGGCTCCGGGCGCGGCTGCGGCGTTGCGGCTGAGTCGCCCGGGTGGGCAGGCGGTCAGTGGGCGATGCCGTCGATCAGTTCCCTCGCCCCCTGGCGCAGCAGGCTGACCGCGACGGAGGTGCCCAGGGTGGCCGGGTCCAGCGCTCCGGCCCACTCATGGGCGTTGAGGACGGTCTTGCCATCGGGGGTGAACACCTTGGCGCGGAGCGACAGGTCGCCGTTCCGTTCCACTCGGGCGTACCCGGCGATGGGGCTGTTGCAGTGCCCCTGCAGCACATGCAGAAACATCCGCTCGGCCGTCGTCTCACGGTGTGCCGCCGGGTCGCCGAGCCCGCTCACGGCGTCGATGAGGTCGCTGTCGCCCTCACGGCACTGCAGGGCGAGGACCCCCGCACCGATCGGCGGGCACATCACCTCGGGCGACAGGATCTCGGTGATCACGTCGGGGCGGCCGATGCGCTCCAGCCCGGAGGCGGCAAGGAGCAACGCATCGGCGTCACCTGCGGCAAGCTTGTCCAGCCGCCGGTTGGCGTTGCCGCGCATCGGTACACAGCGGAGGTGCGGGTGCGACGCGGCGAGTTGGGCGGCGCGGCGGACGGACGACGTACCGATACACGTCCCGGCGGGAAGCTCGTCGAGGTGCAGGCCGCCGGGGTGGATCAGCGCGTCACGGATGTCGTCGCGCCGGAGGAACGCGGCGAAGACCGTACCTGCGGGCAGCGGCCGGTCCGCCGGGATGTCCTTGACGCAGTGCACCGCGAGGTCGGCCTCCCCGGCGAGGAGAGCCGCGTCCACCTCCTTGGTGAACGCGCCCTTGCCCTCGACCGCGCTGAGGTCACCCATCCACTTGTCGCCCGTCGTCCTGACCGGGACGACCTCTGTACGGGAGTCGGGGTGGAGGGCGGCCAGCTCGGCGCGGACGCGCTCCACCTGGGCGAGTGCCATGGGCGAGTCACGGGACACGATGCGAATGAGATCGGCGGACATGGAACTCACGATAGACCGTCAGATGCGAGTTCCGACAAGAAGCCCCGATGCCCATGTTGCGGTGGTTCCAAGCAGGTTGGACTGCTCGGGCAGGTGTGCGAGGAACTCGTCGACCCGTGCCTGGTGGTCGCCGGGCCAGGTGGGCTGCGGCAACAGGTCGTCGACGACGTAAAGGCCGCCAGGCTCCAGCAGTCCGATGAGGTCGTCCAGGAGATGGAACTTTCCGGGGCGGCAGTCGACGTAGGCGAGGGCGAGGGGCGGCCCGGCGTAGCTGTCGAGCCAAGCCTCGGCGTTTGCCGTCACGAAGGAGACGCGGGCGTCCTGGCCCAGGTGGCCGGCGGCAACAGCCTGGTGTTCGGGGTCCATCTCGACAGAGGTCAGACGGGCATCGGGGCGCATGCCGTGGAGCAGCCAGGACGCCCCGGCACCGACCCCTGTTCCCAGTTCGACCAGGTGCCCACCGGGCTTGGACGCGGCGAGCGTGGCGAGGAGGGACCCGGTCCGGTCCTCGCACGACATGGCGAATCCGAGACGGTTAGCATCCGCGAAAATCGCGTCGAGGGCAGCCGGGCGGAAGTACGGGCGGTCATCCACGGTTCCGCTCCAGGTGTGTGGCCACCTGCTCGGCGGCGAACGTCAGCACGTGGTCCGCGCCCGCGCGGCGGAGCATGGCGAGGTACTCGGTCATGCCCTCGGATCCCAGCTCTCTGAGCGCGAGCCATTCGCCGGAGGTGGAGTACGCGACGAGCGGTGCCTCCTGGTCAGCCCGGAGTCGGACGAGTACATCGACCGCCGTCATGACCGGCTGGAGGGTGAGTGAGTCCGCGCCCTCGGCGATCCAGCGCCGGGCCTGGACAAGAGTATCGCGCTGAGCCCGGCCCGGTTCGAGCTGCAGTCCACGCCGGTGACCGGCGGCCGGGTCTGTGGCCATCAAGGCTTTGAACGGCCCGTACAGCGTCGTGTGGATCGCCAGGTTGGGGTTCACGCCGACGTCACGGAGCCCACTGTCGTCCAAGGAGGCACGGACAACTTGCACCGAGCCGTCGAGCATCGCGGTGGGCGATACGACATCGGCTCCCGCCTCGGCGTGCTGAACTGCCATCTCACCCATCAGCCGGTAGGTCGCGTCAAGGTCGATACCTCCGGCGGGGGTGCGCAACACACACTCGCCACTGCTGGTCCAGGAACAGCCGCACACTTCTGTGGTAACGGCCAGGTCCGGTGTGGCTTCTCTGATCGCGGAAACCACCTGAACCATGAGGTTGTCTGCGGACACGCCTGTTGACCCGGCCTTGTCGCGGTCGTGGCCAAGGGCGAATGCCTTGACGCCCCCGATGCCGAGTCCCTTCCAGCGGGCCACAGTCCGCCGTACGTCCGAAAGCTGCACCGCCCCAGGGAGCCTTCCGGTCCCTGGGTGCCCGTCAGGGAGGGCGAGGAGCGGGGCACTCAGGTCCGCGGAGGTGAGCGCAGGGCGGGCGTAGAGGGTGCGCACGGCGGATCGGGCACGCGAGGGATTGACGCCGTCGGGGCCGGCGGCCGGTAACAGCCGTTCGGTGAGTGTGGTCATGCACTCAGTAGATACCGACACCTTGTCGGCAAATAGAGCGCGCGGAATCACTACAGGGAGCGCGAGCAATACGCGAGCACTCTCCCGTGAAGCCGCCGGAAGCCGGAGCCTCCCCCGCTCCACGCCGCTACCCCCACTCCGCCACCACCTCCCCGTCCTCCTCCACCCCCGTCGGGCGGAAGCCGAGCGAGGTGTACAGGTGTGCGGCGGCCTGGTTCTCCGGAGCGTAGGAGAGGCGCACCGCCGTGCCGTCCTCTCGGGTGGAGAGCCAGGACGCCAGGGTCCGTACGGCGGCCCGGCCGATGCCCGCGCCCTGGTGGGCGGCGTCGATCAGCATGCCGCCGATCCAGTGCGAACCGTCCTCGTCCCGGGCCCACATGAGGTGTCCGGCGACCTCGTCGCCCGCGCAGACGGCGAGTGAGGTCCAGGTGTCCTCGCGGCTGCTCAGTACCAGGTAGCGGGCGGCCAGGGCCGGGACCCAGTCGCGCTGGTCGTCGCGGGGCGCGCTGTCGGCGACCGCCCGCCAGTTGTCCGCGTCCACCTCGTGGAGGGTGACGGGGCGGCCGGTGTTGTCGGAGTGTCCGTGGTCGATCACCCGCGCAGGGTAGGTCCCCCGAGCGGTGCCCGACCACGGATTTACGGCTGCGGCTGCGTCCTTACGGCTGCGCCATCGCCTGCCGGAAGCCCGTGTTCACCGCGAGGATCCCGCCGTCCACGCGCAGCGTCGTCCCGGTGATCCAGGCCGCGTCGCTGGAGGCGAGGAAGGCGACGGCGGACGCGATGTCCTCGGGGGTGCCGACGCGGCCCAGCGGGTAGAGGGCGGCGGCCCGGTCCAGTTCGGCGTCGCGGCCCGCCCAGGCGTCGGTGCGGATCGTGCCGGGGGCGACCAGGTTGACGCGTACGCCGCGCGGTCCGGCGTGGCCCGCCAGCGTACGGGTGAGGCTGGTCAGGCCCGCCTTGGCGGCGCTGTACGCGTGGCCGCCGAAGTCCTGTTCGCCGTTGACCGAGCCGATGGTGACGATCGCGCCCCGGCCCGAGGCGACCAGGTGCGGCAGCGCGGCGCGGGCGCAGCGGAACGGGCCGGAGAGGGTGATGTCCAGGTCGCGTTCCCAGACCTCGTCCGTCTCTTCCTCGAAGAGCGGCTCGTCCTCGCCCGCCGCGTAGGCGTTGTTCACCAGGACGTCGAGCCGGCCGAAGGCGGCGACCGCCTGGGCCACGGCCGCCTCGACCGCCGCCCGGTCGGCCACGTCGCAGACGAGGGATTCGGCGGTGCCGCCCGCCTCGCGTATCGCCGCCGCCGTGTGGGCGGCGCGCTTCGCGTCGAGGTCGGTGACGAGAACGGAGGCCCCTTCCGCCGCCAGGCGGCGGGCCGTCGCCGCGCCGATGCCCTGGCCGGCGGCGGTGATCAGGACGCTGTATCCGGCGAAGCGGGCGGCCGGGGTCCGGTCGGATGCTGGAGTCATAGCGCCGACCGTACTGCCCTGACCAAGGCCTGGGCACGGGGGTCGGCGGTGACTCCCTTCTGGAGGCCGTTGGTGACATAGCCCAGCGCGATGCCCGACTCCGGGTCCGCGAAGCCCAGCGAGCCGCCCCGGCCCGGGTGCCCGAACGATCCGGGGCCCAGCAGCGGCGCCGCCGGGCCGTGCAGCATGTAGCCCAGGCCGAAGCGGGTGTTGACGACCAGCACCCGGTCCGGGCCCGCCGACTCCTCCGTACGGGCCAGGGTGAGCGTGGCGGGGGCGAACAGGCGGCGGTGGCCGTCGACGGGGCCGATCATCGCGGCGTAGCAGCGGGCCAGGCCCCGGGCGGTCGCGATGCCGCCCGACGCGGGGAGTTCGGCCGCGCGGTAGGCGGGGTCGTTCTCGTCGGGGAACGGGTCGATCGCGCCGAACGCCCTGCGGGTGAGGGAGTCCGGGTCCCGGTAGGCCTCGACGACGGAGCGCTTGGCGCGTACGCGCAGGGCGCCCGACGCGGTGGCCGCCGCCGGGGGCTCCACCGGGCCGATGCGGCCGATGCGGTGGGCCTCGTCGGCCGGGAGCCCGAACCAGAAGTCGAGACCGAGCGGGCGGGCGATCTCCTCGGCGATCCAGCGGCCGATGGTGCGGCCGGTGGCGCGGCGGACCAGTTCGCCGATCAGCCAGCTGTAGGTCTGGGCGTGGTAGCCGTGGTCGGTGCCGGGCTCCCACTGCGGGCGCTGGGCGGCGACGGCGGCGGGCCCGGAGACCCCGTCGGCGGCCTCGGCGGGGGTGAGGGCGGTGTCCAGGGCGGGGACCCCGGCCCGGTGGGCGAGGAGGTCGCGGACGAGTACGCGTTCCTTGCCGTTCGCCTTGAACTCCGGCCAGTAGGTGGAGACCGGGGCGTCCAGGTCGACCTGCCCGCGCTGGTGGAGCAGCAGGGGGACGGCGGCGGCGATGCCCTTGCCCGCCGAGCGGACGATCTGGACGGTGTCGACGGCCCACGGTTCGGTGCCGTCGACGTCGCGCGTACCGGCCCACAGGTCGACGACCTTGCGCCCGTGGCGGTAGACGGCGACGGCCGCTCCGCGCTCCCCGCGCTGCTCGAAGTTGCGGACGAACGCCTCCGCGACCGGCTCGAACCCGGGCGCGACCGTGCCCCGGACGTCCACGGTGACGGCTGGGGCCCCTGCTTCGGTCCCGGCTTCGGCCCCCGCTTCGGTCCCGGTGACGTGCGCTCCCGTGTGTGGTGGTTCGGTTGCCGTGCCTGATCCCGATACCGTGCCTGGTTCAGCCCCCGGGCCCGGTTCCGCTCCCGTGCCTGATCCCGATCCCGATTCCGCTTCCGCGCCCGCCGTCGTGCTCACTCCCGCGCTCCCGCTCATCCCCCCATGGTGCACGTCCCGGCAGGGTGTTCGGGGAGCGGGTCGCCGTGACCACCGTGCTGTCACGACCTGTTTACGCCGACGGAACCAGAGCCAAGGGGCGTACGGCAGATCGTGGGTGACCGTCAGCGCGGTGACGTCGGCAGGTGCATCGATGAAACCACCGGGTACACGCAGGGGAGGCTCCGTCTCCCGCCGGGTCCGCACGGTCTCCACGCCCGTGCGGACCAGGTCCTGCGGGCGAGGCCATGAACCCATCAAGAGCAGTGCCCTCCTGCGAACTGTGTGCAAGGGCGGAAGCCCGGCAGGTAGATCGCACTCATCGTGCCACTTCCGCAAAATATGGGACATTAGAGGGCAGAGCTACGCATATATAGGAGGAGCCGGCCCATGTCCCCTGTGATCGAAGTACATGCGCGCGCCCGGCTCATCACCGATGGCCCCCTGACCCGCCCGGTCCCCGTCGACCTGCGCTACGACCCCGCCGACGAGCGGCGTGCCGTCCACATAGGACTGCCCGACGGCACCGACTGGTCCTTCGGCCGCGACCTCCTGGAGCGCGGCCTGCGGACCCCGATCGAGCGCGGCGACGTCCGTGTCTGGCCGTGCGGCCGTACGCAGCTGATCGTGGAGCTGCACTCGACGGACGGGGTCGAGGTGTTCCAGTTCGAGATCCGGACGCTGATCCGCTTCCTCGCCCGCACCCGTGCACAGACACCGGCCACCCCGCCGAACGCCGGCCGGGAATCCCAGCCGCAGCCACCGGCCCGCACCGCCCGCCCCGAGCGCAGCACGCAGACGGACCGCAGCACGCAGACGAACCGGGGCGCACAGACGGAAGGCGGCGCACAGACGGAACAGGGCACGCAACCCGAGCGGGGCGCGCAGCCCGCCCGGGGCTGAGCGCCGCCGTCCAGGGCCGCCAGGGCGAGCGCCCGGGAGAGTTGCTCAGCCGCGGCCTGCACCCGGTCCGGCCGGGCCGCCCGACGCCGCGTCCGGCGCCGTAGCCGACGTCGCGTCCGGCGCAACGGCCGGCGCCGGTGCCGACGCCGTAGCCGGTGCCGCATCCGACGCCGCATCCGGCGCGGGCACCGTGTGAAGAATGTCGCGGGCCTGCTCGGCGGCGCGCGCTATGCCCTCGGAGACGAAGTCGAGGAAGCGGGCGACGTTCTCCATGCGGATGGCGGCCGGAGTACCGGGGCCGAGGACACCCACCCCCTGCCGCGCGGTGTCGACCAGCTGGGCGGTGGCCCGGGCGCTGACCATCATCGACTGGTACCAAATGTCGTCGTCGACGATGTAGCGCTCGCGCCGGCGCTCGTCGCGTTCCCGGCGGACCATGCCCTGACTGTCGAGGAACGCGATCGCCTTGGAGATGGACGCCGGGCTGACCTGGAGACGCTGGGCGAGCTCAGGGGCGGTGAGGCTGCCCGAGTCGGTGAGAGTGAGGCAGGCCAGCACCCGGGACATCATCAACGGCATGCCCGAACTCATGATGCCGGTGGTGAACTGCTCCTCGTACTCCCGCACGGCCTCGGCATCGCGCCCGTAGGGCTGTGCCGACGCCTGCGGCTCCCGGGGGGCGGCCTGCTTCCGCCGGTGCGCACGGTGCTCGGTGGCGCGGTGAGCCAGGTCGGCGCGATAAGCGGCGGGGCCGCCGTTGCGCATCACCTCACGCGTGATGGTCGAGGTCGGACGGTCCAGGCGCCTGGCGATCTCCGCATAGGCGAGGCCGTCGGCCAGCCCCAGCGCGATCTGCTGACGTTCCTGCTGAGTGAGCCTGCCTCCCGGCATCGGGTTCTCCTTCGTGGTCCACGGAGCCCCCACCCTAGCGTTCACCCTCAATCTATTGCAACGCACCACTAGCTGACGTTGCGTTAAGCGCGAGGCGCATTGCAACGAATTAACGACCCTGAGCTGCGGATACAAAGATTGCTTGCAACGAACATGTTGAGCGATCCGTAAATGCAACGTAGCTTTCCCTCATCGGAAACGACGAGTGCAAGGAGAGCACGATGCAGAAGTTCGACACCACCGCCCCGGTCACCGCCGTCCTCGACATCCCCGCCGGACGCGTCCAGTTCATCGCCGCCGACCGAGGCGACGCCACCGTCGAGGTCCGGCCCGCCGACGCCTCCAGGAGCCGGGACGTGAAGGCCGCCGACCGGATCGAGGTCGCCTACGGCGACGGCGTCCTGCGCATCGCGGTCCCGGCGGCCGGAAACCGGCTCCTCGGCGACTCGGGTTCCGTCGAGGTGACCGTCCAACTGCCCGCCGGATCCCACGTCGAGGCGCGCTCGGGCGCCGCCGAACTCCGCGGCGTCGGACGCCTCGGCGATGTCGCCTTCGACGGCGCCTACCGCCGGATCAAGATCGACGAGGCGGCGAGCCTCCGCCTCACCGCGATCGAGGGCGACGTCGAGGTCGGCCGGCTGGGCGGCCCCTCGGAGATCAGCACCACACGGGGCGACATCCGGATCGCCGAAGCCGTGCGCGGCACGGTCGTGCTCCGTACCCGGTCCGGCGACATCTCGGTCACCGCCGCCGCCGGTGTCTCGGCCGCCCTGGACGCGGGCACCGACCACGGCCGCGTCAGCAACGCCCTCAAGAACGACGGCACCGCCGGACTCGACATCCGCGCCACCACCTCCCACGGCGACATCACCGCCCGCAGCCTCTGATCGCCCGCAGTCTCCGACCGCCCGCCTCGCACCGCGAACACACCCCCCGAACACGCCCCACGAACGCACCCCAATGCACCCCCCGAACGCACCCGCCCCAACGCACTCTTCGAGGAGCAACGACCATGACTCATCCAGCCATCGCGGCGAACGGGCTGCGGAAGTCGTACGGCGACAAGGCCGTCCTGGACGGTATCGATCTGGCCGTCCCGGCCGGTACGGTCTTCGCGCTGCTCGGCCCCAACGGCGCCGGCAAGACCACCGCGGTCAAGATTCTCTCCACCCTCATCTCCCCCGGCGCCGGCTCCGGCGAGATCCGCGTCGGCGGGCACGACCTCGCCACCGACGCCCAGGCCATCCGCGCCACGATCGGCGTCACCGGCCAGTTCTCCGCCGTCGACGGACTGATCACCGGCGAGGAGAACATGCTCCTCATGGCAGACCTCCACCACCTGCCCAAGCGCGAAGGACGACGCGTCGCCGCCGAACTCCTGGACCGCTTCGACCTGGTGGAAGCCGCGAAGAAGCCCGCGTCCACCTACTCCGGCGGCATGAAGCGCCGCCTCGACATCGCCATGACCCTGGTCGGCTCCCCGCGGATCATCTTCCTCGACGAACCGACCACCGGCCTCGACCCACGCTCCCGCCACACCATGTGGGGCATCATCCGCGGCCTGGTGGCCGACGGCGTCACCGTCTTCCTCACCACCCAGTACCTCGAAGAGGCCGACGAACTCGCCGACCGCATCACCGTCCTCAACAACGGGAAGATCGCCGCCCAGGGCACCGCCGACCAGCTCAAGCGCATCGTCCCCGGCGGCCACGTCAAGCTCCGCTTCACCGACCCCGACACCTACCGGTCCGCCGCCTCCGCACTGACCGGGGCCGCCCCCGACGACGAAACCCTGTCGCTCTCCATCCCCAGCGACGGCAGCCAGCGCGAACTGCGCTCCATCCTCGACTGGCTGGACTCGGCCGGCATCGAGGCCGACGAACTCACCGTCCACACCCCCGACCTCGACGACGTGTTCTTCGCCCTCACCGCCTCCACCACCGTGCCCGCACAGGCCGACCAGCCGAAGGAGAACCTCCGATGAGCACCCTCGCCCTCGCCGTCCGCGACACCAACACCATGCTGCGCCGCAACCTTCTGCACGCCCGGCGCTACCCCTCCCTCACCCTGAACCTGCTCCTCACACCTGTCATGCTCCTGCTCCTTTTCGTCTACATCTTCGGCGACGTGATGAGCGCGGGCATCGGCGGCGCAGACCGCTCCGACTACATCGCCTACATAGTCCCGGGCATCCTGATGATGACCATCGGCTCCACCGTGATCGGGGCCGCGGTGTCCGTCTCCACCGACATGTCCGAAGGCATCATCGCCCGCTTCCGCACCATGGCGATCCACCGCAGCTCCGTGATCACCGGGCACGTCGTCGGCAGCGTTCTCCAGATCCTCGCCAGTCTGGTCCTGGTCGGCGCGGTCGCCGTGGCCATCGGCTTCCGCTCCGTCGACGCCACCGCCCTGGAGTGGCTGGCCGCCTTCGGGCTGGTCACGCTCTTCGCCCTGGCGCTCACCTGGGTCGCGGTCGGCATGGGCATGTCCAGCCCGAACGCGGAGGCCGCCGCCAACAGCGCACAGCCACTGATCCTCCTCCCGCTCATCTCCAGCGCCTTCATCCCGGCCGACACCATGCCCGGCTGGTTCCAGCCGATCGCCGAGTACCAGCCCTTCACCCCCGTCATCGAGACCCTGCGCGGCCTGCTCCTCGGCACCGAGATCGGCCACAACGGCTGGCTGGCCGTCGGCTGGAGCGTCGGCCTCGTCGTGCTCGGCTACCTGTGGTCGAAGTCGCTGTTCCTCCGCGACCCGGCGGCGCGCTGACCGCGTGCGGCGCGCTGAACGCGTGCGGCCCGCTGAACGCGTGCGACGCGCCGACCGTCGTGCGGCGCCCCGCCCGCGCCTCGCCCACGCCTCGCCCGCCCTCGACCGGAGGAACACCGCAAGAGGAAAGCCCCCGTGCAGTGCGCACGGGGGCTTTCGCTGTGCCCCGGTCCCCGTCCCCACAGGTAACCGGCGCTTCCGGGGTCACGCTCCGCTCAGACGCGGCCCCGGAGCTGGGAGGGCGCCGTCGGGACGGACGGGTCAGACGCGGGCGAGCTCGCGCTCACCCTCGCCGCCGCCGTCCCCGGGCCCCTGCTCGGAGCCGGGATCGTCGGTCAGCTGCTTCTGCAGCTTCTCGCCCTCCACGTCCACGTTGGGCAGCGCCCGGTCCAGCCAGCGCGGCAGCCACCAGGCCCGCTTGCCGAGCAGGGCCAGGACGGCGGGCACGATCGCCATCCGCACCACGAACGCGTCGAAGAGAACGGCGACCGCCAGCGAGAAGCCGATCATCTTGATCATCTGCTCGCTGGAGCCGATGAAGCCGGAGAAGACCGCGATCATGATCACCGCCGCGGCCGTGACCACCCGCGCGCCGTGCTGGAAGCCGGTCACGATGGCCTGCCCGGGGCTCTCGCCGTGAACGTACGCCTCGCGCATCCGGGTCACGAGGAAGACCTCGTAGTCCATCGCGAGGCCGAAGACCACGCCGACCATGAAGATCGGCATCATGCTCATGATCGGACCGGTCTGCTCGACGCCGAAGAGCGAGCCGAGCCAGCCCCACTGGAAGACCGCGACGACCGCACCGAGGGCCGCGACCACCGAGAGCAGGAAGCCCAGGGCCGCCTTCAGCGGGACGAGGATCGACCGGAAGACCAGCATCAGCAGCAGGAACGCGAGACCGACGACGAGCGCCAGGTAGGGCAGCAGCGCGTCGTTCATCTTCTGCGAGAAGTCGATGTTCATCGCGGTGGCGCCGGTGACCAGGACCTCGGCCCCGGTGTCGGACCTGACGTCCTGACCCGCGTCACGGATGTCGTGGACGACCTCCTCCGTGGCGTGGGAGGACGGCCGGTCCTTGGGGATGACCGTGATCGTCGCGGTGTCACCGGCCTTGTTGAAGGCGGGCGGGATGACGGCGCTGACGCCGATCGACTCGATCTCCTCGGCGACCCGCGAGGCGGCGGCCTTGCCGTCCGAGCTGTTCTTCGTGTCGACGACCACCATCAGCGGACCGTTGAACCCGGGGCCGAAGCCGTCCGAGAGCATGTCGTACGCCTGACGCTGCGTGGTCGACTCCGACTGGGCGCCGTCGTCGGGCAGGCCCATCTCCAGCGAGGCCGCCGGTACGGCGATGATGCCGAGGCCGAGAACGCCGACGAGCATGACCCAGACCGGCTTGCGCAGCACGAACCGCGCCCAGCGGGTGCCCATGTTCGGCTTGGCCTCGGTGCTCTTCTCCGCCTCGGCCGCCTTGCGCACCTTGCGGCCCATGACCCGCCTGCCCGCGAAGCCGAGGGCGGCAGGCACGAGGGTGAGCGCGATGAGGACCGCGACGGCGACCGCGCCGGCGGCGGCCAGGCCCATCTTCGTCAGCATCGGAATGTTGACGACGGAGAGGCCGGCGAGGGCGATGACCACGGTCAGTCCCGCGAAGACGACCGCGGACCCGGCCGTGCCGACGGCCCGTCCGGCGGCTTCCTCGTGTTCCCGGCCCTCGGCCAGTTCGGCGCGGTAGCGGGAGACGATGAAGAGGGCGTAGTCGATGCCGACCGCGATGCCGATCATCGTGGCGAGGATCGCGGTGGTGGAGCCCAGATCCAGAACGTCGGCCAGCGCGGTGATCGTCCCGACCCCGATCGCGACGCCGATGAGCGCGGTCAGCAGGGAGAGTCCGGCGGCGACCAGCGAGCCGAAGGTGATGACCAGGACGACGGCGGCGATGGCCACGCCGATGACCTCGGCGGTCCCGGTGTGCGGCATGATCTGGAGGGCGTCACCGCCGATCTCCACCTTCATTCCGCTGCTCTGCGCGTCCTTGGCCGCGTCCTTCAGGGCTTCCCGGGTCTCTTCGGTCAGCTCCATGGAGCTGACCTCGTAGCCGACCGAGATGTACGCCGTCGAACCGTTCTGGCTGACGGCCTGCGTCTCGAACGGGTCGGCGACCGAGGCTATCTGCTCCGAGCCGGACTCCAGCTCCTTGACGATGCCGGAGATCTCGCTCTTGTTGGCGGGGTCGGTCACCTTTTCGCCGCCGGGCGCCTTGAAGACGACCCGGGCGGTGGCGCCGTCGGCCCTGGTGCCGGGGTTGCGCTCTTCCAGCAGGTCGAAGGCGCGCTGCGCCTCCGTACCAGGAATGGAGAAGGAGTTGGAGGTGTCGGTGGACGCGGTGGCGAAACCGACTCCGGCGACCGCCAGCAGCGCCACCCAGATCAGGGCGACGAAGCGGCGGCGGCGGAAGGTGAGCCGTCCGAGCTTGTAGAGGAAAGTGGCCACGGGGGCGTACTCCCGGTCAGGTCGTATGCGTGGAATTGGGCGTGAGGAACCAGCCCGACGACGAGAGCGGCGTGTCAGGTGGAGCGTCGGGGAGAGGGCCGTACGGGTGGGACGGGGACGTCAGACACCGAGGGCGGGGAGAACCACGGAATCCACGTAGTCGATGAGGAACTCCTGGTCGACAGGACGGTCCTCGATCAGCTGCCGGGCGGCCAGCGCGCCGACCAGCATGTGCGGGATGTACTTCAGCGCCGGATTGCCCGGGCGCAGCTCACCCCGGTCCATCGCCCGTTGCAGCAACTGGTCGAAGCCGGTCATCTCCGGCTCGATCAGCAGCTCGCGCAGGGCCTGGAGCAGCTCGGGGTACTCATGGACGGCATGGCTCAGGCCCCGCATCAGCGCGGCGTCCTTCTCCATCTGGCAGTCGTCGGTCCGGCTCAGCGCGGCATGGAAGTCCCCGCGCAGCGAACCGGTGTCGATGTCCGCGAGGTTCCCCGGCTTGTTGTGCCGCAGCGCCTTCGCGACCAGCTCGGGCTTTGAGCCCCACTGGCGGTAGAGGGTGGCCTTGCTCGACCGGGTACGGGCGGCGACGGCGTCCATGGTCAGGGCGTCGTAACCGACCTCGCGGAGCAGGTCGAGGACGGCCTCGTACAGCTCGCCCTCACGCTCGGGGGTCAGCCTGGTGCGTGCCATGCGCCGACCTCCTTCGCTTCACCTGTCCGGTGTCCCGCTCAACAGTCCGTCATGCTCAACAGTCCGTCCCGCTCAGCGGTTCCGCTCACCATCGAACGAAACCGTTTCGTACACCTGAACCCTACCCGCACGCCCCAGCGAAACGAAATCGTTTCGCTTGTGTTCTGCACCACAAGTTGCCCCGGACCCCGCGCACCGAAAACATTGGGGGGTGAGTGACGACGTCGCGTATCTCCGTTTCCCGCACCTTCACCAGGACTTGCTGTGCTTCGCGGCCGAGGACGACCTCTGGGTCGCCCCCCTCGCCGCCGCCGGGCACCGCCCCGGACGGGCCTGGCGGGTGACCGTCGACCGGACCCGGGTCAGCCATCCACGCTTCTCGCCCGACGGCTCCTCCATCGCCTACACGACCTGGCGCACCCTGGACCCCGAGATCCACCTCGCCCCGGTGGCCGGCGGCCCGGCCCGCCGGCTCACCCACTGGGGCTCGACCGACGCCCGGGTCTGCGGCTGGAGCCCCGATCCGGGCGAGGCCTGCCAGATCCTCGCCGTCTCCTCGCACAACCAGCCGTTCTCGTACTTCTCCTGGGCCTACAGCGTCCCCACCGACGGCGGCCCCGGCGGCAGGCTCCCCTGGGGCCCGGTCTCCGACATCGCGGTCGCCGACATCGACGGCGAGCGCCGCACCCTGCTGCTCACCGGCACGCCCCCGCACGAACCGGCCGCCTGGAAGCGCTACCGCGGCGGGGCCATGGGCCGCCTGTGGCTGCACGGCGAACGCCTGCTCCCGGACATCGACGGCCACCTCGCCAACCCGATGTTCGTCGGCCGCCGCATCGCGTTCCTCTCCGACCACGAGGGCGTCGGCAACCTCTACTCCTGCCTGATGGACGGCACCGGCCTGCGCCGGCACACCGACCACGACGCCTTCTACGCCCGCAACGCCTCCAGCGACGGCCACCGGGTGATCTACCAGTGCGCGGGCGAGCTGTGGCTGGTCGAGGACCTGGAGTCGCCCGACGCCACCCCGCGCAAGCTGGAGGTGCGCCTCGGCGGCCCCCGCACCGGCCGGCGCGTCCACCAGGTGCCCGCCGCCAGCAACGTCGACTCGCTCTCCGTCGACGAG
Organism: Streptomyces sp. CNB091; assembly: GCF_000377965.1. Taxonomy (NCBI): domain Bacteria; kingdom Bacillati; phylum Actinomycetota; class Actinomycetes; order Kitasatosporales; family Streptomycetaceae; genus Streptomyces; species Streptomyces sp. CNB091. Next base: position 42,102 of record NZ_KB899011.1, read on the forward strand.
ACCGGCCGGGCCAGCGCCGTCACCGTACGCGGCAGCCTCTACTGGCTCACCCACCGCGACGGACCCGCCCGCACCATCGCCGACACCCCCGGCGTCCGGGTGCGGCTGCCGGAGATGCTCGGCAGCGGCGGTCAGGTCGCGTACGTCACCGACGCGGACGGCCCCGACGCCGTCGAGATCTCCTACCTGCCGCGCGCCAGCGGCGACCGCCCGCCGCGCAGGCTGGCCTCCGGGCAGCTGGGCCGGGTCCAGGAGATGATCTCCGACCCCGAGGGGGAACGCCTCGCCATCGCGTCGAACGACGGCCGCCTGCTGCTCCTGGACACGGGAGAGCCGGAGCCCCTGGAAACCGTGGAGAACGAGAAGGAGACAGAGAAAGAGAAGGCCCCCAGCGGCTCGACCCGTGCCGACCTCCACGCCGCCACCGGCGCGGCGGCCCCGGACAGTGCCGCGCCGGTCGACGAGCACCCCGGCCTCACCGAGCTGATCCGCTCGGTCAACGGGCCGGTGCGCGACCTCGCCTTCTCCCCCGACGGCGACTGGCTGACCTGGTCGCACCCGGGCATCGGCCGCTCGCTGCGGCAGATCAAGCTGGCCCGGATCTCCGGCCCCGGCGCCCCGGTGATCGTCGACGTCACCAACGGCCGCTTCGAGGACGAGAACCCGGTCTTCACGGACGACGGCCGCTACCTCGCCTTCCTCTCCTGGCGCGGCTTCGACCCGGTGTACGACGTCCACACCGGCGACCTGTCCTTCCCGCTCGGCTGCCGCCCGTACCTGGTCCCGCTCTCCTCGGCGACCCCGTCCCCCTTCGCCCTCTCGCCCGACGGCCGCCCGGCGGCGGGCGGCCTGGACCCGGTGGACGTGCCGGACGGCGGTACGCCGGAGGGGTCCACGGTCATGGTGGAGTTCGAGGGGCTGGAGAGCCGGGTGACGCCGTTTCCGGTCTCCGCCTCCAAGTACTCGGCGCTGGCCCCGGTGAGCGGCGGCGGGCTGGTCTGGCTGCGCTGGCCGATCTCGGGGGCGCTGGGCGAGACGTTCGCCAACCCGGCCGACATGTCGGGGCGGCCGACCCTGGAGCACTTCAACATCGCGAAGGCCCGCAGGACCGAACTGGTCGACCACCTCGACTGGTTCGCGGTCAGCGGCGACGCGTCCCGCCTGGTCGTGATGGACGACGGCGAACTCCGCGCCGTACCGGCCACCGAGGCGGGCGACACCGACTCCACGGTCTTCCTGGACCTGCGCCGCATCCTGCACGAGGTCGACCCGGGGGCGGAGTGGCGGCAGGCGTACGGCGAGGCGGGGCGGATCATCCGCGCCTACTTCTGGGAGCCGGACATGTGCGGCATCGACTGGGACGGGGTGCTGGACCAGTACCGCCCCCTGGTCGAACGGGTCGCGTCACCGGACGAGTTCGCGGACCTGCTGCGCGAGGTGCTGGGCGAGCTGGGCACCTCGCACGCGTACGTCTCCCCCGCCCGCCGCAACGAGGGCCCGCCGCACTACCAGCGCGCCATCGGCCTCCTCGGCGCCAACCTGGTCTGCCGGGACGGCGCCTGGACCGTCCAGCGCATCCTGCCCGGCGACTCCTCGGACTCCAAGGCCCGTTCACCGCTGGCGGGTACGGGGATCAGGGAGGGCGCGGTCCTCACCCACGTCGACGGCCGCCCGGTGGACCCGGTCGCCGGCCCGTACCCCCTGCTGACGGCGGCGGGCGGCACGACGGTGGAGCTGACCTTCTCCCCGGCGGGCGGCGGCCCGTCCCGCCGGGTGGCGATCATGCCCCTGGTCGACGAACGCCCGCTGCGCTACCAGGACTGGGTGGCCAAACGCCGTGACGTCGTACGGGAGTTGAGTGGTGGCAAATGCGGTTACCTGCACATCCCGGACATGGGCGGCTCCGGCTGGGCGCAGTTCAACCGCGACCTGCGGCTGGAAGTCTCCCGCCCCGCCCTGATCGTGGACGTACGGGGCAACGCGGGCGGCCACATCAGCGAGCTGGTCGTGGAGAACCTCACCCGCAAGATCCTCGGCTGGGACCTGACCCGCAACGCCCAGGCGGTGAGCTACGCCTCCAACGCGCCGCGCGGTCCGGTCGTCGCCCTGGCCGACGAGGCGACCTCCTCCGACGGCGACATGATCACCGCCGCGTTCCGGCTGCTGAAGCTGGGCCCGGTGGTGGGCCAGCGCACCTGGGGCGGCGTGGTCGGGATGACCGGCCGCCACCGCCTGGGCGACGGCACGGTGATCACGGTCCCGATGAACGCCGCCTGGTTCGACACGTACGGCTGGTCGGTGGAGAACCACGGCGTGGAACCGGACGTGGAGGCCCTGCGCACGCCGCTGGACTGGGCGGAGGGCCGGTACGCCGTCCTCGACGACGCGGTCCGCCTGGCCCTGGTGCTGCTGGCCGCGCACCCGGCGGCGACCCCGCCGTCGTACGAAACGGCCCCGAACCTGCGCCGACCACCGCTGCCGCCGAGGCGTGCAAGCCCGCCCGGCGATTGAGGACATCTTTTCCAGCCCGCACCCGGGCTCCGCCCCGGACCCCGCTCCTCAATCGCCGGAGGGGCTCAAAGATGACCACCTCGGCCACCAATTCCAGCCCGCCCGGCGATTGAGGGCATCCTTTCCAGCCCGTCCGGCGCTTGAGGACAAAGAAGGAGGCGCACCCGGTCACCCGGATGCGCCTCCTGGAGCGACGCGCACGCACGCGTCACACCTCAATGACCGTCAACGGTCAAAACGCTCGCGCGCCTGGTCCTTCGCGTCCTCGGCACGGTCCTTCATGCCCGAGGAGGAGTCCGACTCCTGGTCACGGCCCTGGGAGGCCCGGTCCTTGGCCTCGTCCTTGCCCTGACCCGCCTTCTGCTTGGCCTGGTCGGCGAGCTCCTGCGCCTTGTCCTTGAACTGGTCCGAAATACCCATGCTGTTCACTCCTGTGGGATGCGTGGGGTACGTGGGGGACGGCCCCCTGCGGGGCCTCGCCCAGCGTTGCACGGCCCGACATCCCTCGCATTTCGTACCGCTACGTACGGTCAGCACGCTCCGCACGCGCGTCCTGGTCCGCCGCTCCCCCGGCCCCCACCAGCCCCTTCGACACCGTGTGCAGCCGCGGCTCGAACCGCCGCATCTCGCGCTGCCCGCCGATCGCGATGACGGACGGCAGGTAACCGCGGACCGGCTGCATCCCGCGCAGCCACCACTGGGCGTACACATGCGGGGAGCGCCGCGCGATCCCGTCCACGATCCGGTCGACGGCCGGGCCGAGCGGGTACGTACGGTTCATCGGCCACGGCAGCCGCCGGCGCAGCTCGCGCATCACGTCGTCCTGGTCCGCCCCGCGCACCATGTCGGTGTTGGTCCAGGAGAGGTAGCCCACGCCGACCTTGACGCCCTTGTATCCGACCTCGGCGCGCAGGCTGTGCGCGAAGGCCTCGACGCCCGACTTGGACGCGCAGTACGCGGTCATCATCGGGGCCGGGGTGATCGCGGCCAGCGACGCTATCTGGAGGAAGTAGCCGCGGCTCTCCGTCAGCACCGGCAGGAAGGCCCGCCCGGTGACCGCGCCGCCGATGAGGTTCACCTCGATGACCCGCCGCCAGGCGTCCGGGTCCGAGTCGGCGAACGGGCCGCCCGAGGCCACGCCCGCGTTGGCGACGACGACGTCGACCTTGCCGAAGCGCTCCTTCACCTCGCGCGCCACCTGGGCCATCGCCTCGTGGTCGGTGACATCGACGAACCAGTGGTCGCTCTCGCCGTGCAGCCGCTCGGAGACCTTCTTCAGCGCGTCCCGCTCCAGGCCGACGAGCGCCAGCGTCGCCCCGCGTGCCGACAGCTTGCGGGCCAGCAGCTCACCCACCCCCCGGGCCGCACCCGTGACGACGACGACCTGGCCCTCAAGGCTCCGCTTGCCGCTCATGCGACGTCCTCCCTCTCCGCCGTGGCGGCTTTCCGCTCGGCGGCCGCCCCCGTGGCGACGTACCGGGTGACCAGCTCCCTGATCTTCGCCGTGACGGCCTCCGGGGCCTCCACCGGCGTCATGTGCCCCATGCCCGCCAGCTCGGTCAGCCCGAGCCCGACCGGCAGCGCGGCCGCGAGGGACCGGGCGTGGACCGGCGGGGTCAGCCGGTCGTCCGTGCCGGCGATCACCGCGGTCGGCACCCGCAGCTCGCGCATGCCCGCCGCGAGGTCCAGCTCGGCGAGCACCCGGCCCCACCCCACGCGCGCGCGGCGTGGGCAAGCGTGCACGATGCGGGCGCAGGCGTCGACCCGGTCCGGAGCCGAACCGGCCCCCATCGTGGCGTACTTGAGGACCTTCCTGGAGACCGGGTTGACCGGCCCGAGCGGTGCTTTCGCGCCCAGTACGGCGGTGGTGAGCCGGGTCCGCAGCGCACCCGCGCGCAGCGGCAGGACGCGGGCCTCGGCGGCCAGCCGCGTACTGCCGGTGGAACAGAGCAGCACGGCGGCGGCGTGCTCACGGAGTCCGGGGCGCGCGGCGGCGGCCATCACCGTCATCCCGCCCATGGAGTGCCCGGCGAGCACCGCCCTGCGGCCCGGGGCGAGCGTCGCGGCGAGGACCGCTTCGAGATCGTCGGCCAGCGCGTCCGTGCTGTAGCCGCCAGGGCCGGGTTCGGGGGTGAGCCCGTGGCCGCGCTGGTCGTAGGCGATGACCCGGTGGTCGGCGGCCAGGTCGCGTATCTGGGCGTCCCAGAAACGGGTGTTGCAGGTCCAGCCGTGGGCCAGGACCACCGCCGGGGCGTCCTCGGGGCCGTGCAGTTCGACGTGGATCCGGGTCCCGTCGGCGGAGCGGACGGTCAGCTCGGCCGCGGGGACCGGCGGTACGGTGTCGCGGTGCAGGAGGCGGCTCATCGCGCGGCCTCCTCGACGACGGCACCGGCACCGGAGCCGGAGCCAGAGCCGGAGCCGGAGCCAGCATCGGAGCCGACGTCGCAAGCCGTGTCGGAAGCCATAGCGGAGGCGGCGGTCACGGTCTCGCGGTCGGTGCGTCCCGGCTGCTCCGGTACGCGTCCGCTCCCGGCGGCCCGCCCCGTCCCGCCCGCCGCGCCGACCCGGACGACGTCGTACTCCGCGAGGTCCACCGAACGCGTCTGCCGCCGGAACTCACCCGTGGTGCCGGGCCAGACGGTGGTGTTGCGGCCCGCCTCGTCCAGGTACCAGCTGGTGCAGCCGCCGGTGTTCCAGACGGTGCGCTTCATCCGCTGCTGGACCCGGTCGTTCCACGCGGTGACGGCGGCGGGGCGGGCCACGAGCGCGGCGCGTCCGCCCAGCACGTTCAACTGCCGCAGGTAGTCGGCCATGTAGTTCAGCTGGGACTCGATCATCAGGATCATGGAGGAGTTGCCGAGCCCGGTGTTGGGTCCGATGATCGTCATCCAGTTGGGGAACCCGGCGGCGGTCGCGCCGCGCAGCGAGTTCATCCCGTCCTTCCAGGACTCGGCGAGCGTGATGCCCTCCTCGCCGACGACCCGCTCCGCGATCGGCATGTCGGTCACATGGAAGCCGGTGCCGAAGACGATCGCGTCGACCTCCGCCTCGCTCCCGTCGGCGGCGACCACCGTGGAGCCGCGTACCTCGCTGAGCCCGGAGGCGACGACGTCCACATTGGGCTGGGCGAGGGCCGGATAGTAGGTGCTGGAGAGCAGGATCCGCTTGCAGCCGATGCGGTAGTCGGGGGTCAGCTTGGCCCGCAGGGCCGGGTCCTTGATCGCCCGCGCCATGTTGGACTTGGCTATCTTCTCCACCAGGCCCAGCTGGTCGGGGTGCTTGGTGAAGGCGCTGACCTGCAACTCCCTGATGCCCCACAGCAGTCCGCGGCGCGCCGTGCCGGTGACGGGGACGGCCCGGTGCAGTGCCCGTTCGGCCTTGCTGATCGTGCGGTCCATGCGCGGCATGACCCAGGGCGGGGTGCGCTGGAAGAGCGTGAGCTTCGCGGTCCTCGGCTGGATCGCCGGGACGATCTGGATCGCGGACGCGCCTGTACCGACCATCGCGACGCGCTTGCCGGCCAGGTCGTAGTCGTGGTCCCAGCGCGCGGAGTGGAAGACCTTGCCGGGGAAGGAGTCCAGCCCGGGTATGTCGGGCGTCTTGGGGTCGGAGAGCGGCCCGGTGGCGGAGACGACGACGTCCGCGTGGAGCACGGTCCCGTCGGCGGACTCGATCACCCAGTACAGGTTCTCCCTGTCCCAGGTCATCAGCTTCACCTCGTGGTTCAGCCTGATGTGCGGGCGGAGCCCGAAGGTGTCGGCGACCCGCTCCAGGTAGGCGCGGATGTGCTCCTGCCCGGAGAAGGTGCGCGGCCAGTCGGGGTTGGGGGCGAACGAGAAGGAATAGAGGTGGGACGGTACGTCGCAGGCGCAGCCGGGATAGCTGTTGTCGCGCCAGGCGCCGCCCACCGAGTCGGCCCGCTCCAGGACGACGAAATCGGTGATGCCTTCGCGGCGCAGCCGCACGGCGGCCCCCAGGCCCCCGAATCCGGTTCCGATCACCGCCACACGTACGTGTTCCTGCTGGGCCATGCTGCCGCCTCCCGCGGTACGCCACACGACTCTGCCAGCAATCACTGGCATTGTTCGGAGGGTAGAGCAGGACCCGTACTGATGGGTAGGGGGCGGACCGAGGAAAGTTACCGGCGGTACAACATAGGGTGCCTCTGTGGCCGAAAGACGCGAGCACCGCGAATACCGCATGGAGGAGCTGGCCGAAAAGGCCGGAATCACCGTGCGGACCCTGCGCTTCTACCGGGAGCGCGGGCTGATTCCGCCGCCTCGCCGCGAGGGCCGCATCGCCTGGTACGACGACCACCACCTGGCCCGGCTGCGGACCATCACGGGCCTGCTGGAGCGCGGCCACACCCTCAACGGCATCGCCGACCTGGCGGCCACCTTCGAGAGCGGCCGCGATGTCGCCGAGGTGCTGGGCCTGGGCGAACCGACCGAGGAGACCCCGGTCCGCCTCACCCCGGAGCAGCTCGCGGACTACTTCGAGGGCGAGGTCACGCCCGAGAACCTCGCCACCGCACTGGACCTGGGCTATCTCGCCACGGACGGGGACGAGATCGTGCACATCAGCCGCCGCCTCCTGGAGGTGTCGGCCGAGCTCGTACGGGAAGGGGTGCCGCTGTCCACGGTGCTCTCCTCGGGCCGCCGCGTCCGCGAGCACGCGGACGCGCTCGCCGAGATCTTCGTACGCGTACTGCATGCCCACACCAAGGAGACCGAACCGGCCCAACTCCGGCCACTGGCCCGCGCGGTGGTGGACGCCGAGCTGTCGATGGCCCTCGACCGGAGGCTGCGCCGCGAGGACGGCACGCAGCCCCCGAAGGCGTAACGCCCGCAGGCGTCCCGACGCTACCGCTCGTAGACGACCGTCACCGGCGCGTGGTCGCTCCAGCGCTCGCCGTGCGTGGCCGCCCGCTCCACCCAGGCCTTCACCGCGCGCCCGGCCAGCCCCGGGGTCGCCATCTGGTAGTCGATGCGCCAGCCGCTGTCGTTGTCGAAGGCCCGCCCCCGGTACGACCACCAGCTGTAGGGCCCCTCGACCTCCGGGTGCAGCGCCCGCACGACGTCCACGTAAGCCGCCTCGTCCAGGACCCGGGTCAGCCACGCGCGCTCCTCGGGAAGGAAGCCGGAGCTCTTGCGGTTGGCCTTCCAGTTCTTCAGGTCCGCCTCCTGGTGGGCGATGTTCCAGTCGCCGCAGACCACGACCTCGCGGCCGGCCGCCGCGGCCCGCGTCTTCAGCCCTTGGAGGTAGGGCAGGAAGGCGGCCATGAAGCGCTCCTTCTCGTCCTGACGCTCGGTGCCGACCTCGCCGGAGGGCAGATACAGGCTCGCGACGGTGACACCCGGGAGGTCGATCTCCACGTACCGGCCGCTCGCGTCGAACTCCTCCGCCCCGGGGGCCCCGAACCCGCCGAAACCGATCTGGACCCGCTCGGGGGCCTGCCGCGAGTAGAGCGAGACGCCGGCGCGGCCCTTGGCGGCGGCGGGCGCGTGGACGGTGTGCCACCCTTCGGGGGCGCCCACCCCTTCGGGCAGCTGGGCGAGCTCGGCCCGCACTTCCTGGAGGCAGACCACATCGGCGTCGGTCCCCGCCAGCCACTCGACGAAGCCCTTCTTGGCGGCGGCGCGGAGCCCATTAACATTCACGGAGGTCACTGTGAGCATCCCGGAACAGTACCCACTCCACCCCTACGCATAGATATACGATATTCAGCATGATTATTCAGACTCGGCCTTTCGACCACCCCGACGCCGTCAAACTCAACGACCAGGTGCAGCTCGAATACGACGAGCGCTACGGCGATGGGGGCGATCTCACACCGCTCGACCCCTCGATGTTCCTCCCGCCGCGCGGCCTGTACCTGCTCGCCTACGACGAGCTGGGCCGCCCTGTGGCGACCGGCGGCTGGCGGACCCAGGACCGCAACGACGAGGGCTACTGGGACGGCGACGCCGAGATCAAGCGGATGTTCGTGATACCCGAGGGGCGCGGCAGGGGCCTGGCCCGGCGGATGCTGGCCGCCCTGGAGGAGGACGCGCGCGCCGCCGGCCGGATCCGGATGGTCCTGGAGACCGGCGACCAGCAGCCCGAGGCCATCGCGCTGTACGCGTCGAGCGGCTACACGGTCTGCGAGAGGTTCGGCCACTACCGGGAGTACGAGAGCAGCATCTGCATGGCGAAGCCGCTCCAGCGGCCCGGAGCCTGACCCGGCTGCCCGGGCGCCGGGAAGCCGACCGGTCCGCCGGGGAGCCGGCCCGCCCGGCGCGGCGGTCGCTCAGGCACCCCCGCCGAGCACCAGGACCACGTGCTCGTCCTCCCCGTACCGCACCGTGCCGGTCGCCGTGAACCCGCACTTCTCCAGCAGCCGTATCGAGCCGGTGTTCCCGGCGGCGGGGTCCGCGTACAACGGGCGTACCGTCTCCCGCTCCAGGAACGCGGTCAACGCCCGGGTGCCGACGCCCCGACCCCAGTACGGGCGGCCGAACCAATAGCCGATGTAGCGCCGCTCACCGTCCCACCAGGCCACGATGCTCCCGGCCGTTTCGCCGTCCACGACGACGGTCCGCACGAGGTTGGCGGGGTCCCCCAGCACCTTCGACGTCCAGTGCGCCATGAACGCCTCCCGCTCGCGCGGCGGGAAACGCGATCTCCGGACCGCCTCCGGGTCGTGCTCGTTCGCGAGGAAGAACTCCAGGTCCGCTGGTTCGACATCCCTGAGAAGCACGCTGTTGTCCATGCCGACCGAGTCTGGCACCCGCCACTGACAATCGGCCGGGGCCGCTCAGCGCGGGGTGGCCAGCACCTGGGTCCAGTAGGGGCCGCGCGGGGAGTCGGCGATGCCCACGCCCACATGGACGAAATCGCAGTTGAAGATGTCGCCGTCGCGGCCCGGGCTGTCGCGCCACTCCTCGACGACCGCCGCCGGATCGCTCATGCCGGTCGCGATGGTCTCCCCGACGGCCGACCAGTCGTAGCCCGTGGCGTCGACCCGGTCGCCCGCGCCCCGGCCCGAGGAGTCCGTGTGGTCGAAGTAGTCGTGCGCGGCCATGTCCTCGGAGTGCCGCTGGGCCACCGCGGTCAGCCGGGGGTCGGTCTCCAGCTCCGGGCAGCCGTTCGCGGCGCGCAGGGTGTTGACCCGGGTGACCACGCCCGCTTCCGGGCGGGGGCGCGGCTCGGCGGGCTCGGGCGGGGCGGCGGGCGACGGGGCGACGGGGCGCGCCCGGGAGGCGGCGGTACGGCTCGGCGTCGGCGAGGGCGTCGGCGAGGGCGAGGCCGTGGAGGGCGCCGGAAGCGGCTCGGCGGGGGCGGCCGCGGGCGGCGGGGGCGAGGGCGACGGGCTGTACGTGACACCCCCGCCCCGTGATGCGGGCGGGGCGGGGGCGGAGGGCCAGATCAGCACGGCGAGGGCGGCCGCGGCGGCCGCGCCGGCTATGAGCCCCGCCGCCTTCCCTGCCGAGAACGCGCCGGAGGCGGAGGGGGCGGAGGCGAGCGGTGCGGAGGTGGCGGGGGCGGAAGCGGCCGGGGCGGACGCGGCGGCCGGGGCCGGGGCGGACGCGGACGCGGCGGCCGGGGCCGCCGATGAGGCGAAGGCCACCGCCGCCTGCTGCCCGCTGTCGTAGAGCGGCACCACCAGGGCGAGCCCGGAGAGCAGGCCCTCCGGCGGAACCAGCCCCGCACTGCCGTCGGAGCAGGAGGCGCAGCCGCGTACATGGCGGGCGATCCGCTTGCGCCACAGCGGCGTCGGCGTACCGTCCCAGTCGCCCAGCAGGTCCTCCAGGGCCGGGCAGCGGGGGTCGGACGCCAGGGCCCGGACGACCGCGCGGCCGACGTCGAGCTGGTTCTTCACCCGCTGGACGCGTACGGCGGCGTGCTGCGGGGAAAGCCCGAGCGCCTCGGCGAGTTCGGACCGGGTGAGGTCGCCGGTCGTCTCCAGCCACCACAGGGACAGCACATCGCGCTCGGATCCGTCCAGCCAGCGGGTGGCCTCGGCCGTCTCGCGCCGCTGGCCGGAGAGTTCGAGGCGCAGGATCGTCAGGTCGACGAAGTCGGCGGCGGGGTCGGCCGGCTCATCGGTCGCCTCCAGCGGGGCCGGGCGGTGGCCGAGGCCGGACCAGCGGGTGCGGACCTGGTTCATGGCGATGGCGACGAGCCAGGAGCGGAAGCGGGCCGGATCACGCAGCGAGGGCAGCCCGGACAGCGCCCGGAGCATGGTCTCCTGCACCACGTCGTCCACGTCCGGATGGCCGTTGAGGGCGCGCCCGACGACGTTGTAGACCAGCGGGAGGTACTGGGCGGCCAGCCGTTCCCCGGCAACCCGGTCACCGTTCCTCGCCGCGATGACCAGAGCGGTGCTGTCCAGAGCGGTGCCGTCCACGCCGTTCACGCCCTTCGTTCGGTTCGCCACCGGGATGTGGGACAGGTCACCCCTGAGGGTTTTGTTATCCGTCCGCCGCCCGGTGGTCAACCAGTATGCGGGGGCCCGTAGGCCGTCCCGCCGAGAGAGTGCCGGGAACGGGAGGAACATGTCGAGCGATACGGACACCGACGTCACGCTGCCGGAGGCCACGGCCGGCGGAGCAAGCGACTCCACCGGTCCGGACACCACCGAAGCACGGGTGACCGAAGCACAGGTCATCGAGACGCAGGCCACCGAAGCACAGGTAGCCGAGGCGCACGCCACCGAAGCACAGGCCACTGAAGCACAGGTCTCCGAAGCGCACGCCACCGAGGCGCACGCCACCGCGGCGCGGACGGGCGAGGCCATCACCACCTCGGCCCTGCACGCGGCGGCGACCGGCGCCGACACCTTCCCCGGGGCGCTGCGGGAGGCACTGAACCGCCGCGGGCTGTCCCTGGAGCGGGTGAGCGAACGGCTCAGGGTGCGCGGCATCACCATCAGCCAGGCCACCCTCAGCAGCTGGCAGCGCGGCCGAAGCCAGCCCGAACGGGCCCGGTCCCTGCGCGCGGTGGAGGTGCTGGAGGAGATCCTGGAACTGCCCGCCGGAGCCCTGCGCTCGCTGCTCGGACCGCGCCGCCCGCGCGGCCGGATCACCCCGCCCGGCGCGGAGGGGGCGGCGCTCCAGATCCTCGGGGAGGACTCGGTGGTGGAGAAGGCGCTCGGCGCCCGCTTCCGCCACTTCAACCAGGAGACCAGCTCCCTGATGGTCCACGACATCGTGAGGATGGGAGAGAGCGGCACGCTGAGCGCGATCTCCACCACGAACGTGCTGCGGGCCAGCCGGGCGGGGGCCGACCGCGCGATCTTCGTGCTCAGCTTCGACGACGAGGCGGCCGAGCCGGTCGACATCAGGGTCAGCTGCGGACGCCTCGCCGAGGCCACGTATCTGAAGGGGCTCAAATCCCTGGTGCTGGAGATCCACTTCGGCCGGGAGCTGGCCAAACTGGATACCACGGTGGTGAGTTACGCGGTCGAGGTGAGCCCGTCCGAGACGCCTGCCACCCACTACGAGCGCTGGTCGCGGACGAACCTGCACGAATACCTCCAGCAGGTCTTCTTCCACCCCGGCGCCCTGCCGTCGGACTGCCACCGCTACGTCCGGGAGAAGGTCGGCGCCCCGCCCCGCGCACGCAGGCGCATCCCGCTGAGCGAATCGCACGACGTCCATGTCCTCACCTCCCGGTGCAAGCCCGGCGTCCAAGGGGTGGCGTGGGACTACGGGACGGGAACGAGTGGAACGGGAGGCCGCCCAGGATGAGTGGACGGCCTCCCGCGTCTGGGGGGTGGCCTTGGCCGGTCTGATCTGTGGTGCTGCTACTTGGTGTTGAGGGTCAGCCCGTAGTATGCGAGGGCGTCGTCGAGCGGCTGGAAGTAGGAGGAGCCGGGCGAGTTGACCTGACCGTTGCAGCGCTGGTTGCTGGGACCGCCGGACGTCATGCCCTGGGCCTGGTCACCGGAGATGTACGCGCCTCCGCTGTCCCCTCCCTGGGTGCAGACGCTGGAGCTCGCCAGGCCGGTCACGACGGTGTCCGGACCGCCGTTCTGGTCGGTGTAGGTGACGCTGACGCTGTACGAGCCGACCCGTCCGCAGGTCCACTGGGTGGTCTGCCCGGACTTGCAGAGCGCCGCACCCGAGGGGGCCCGCTTGCTGCCCTTGACCGGGACGGTGCCGGCCCGGCCGTACGTGGTGACGTCGAGGCCGATCGAGTGGCCGGCGTCGACGGTCGCGATGCCCATGTCCACGCTGCGGGTGCCCAGCGCGAACCGGGTGTGGGTGCCCTTGGCGAACCGTGTGCCGTTGTAGGCCAGGGCCGGCAGGTCCTCGATGCAGTGCCCGGCGGTCACGAGCACCTGCCTGCCACTGCGGTCCTTGGCGCCGTAACCGACGGAGCACAGGTAGCCGTTGAAGGTCATCCGGCTGCCGGGCGGAACGACGGCCTGGGTCTCCAGCTTCTCCTGGCCCTTCACGACGCGTACGGCGTCGCCGTTGCTCTTCGCCGCCTTGAGGAAGCTGCGGGTCGCGGCGTCGGAGTCGCCGTTGACCTCGACGGTCACGGTGTCCGAAGCGAGGTCGACGGACCACGCGGACACCCCGGCCGGGGCGCTCCTGAGCGCCTTGGCGTCGAGCTGTGCCTTGATCCGGTCGAGCTCGCTCTCGCCGCGCTCGGGGACGCGGGCCTTGAGCCCCGCGGCCCGGACGTCCTTCGCCGCTTCGGCGTCGGCGGCGTTGACGATCAGCGAACCGTCCTCGGCGAAGAAGGCCCCGAGCGTGTCGACCCGGTCCTTCCGCAGCTCCGCGAACCGGTCCTGCTGGTCGGCCTCGTGGTCCAGCCGCCGCACGGCGGCCTTCTCGCTGACACCCAGGGTGGTGGCGAGCGCCTTCACCATCTCCGGCTGGTACGCCGGAGCCGAGGGAGCCGAGGACTCCGTCGGCGCGCCGGCGTAGGCCCCTGTGGCGACTCCGGCCGACAGGAGAGCGCCGATCGAGGCGGCGACGATGTATCTGCGCGCGTTCTTCTTCCGGCTGTGCTTCACGCGATTCCTTCCGCTACGCAGGCGAGCGTCCAGACAATGGGGGGGGGTGGCCACACCGCGCCTGGGGAAGCACGATGTGTTCCATGGACACTGCCCGGCGGCGATGACATGTTCCTGTCGCCGCGCCCCGAACTCTGGCCCAGCCGGAACTGCCGCGACAAGAAGCGGAGATGGGGCTCTTTTCTACAGAACTGGCCGAGAACTGTAGAGAGATCGACGCCGCAGACGTCGTCGTCTTCGTGGGGCTCAACGGACCGATCCGGAGAGAACCATGAATAACGCGACAAGAGAACTCGAACCGTCTCGCCTTCAGAAAGCCGACGAGGCGATCGCCATCACGCCCAGGAGGGTCGCCGCCACCGTCCTGGTCGAGAATGCGAGGTGGCAACCCGCGTCGGACGCCCCGCCAGGTGCCTCGCCCATGGAGGGGCGGCCTGGTCACGGTCGATGTCTGCGCAACCGAGCGCGGGCGAAGGCACCAATAGGCCTGAAGACCGGACTGTGTCGGTAACAGGTGATAGACCTCCTGCCATGACTGGCATTCAACACCTGTCGATGAGGGTTCCGTGGCGGGACCGCCCATGGGACCAGTTCATCTGTGATGACCCGTTGGGGAACTCGTCATGCACCTTGCTCACCGCGATCGGCAAGAAGCGAGACGACTCGTTCGAGGTCGCCCACGCCAGCGCCGGGATCGACATCCTCGATCAGAACCGGCTCCCCTGCCTGAGCGAACGCGCGACGTTCATGTCTCCACTCGGCTACACGGTCCTCAAGCAGCATCCGTACCAAGATAGCCGTGCCCTGAAGGGAAAGCTCCACGACACCCGCGTCACGCTTCCCGGCTACGCCTTCGAGGCGGTTCCCTTCCGCTGGATGAACCGCGAAACCCTCGCGCACGAGGTCGGCCATGATCGGGTGCCCTCGTTCAACCATGTCGCCGAGGACGCCGTTGACACCGCGCTGAGCTCCGCCCCTCCATGGGTGATGGACGGAGACAACCAACGCGCCGTCATGGAAACCTTCTTCGAAGCCGTCGCTCCGGGTGACTCGTTGGTCTTCGCCTACCTGAAACACTCGCCGTTCCAGGAGCAGCGCACCGACCGGCTGCTGGTGGGCGCCGCGCGCATCAGCCGCGTCACTCCGCCGCCGATGTGGAACCAATCAGGAGACCCGCCTTTCAGGTCATCCATGTGGGAGACGGTTGTCGAGCACTCGCTCCGGACCGATATGACCGACGGCTTCCTCCTGCCGTACCAGCGGATCGTCTCCCTGATGGACGAGGGCATCGACATCGACAAGGCGCTGGCGTGGGCGCCCGAGGGCCGTGTCGTCGAGTTCTCGTACGTCACCGAGCACCTTTCCGACGATGCCGCCATCGAAGCGCTCACTTCTCTGCAGTCGGCCGCCGAGGGCATGCGGCAGCTGGGCGTACCCCTGCCCGACGCAGGCCTCACATGGCTACAGGCCCAGATCGAGCGTCTTTGGCAGCTGCGCGGCCCTGTTCCCGGGCTGCCGGGTTTCCTCAGGGTGATGGGCGTCCAACAGCCGTATGCGGCGGCGCGAGCGGTGATGGCAGAAGCGGGTGACACGACTGACCCATGGGATCTCCTCCACACCGTCTTCGCCGACCCGTCCCGCGCGCCGGGTGGGATCAAAGCACATCTCGGCGCCCTCCAGGCAAGAATCTGGCGGAAGGTGCCGCCGCAGCATCAGGCTGTGCTGCGTCTGCTGTCCGGGTTCGACATCTCTCCGGCCCAGGTACAGATGCTGATCGAGGGCAACACCGACATCGAGATGTCGGCCGAGGAACTGCTCCAGAACCCGTACTTCGCTTCGACGTGTACATACGGCTCCGCGGACCACGTACCGTTCACCACCGTTGACCGCGCCCTCTTCCCCCCGCCCCATGTCACGTGGAAGTCTCCGGTTCCCGATGACGTCGCGTTGGAGGGCCCCCACGACCGGCGTCGGATCGAGGCATTGCTGACCGACGTTCTCGAAGGACGGGGGCGGCAGGGCGACACCGTCGTACCGGCAGGTGAGGCCATCGCGCTGGCGCTCGACGTGCCACTCGCCCAACCGCCCGTGCTGACCAGGATGATCCTGGAGGCTCAGGGGCTGGACCAGGACGGCATCCACGAGTGGGAGGACTGGTCGCCCCTGGCCAGCGTGTCTCTCGCCGACGGCACTCCCGCGTACAAGCTCACCAGGTTCGACGAAACCTCGTCCGTTGTCCGGGACTGGATCACGGCTCAGGAGCAACGGCAGAGCCTGGGTCCGGTACCCGACGCCAGACAGATGCTGGACAGTGCCCTCGACCGCAACCAGAACGTCACGGGCGAGCTCGACGAGCTGGAGGAGCGCGCGCGCACCGAGAAGGCCACCGGCCTCTCGGCCCTTCACGACGCACCCCTCTCGGTGCTCATCGGATCAGCGGGGACCGGCAAGACCACGCTGCTGCGAGCACTGGTCGAATACGTCGGAGCGGCCGCGGGCAATGTCCTGCTCCTGGCCCCCACCGGCAAGGCGAAGGTTCAGCTGGAAACGAAGGTGAAGCTACCCGCCAGAACCCTGGCGTCGTACCTGAGCGCCACCCACAGGTACGACGGAGAGACCGGCCGGTACCTGGTGCGGGGAGACGAGCGACCGCGGCACACCTATGCGTTGGTGGTCATCGACGAAGCTTCGATGCTCACCGAGGAGATGCTCGCGGCCACCCTCGACTCCTTTGCCGGGGTCAAACGGATCATTCTCGTCGGCGACCCGCGGCAACTGCCTCCGATCGGTGCCGGCCGGCCCTTCGTCGATCTCGTCAACAAGCTGCGGCCCGAGAGCTTCCCCGACTGGGTACGGGTCGCACCGGGATACGTCGAGCTCCAGGTGCCCCGCCGCCAACTCGCCGACGGAAGCCACGGCACCCGGCACGACCTCGAACTGGCGGCCTGGTTCGGCGACAACACTCGGGGGGCGGGTGACGAAGCCATCTGGGCGGACTTGACCGACAACCCCGACCTGCCCAGCGTGCGCTACGTGCCCTGGGGCGACAGGTCCGCCGTAGAGGCACTGACGGACGAGTTGGGGCGCAACTTGGACCTCGACGGTGCCCCGGACCCGGCGCGGGCCTTCGCGCTCACCTACGGCGGCGTCATCCAGGGCGACTACCTCAATTGGCAGTTGGGAGCGGGCGTGCAGGCCGAGAACTGGCAGATCCTCTCCCCGACTCGCTCCCGGGCGTTCGGCACGGTCGAACTGAACCGCCACATCAAGCGCACCTACCGGTCGGGCGACACCAGGTGGGCACAGCAAGTCCGTCGAGCCAACATCCCGAAGCCCATCGGGCCCGAGCTGATCGTGCGCGGCGACAAGGTTATGCAGACGACCAACAGGCGCATGAACGCATGGCCCAAGCAGAACGCGCTGAACTACGTGGCCAACGGCGAGATCGGCGTTGCGATCGGGCTCACCGTACCGAGGGCGAAGACGCCCAAGTCTCAGCTGCGCCTCAGCGTCGAGTTCTCCTCGCAGGAGGGGTTCCAGTACGCGTACCGGCCGACGCAGGCCGATGACGCGCCGCTGGAACTGGCATGGGCGGTTACGGTCCACAAGTCGCAGGGATCCGAATTCGGTACGACTTTCCTCATCCTCCCTGCCCGGGCGAACGTCTCCCGGGAACTCATGTACACCGCCCTCACCAGGCAGAAGGACAAGATCGTCATTCTGCACGAGGGCACGCTCTCCGATCTGCGCGAGCTTGCACAGCCCTGGCGCTCGGAGACGGCCCGGCGGCTGACCGATCTGTTCGACGCGCCGCATCCGGTAGCACTCGATATCCGGGGAACAACGCGTCGCTTCGACCGCAAGCTCATTCACGTGTCGGCGAGCGGCATCCCGATGGCGTCGAAGAACGAGGTCATCATCGCCGGCATCCTGGACCGGCTCGTCCCCGGCCACTGGCAGTACGAGGGGCCTTTCACCGGGATCGACGGGCGGATCGTCCGGCCCGATTTCACGATCACGACCATGGATGGACGCACGGTCTACTGGGAACACGCGGGAATGCTCGACCTGCCCGACTACGCCCGGAAGTGGGAACTCAAGAAGACCTGGTACGCAGAGAACGACGTCCTTCCACACATACAGGGTGGCGGACGGAACGGTTCGCTCATGTGGACGGACGACCTCAACGGTGCTGACGCACAAGCATGGTCGGCCTTTGCGTCCGAGGTCCTGGGTGCAGCGCCGACAACGCCACCGGTGGTCATGGCCGACCGGCCCGACCGGGCGCGAAGAGCAGCCAAGAAGACCGCACGACGGCGCCCCGGCTGCTGAGGACTGTCCCGACAGCCCTCAGTTTGATCTTTGCCCCCGGGGTCCGAACGGCTCGTCCGGTGGCAGGCCCTGATGTGGGCTATGTGTGGCTCAGCGTGATGAAGCGCGCCGGTTCGGCGAGGACGGTTCCGGCGCCCTTCTCGTCCACCATGCGCGCGGCGAGGGTGGCTTCTGCCAGGCGGGGAGGCAGAGCTTCTCCGAATTTGAGGCCACGGATCGCCCTGCTGCTGACATCCGGCAGGCACAATCCCGCCTGGGTATCCGCGCGGGCCGTCTGCCAGACCTGATGCGTGATGTCGTCGCGGAGCCGGATCCACTGGTCGCTGACACGCCGATGCGGGGCCGCCACCGAAGCCAGCGAGGCAGCCAGAGTCGCGTTGGCGCGGTGGCCCGCCCAGGTCCACCAGCGGACCTCACCGTCATGATGCCGACTGACCACCGTGCCGCCGGGGTGGACGACGTGCAGGTGGGCCTCACGCGCTTCGGCGAGTTTCGCCGTTGCTCGGGCGGTGAGGCGGATCGGTGGATCCTGACCGAGGAGCACGTCCCGGGCAGCACGGGTCAGCTCGAAGGAGCGGATACGCTCTCCGCCGAAGCCGTTCCAACGTGCGCGGCCCCCTTCGTCCGCAGGTTCCACGAAGCAGCGCTTACGCGTCCAGTCGATGTAGGTCACCAGCCAGTTGCGGCCTGCGAGGAGCAGCTTGCGTGGGCCCTCGATCTCCTCGGTGAGCAGGTCGGGGTCGGTGCGGCCGATCTCGTTCCTGCCGTTGAGTACCGTGAACTCCGGCGGGGCGGTGAACATCGCGGTGAGGTTCACGAAGTGCCGATGCCCGTAGCGTCGTTCTGCCTCCGGTCCGATGAACAGCAGTCCGCCGTCCTGATCCAGATATCCCTCGTCGACCAGATGACGGACGACGGGCAGCGCGCCAGAACCGAAGGGGCCCATACCGCCCCACCACTCCTGCCACAGGTTCTCCCCCACCCGGTGTTCCTGGAGGCACAGGGCCAGGAGCTGCTGGGCCACCAGGTGGCGGGGCTCAGGCGGAGCGACGACGGGTTCGACCCAGCCGCGGGACCACTGCAACAGAAGGGCTGCGGTCGCCAGCAGACCCTCGGGTTCGAGTGCGAGGAAGAGGCAGTTGCGTGTGGTCCCGGCCCGGCGCCCCGTGCGGCCGATGCGCTGGAGGAAGGAGGCGACCGTGGACGGCGCGTCGAGCTGGATGACACGGTCCAGGTCGCCCACGTCGATGCCGAGTTCCAGGGTGCTGGTGGAGACGATCACACAGTCGCGTGCCTCGGCGAAGGCCTCCTCGGCACGGCGCCGTTCGTCCACGGACAACGAGGCGTGGGACAGGAACGTCGTGATGCCTTTCAGGCGCAGTTGTTCACCCAGTTCCTCGACGGTCCGGCGCGTCTCGCAGAAGACCAGGCGCTTCTCACCGCGGTGCAGGCCCGCGATGACGGTGGCGGCGTTCGCGACGGAACCGACGTAGTCGAGTTCCACATCGCCGGGCGGCGGCCCCGGGACAGCCCGCTCCTGTGGCCGCATGTCCGCCCGATGCGCTTCGGCGAGGTGCGGTGCCACCACCCGCGCGGGCCGACGCCCGTGTCCTGAGCCCTGAAGCCAGGTCAGCAGCTCGTCAGGATTGCCGATGGTGGCGGACAGACCGACCCGTTGGAGAGGTCGGCCGACGATCCGGCTCAGACGCTCCAGGACAGCGAGCAGATGCCATCCGCGATCATCGCCCGCGAACGCGTGCACCTCGTCGATGACGACGGTGTGAAGTCCGGAGAAGAAGGCACGGTGGTCGACGTGAGCGCTGACCAGCATGGACTCCAGCGACTCAGGTGTGGTGAGCAGGAGGTCGGGACGCTGAGCGAGGATCCGGCGCCGTCGGCCCGTGGTGATGTCGCCGTGCCACAGCTCGGCCGTACGGCCCATCCATCCGGTGTAGGTCCGCAGCCGTGGATGAAGGTTGTTGAGCAACGCCTTGAGCGGACACACGTACAGCACGCTGGTGCCCTTCCAGCCGTGCCGGTTCATCCGCGTCAGCAGAGGGAAGGCCGCCGCTTCGGTCTTTCCCCCGGCCGTGGGCGCGAGGAGCAGAGCGTCTTCCCCACCCAGGAGCGGCTCGATCGCTTCTTCCTGGAGAGGGCGCAGCGAGCGCCAGCCGAGCGCGTTGACGATGTGGTGGCCGAGAACGGGGTCCAGGAGGTCGAAGACGTCGGCCGGTTCTCTCATGAATCGGCCGGATCGTCAGGCAGTTCCAGGGCGATGTCTCCGGCACCGTGCGCGGCGCTACGTTCCGTCTCGTTGAGCTCGCCACTGTTCAGCGTGAGTGCGTAGTGCGTACGGGGGTCGAAGTCGGGAAACTCGTCGACCCTGTCGAGAACATCGGCAACCAGTTTGCGCAGATACAGCCGCGGGGCGATACCCACCTTGCCGCCGAGGGATCCGGTGACGGCGCGGGCGAGGTCGTCGAGGTAGGCGTCGTCCACCCGGTCCGCGAGCCGCTGAGGGTGCCGGGCCGCGCCGGCGTACAAATCCCGCACCTTGCGCCCGAGTTCCCCTAGCGAGTCCAGGTCGAATCCGGCCAGTCGTAGCTGGACGGCGCGGGGCGAATCGAAGCGGGTGTCGGTCGTGAAGTCGGTGGCCAGCCGTTGGGCGAGGGGCGCAAGACGCTGGACGCCCTGCTGTCCGTCGTAGAAGGCCGGCGTGCCGGTGATGACGAGGAAGAGACCGGGAAAGCGCCCGGCGTCGATCTCGTCGAGAAGCTGACGCAGCGCGTTGAGGGACTTCTCCCGGACATCGCCGCGCACCCGCTGAAGGGTCTCCACCTCGTCGAGGACCAGCAACAGCCCGGGGTGCCCGCAATCCCGCAGGACGGTCAACAGCCCTTGGAGGAAGCCGAGGGCGCCGAAGTGGTCGAGGTCACCACGGATGCCTGCGGCGCGCTTGGCCGAGGCTGCGACCGACTTCTGCCCGCCCAGCCACGCGATCAGAGCTTCGGCGTGCGCGCCGTCACCGGCGGCCACCGCTCGGCGGTAGCCGCGCAGGGCGGCGGAGAAGGCGGGGGTGGTGCGGGCGACATCGGCGAGCCGGCGTTCCAGCAGCTCGTCGACGGCCCGAGCCAGCGCCTCCTCGTCCTCGTCGGGGACTTCACCACCGGCGAGGACCTCCTCCTCCAGGGCGTAGAACCAGGAGTCGACGACCGCTCTGAGGGCGGACGGCTGATGGGTGGCCGTGGTGAGCCGTTCGACGAGTCGGCGGTAGACGGTCTCCAGGCGGTGCAGGGGCGTCTCGGTCTCGGAGATCTGCACCTCGCTCACCGCGAGCCCGCGCCGCTTGGCGCGTTCGGCGAGCCAGCGGGCGAAGAATGTCTTGCCGGAGCCGTACTCACCCCGCAGGGCGTGAAACGCTGAACCTCCCCGG
The DNA here is from genome assembly GCF_000377965.1 of Streptomyces sp. CNB091. Classification (NCBI taxonomy): domain Bacteria; kingdom Bacillati; phylum Actinomycetota; class Actinomycetes; order Kitasatosporales; family Streptomycetaceae; genus Streptomyces; species Streptomyces sp. CNB091. The sequence continues at coordinate 63,386 of NZ_KB899011.1, forward strand.
GCGGCGACGGACAGGTCGTCGTCGAGGGCCGCTTCGAAGCGCTCCAGACCGACGGCGAAGAGCCCGAGGCCGTTCTGCGGCACGGTGCCGCGCCGCAGTGCGTCGGTCACGTCACGTCGCCGCACGACGCTGACGTCGGATGCCGGTGCGTTCATGCCGTCGCTCCGAGGAACTGCTGCTCCAGAAGTGCCTTGTCGAGCTGGACGGTGCGTCCGGACTCGACGAGCTGGATCACGGAGTAGCCGTCGATATTGAGGAGGCGCTCCAGGACGGTGGCGAAGCGCTCCGGGTTGCGCTGCGAGCGGCCCGTGGCAGCCTGAGCGGCGGCGGCCACCGCTCCGGGGGACAGCTTTCCCCCCGCCGTGAGCAGAGCGTCGAGCACGGCGGCGACGGCCCTGTCCGGGGGCGCACCACGGACGAACTCACGCTGGGACCGGTAGGAAGCGGACCGTACGGCGCGTGCACCGACGCTGTCCTCACCGGACGCGTCCGGAGCCTGCGTCTCCGGGGCCTGCGTCTCCGGGGTCGAGGTCTCCGGCCGCCTCCCGAGGACCACCGTCGTGTCGGCGTCCGCGGCAGGCTTCACGGCTTCCACAGCCGACCCGGAGGACTCGACGGCCGCCCCTGCGGCTTCCGCCGTCGGCGGCTCGACCTCGATGGTGAAACTCCTCTCGTCGTTCCACCAGTCCGGCGCGATCCGTTCGGCCGGCAGCAGGGTCCACCCCTCGGGCACCAGGTCCGCGGACGGCACCAGGGTGATCACCGGCACGGTGACCTCCGCGAGGGAGGCGCCTCCGTGATAGCCGGCCTGCCGGGCGGTGTAGCGGACCTCCTCGTTCCAGGCGAGGGTGATCCGGCCGCGCACGCGTGGGCCGGACACCTCGATCTCGCCGTCCCCGGCGGCCCCGGTGCGCCATCGAGCACCTTCGGCCTTGTCCGCCTGGGGCCGCTGCCCGTGGCCGCGCGGGGTGCGGTCGATGATGTGGCCGTGGTCGGAGACAAGAAGGACCGGACGGCCGTAGTTGCGCGCCTCGTTCAGCAGGTCGGGCAGTTTGCCGATGTCCTCGGGCGCCCACCGGCCCCGGGCGCCCTCGCGCCCGTCGGCGAGCGCGTCGTCGACGGTGTTGAGAACGACCCCGACGATGTCGTCGGAAGCGAGCGCCTGGAGCACTTCGGGGGCCAGCCGGTGTCCCGGGGGCCCTTCGTACCCCCCTTTGTGGAAGAGCTGAACAGTGCGGTGACGCTTCTTCCAGAAGGCGGCGAACCCGGCACGCTCGGTGCTCTGTCCGCCCTCGGCGGGTCGGCCGCACAGGAGGGAGGCACGGCTGATGGTCGTCACGGACGGCAGCATCGACACGGCTGCCCGGCGCGAGGCTTCCTCGCCGGGGCGTGGCTTGGGAACCACCTCGGTCCATGCCCGCCGGTCGAGCGCACCGGCGAGCTGCACGGCGACGTCGGCGCTCATGCCGTCGAGCACAAGGATCAGCGGTCGGCCGCGCTCGCGGTCGGCCGCCGGGACGGGTACTCCGCTGCCGTCGCGTTCGATCGGCCTGCTGAGCGGCACGGCGGCTTCGGCCAGTACCTCCTCGATGAGAAGCGCGCCTCCGGGGGCCTGTTTGGAGGCGCTTTCGCTCCAGAGGGAGAGCCGGTCGGCGAACTGCTCGTCCAAGGCGGCACGTCGGGCCCGTACGGCTCCTATCAGCCGCTGGTAGGCGTCCGCGACGGCCGGGTCCTGTGAGGTGTCGCCCTCGGCCAGGATCCCTACGGCCATGTCGGCCCAGCCGAAGGACGTCATATGGCGGTGGACGCCTTGTGCCACCGACCGAACCGGCTCCAGGGGCTCCTGAAGCCAGCGGCCCAGACGTACCGCTGTGCGGGCGTTCTCGGTGGAGTCGGCGTACAGCGCGGCGAGGTGGTGCCCGGTGAGGTCGCGCAGCGCGGTCCCCGCGTCGCTCGCGGGGCCGTGCAGGATGCTCGCGAGGTGGCGCAGCCGGGCCCGGTAGCCGGAGGGAAGCAGCCGGTCGGTTCCGGTCAGGGGTCCGAGACGGGCGTCGTCGGCGAGCCGGTCGGCCCGGTCGAGGATGTCGAGCACCCGGGCACGGGCGTCGGCCCGCTGCTGCCCGTGGCCTTCCGCCTGGGCGATCCAGCGGGTGAGAACACCGGTGACAGCGTCCGCGAAGGGGCGCAGCGCGTCGAACGAGGCGAGCGCGGGGCCGAAGAGAGTGCCGAGTGCGAAGCCGGTGGATTCGGGCGCGGAGGAGGCGAGCGCCGCGGAGGCGAGCGCGCCGAGCGGCAGAACGTCCGCGCCGCGTCCGTCGGCGGCGAGGGCCAGGAGGGTGGGCGCGGCCGGTCCGACGGTCCGGGCGAGCCAGTCGCTGAGGCCGTCGCGTTCAGGGACGGACAGCGCGGCGTAGCGGGCGGGGCCGGTGGGCGTGCGCGTCCAGGCGAACAGCGTGTCGGCGTCCAGGTCGAGCGTGTCCGCTGTGGTGTCCCCGAGGCCGAGTCGTGCGGCGAGAAGGGTGCGCACGGCGTGGTCACGGGTGAGTACGGCTCCGGCAGCCGGCCATCCGTCGGCCGGTTCGGCTTCCAGCAGTGCGTCCAGGAGCCAGCGTTCACCGGCCATCCGGGGGTCGGCGTCGGTGGCGCCGAAGAGCTGCTTGACGATCTCGGCGCGGTCCACGGCCAGGGGCCGGTGACGGACGGCGTGGGCCCGCAGGTCCCAGCCGAGCTGGTCGGCGGGGACCGCTCCGGTGACGACGAGGACGCTGTCTCCGTCCGGGTCGTCCTCGGTGCGGTGGCGCTGCCAGACGTCACAGATTCCGAGCGGGGAGTCCTGGTCGGTGACGCGGACCCGGCGGCTGCCGTCCCCGACGCGCACGGTGAACTCGGTGTCCTGCCGGGGGCCTTCGTAGGTGGCGTCGACGAGGACGAGCCGCCGTCCCGCCGCGTCGGGGAGCTCCGTTTCCAGCAGGACCTCGATGGCGCGCCGGCCCACGGCGGGGCGCGTACCCATCAGCGGTGTCCTTCCGTACCGGCTCCGATACCGTCGGGGGAACCGGGGCCCGCCCCCGAGCCGCCCGAGGAGCCGGGGCCTGCGGCGCCACCGGTCTGCGCACCGGGGTCGACGGCACGCCAGATGATCTCCACGGGCGTGTCGGGGTTCCCCGCCCGGAAGTCCTGGATCTCCTGTCGCACGGCCGCCAGTTCACCGGTGAGGAGCGTCTCCAGCCCGCTCGCTCCGGCCTGGACGACCCGTCGGGCAGCACGGGGACCGGGCAGCGCGGCACCTGCCGCGCCTTCGGCACCGGAACCGTTCGTCACGCCGGACGCCGGCCACAGGAACTCGGGCTCCGCAGATCCCGCCGACGGTTCCTGCTGCGAGGAGACCGCCGGGTTTCCGTGGTCGGTGAGGGAGATCGCCTCGGGCCCCGGCACAGGAGCCGGTGGCAGCGGTGCCGTCCGTTCCAACTGGAGCGCCGCGTCGAAGATGCCCATGGCGGTCGACCGCACCTCACGGAGCACGGGCGCCAGTGGCCGCTCGAACTCCGATGCCCGCACGGTCTCGGCGATGTGCTCGAAGAGCCGGCCGGCCCGGTCGCCGACACTGTCGTCCCGGTTCCGGAGGCTGTGGACGCGCTTCAGCACCGGCCAGTCGGTGGCGTCCAGGGCGGCGAGGACGTCTTCGGCGCTGTCCATGGTGTGGGCCAGTTCCCGGGCGGGGGTCTGGTGGGTGACGGCGGCGAGTTCCCTGACCAGAGCGGTCGCGTCGGTGCTGTGCCGCCCGAGCCGCGCGAGCACGGTCGCGGCGTCCCGCAGGGTCGCGGCACGCGGCGCGGACGTACCGGCGTCGAGGCCGATCAGCTCCGCGTGCCGGTCCAGCGCGCTGCGCACCCCCGCCACGTGCTTCTCGTACTGGTCCGCCTTGGCGCGTACGTCGGCGGCCAGCCGGTTGACGTTGCGTGCGTACGGGTGAGGCTTGGCGGGCACGCCGAAGAGGTGCGCGGCCCGGTCCCTGGCCTTCTCGTACTCCTCCGCGTCGGGCAGCGGAAGAGCCCGCAGCCGCCAGGGGGGGCCGATCGACAGGAAGTCGGGGGCCGTGCTCTCGGGGCCGGACTGGAGGACCCACGCACGGTCGTCGAGCAGGGCGTAGGCGGCGATCAGCAGGTTGGTGGTCTGCTTGTCCAGGCCGGAGTAGCCGAGGGGTTCTCCCGTGATCCAGCGGCGGATGTCCTCGACGGAGAGGTTGTCCCGCTCCTGGTTCTGGGCGGCGGCCTGGCCGATACGGGCACGCCAGTCCGCACGCAGGACGAGCGGGCCGTCGTGGACCGTGCCGAGTTCCAGCGGTTCGACGATGCGTTTAACGGTCGCCACGTGGTTGCTGTCGATCTCGACGCGCCCCCCGTCGTCCATGGCCCGGGTGATCCACTCCAGGGTGGTCCGCAGCTCGGCCGGGGTGACGGCCTTGCGCTGGCCGTGGCGGTCGGGGCCGAAGTCCGGGTGCTTGGGGTGCAGCGCGGCGAACATCCCGTCGGCGAGATGGACCACGTTGTCCATGAACTGCTTGCCGCCCTCCAACTCGGGGCGGGAGAACTGCGGCAGAAGCGACAGGACGTGACGGCCCTCGACCACCTCGACGGCCTTGGTGCCCTCCCTGGGCGCCGAGATGCCGTACACCTCGCCGAGCGAGGCGACCAGGGTGTGCGTGAGGGTGTCGCGGCCGATCTCCAGCTGGCGCCGGGCCTTGACTCGGTCGTCCGGCGCGTAGGTGCGGGTGTACTCGTCCAGCCGGTTGCGCTCCAGCAGGAAGTTGATCCGCATCAGCCGGCCGAGCTGCGCCTTGCGCTGCTCGGAGAAGAAGTCGGGCAGCCAGACCAGGGTGGCGGCGGACAGCCCGTTCTTCTTCAGCTCCACCACCCGCTGGTAGTCGTCGCTGGGGTAGCGGCGCTCGTCGTCGTCCCAGGGGTAGTCGACGACGAAGCGGATGTTCCCCCGGTCGGAGGGGGTGAAGTGCTCGTCGGCCAGCTCGCGCGGGTCGCGTACGTTGCCGAACACGAACTCCACGGTGCGCGAGGTCCCCCGCCAGACAATCTCCTTCTGGACGAGCAGGCTGTCCTTGACGCCGAACAGTTCCCACAGCCGGTCGCGCACCCAGACCCGGCGCACTCCGACCTTGTCCTCACCGCTGACGGCGTCGAGCAGCGGCTCGATGTCCAGGTCGGACAGGTGCAGGGAGAACACCGGGTCGGTCCGGCCCTCGGCGAGCAGCTCGCTGTGGAAGGTGCCGCGCAGCGCCTGCATCCGATCGGCGACCTTGTCGCCGGGCGGAACGGTCCGCGATCGAACGGAGCCGTGGTTGAGAGCGGCCAGCCGCGCTCCGGTGAGCCTGCGCAGCGCCGGTACGTCGGGGGCGAGCGCCGCGAGCAGCAGTGTCTTGACGAACCGGTCGTCCGCCAGGAAGTCGGGGTGGTCCGCCCGGCCGTACTGCTCCAGGAGATGCTGCTGCGCCTTGGTGTGGAACTTCTCGGCGGCGTCGGACTCGTACTTGAGCTGCTCGGTGAAGGCCGCCCCGGTGCCGTCGACGAGGATGTCCCACAGGTCGCCGAGCGGGATGAGCTGCCCGAGCGGCGCGTGCGCGTTCTTCTCCAGGAGCTGCTGGACCAGCTTCAGTCCGCTGCGCTCGCGCTGGAGGGCTCCGGAGAGCGCGACCAGCACGTTCAGCAGGGCGGGCGAGAGCGGGTAGACGGCACGGAAGTCGTCCCAGTTCGCGCTGGTGGCACCTTCGTCGTCCAGCAGGATGTCCTTGACCTGCTGGTTCGACCGGTCGATGCCCGCGAAGGCGCCTTCCAGGACCTCCTCCTGGCCCGGCTTCGCCTTGAGCACCCGCTCCTTGATGATCTCCGGGAGGTTGCGGTCCTCCAGGTTGATGACGGTGAAGCGCTCTTTCAGATACTCGAGCGCCTGCTCCATGTTCTGGACGTCGGATCCGAGGATGTCCTTGCCGACGAGCTGGGACAGGTCACGCTGCCGGGAGATGAACGAGACGATCGGCACCGGCCGGTCCGCGTTGCCGGACTCGATGAGCTTGACGAGCTTCTGGATCTCCTCGTTGACCCAGGTGCGCTCCCGCATCCGGGCCTGGAGCCAGAGGATCAGCTCGTCGAGGAAGAGCACCACCCCGTCGTAGCCGAGGGACCGGGCGTGCTTGCTGATCTCGCTGAGTCCGTCGTCCAGGGAGACGAACGCGTTCACATCGCCGGCCTTGCCGGCGGCGTACGACTTCATGGGCCCGCTGAGGAGAGCGGAGACAAGTCGCTTGCGACCCTCGTCGCCCGCAGGTGCGGCAAAGGCGGCGTCGAGCTCGGCGCCGGTCCACCCCCCGGCGGAGACGGCGCCGATGGGGGCCAGGCCACCCTCGGCAACGGCCGAGCCGATCGGTGCCAGCCCGTCGCCCTTCGCAGGCTCGGCAGCCGCGGCGGGCGCGGTCGGCGCGGCACTCCCGCTGGTGGGCAGCAGCCGCACGAACGCCTCGTCGCCGAGCGACTGCCGCATCGACCAGGCGTCGGCCAGCAGCCCGTCGGACTTGTAGACCGACGGGGTCGTGGCGTCCGGGCGCTCGGCACGTACCGCCCTCACGTAGCCGTCGAGCAGCGCGGAGTCCAGACTGGCGGCGCCGATCAGGTGGTAGGGCACCATCAGGAACTTCTTGCCCGGCAGCCAGTCGTTGTGCTCCCCGACCACCTCACGTAGCCGGGGCTTCTCCCTGGCCGCCGGGTCCCCGTTGAGCACCGCGTGCAGCACGGTCAGGAAGTGGCTCTTGCCGGCGCCGAAGGAGCCGTGCAGATAGGCGGCGTACGAGGTGTTCTTGCGTACCGCGCCCCGTACGAGCCGCAGTGCCTTGTCGAACTCTTTCGCCAGCTGCTCGGTGACCACGTAGTCGGCCACCGAGCCGGCCTGGGCGTCACCGAAGCCTTCGGTCAGGGCGACCTTGAAGTCGCCCGCGTGGGCGTCCTCCTTGATGTGGAGGACATCCCTCAGCACGACATCGCTGCCCCTGGCCATCAGCCGCTCCCGTTCACACCGCGTCCGCCCGGCCCTGCCGACCGGTCCCTCGACGGTCCGGGCCCGCCACCGGGCCCTCTTCACGTCTCCTCCATCCTGCCAGCTCGGCAGGACAGCCAGGGACGCCCCGGGGAAAGAGCCCGGACACTCCCGCCCCGCCCCGCCCCGCCCCGGTACGGGTACGGGTACGAGGGTGGACGAGCCACGCGCACGCCGTGGGGTGCGCCGGTGGGGGCGATCGGGGCAGGATCGGACGGCTCACCGGTTCGGTTCAGTCCGCCCCGGTGCCGTCGGTGTCGCCGGCGTCGCCGGTGCCCACGTCCCGGCCCACGGCCTCGCGCTCGGTCAGGCCCTCGCCCTCGTCCGGGCCGTCGTCCTCTTCCTCGTCCTCATCGGATACGTACGGCAGACGCATCCCACGGGACTCGGCGACCCGCAGCGCATCGCTGAGGCACTCGGCGAGCCTGATCCCGGCATAGCGCACTTCTCCGTACGGGGACATGGTGTCCCCCAGCACGGCGCGTGCCCGGTCGAGGACCTCGGCACCGGTCTCCAGCTGCTGGTCCTCCACGTCGTCGGCCAGCAGGGAGAGGCGGCTGCTCGCGTCGTCGGTGACCAGGTAGCACGGCTTGCCCCCGAAGGACGACCAGGGAAGCAGGCGGGGCGAAGAGGCGGCGTCCGGAAAGGTGGGCGGTCCGGCGGGGAGAGCTGCGGCGTTCGGGAAGGCGTCCATCAGGCCGCCACCCCCTGCGCCCCGAGCACATGCAGGTCGAGGTCCAGTCCGAAGTCGGCGGCGAGCACCAGGGCCATCCGGCGACGCCGCTGCGCGCTCTCCCGGTCCGCAGCAAGAAGGTACGGGCGCACCAGCGCGCTCGCCCCGCCGTCGAGTACGTGGTCCAGCCCGTACGGAGACCGGGCGGCGGGAAGGCGGCGGACGACGGGCCCGGGTGCCCCTGGGCGACGGGCCCGGCCGCAGGCGGTGGCGGGGCGCGCGGGGGTGCGGGCAGAGGTGCGGCCGGGACGCGCGGGGGCGGTTCCGGCACGGTGGCGGCCGGTACGGGGGCCGAGGATCAGCCTCAGCAGCCATGCGGTGGTCCGGCGGATAAGGTCGTACATGTCGACGCTCCTAGCTCAGCGTTGGCCGTGCCCCGGAGCCCTGCCAGGCTGCCGGGGTCTTCACTGTCTTGAACACTTTGCCCTAGGGCGCATTAGGTAGCAACCTGATGCACTAGGAAGCATACGGACGTTGCCTCATGTGGTGGGCTGCTTCGAGCCGCCTTAGCGTGCAGATATGGCTGACGACAGCGACTGGAAGCCCGACCCGACGAGCCACGTGTACGTGTATCTGCAAGTCGTGCACCACATCGCGGAACAAATCCGCAACGGCCGCCTCCCCACGGGCGCACGGTTGCCCGCCGAGCGCGACCTCGGCGAGCAGTACGGCGTAGCGGTCAACACCATCCGCCGAGCCGTCCGCGAACTGCGCGACCAGGGTCTCGTCATCACGGTCCCCATCAAGGGCACGTTCGTGCACGCCGAGGAGCCTCCCAGCGACGCCCCGGACAGGGAGAATCCCACCGCGTAACGTCTTCCCCGGCGCATCGAGGGCATCCGGCGAAGCGCGCCCCTACTCGGCGGCTTTCTTCCGGCCTGCCCGCTTCTTCTCTGGACGCCAGGCGCGGAGATCGTCCTGTGACAGGTTGCGGTCAACCGCACCACGGTTCAGGGCGGTCTGGAACTCCTGGGCGGGGTTGTCGCCCCACTCCTCGTCGTACGCGTCGTACCACTGGTGCACCCAGGGCATGATCTCCCGCAGCCCGGCGAGCAACGGAACGAAGCGCGGGTCGTCCAGGCTCCAGCCGTCCACCGAGGCACGGTCCATCAGTAGATTCACCAGAGCCTCGGCCTGATCACGATGGTTCCAGCCGGCCCAGCCGAGAAGGAGCGACGGGTCGTTATCGGTGGAGGCTCCGGGATAGGAGACGAACCGTTCCTTGGGCACGTCGAGCTTGCCCCGGTTCGACCAGTAGGAATGCTTGAGGAAGTCGGCACCGGTGTACTTCGGCGGAACACTGATGCCGATCCGTTCCCCGGTCCGGTCCTCCTCGCGCTGCTGCTCCCACACGTGCTCCCAGTCCTCACGCTTGCGCAGGCCGGACTCCTTGTAGCGGAGCGCGGCGAGGTACGGGACGTGCTCGGTCTCGATGACGGAGGCGAGCACGGTGGCGAGGGAGGCGTCACGGTTGTCGAGGTGGTCGGCGGCGTAGAGCGCGGCGACGGCCTGGACGTCCTCGTCGTGGCGCAGCGCATCGGCGAGCTGGAAGACGGAAAGCGTGCGGGGAGCGACAAAGTCGTTGCGCTCCTCGAACCACAGGTCCTTGCGCTCGGCGGCATCGAGCAGCCAGGACCGGAGGGCGGCGGCCTCGCGCTTCTTCCACGGCTCGGTGGACCAGCGACGCTTGTACTCGGGGCGCTCCAGGAGCCGGATGTCCCGGTTCGACTCGATGAGGTCAAGGCGGGCCTGCACGACCTTGCGGTAGGCCTCGGGCCAGTCGGCAGGGATCTCGGCGGTGGCAGTCTCCGTGGAACCATGGCGTTCGAACCATGCGGTCTCTGCCTCTTCAGCATCCACCTGGCGCTTGAGGGCGATCTCGAAGGCTCGCTCACCGAGGCGGAGTTGCGGCAACTCGGACTCGCCCAACGCTGCGTGGTCTCCGGGCAGTGTGGTGCGCGCGACTTCCTTGGACGTGAGCAGCCCGTAGGCCCCGTACACAGTCCAGTCCAGCTCCTCCTGGAGCAGGATCATGCGCGCACGGATTAGCTCCTGCGCCAGGGATGCGTCGCTGAGGGCCGCCCGGGTGGGGACGCCATCTACGGCAAGAGCGGAGGGCTCATGTTCCGCCAGCCTCTGGGCCAGTTCGTCGAGTTCCCACGTGTGAGCAAGCGGCAAGGATGGCGGGAGCGGGAACTCCTGCAGCTTGGTCCCCGTGAACTCGTAGAAACGCTCCCATTCACCACTAGTGAAACCGCCCCCCTCGCCCCTGATCCCCTTGTCGTGACTCACCTGCTTCAACCAGAAGCAGGCAGCTGAAGAGTTGAGAATCCCCATCAGCTCAAGATGCTGATCCTCAGTAGCCCCTTCCGGCAATTTGATCACCGGTGCGGTCTGCTTGAAGACCTTCCCACCGCGATCCAAAACAAAATGATTGTGTGTCGCCACAAAAGGGAAAGCGATAGAAAGCGGCTCCCTATACCTCCTCGGGAAGAACATGCTGTGATCAAACCAACGAAGACCTCGCTGCTCTGGCGTTTCACCGAAGTCCAACCGCCCTCGCAAAACCGTGCGATTGGGCCAGACGAATCGGTGCTCTGCACCCGAGATGCTCCTCGCCCTCCCTCTAACATTCGCGGGAGCGATCGTCGCATAGGGGAAGAGAGTGCAGGTGCTCGGGTGAATCCCGTACTCTCGCACCTCTTCGCCCAGGATGACGGGAACCGCCCCCAGCGACAACCCTCGAGTGCCAGCAGCAGACGGCGGCATGTAATACGCCTCGTCAAGTCCCGTGTGCGTGGTCCGCCCGATCTCCGCTACAGCTGCACCCAGGCGCCCGGGTACCCTTTCAATTTCTCCCATGACTCTGGAAGCGCCACCTCCGGATAGAGTCCAGGGAAATGCGGAGAATCGAACACGCTCAGCATCCTCTACGGAAACCCATTTAGATTCACACCCAGGCCTGGCAACATTCTCGACGATCGCCCGCCAAACCTTCCCTTGAGCAGCTTCAGGTGGTACACCAGCTTCCCCCTGCACGCCCAGCACAGCTCGAATAGGCTCCGCCTGTCGCGCGACCTGGTTCCGGCCGGCCAGAATCACCGTCGGCGTCCCATGCCCAGGGATATAGGCCCCGGACGTGTCAATAATGTGCGAAAGTTCCACGCCGCCGAAGTCACGCTTTCGCCGACTCTTCGGGTCCTTGTACGGCCCACCGTTGAAGAACGACTCAATGAGCAGCTTCCCGAACTCCCGCTTCATGAAGGAGTTGGAAGTGATCTGGCCGGTAAAGCCACCGTTTCGCTGGTCACCGAACGACCTGATCGCCAGTTCGAAAATCCGCTGGGCGAACGGCACCGACAAGGCGTACTGCCGTGAGCAGGCCCAGTACACATCCCGGTAGTTCTGGTTCTCCTGCTTGTCCTTGACCGTGATGTACGGCGGGTTCGCCACCACCACGTGGTACGAGCCGCGCCCCAGCAGGTCCGCGCTCTTCACGAAGTCCTGGACGTCCTCCGTCCGATACGTGAAGACCTCCCGCTCGACGACGTCGTCGAAAGTCCGCCCGTCCTCCTGGCCGGCCTCACGGCCGTGCAGCAGCGAGTCGCCCACAGCGATTCGGATCGGCAGCGCGGGAGCCCGGCGGAGCTCGCGCACCTCGCCCGCCTTCAGCGCCGCGACCAGAAGGCGGAACCGGGCGATGGAGGCCGCGTACGGGTTCTTGTCCGCGCCGTGCACCGACTCCAGGGCACGGCGGATCAGCAGCCACCGGTCCGTGCCCGGCTCCAGCTCACGCCACTTCGCGAGAATCCGCTCGAACAGGCCGAGCAGGAAGTGGCCCGAACCGCACGCGGGGTCGATGCAGCGCAGCCCGCGCACCTGCTCGTCCTCGTCGACCTCACCCCGCCAGCCGTCCGGCCTGTGCTTCCACACCGGGTCCAGGCCGAACTCCTCGACGGCCGGCTCCAAGGTGAGGTCGAGAATGAACTCCTCCACGAAGACCGGGGTCTGGAGCAGCGCGTACGTCTTGCGGGCGTACTCGGACAGGTCCTGGTACAGGTCTCCGAGGAAACGAGTGTTCAGCTCGGGGTCGGTGAAGTCGTAGCGGACCTCGTTGTCCGCACCTCGTTCGCGCCAGAAGGCCAGCAGTCGGGCCGCCGCCTCGTAGGAGGGAGTGACCTCGCCCATCGGGTTGTGCCGCTCGTCGAAGAGGCCTTTCGCCGTGGGGTGCGCGCTGGCGAGGGCGTCGAAGGAGGCCTTCAGCCAGTCACGGTCGTTCTGGTCCGGGAACCGCCGGAAGTGCTCCTCGTGCCGGTCCTGGGCCTCCAGCAGCCGCTCGCCGGGACCGGACAGCCAGGCGTCGGGGATCAGGCCGTTGTCCTCGCTGAACCGGACGAACACACAACCCAGGACCCAGGCGGCGGCGATCTGCACCAGGCGCCCGCCGAGCCACGTCCCGTAACCGTCACCCGTCCGGTCCGCGGCCACAGCCCGCCGGTGCTCCGCACGCAGCGGCTGATCGAACTCCTCGCCGCGTGACCGCTCATAGAGGTCCGACTCCAGCAGTGCGACCTGCTTCTGCAACTCCTTGAGCAGATCCTCGAACATCGCCTCGCGGTCCTGCGACGCACCCGTCGTCGTACGGGCTTCCTCAGACGACACCGGCGGAACCTCTTCCCATCCCTGACAAGCCTGCCGTGCGGTCACGGCGTGTGCGCCCATCCTGCCAGCACAACCACCCGCGCCCCCCGGCCGCGCCTGTGCTCGTGCCTCCGTACGGAATACCCAGGCGCACGCCCCGGGCCGAACACGACTCGGGCCACGTAAGTCAGGGCCGGACGCCTGTCACGCAGGGAGGTCACGCGGACATTGAGGGTCGTTCCGCTTCACACAGGGCTCCCCGACCAGCTCCCACCCGGAAATGAGGCCCTGGCTCTGGCTCGGCAGCCCGTACCTCGAATGAGCCGCAGCCATCCACAGCACATACAAGGCAATCGCGGCAGACCTCCAGCAAATATTACTCGACCAACCTCAAAGGAGAGTTACTCGCACCAGACGTCCCGCACTCCCGAAACATAGGAACGCATGAATTTTTCCAAGCCGATGCGACGCTCCTGCACCTCGTCGCCCCCCGCTCCCTCGCCGCCGACGTGAACCTTGAGAATGAGGTAGATATACGGATAGCCGTCCATCTCGGATTGAGGTTGCCCCTCTTTAGGCCGGCACTTCATCCACGCGGCGGCACCATCGTCCCCGACTCCCGCACTCGCCACAGCACCGCCCAGCGAGACTTTACGGAAGCCCCTATATGCATCGGCACCGAATTCCGCAATATCATCGACTTCACTGTCGCGCGCAATAGATACGGCCAAGCCGATTTTCTTATCCACGACCAGTCGGCAACTGCGATGCTCGCCGGGCTTTTCCCCCACCTCGACATCAGTGGCCTTCATCGCCTCTCCTGGGGGGAGCAGGGGCCTGACGTCGGACTCGTCGACTCCGACTTCGCAGATCCTCGCCGGAACGGAGTACCCGTATTCCGGCTCTCCACCTGAACACCCAGAAAGGACAATAAAAGCGGCACCACCAACCATGCCGTAGACAATTCTAGGCTTCATGACCCCTTGCCTGCCAAGTCGCGCGCCGTGCGATTTTCGTCGTTTGCTGTGCCGTTGATGTCCGAGATCGCGGACTCCCCTGAGTTACCGTCAATCCCACCCGGATTCGCCGTTCTCCACATATCAGCCAAGACCGCTGCCCGACCGGCTCGGCCAAAAGATGTCGCACCTCTGGCTTGAGACATGACGACCTAGACAACGTCCTCCGGAACGATCCAGTACACATACAGGAAGGCCCGGACTGTCGTTCATATCGGGGCAGCGTCATAGCCCCAGAGTGTCCGCTCATCGGTCACCCGAGGTAGAGAGCCCAGGAGAGCCCTCCCCTCTCACCCTCAGGACTCACCCACACCAACCTTCCATCACCCCTGGAACGTAGGAGCGCAGAAGGTTCTCGACCTGTGTACGCCATTCCTCCACAGGCACTGACCTCTCGACATCATCACCGATGCGCATCTCCACAACCAAGTGCCCGTACGGCCCCGTCCTGGTCTCCGGCGACTCGTACTGCGGCTGCCCTGACTTCGGCACGCACACCATCCACGCAACCGCGCCGTCCTCACCCACCGCCGCACTGGTGACAGCCCCACCCAGCGAAACACGCCTCAGATCCACATACTTATCCGACGCCTCACGCGCGATATCCACCTCCCCACCCTGCCGAGAGATAGAAATCGTCAGATCCGGCCTCTTATCAACAGTCACGCTACAGTTTAGGCCAGCACCCGGCCACAGCGTACTTTCACTGGAATCCACTACGACCTTCTGCCCAGGGGGAAGCAGTGGCTTGACATTCGATGCAGCAACCTTTACACCACAAATATTCTGCGGAATACTGTATTCATAAGCAGAGTCATCACCCGTGCACCCAGCAAGAAGGAGCGCGGAAGATCCCAGTACGGCGATGCGAGAGATATGCTTCACGAGCCTAGACTTCCCAGGCGGCGGGCGGCAGCATTTCCATTGTTGGCGGCATTATCGATTCGCTCAACGGACATCCACAAGTCTTCGCTCTGCTTCATTTCAGGGTTCCTCTCACGCCAGGTTTGAGCCAGAGCCTCAAGACGCCCCTCGCGATCCGTTCCGGTAGCCAAATTGTCACGAGCCTGCCCCTTCTCGATCCTCGCCGTCTCCTCCTCCAACCATTTCGCCGTCACCCCGTCTATCCCCCGCTGTGCAGCGTCGCCCGCGTACGGAATGAAGTTCGCCACCCCGCCCCAGGTGTGGTAGTCCCACTTCGCATCCCAGGTGGCCTTGCTCTTTGCGTCGTCTGCGTCGATCTGAAGCCCCTGGTACCGGGCTTCCTCAAAGAATCCGATCGTTCGACCTGCTCTGCTCAAAGGCTGCTCGACGCCGCCGTCACGAGCATTGATGTCGTGGACCAACTCGCGATTCAGGCCGTCCTGCAGGGTTCCGTAAGCAAACTGATCCCGCGATATCTGCTTCGCGATCTCGAGCACATGCCCCCGGTCCAGCGGGCTTTCACTGCTGTTGTGGGAACTGGCAGCCTCGTGCACCTCATTCCCATAATTCCCCATGACCACCGCCATAGGTGTACGAAGACTCGGAGGCATATCGTCTCCCTCTGCGGAAAGATGCTTCAACGCGCCCTCGAAGACACGGTTGTTGGCCTCCGAATGCTCGACATAGCCACCACCCGAGTTGTTCGGATCGATCCCGGTCGTTCCCGCAACCAAAGCCGCACCGAACCCCGCGCGGCCCTGAGCATCCTCGATATCGCTGTGGCGCAGCGGGTCACCCCACACGGTGTCGGGATCAAACGGGCTGCGCATCCGCGGGTGCCCGTCGACGACATCCCAGTCCCGATGGCGCGTCAGGTACTCCAGCCGGTCATTGCCGTCCTTCGTGCTGCCGTCTGCCGAGCGGGAGTCCGATTGAGGGTCGAGGAACGCCGCCGACGCGTCGGGATCCTTGCTCATGACACCCATCAAGCCGTCAAGAGGGTCATTCGCAAACCATTCGTCGCGCGAGGTGACGAAACCCTTGGGAAGGTCCCAGTTGTCGTTCCCCTTGTCGGCCTTCTCGACGGCGATGAGATCGTCACCGAGATCATGCATGAACTGGTCCGAGTAGCCCTCGCCGTGCTGCATCAGGGTGATGATGGACTGGTATCCGCGGACCTTCTCCCCCTGCCAGTCGTACCGTTTCATGCCGGACTCCTTCAGGCCGGCCTGAAATTCCTTGTAGAACGGGGATTTCGGATCCTGCGTCGCCGTCGCCAGCGCGTTGGCCAGCCCCCGCTCGGCCCCGAGGTAGTGCTGCTTGCTGCCCGTGTCCGAGTCGTAGGCAAGGGTGTTGAGCTGGTTGGTGACCTTGATGGTTCCCTCGGGGCCGAGGTGGTTGAGCACCGTCCGGCTGAACCTCTCGTCGTCGGCGTTGTCACGCATGAGCCGCGCGTACTCCTCCGGGTCATCGGGCGCCTTGCCCGCCAGGAGCTGATCCGCGTACTTCTTGGCTTCGCGTGCCTCGACCACCTCGATGTCATCCACGGCCGACGCGTTGAAGGAGTGTCCGGCCCCGGTCAGGTTGTCCACGAACCCCTCGAGGAAGTCCTTGATGCCTGCCGCGTCACGGAGCGCAAGCTTGGCTCCCTCATCCGCGTCATCCACCGCCCGCACCGCGGAAAGCACCGCGGTGGTCCAGCTCATCTCGTTGGCAGCACGAGCTGTTGCGTCGAAGAGGCCGCCCTCTGCCTCATCGACCTTGCTCGTGTCGAGGTGCGCCCGCCCCGTGGCGTCTATGTACAGGCCGGCCTTTCGCGCCGACTCCACCAGCTCCGTCACCGCACGTATGCGCTCGACGAACTGCGCGTGGATGTCCCGCAGAATCGATGCGATGGCCCGGGCCTCGACCACAGCGGCGTCGAACTGCCGACGCGACACCGCATAGCGGGAGGCAGCCGCGTCGGCGCTCTCACCGACCCAGACACCGCCCTTCGCAACACCCTGGACATGGGTCCCATAGGCCTCGCCGAGATCCTCGAACCCGTCGGCCATCCGGGCCCACGCAGCGGCGGCCGTGGTGAGCGGACTCAGCCGGACAGTGACGACATCCTGGTAGGTAAGCAAGTCTTGTCCTTCGCTCTGCCGAGAGTTGTCCTGTCCACTCCTCGCGGAGTGCGGAGCGGACGACGTGGTCAGGCGTCCCGCCGGTCGGCCGGACCCGGCACGTCGACGGCCGTCATGGAGCCCTTCACCTCGTGGTCGACGTACTGGAGGTCGCTCTTCGCCTTGCTCAACGCCACTTGGTCCTGCTCCAGGCGCGCCTTGAAGCTCTTCACCTGGAGGGCCCACTCCTTGTGGGCGTCCCGCAGGCCTTCACCGGTCGCCCAGCCCTTGAACTCGCCCTCCGCCGCATCGGATTCCTCATCGGCGTGCACGCCGGCTCTGCCGACACCCGGACGGATGTGCTCCCTCAGCGCCTCGACCGCTCCGCGCTTGCCTTTTGCGTCAGTCCTGAGGTCCGCCGATCCCGCGGCACCGCCCGAGCTGTTCAACTGCATACCGCTGTCATGCCGAGCGGCGACCTCGGCCTTGATCTGTTCCCACTCGTCCCACGCCATCGATTCCCCCGTGGCCCGTAGATTCCGCCTGTGCGTCGCAGCTGAGGACAACAGCCCACATGCCGTCGACACGTTCGACTTTCATCCTAAACAAGACACAGAGCAACATTCACAGGAGTAACTGCGCCGAATTCCGAGCTGTTCGAGCCAGACTCAGGAAGGACGCGGCACCCCGCCCCGGCGGCCGAGGCCGAACGCGATCCTGTACACGTCAGGAAGGTCCAGGCGCCCGTCACGACGGGGCGGGGTCATGACGCCAAGGGCCATCAGCTCATCGATCAGCCGGGGCAGGTCGTCCGGATGTCGCGGGCCGGTCCGCACCAGACGCGGTTCGTCGGCCTGCGCGTAGCGGGCGGAGTCCTTCGCCAGTTCGGCGGGCAGGCCCGACCGGGCCCACGTCTCCAGCACCGTCCGCTTCTCGATGGGCACCTGGCAGCCCGCGAGCGGCCGTATCGCCAGCTCCACCCATGGGGTGTCCTCGCCGACCTCGTCGACCCGGCGCTGCGACGCCTCCTGCACACCGGTGCGGATCGCCTCCTGGTGCAAGGCACGCCCGTGGCCCCGGTAGCCGGTGTGCGTGCGCTCGGCCGCCGTGAGGAGCGCCTGGAGGAAGCTGCGCGGACTGATCCTCCCCAGCCCGTCCATCAGATGGTTGGGCAGCCAGGTGTACGGCTTCCCCCTGCGGAAGTTGCTGCCCATGAAGGGGTCCGCGATCTGCTCGAACAACAGGTTCTGCGTGTCCTCGTCGTTGCGCAGCAGCAGTGGCGGGACATGGCGCGTGCCGTCCGGTTCGGAACCCCAGCCCCCGGTGATCCTCCGAAAGCGCCCGGCCGTCTCCCTGTCCTCGTTGCCCAGGCAGTGGAAGAGCAGCCCGTACAGGTCGGTCCGGTTCCAGGTCAGCTCGGCCGCGTATCCGGACAGCTTCGAGGCGTCCGGGAAGTGCTGCCGGGCCGAGTCGAACATGTCCGGGCGGATGAACACCTTCAGCCGGATGTTCCGGGTACCGAAGCGCATCTGGAGGGCCAGCCGCAGAATGCCGCCGACCAGCCGGTCCGCCTGCTCCCGGTCGGTGTGCAGGTGCTCCAGGGCGTCGAAGAGCAGCAGGTGAACCAGGTTCTTCCCGTACGCCTCCCGGTCCGCGTGCTCGACCGTACGCTGGGCCTGCTCCGGATTGAACCGTACCCAGGCGACCTTGTCCGACCAGTTGGGCAGAGCACGCAGTTCCTCCTGGCCCAGAGCGGTCAGAAGGACTGCGTACCAGATGTCGTACGTGTCCCCGGACGCCACCAGGCTCCGAAGGACCTGCGGGCCCGGGTAGCAAGCGGACAGCATCTCCAGGCCGTGGCCGGGCGAGACCGTCACACGGCGCAACCTGCTGATGCGGTACTCGGCGGAGGCCAGATCGCGCAGGCCCTCGTCGAGCAGCGAGCGGTACCAGAACGTCTTGCCTACGCCACGACCGCCCGGCACCACCGTCGTATCGACGTAGAGAGCGGTACGGTGCGAGTCGGGCATGAACAGGGTGTGCGGGGACGGCGGGCGGGTGTCCGCGTACGGGGCCTCCTCCAGCGCCGCCGACAACAGGTCGCGGTACTCGGCGGCGGTGAGCGGGGCCTCGGCCGTCATCAGGGTCCTTCCTGGTCCGGGCGCCCCCGCAGGTCCATCTCGATGCGACGGGTCGTGGTCTCCAGGAACTCACCGTACGCGGCCTGCACGAAGCGGCGGTCCTGCCAGCCCGGAGCGTCGCCCGCGTCCATGCCCACCAGACCCGGTTCGAACAGGATGGGGACGGCCCAGTGCGGAGCCGACTCGTCGTTCAGGCCGCCGTCCTGCGCCTCGTCCGCAGCGACCTCGTCGTACAGGGCCTCGAAACACTCGTACGCATGGGCCCGGAACCGCTCCAGGTAGGACTCCAGAGGAAAGTGCACGGAGTCGGGCACCATCGAGGCGACCATGCCCAGCTTCTCCCGGATACGCGGAGCCTGACCCGAGGACCGCCAGGCGGCGAACAGGTCCCCGTAGCCGCTCCATGTCTGGGCGTTGTCGGTGCCGAACAGAAGCGCCAGGTCACAGAGGCGGGAGATCGCGACGGCGGCGATGTCGTGGATGCCTGCCCTGCTGTCCAGCAGCACCACGTCGGGGCGCCGCTCGTGGTCGCCATCACGTGCCACCGCGTCCTCACAGGCGTGGACCGCCCGCTCCAGACGGGTCGCGAACGACGCCTCAGGGGTGTCGGTGTAGACCCGGTTCAGCTTGTCGACGTACGCGTTCGCAACCTCGCCCGGTTCCGCGTCACGCCCTCGGGCCGGGGCCACCCACAGCTCACCGATGCTGTTGCCCGTGCGGCGCGGGGTGTATGGCGAGCGGGTCACGAACTCCAGGCCCTCGGCGTTGCCGACCGCTGCCTCCACCAAGTAGTCCACGAGGCCGTGGCGGGGCAACTCCTTGCCCATCAGGAGCGGTCCGGCGCCGGGCGACTCCAGGTCCAGATCGACGACCAGGACACAGAGGCCCCGGTCCGCCAGGTGCCGGGCGAGCATGGCCGTGGCCGTCGAGCGGCCGACACCGCCCTTGAACCCGTACAGCACCGTGCGGTGCGTAGGAGCGCTCCCGGGCTCCGGCGCGGGCGTGCTCACCCTGGCCCAGTCCTCGCCGACCACCGTGTTGTCGAGGAAGTGAACCGATCCCACGGCAGCCGGCCCTGTGGGATCGGGCACAGCGCGCGCGGAGTGGAGCAGGGCGTCGGCCGAGAACATCTCCGAGGCGACGAGAACGGCCCGGTCGGACCGATAGCGGCCTGTCCGGCGCTCGAACTCCGCCTCCCAGGACTGCCGCAGCCCGGCCGCGGCCTCCTGACGGTCCTGGTCGTCGACGACCAGGGTGAAGCAACCGAGAACGTCCCGCACCAGGAGGACGGGAAAACCCTCGGCCGCTGCCGCACGGGCGATCGCGAAGGCGTGCTCACGGGCTTCGTCGAAGCGCACGGGAAAGGAGGAGAGGGTCACGGGAGCCTTCGGTTGATCACAGCTTCTTCGTGCAGGGAAAGTATGCGATGCGCGGCGTCCCGGCGCTTGTCCACCACGTCGGCCTGCGCCCAGCCCCCGTCGAAGTATCGGTACTTGACATTCCACTTCTTGAAAACGCGGAGATCGCTGTCGAGCAGGGCGTGGAGTGGCGCTCCGGAGCGTCCGCTCGCGAACAGCTTGATCTCTCGGACCAGTTCGTTGACGTGGCCGAACTCGATGATCCGTTCAGCATCCTCGGGGTGCCTCACCCGCGGCTTGGCCGACTGCTTCTCCTCACCCTCCAGCGGCCCGATCGCCACCTCCGTGAAGCGCAGGAGCAAGCTCTTGACCGCGCATTCCGCCGCGAAGCCGTAGAGATGATCGGCGGACGGCAGACAGCTGCCCTTCCGGAGATAGTCGCCGTCGCGGAAGTGCCGCGTCGCGGCCGAGGCGAAGTGTTGTTCCTGCGTCAGTTCCGGCACAGAACTGATCGTAATCCGGCCCACTCCCCGATGAGAAGAATTTCGGGGACTCGAACCACCACCCCGGGGGGCGTATTACCCCGTCGCCTCCCAGGTCCCGGACTTCAACTCCTTCAGGAACAGACCATCGAGCACCACCCACCCGGTAGCCCGGTCCACCACATCCACCGTACGGCCGTCCAGGGCCGGCGAGGCCTCAGGGTCTTCCATCGGCACGAGCAGCCACAGCCCATGCGGGGCCACGGCCGGGCGCCCGGCGGCATTCTGCAAGGCGACCAGCAGCTCCCGCCCCCCCGCCTCCCAGTAACGGGCCACCAACCCTGCCCGGTGAACGAGCAGCACCGTACGCGGATCGGAAGCCGCCGCCAGCTCCGCGACACGGGACACGACGCGCTCCATCGCCAAGCGTGCGTAGGAAGCGAGGCCGGCACCGATACTCCCGGAGGCGGCATACACCGCGTCAGCTTTCAGCAGTGCCTCCCAGGGCACCCGCTGTTCCTGGGCCAGCTCCCGGAGCGTCGTCAGGAGGAGGTCATCCAGAGCAAGCGGCGTCACGTCGAAACGCTCCGCCAACCGATCCGCCACGCCGGGAAGTTCCGGCCCCTTGACCGTGAGGGCGACGAAACCGCCCAGTCGGCGAGCCGACTGAAGACGGGCCGCCCGGACCCGGCGCGGATCGCGACCGAGCGCCAGCTCGCTCTGCGCATCCTCGATCAGGGTCCGGGTACTGGCCAAGGCGGACACCGTGTGCTCGGTGTGCCAGGTGACGGTTTCCCTGGCGCGCGGCAGAAACCGCTTGCGCTGCTGATCATGCACGAGCGGGAATCCGGCTTTGCCCAGGGCCTCCTCCAGCTCCACGTACGTGGTGTCGGCGAGCGCCGTCAGCGCGGGGAAGCGGGCACGCACCCGGGCCAGCAGGTCGTCGGTGCCGATCCCTACGTCGGCCCGCACTCCTGCGGCAGCCTGAGAGATCCGCAGCGCCTGGACCAGACCGAGATCCCGTGCGTAGAGCTCGAGTCGCGGAGAGACCCCGACACCACGTGCCATGGCGGCGGCCAGGTCCACCAGCCGGGTGTCGGCCAGCGGGATCATGCCATCGGGGGCGCCGACCGCACGGAGCTCCCTCAGCACCGTCACCCTGCCGGGCAACGGGTCCCGGTCAGCGATACCGGCTGCCACGACTCCCAGCGCTGCCGCGTAGTCGGCGAGTTCGGCCGGTGTCGGCTCGTCCGCGCCCGGCTGGTCCTCCAGCGCCAGCAGCACGCGGCCGTCCCGCCGCAGCATGGCCAGCCGCGCCGGGGCCACGGACCCGGAGTCCTCGTCCCGCTTCCGGGCCTCCGTGTCCACCGCAGCACGGACCACGGCCAGCGCCCGGGCCGGTGTGTCAGCCGCTTCACCATCACCCGCTCCATGGCGGACACGCAACTCGTCCGCCAGCTCCGCAGCGGTCATCACTCGGCCCTGCTCGGCGAGTATCGCTACCAGTTCGTCCCGGATCCGGTCCATCCACGGCAGGTCCGCCCACCGCTCGACCGCGGCGATCTGGTGTGTGGAGACCGTGTTCTGGCTGATTCCGAGCGCCTTGGCGATGGCGGTCTGGGCCGGCCAGTCACCCAAGTCGGCGCCGCCCGGAAGCTGAAGGGTGGCGCGTACGACATCGGGGCGCGGCTTCGTACGGCGTCCCTGCCCCTCCGGGGGCATGAGCCGCGCGGCAAGTGTCTCCACCGATTCCAGCGCGTCCTCGGGAGCATCCAGCGCGATCGTCGGCGGTTTACGCGGCTCGGGTCGCTCCCGCAGATCATGCGACCACTGACGGTGGCGGCGGTTGAGCTCCTTGCGGATGGCGTTCCCGGCACCGCGCGCCCGGGAAATCGTGTGCGGAGGGACATCGAGCAGTGCCCCGACCGTCGAGGCGCCGAGTGAAGCAGCCACAGAAACGGCACGCGGCGACAGTCCCGCCGCCTCCAGCGGCGTTCGCAGGTCGGCGACCGCCGCAGCCTGTTCACGGGCATCCTCAATGTCCTCGGTTGTCATCCCGACCGTGGCAGGCGTGGTCGCCGGACGTGCCGAATCGGCCGTACGGAACAGTCGGCGCCATGCCTCCTGCATATCGCGCAGGGTGTCGTAACGCTGCTCGGAGTCACGGTGCAGCGCCCGCTCGAAGAAGTCGGTCAGCCCCTCACTAAGCGCTTGGTCGAACAGCTCTCCAGCGACGTACAGCTTCGCTTTCGGAACAGTCAGCGGGTCGATGGAACCGTCGCCCCACACCGGGCGTTCCCCGGAAGCCATCTCGTGCAACGTGACCGCGGCGGCATACCACTCGGCGTGATCGTCGTAGCGCGCGCGGCGGCTCCCGCCCAGGAACGGGTCGAGATAGCCGCGGGTACCCGCCTGGACATCCCGGTCCGGCACATCGGCAAGGGAGAAGTCGAACAGCATCAGCTGCCAGGAGCCGTCGCTGCGCCGGAAGAGCCCCAGGTTGTCCGGCTTGATGTCACGGTGGCGCACCCCCCGGGCGGCGAGGGCGTCCAAGGCCGCGAAGAGGTCGTTGCCGAAACGCTCCAGTTGGTCGTAGCCCAGCCGGCCTTCACCGCGCAGCCGCGAACCGAGGCTGACCGGCTCGCGGTCGGAGGAAGGGCGGAAGCCTCCCGCGTACTCGATCTCCAGCACCGTGCGTCCGCCGAGCTCCCGGGGATCCGCGAGCAGCTTGACGATCTGTCCGCCGCCGACCTCCTTGAGCGCGGCAGCCTCCGCGTAGAGGCGGGCGTCCTTCTCGTGGTCGAGGGCGACCTTGAAGACCCGCGGGTAGTCTGCTTGGGCCTCGGGACCGTCACCGGCCCGGCGCACGAGCAGCGCACGAGCCGTGGCTCCGGTACCGAGAACCCTCGTAACCGTCCAGCTCTCGTCCAACGGCTGCCCGGGCTGCACTGTCAGCGGATCCGCGACCGGTGCACCGACCGGGTCCGGCGTCGCCGCATCGATCTCGGCCTCGTCCAGAAGGCGCAGGAACTCCTCTGCCGAAACCGGCCGGTGGCGGACGTCGGCCGCGGTCGCCTGGTAGACCAGATCATCGAGGGCGGTGGACACTCCGTCAGCGACCGCGTAAGGGTGCAGTCCGCCCTCTCCTGCCAACCGGTCCACCAGAGCGCTGCGCCGCTCGGCAGGAGGACGCCCGGTCAGCAGCAGATACGCCAGACTGCCCAGCCCGAACACGTCGAGATCCACCGGGTCGGCGAACTCCTGGCCTGACTCGGGGGCGAGGTAGACCTGCGCGACATCCGCGATCAACCCGGAGTCCAGCGGACTGTCACCGAGAGAACGGTGCAACGTCGTCCTGAAATCACGCGCCGCCGTCTGCCAGTCAGCCACCCTGATGACCGGATCGCTGCCGTCCTCCTCGGCCGATACGTACACCGAACGGGCAGAGAGGGCACGGTGATACAAGGACCGGTTGTGCGCGTACCGCACCGCCTCCGCGAGCTGACGCACCATATCCAGCCGATCCTTGGGCGACAGCCGGCTGCCGTACGCATCGAGGTAGGCGTCGAGGCGCAGATCCGAGGCGCGGTGACGGAACAGAATCGCCGGTCCACCCGCGTGTTCACGGATCTGCACGGCCTGCACGATGCCGCGGTGGTTGATCCCCTGCAGTACCTGGTACTCGCGACGGGCCGCCCTGTCCACCGCGTCGCGCTGCTGCGTCGACGCTGCCTGGCCGGCGAGGTAGATCCTGACCCGTCCGCTCTCCTTGACCAGCTCGTCATCGCGGGTGGCGAGCCGGTCCTCCCAGCCGGGGCCCGCGTCCAGGGCTCGCGGCTCAAGACGCCAGCCGTCGCCGTAGCGCAGGTGAGCCATGGAATGGCTGACGCCGATGTGCTTCATCAACCGTTCGAGCAGAAGACCGGTCCGCTGGGTGACCCGCCAGCTCTCACGCTCGGGCGGCAAGCTCAGCAGGCCGTCCCAGATTCCTGGGAGCCCGCTGCAGCCGTCGTTGCGCCCGTACACGGCTGCGCGTTGGAACTCATCGAGCTCGCTCACCAGATCCGGGGCGTGCAGGAAGACCGCCGGCTTGATGAACGGAACGTGCCGCGGGTCCTCGTTCAGCGCACGCGCCGCGCGAGTGAGCTGTTCCTTCAGCTCCTTGGCCTTGAGATCGGTGAGATGCAGCGGGTTTCTGAGCGTGCGTACCCGCTCGTCGTGGAACTGCCAGGTGTCACCGTGGTTCACCACCCTTCCTGGGTGGCCCTTCAGCTCCAGCAGATACAGACCTCCCGGCACGGCGATCAGCAGGTCACACTCGTTGACCCGACCCGAGGCGCCGGTGAACTGAAACGTGGCCCACGCCCGGTGGGGCTCGACCTGCGGCATCAGCTCGCGTACATGTTCCAGTCCCTCCTGCTCCCACCGGAACCCGGAACGGCGCGGCTGGAACCAGCGCTCTCGGCGCGGCGGAGGACCCGGCTTCGGAGCGGAAGGCCGCTCGGCTGGCGTCACCGGGGGACCTCCAAGAGGGTCGACGTCGGCAAGATGAACACAGAAACACAGGAAAAGGGCAGTTCAGCGAGAGGGACGGAGCTCCTGCCGCCTGTCATTGTGGCCTCGTCACCAGACGATCGCACCTGCCCTTACGCGGTGCCCCGACCGCATCCTAATAGGCAGTTGCCTGCGGCCCGGATTCCGCGCGAGACCCCGCTTCCCCTCCCCACCGCCGGGCACTGGGGACGTCCGGGCCCAACTCGCATCCAGTGGTGCCGGAGCACAGCTGATGCCTGTTCGCCCGACCAACTGATCTACTGGGAAACAATGAATGCCCGCCCGGTCATGATGACCGGACGGGCATTCATCAGCCGCCTACGGATTGAACCGTCAACGACTTGCTGCGCTGTGGACCTGTGGGGATTTGAACCCCAGACCCCCTCGATGCGAACGAGGTGCGCTACCAGACTGCGCCACAGGCCCTTGCGACGTGTGAAACTCTAGCACCCCCACAGGGGTGCTTGGAAATCCGTTCCTGCGCTGGTCAGCGGTGTCGGGATTTCCGAGCTCCACCCGCCGGCTCACTCGTTGGCCGCACGCGGCCGGTCCTCGTCGTCGTACTGGTCGAAGAGCGGCGTCCGGCCCCGGTCGCGGTTGCGGCGGGACGGGTTCGTGCGCTGCCGCGGGGCCGGGTCGACCGCGGGGGCCGTCGGGTGCGACGTGCCCGTCTGGGAGGGCTCGACGGTGCTGGAGCGGGCCGCGCTCCAGGTCTCCGGGTCGTTGACCTCCACGCCGCCCGTGGCCCGGGGGGCGACGGGCGCGGTGACGTAGGTGGGCAGCGGTACGGGAACGGGCTCCCAGCTGTCGCCCTGGACGCGACCGCGCTCGCGCTGCTGGTCCACCCACTCCGCGTGATCCGTCTGCTCGACCAGGGCGCGGCGGCCGGCCTCCTGGGGGGAGACCGTCGGCTTCGGCTTCGGCTCGGGCTCCCGGTGGTGGGCCTCGGAGTCGTCGTCGGGCTCGGCGGGGGCGGGCGCCGTGGGCTGGTGCCTGCGGGGGCGGTTCTCGCGCAGCCGCTGTGCCGCGACCTCGGCCCGGCGGCGGTCCATGGTGAAGGCGAACCGTCGGCGCTCCTGGGCACGCAGATGCACGATGTACGTGCTCAGCAGCACGGCGGGCACGGCGGGCGCCCACAGGAAGCCGAGGCCGCCGACCGCCGCGACGACGGCCCCGAGGGTGAAGGCCAGGAAGAGGACGACGGTGGTCCGCCTGCGCCGGGCCAGGACCTGGGAGCGCTGGGCGCGCCGGGCCCGCTCGGCGTCGGCCGCGCCGGAGCGGGGGCGTCGCCGGGCGAGGGGCACGCGGTCCGTGGGGCGCTCATCGGACCGGCGCTCGTGCGCCTGACGGCCCGATGGCTGATGCGCCGCCCGCCGGTCGTGCGCCGGGCGGTCGGAGGCCTGGTGGTCCGGGGCGCGCTCGGGAGCGTGCGCCGGGTCGGTCAGCCTGGCTTCCGTGTGCGCCGGAGGCGCGGCAAAGGCCCGGACGTCCACGGATTCCATACGATCCGTTTCCCGGTCCGGGTCGACGTCGGGCGTCGCCTCCTCGGCGGTGCGCTCCCGCAGCTCCTTGGCATACCGGCGCTCCATCGCCGCCCGCCCGGACAGCAGCCGGATGGCGGTGCTGAAGCGTTCCGTCGGACGGGCTTCGTTGAGCTCGTCCTGCCTGCGGAGCCACATCGGTACCAAGTAGGCGGCCCAGGCCCCGACGATGACTGCGTAGATGAGGCCGCTGCTGCTCACGCTCACACCGTAGAGGGGTTTGCGCGGAAGGATCCGCCAATTGGCCCGGTGTGTCGCACGATCCGGCCGATATCCCGGACTTTTTTTGTGATTGTTCGGATCAACAGCCGCCGATAGCCCGAGCCAATGCGGTCATCGGGCGATCATATTCGAACACCTATTTCATTCTGCGGGTCGGTCCGGGCCGCCCGGCGGTCGGTCCGGGCCGCTCGGCGTCACCGGGCGCGACCGGCGCCAGCGCCGGAGCATCCCCTCGGGCACTTCCTCGGCGGTGAGGGCGAAGATCAGATGGTCACGCCAGGCGCCGTCGATGTGGAGATAGCGCGGGCGCACGCCCTCCGAACGGAATCCGAGTTTCTCCACCACCCGGCGGCTGGGACCGTTCTCCGGGCGAATGCAGACCTCGATGCGGTGCAGGCCCACGGCGCGGAAGCAGTGGTCCACGGCGAGGGCCACGGCCGTCGGCATGACCCCGCGCCCGGCGACGCTCCGGTCGACCCAGTAACCGATGTGACCGGAGCACATCGAGCCCCAGGTGATCCCCGCGACCGTGAGCTGGCCGACCAGCCGGCCCTCGTACTCGATGGCGAACGGCAGCATCCGCCCGGCGTTGGCCTCGGCGCGCAGGTGGCGGACCATCTGCCGGTACGTAGGGCGCTGCGCCATCGGACCGCCGGGGGCGGGCGGCGGGACCGTCGCCTCCCAGGGGCGCAGCCAGTCACGGTTGCGCCGGTTGACCTCGCGCCACATCCGCTGGTCGCGCATCCTTATCGGGCGCAGGACGATCTCGCCGTCGGTCAGCGTCACCGGCCAGGTCGCGATGTTCAGCTCGGGCTCCCCGGTCGGGGATGGTCGCCGCCGCGGAGCTGGTCGACTGCGTGCACCAGGAGCCGGCCGAGGACCGCGAGCCCGTCCTTCACCCCGCCGGTGGACCCGGGGAGGTTGACGATCAGGGTGCGGTAGGCGACGCCCGCGAGGCCCCGGGAGAGGGCGGCGGTCGGGACCTTGGCCAGGCCCTCGGCCCGGATCGCCTCCGGGATGCCGGGGATCTCGTGGTCGAGGACGCGACGGGTGGCCTCGGGCGTGGCGTCGGTGGGCGAGATGCCCGTACCGCCGGTGGTGATGATCACGTCGTACCCGGCGGCGACGCCCGCGCGCAGGGCCGCCTCGACCGGATCGCCGTCGGGGACGACCTGCGGGCCGTCGACCGTGAAGCCGAGGCTCGTCAGCGCTTCGGCGATCAGCGGGCCGCCCCGGTCCGCGTACACCCCGGCGGATGCCCGGTTGGAGGCGGTGACGACGAGAGCGGTGAGCGGGGAGGGCAGCTCGACGCCGACGGGCTCGGCCGTCCGCCGCTCGTGGCCGGGGACACCCTGCGCGATCGTCCGCTGCTCGTGGCCGGAGGCACCCTGTTCGAGCGTCCGCTGTTCGTGACCGGAGGCCCCCGTCCCGGCCGCCCGCTGTTCGTGGCCGGAGGCTCCCGTCCCGGACGGCATCACGCGTCCGGTCCCTGCGCCGCGGTGCGCCGGTAGTCGCCGGACTTGCCGCCCGACTTCGCCTCGACCCGTACGTCGGTGATGACCGCGCTCTTGTCGACTGCCTTGATCATGTCGATCACCGTGAGGGCCGCCACGGAGACCGCGGTGAGGGCCTCCATCTCGACGCCCGTGCGGTCCGTCGTCTTCACGGTGGCCGTGATCTCCACCGCGTCGTCGGCCACGCTCAGATCGACCTTCACGCCGGAAACGGCCAGCGGATGGCAGAGCGGAATCAGGTCCGGGGTGCGCTTGGCCCCCATGATCCCGGCGATCCGGGCGGTGGCGAGGGCGTCACCCTTGGGGACTCCCTCGCCGCGCAGCAGCTCGATCACGCGCGGCGAGACGAGCACCCGGCCGGCGGCGCGGGCGACGCGGGTGGTCACGTCCTTCTCCGACACGTCGACCATGCGGGCCGCGCCCGCCTCGTCGATGTGCGTCAGCCTGTTCTGCGTACTCAACTCACTCCGCCTAGCGGTAGGGGCGCCGGTTACGCCTCAGGGAACCGGAGGGGGTTCCCCCGGAAGGCACGGCGGCAGATACCGTACCGCCACCGGGCGGCGGTCAGCCGAGCAGGATCACGTCCGTCTCCGTGCCGGGCTCGACCGAGGTGACGTCCTCCGGTACCACGATCAGCGCGTCCGCCTGCGCGAGCGCGGCGATCAGATGCGAACCGGAACCGCCGACCGGAGTGACCGTCCCCGCCTCGGCGTCGTGACGGCCGCGCAGGAACTGGCGGCGGCCGGCCGGCGACGTGAGCGCCTTGTCCGCGCTCAGCCGGGCGCGGGCCGTCGGGCGGTGCACGTCGGGGAGGCCCATCAGGGCGCGGATGGCGGGGCGGACGAACAACTCGAAGGAGACATAGGCGGAGACCGGGTTGCCCGGCAGGGCCAGCAGCGGGGTGTGGTCCGGGCCGATCGAGCCGAAACCCTGCGGCTTGCCAGGCTGCATGGCGAGCTTGCGGAACTCGACCCCGCCGCCCGGCTCGTCCTCGTCCCCGACGGAGGACAGCGCCTCCTTGACCACGTCGTACGCGCCGACGCTGACGCCGCCCGTGGTGACGACGATGTCCGCGCGGATCAGCTGGTCCTCGATCGTGGCGCGCAGTGTCTCGGCGTCGTCGGTCACCGCGCCGACCCGGTAGGCGATGGCTCCGGCGTCCCGGGCGGCGGCCGTCAGCGCGAAGCTGTTGGAGTCGTAGATCTGGCCGCCGGTCAGCTGCTCGCCGGGCTGGACCAGTTCGCTGCCGGTGGACAGGACGACCACGCGGGGGCGGGGCCGTACGACCACGGTGGCGCAGCCGATCGCCGCGAGCAGCCCGATCTGCGGGGGGCCGACGACCGACCCGGCTGCCAGGGCCAGATCGCCCGGCTCGACGTCGCAGCCGCGCTCGCGCACATGGGCGCCGGCCACGACGGGCCGGTGCACCCTGACCTCGCCGGTGGCACCCTCGGGCGCGTCGCTGTGGGCGCGCATGGCGGCGGCCGGGCCCTCACCCGTACCGCCGTCGGTCCACTCCACCGGGACCACGGCCTCCGCGCCGGCGGGCAGCGGCGCGCCCGTCATGATGCGGGCGGCCTGTCCCGGTCCCACGACCTGGTCGTCGGCGAGCCCCGCACTGCCCGCGGCGACGTCGCCGATGACGGTGAGGACCGCGGGGAACTCCTCGCTGGCACCCTCGACATCGGCGATCCGGACCGCGTAACCGTCCATGGAGCTGTTGTCGAACGGCGGCAGGGCCACCTCCACGACGACGTCCTTGACGAGGACGCAGCCCTGCGCGTCCGGCAGCTGCAACTCGATGGGCTCCAGCGGCCTCACCGTCGCGAGGATGTCGTCCAGGTGCTCGTCCACCGACCAGATCGTGCTGCTCACGGGGTTACATCTCCTCAGCGACGTACTTGCGCAGCCAGGTCCGGAAGTCCGGCCCCAGGTCTTCACGTTCGCACGCCAGTCTGACAATGGCGCGCAGATAGTCGCTGCGGTCGCCGGTGTCATAGCGGCGGCCCTTGAAGACGACGCCGTGCACGGGGCCGCCGATCTTCTCGTCCGCGGCGAGCAGCTGGAGCGCGTCGGTGAGCTGGATCTCGCCGCCGCGGCCCGGCTCGGTGTGTCGCAGTATGTCGAAGACCGCGGGGTCCAGGACGTACCGGCCGATGATGGCGAGGTTGCTGGGGGCGTCGGCCGGGTCCGGCTTCTCGACCAGGTCGGTGACGCGGACCACGTCGCCGTCGACGGTGGCGTCCGCGGCGGCACAGCCGTAGAGGTGGACCTGTGAGGGCTCGACCTCCATCAGCGCGATGACGCTGCCGCCCTCACGCTCCTGGACCTCGACCATCCGGGCCAGCAGCGCGTCGCGCGGGTCGATCAGGTCGTCGCCGAGGAGCACCGCGAAGGGCTGGTCGCCCACGTGCGGGGCGGCGCAGAGCACGGCGTGCCCGAGGCCGCGGGGGTCGCCCTGTCGCACGTAGTGCATGGTGGCGAGGTCGCTGGACTCCTGGACCTTCGCGAGGCGTTCGGCGTCGCCCTTGCGGGTGAGCGCGGATTCCAGCTCGTAGTTGCGGTCGAAGTGGTCCTCGAGGGGACGCTTGTTGCGGCCGGTGATCATCAGCACGTCGGAGAGGCCCGCTGCCACGGCCTCTTCGACGACATACTGAATGGCCGGCTTGTCGACGACAGGCAGCATCTCTTTGGGAGTGGCCTTCGTGGCGGGCAGGAACCGGGTGCCGAGACCTGCTGCCGGGATGACGGCCTTGCTGATCCTGGGGTGCGACTGAGTCATGTGCAGACCTTAACGGCTGCACACGGCCGGAAGCTGATATTCCGGTTAACTTCGTCCCTAAATATGCCCATACGAGAATCGTGCGAGTCACCATTGAACACCGACAAGTCCGGAAAGCCGTCCGCGAAGAGCTCCCTGCGGCGCGAACTGCTTGCCGCGCGGGCCCTCCTGACGAAGGAGGACGCCGCCCGGACGGCCGCGGTTCTTGCCGAGGCGGCCCTGGGCGTGCCCGAACTGGCCGACGCCCGTACGGTCGCCGCGTACGTCTCCGTGGGGCGTGAACCGGGCACCCGCGCCCTCCTGGAAGCGCTGCGCGGGCGTGGCGTCCGAGTGCTGCTGCCGGTCCTCCTGGCCGACAACGACCTGGACTGGGCGGCCTACGAGGGCCCGGAGCACCTGCTCCCGGCCGGGCGGGGGCTCCTGGAGCCGGACGGCCCGCGCCTGGGCCCGGCCGCCGTCCTGGAAGCCGAGACGGTGCTGCTGCCCGGCCTGGCGGTGGACGGGGCCGGGATGCGGCTGGGACGGGGCGGCGGCAGCTACGACCGGGTGCTGGCCCGGCTGACGGCAGCCGGGGCGCACCCTTCGCTCGTCGTGCTCCTGTACGACGACGAGGTGGTCGCGCGGGTCCCCTCGGAACCGCACGACCACCCCGTGGACGCGGTGGTCACGCCGGCCGGAGCGCGGCGCTTCATGAACCCTCGATAGACCTACGGTTTCAGCGTCAGCGTGTCGACGGTGGACGCGTCGACCGCGTCCGCCCCGAAGGACCAGTCGAGCAGTTCGCCGTCGACCCACTTGTCGGTCTGATCGGTGTAGTGCGCGCTGAACGCGTGGCCGGAGGCCCCGCTGAGGTTGATCCAGCGGGACTTGTCCCAGTCCCCCACGTTGACGACCATCCGCATCGACGGCACCCAGACGACCTCGTAGCCGCTCGCCGCGTTCCAGCCGGTGGCGTTGACCGCCGCCTCGCCGCCGCCGAGGTTCCAGGGGCCTCGGTTGAGCGCCCGCTGGAGCAGGCCGGGTCCTTCGGTGCCGAGGGTCTGGTTCTTCAGCGTCAGCCGGTGCAGGCGGCCCCAGCTCCAGGTGGAGATGTTCTTGCCGAGCTTGGAGGTCAGCTCCCAGCGGGCGTCCTCCATCGCCCGGGCGAACAGGTCGTCCCGGCTCTCCAAAGCGTCCTCGCGGCCCCGGGCGGGGGCCTTCCACCACTCGTTGTCCTGGTCGTCCACGATGTCGCGGACCACCTGGAACCAGCGGTCGCCGCCGTCCGGCTGCGCGGTGTCGCCGTCGCGCTGGCCGCACTCGCGGACGAGCTTCTTCTGCTGGTCGGCCGGGCCGCTGTTCTTGGCCGGCGGCACGTTGAGGCAGTCGCCCTCGACCCGCATCTCCTTGGGCAGCTTGTTGCCGAAGGCGAGTTTCAGGATGTTGCGCCAGACGCCGTTGAAGTACGCGGCGGCGGCCGAGTCGGGCTCCTGGGTGTAGTCCCAGCCCTCCAGCAGCTTCTGGGCCTCGCGGACGCTCGGGTCGGAGATGTTGATCTTCTTCAGCTCGGGCACCAGCAGCGCGGCGATCTCGCTGAAGTTGTCCATCTGCATCTTCTGCATGTCATCGGTCGAGACCTTCTCGCCGCCCTTGATCTTCTGGGTCAGGAGGTCGTTGATCCGCTGACTGCGGGCGCCGTAGCCCCAGTCCTTGGTCAGGAGGTGGGGGTACTTCTTCTCGTCGATGACGGCCTGGTTGGCGGTGACGATGAAGCCGCGGTCCGGGTTGTACTCGTACGGCAGCTCCTCGAAGGGGATGTACCCCTCCCACCCGTACTTCGGGTCCCAGCCCGGCGCGGGCGCCGTGCCGTCGTAGCCCTCGGAGCGGACCGGGATCCTGCCCGGGGCCTGGTAGCCGATGTTGCCCTCGGTGTCGGCGTAGATGAGGTTCTGCGAGGGGACCTCGAAGTTCTCGGCGGCCTTCCGGAAGGTGGTGAAGTCCTTGGCCCGGTTGAGCGCGAAGACGGCGTCCATGGACTTCCCGGGCTCCAGCGCGGTCCACTTCAGCGCCACCGCGTAGCCGTCGGCCCGGTCCGGGGCCGCGTTACTGACGGGGGCTTTCTGGCCGACCTTGTCCAGCTCCTTGCTGCGGTCGGAGACCAGGGGCCCGTTGTTCGTCTCCCGGACGGTGATCTTCCGGTCCCTGCCGCCGGCGACCTTGATGGTCTCCTCGCGGGTCTTGAAGGACTTGGTCTCGCCGTCGTACAGGTAGCCGTCGTCGGAGACCTTCTCCAGGAAGAGGTCGGTGACGTCGGCGCCCAGATTGGTGAGGCCCCAGGCGATGTCCTGGTTGTGACCGATGATCACACCGGGCATGCCGGAGAAGGTGTAGCCGGCCGTGTCGTACTGGCAGGTCTTGGAGAGTTCCCGGCAGTGCAGGCCCATCTGGTACCAGAGGGAGGGCAGCATCGGCGCGAGGTGCGGGTCGTTCGCGAGCAGCGCCTTGGAAGACGTCGTGTGCTCGCCGGAGACGACCCAGGAGTTCGAGCCGATGCCGTTGCCGTTCGGGCCGAGCAGCACCGGGATCTCGTCGAGGGTGTCCGAGAGGGCGGCCATCTGGGTGGTGAGGCCCTCGGTGGCGCCCTCGGCGGTCGACGAACCGATGCTGTCCGACGGGTTCGCCTCGGGGTCGAACTTCCCGGTGGCGGAGGAGACCGTGCCGTTCTCGACGATCGGCTTGTTCCGCTTGTACGGGTAGCCGGGGTACAGGTCCTCGATCTGGTCCTTGTCGAGGCGGCTGGTCAGCAGCGAACGGTCGATCTCGTCCTGCATGTTGCCGCGCAGGTCCCACGCCATCGCCTTCAGCCAGGCCACCGAGTCGACCGGGGTCCACTCGCCGGGCTTGTAGTCGTTGGTCAGCCCCAGAGCCGCGTACTCGACCGAGATGTCCCGGCCTTCCTTGCCCTTCAGATACGCGTTGACGCCCTCCGCGTACGCCTGGAGGTTCTTCTTGGTGCTCTCGTCCAGGACCTCGTCGTACTCCTTCTGCGCCACCTTCCGCCAGCCGAGCGTGCGCAGGAAGGAATCGGTCTCCACCTGTCCGGAACCGAACATCTCGGAGAGCCGGCCGGACGTCATGTGCCGCCGGACGTCCATCTCCCAGAAGCGGTCCTGGGCCTGGACGAAGCCCTGGGCTCGGAAGAGGTCGGCGTCGGAGTCCGCGTAGATCTGCGGGATTCCGTAGGAGTCACGTTTGACCTCGACGTCCCCGGAAAGGCCGTCGAGAGTCGTGGACCCGGTGGTCTGCGGGTACGAGGCCCGCACGGTGGACACGGACCAGTACGCCCCGTATCCGACACCCGCGACGAGCGCCAGCACCAGGACGAGCACGAGCAGGCGGGCGCGTCGCCCCTTCTTCCTGCCGGGCTTCTTCGCGTCGGAAGGGCCGGAAGAGGCGGTTGTGTTGGCGGGCATCGCTGTCCTTCGAGGGGCAGGGTGGTCCTGGGAGTGCAGGAGCAACCATAGGCGCAGCGGAGAAGCCACTCGGACGCGGTATAGGGATGCATCCATTTGCGTCTTCCTCGTACGAACACTCGAACCCGTCAAGGAATCGTTAAAGATTAGGTAAGGTAACGAAGTAACTGGCTGCCGGAGGACGATCCGGCAGGCGCACGCAGGGAAGGAACGGACCCTGACTGTCCACGCGCTCAACGAACTCCTGCTCGTCTGCTCGCTCGTCCTGCTCGTCGCCGTGGTGGCGGTACGGGTCTCCTCGCGCAGCGGGCTCCCCAGCCTGCTCCTGTATCTCGGCATCGGGATCGCCCTGGGGCAGGACGGCATCTTCGACGTCAAGTTCGACAACGCCGAGCTGACGCAGGTCTTCGGCTACGCCGCACTGGTCGTCATCCTGGCCGAGGGCGGACTCGGGGCGAAGTGGAAAGAAGTCAGACCCGTGCTGCCCGCGGCCGCGGTGATCTCGACCGTCGGCGTCGGCATCAGCGTGGGCATCACCGCCGCCGCCGCGCACTACCTGGTCGGCCTGGACTGGCGCCAGGCCCTCATCATCGGCGCGGTCGTCTCCTCGACCGACGCGGCCGCCGTCTTCTCCGTACTGCGCAAGGTGCCCCTGCCGCCCCGGATCAACGGGGTCCTGGAGGCCGAGTCGGGCTTCAACGACGCTCCCGTCGTCATCCTGGTCGTCGCGTTCTCCGCGGTCGGCCCGGTCGAGCACTGGTACATCCTGGTCGCGGAGATCGCCATGGAGCTGGCCATCGGCGCCGCGATCGGCATCGCGGTGGGCTGGCTGGGGTCCCTGGGGCTGCGGCACGTGGCGCTGCCCGCCTCCGGCCTCTACCCGATCGCCGTGATGGCCATCGCCGTCTCCGCGTACGCGGCGGGCGCCATGGCCCACGGCAGCGGGTTCCTCGCCGTCTACCTGGCCGCGATGATCCTCGGCAACTCCAAGCTGCCGCACTGGCCCGCCACCCGGGGCTTCGCGGACGGGCTCGGCTGGCTGGCCCAGATCGGCATGTTCGTGCTGCTCGGCCTGCTCGTCACCCCGCACGACCTGGTCGACGACTTCTGGCCCGCCATCGTCGTGGGCCTGGTGCTGACCATGGTGGCGCGGCCGTTGTCGGTCTTCCTGAGCCTCGCGCCGTTCCGGCTGCCGGCCCGCGAGAAGGTCCTGATGTCCTGGGCCGGGCTGCGCGGGGCGGTGCCCATCGTCCTGGCGACCATTCCGATGGTGTCCGGGGTGGAGGGCAGTACGAGAATCTTCAACATCGTTTT
The DNA here is from genome assembly GCF_000377965.1 of Streptomyces sp. CNB091. Taxonomy (NCBI): domain Bacteria; kingdom Bacillati; phylum Actinomycetota; class Actinomycetes; order Kitasatosporales; family Streptomycetaceae; genus Streptomyces; species Streptomyces sp. CNB091. Next base: position 99,263 of record NZ_KB899011.1, read on the forward strand.
CGTCCTGGTCATCGTCTACACCCTCATCCAGGGCCCGACGCTGCCCTGGGTCGCGAACAAGTTGAACATCGCCGACGATCCGGCCGAGGCCGCCGACCTGGGCATCGAGTCGGCCCCGCTGGAGCGGCTGCGCGGACACCTGCTGTCGGTCGCCATCCCCACGAAGTCCAAGATGCACGGCGTCGAGGTCGGCGAGCTCCGGCTCCCGGCGGGCGCCGCGGTCACGCTGGTGGTCCGTGAGGGCAAGAGCTTCGTGCCGTCCCCGGCGACGGTGCTGCGGCGCGGCGACGAGCTGCTGGTGGTGGCCACCGATCCGGTGCGGGACAGGGCGGAGGAACGGCTGCGGGCGGTCGGCGAGGGCGGCAAACTGGCCGGCTGGCTGGGCACCGGCAGAACCCCCGCTGCCGGCGCGCCCGGCATGGCGGGGCCCCATGGCGGTTCAGCCATACCCCAGGCGATGAAGCTGGCCAAGAAGCTCGGCGGCGCCGGCGCCAACGGCAGTGGCAGTGGAAGTGGAAGCGTGAACGGCAGCAGCGGCAGCGTGAACGGGAGCAGCGGCAACGGCACGAGGACCAGTCCCTGACGCTGCTCCCTGGAGTTCTTCTGAGGCCCCTGAGGCCCCTGAGGCGACGACTCAGGGAATCGGCGGCGCACGCGTCGCAGATCACAGGCTGATACGGAAGCCCTGTACGCAATCACAGGCGCACAAGACTTCCTGCCTGTACGATTAAGGGCAAACCTGATCGACCAACTCTGTCTGAAGCAGAGCTGGCGCGACCGTATGGCGGTCGTGGTGTCTCTTCGCCCGGCGTTTCTTCGCCGATTGCAGCGAGTCGCCCGGCATCTACCGCAGTTCCGCGCGAAGAGGACAGCTCTCGGCCGCTTCCGTCCGGCCCGCCCCACAAGGGCGCCGGGAAGCAGGGCCACCAGGCGGCAGAAAGGCAAGGACCGTGGCGACCACGGTCTCCGACCGCCCCGGATACGGGCAACTCCTGCGCACCCCCGGTGCGTGGACCTTCCTCCTCCCGGGCTTCGCCGCACGGCAGCCCTTCGCGATGCTCACCATCGGCATCGTCCTCCTCGTGCAGCACACCACCGGCTCGTACGGCAGCGCCGGCGCCGTCGCGGCGGTCTCCGGCGTCTCCATGGCGCTGTTCGCCCCGCAGAGCGGCAAGCTCGCCGACCGCTTCGGGCAGCGCGCCGTCCTGCTGCCCGGAGTGCTCCTCCACGCCGTCTCCGTGAGCGCCCTGACCGTACTGGCGCTGGCGGACGCACCCCTGTGGGCGCTGTTCGTCGCCGCCGTGCCGACCGGCGCCTCCATCCCACAGGTCGGCCCCATGGTGCGGGCCCGCTGGGCGGCGATGCTGGGGGCGACCCCCGACCGGCCCGCCTCTCCGCTGATGTCCACCGCGGCCGCGTTCGAGTCGGTGACGGACGAGTTCACGTTCGTACTCGGCCCGGTGATCGCCACCGCGCTCTGCACCGGCGTGCACCCTGCGGCCGGTCTGCTCACGGAAGCCGCTCTGACCCTGGTCGGCGGCCTGTTCTTCGCCGCGCAGCGTGCCACCCAGCCCGCCCCTCGCAACGCGGCCACCGCGGCCGAGCCGCACGCCTCGGCGCTCTCCGTGCCGGGTGTGCGCGTCCTGGCCGTCGCCTTCCTGGGCATCGGCGCGGTCTTCGGCGGGATGCAGGTCTCACTGACCGCGTTCTCCGAGGAGATCGGCCACCCCGGGGTGAACGGTGTCCTCTACGGGGTCTTCGCGGCGGGCAACATGCTGGCCGGCATCGCCTGCGGCGCCATCGCCTGGAAGAGCAGCCCGCGCCGACGGCTGATCGTCGGGTACGTGGCGCTGACCCTCACCGCGTCCGGCCTGTGGGCCGTGCACTCGGTGCCGCTGCTGGCCGGGCTCGGCCTGCTGGTCGGCCTCTGCATCGCTCCGGCGCTGATCAGCGGCTACACCCTGGTCGATGCGCTGGTGCCCGCCACCGCCCGCACCGAGGCCTTCACCTGGCTGACGGGCGCCGTGGCGCTCGGACAGGCCGCGGCCGTGACCGTGGCGGGGCAACTCGCCGACGCCCATGGCGCGAGCACCGGTTTCCTGGTGCCTCTGGCCGCAACCGTGCTGGCGCTGATGACCCTGCTGGCCCTGCGTTCGCGGCTGACTCCGAGGTCCTCGGGGCGCCCCGTCGCACGTGCGATCGGTCACCGCGAGCCGGTCACGGTGGACTGATTCAACGGAATACGTCAGTATGGACCGTCGTTAGCACTCATTGAGTGAGAGTGCCAGGAGGAGCAAGTGCCGACCTATCAGTACCAGTGCACCGAGTGCGGCGAGGGCCTTGAGGCGGTGCAGAAGTTCACCGATGATGCCCTGACCGTGTGCCCGAGCTGCGACGGACGCCTCAAGAAGGTGTTCTCCGCGGTCGGCATCGTCTTCAAGGGTTCCGGTTTCTACCGGAACGACAGCCGCGGCTCCTCGTCGAGCAGCACGCCGGCGACGGCGGCCTCGAAGTCGTCCGACTCCGCGTCGTCCTCGTCGTCGGGTTCGGACACGAAGGCGAGCGCGACAGCGTCGTCGTCCTCTTCGTCCGGCTCCTCCTCGTCGTCGGCCTCCGCGCCGGCCTCGTCGAGCGGTACGTCGGCCGCCTGAGCCCGCGTACGCCCCATCTGCTGTGCACCGGACCCCGCCGAGGCCACTCGGCGGGGTCCGGGCGTTGGTCCCGGGAATCGCTCCTCCGGATACGGTGACCGCATGGCGAACCCACTTGACGAAACGAGCTCCGGTACGGGTACGGCGGGCACCGGGAGCTCCGCGGAGATCGGTGTCATCGGCGGCTCGGGCTTCTACTCCTTCCTGGAGGACGTCACCGAGGTCTCCGTGGACACCCCTTACGGGAAGCCGAGCGACTCGGTCTTCCTCGGCGAGCTCGGCGGCCGGCGGGTGGCCTTCCTGCCCCGCCACGGACGCGGCCACCACCTGCCGCCGCACCGCATCAACTACCGGGCCAACCTCTGGGCGCTGCGCTCCGTCGGGGTCCGGCAGGTGCTCGGCCCGTGCGCGGTGGGCGGGCTGCGGCCGGAGTACGGGCCGGGCACCCTGCTCGTCCCCGACCAGCTGGTGGACCGCACCAAGGCCCGCGTGCAGACCTTTTACGACGGTGAGACCCGGTCCGACGGAACCGTGCCGAACGTCGTCCACCTGGGCTTCGCCGACCCGTACTGCCCCGAGGGGCGCAGGGCCGCACTCACCGCGGCCCGCGGACGCGACTGGGAGCCGGTGGACGGCGGCACCCTGGTGGTCGTCGAGGGGCCCCGCTTCTCGACCCGTGCGGAATCGCGCTGGCACGCGGCGATGGGCTGGTCGGTCGTGGGCATGACCGGACACCCCGAAGCGGTCCTCGCCCGTGAGCTGGGCCTCTGCTACACGACGATGACCCTGGTGACCGACCTGGACGCGGGGGCCGAGGCGGGCGAGGGCGTCTCGCACGAGGAGGTGCTCCAGGTGTTCGCGGCCAATGTGGACCGGCTGCGCTCGGTGCTGTTCGACGCGGTGGCCGGACTGCCGAGGAGCGAGAACCGCAACTGCACATGCGCCCACGCCCTGGACGGGATCGACACGGGGATCGCTCTGCCGTAGCGGGCATCGCCGCCGCTCGGGCAGGGCGGACCGCGCCGAAACGGGTGACGGAGTTATCCCCAGGGCGAGGACTGTCCACAGGCCTCAGCGGGATCTGCGTGGGCGGGGGAAAGTGAGGGGAGTTCGGCCGGATCAACCGGTCCGAACTCCCCTTTCGCGTTCCCTTTCGCGTTCCCTTTCCCTTGCCATCGTCCGCCCGAATCGAGGTGGTGCCATGTCCCCGTCCCCATACCCGTCCCTGTCCCCGTCCCTGTTCACGCCCCCGTCCACGCTCACATCCGTATCCGTATCCGCTCCGGCTCCGGCTCCCACGTCCATGCCTCCTTTCCCGTCTCGGTCCCCTTCGCCGTCTCCGGCGCCGTCCCGGTGCCCGAGTCCGCCTCCGGCGCCGGTGCCCGCGCCGTGCGGGGTGGGGCCGTTCGGGCCCGTGCGCGTGCGGGGCGGTGGCGCGGACCGGCTGCGCCGGATGCTGCGCCGACAGCGGCGGGCGGCGGCTGCGGGGCTCGCGCTGGCGGGTGCCGCGCTGGCCACCACCGGTCTGAGCGGTGCCGACGGAGAGGCCCGCCCGCCGGAGGCTCCGCCGGGGGCCGGCAGGTCGTCCGTGCGGCTGGTCTCCGCGCCGGTCAGGATCGCGGACCCGGAGACCGTACGGCTGCTGCGCCCCGGGGACCGGGTCGATGTGATCGCGGTCGAAGATACCGGCGACGAAGCGCGCGTGGTGGCGCGAGGGGTGCGCGTGGCGAAGGTGCCGCACGCGGCCGCAGCATCCGGCGGTCTCACGGCGGACGTTTCCGGCGCCGGGTCGGAGGCCGGGGCGCTGGTGGTGTTGGCCGTGGAGCGGTCGACGGCCACGGCGCTGCTGGGCGCGGGCGTTTCGGGTCGGCTGGCCCTGGCGGTGGCGGTGGCCGATGCGAACTGACGTCCTCTCACGTCACCCGGGAGGCCCAACGGGTTGGACAGTGCTGCCTTCTCCCGCCTTGGGTGGCGGAGCAGTTTGCTCCCCTCACCGCCCATGCGAAGGAAGGCTCACCCGTGAGCGAGAAGAAGGTCAGTCTGCTGGAGGGCTTCAAGGTCTTCCTGACGCGCGGCAATGTGATCGACCTCGCGGTGGCTGTCGTCATCGGCGCCGCGTTCACCAACATCGTGAACGCTGTCGTCAAGGGCGTGATCAACCCCCTGGTCGGTGCGTTCGGGACTCAGGACCTGGACAGCTACAGCTCCTGCCTCCAGGGCCCCTGCACCACGGACCCGAAGACCGGAGAGATGGACGGGATCGAGATCCTGTGGGGCTCGGTGCTCAGCGCTGCCCTCAGCTTCCTGATCACCGCCGCCGTCGTGTACTTCCTGATGGTGCTGCCGATGGCCAAGTACCTGGCCAGGCGGGCGGCCATGCAGGCCGCCAAGGAAGGCGTGCAGGAGACGATGGAGGTGAGCGAGCTGGAGGTGCTGAAGGAGATCCGCGACGCCCTCGTGGCCCAGCGCACCGGTGGCGCGCCAGGCTCCCCCGCGCCGCACTCGGGCGACTCCCCCGGGCCGCACTCGGGCGACTCCGCCAGGCCGGGCTCGGGCGAAGAGCTGGGCGGGGCGGGCGGGGCAGGCGCGGGTCCGCGCGAGGACCGGTAGTCCTCCGGGCCCTCGCTCAGATGTGGTGGGGCGGCTTCTCGTCCAGGAAGCGCGCGAGGTCGGCGGCGCTGCCGCCGGAGAGAGGCCGCTCGCCCCACCCCTGGTCCGTATCGTCCGCGGACTGCCGGTCCAGCGGATCGTCGAAGTCCAGAACCGGCTTGGGCTTCGGTTCCCTGTGCGGCTGCTCCTGTGGCTGCTGCTGCTTCGCATCGCGCGGGCTGGGGGCGGGGGCGGCGCTCATGTCTCCAGGGTACGGCGGCTCACCCCGAGGTGTGAGCCGCCGTGGAGCCGGGCGGTGGGTGTCAGCGGTCCTTCGGGTCGATCAGCCACAGCCCGAGAACGACGAGGAACGACAGGCAGAGGAAGCCGGCCCCCCACCAGGCCGTGCCGGTGTTGCCCTCCATCCACTCGTCGATCAGGACCGTGAGTCCCCAGAGCTGGCCGATGACGACGGTCATGGCCAGGGTGAGCCGGGCGGTCAGCTTCGAGGAGCGCTCGGGGTCCTGGTCGGTGCCCGCTCCGGGCCCGGGGCCGGTGTGCCGGACGCGGGGGTCCCCGTATCCGCTGGTGGGGCGGATCTGCGGATACCGCTCGTGGACGGGCCGGTTCAGTTCGGGATCGGCGCTGCCGGGGTGGTACGTGGGGTAGTGGCTGCCGGGGGGCGGCAGCGGCTGTTCGGGGTGCGGGGCGTCGCTCATGCCCGCCTGCCCGGGTTCTCGGCGGTGGCGGAGGGCTCGCGCGCGCCGGCGGCCCGGGGCGGGGATTCGGCTCCGCCGCCGATGTCGGGGCAGCCGATGCGGGAGGCGAGGTCGGGGCGGTCGCCGCCGAGCTGGCGGCAGAGGCCTCCCTCGATGCTCTCGCCGGAGCGGGTGGTCCCCACGGCCCAGATGCTGCCGTCGTCCTGCTCGATGACCACGACCTTCGGCAGCCCGCGTGGTGGCGGCCCCGCCGTGACCTCTCCGGACCGGGCGTCGAAGACTCCTTCGTGGCACGGGCAGTACAGCTCGCCCTCGCTCCCCCGGTCCTTGCGCCAGAGCACGGCGCAGGCGAGGTGGGTGCAGACGGCGGAGTAGCCGACGAGGGTGCCGTCGTCGAGGCGGACGGCGACGGCCCGGTCCTCCTCGCCCGGGTAGCGGAAGGTGGTCGACTCGCCGGGCAGGAGTCGCCCGGCGATGCGCTTCGCCTCGGGGGCCTTGCCCTCCTCGCCGTCCCCGTGGCGGTGGAGCATGCCCGCGGCCACCCCGATGCCGCCGACGGCGAGACCGCCGGAGACGGTGGTGACGATCCGGAGGTAGTCGCGTCGGGTGGTGAGGGAGTCGGCGGCGATCCGGTCCTGGAGGGCCTCGCGCGGGTCTCCCCCGGCAGGGTGTTCTCCACCCGGCTGCTGATCGGTGACGCTCATCGGCGGACGTCCTTCCCGTTGATCTCCACGACGGGAAGCCCGCCGGGTACCGGCCACTGGACCCGTTCGGCGGGGACGACCATGGCCACACCGGTGCGGACCTCGGTCTCGCCGAAGACGAAGGTGTCGGCGACCTGGACGCCGGGGCGCTCCGCCTGGAGCTCCTCGACGGTTCCGTAGAAGAGAGCTCCGGTCGGGCAGACGGTGGCGCACATCGGTGCGAGACCGTAGGCGGTGCGGTCGTAGCAGAGGTTGCACTTCATCTGCAGCTTCGCCTGGAGGTCGATCTTCGGTACGCCGAAGGGGCAGGCGTTGACGCAGTTGGAGCAGCCGATGCAGCGGGTGGTGTCGGCCTGCTGCACCACGCCGTCCGCGGTCACCAGGATCGCGTCGGCGGGACAGACCTCGGCGCACGGGGCGACCGGGTCCTCGCAGTGCATGCAGACGGTGGGGAGGGAGGCGACGGAGTGACCCTCGTCGGTGTAGTCGAGGTGGATCATCGATGTGCCGCGGTGCGAGTCGCACTCGCGGCAGGCGGAGAGACAGGCCTGGCAGCCGATGCAACGCCCCGGGTCGATGAAGATCGTTCTGCCCATCACGGGGCTTCAGCTCCTCTCCGAGGTGCCACGGCCCTGGGGGGCCGTGGGAGGCAGCGGGTCGGTACGGGAGACCTGGGTCTCCGGGTAGGCGACATGGCCGGGAGCGACCGGCGGGGCGGGGACCTCGTCGATCCGCTCGGCGTGCTCGATGCGGCAGGCGCACACCTTGTACTCGGGGATCTTGGACCGGGGGTCGAGGGCGTCGATGGTGAGGGCGTTGGCCGCGGTGGGGACGGGCCAGTGGTACGGGATGAACACCGTGTCGGGGCGGATCGCCTCGGTGACCAGGGCGGGGAAGACCTCGCTGCCGCGCCGGGTGACGACGCGGACGGGCTCGCCGTTGCGGAAGCCGTGCGAGGGGTGGATCTCGGCCCAGGGGCGCGGGGTCTGTTCGACGAGGGCGCCGAGCCTGCGGGTCTGGTTGCCGGAGAGGAAGTGGGCGACGGTGCGGCCGGTGGTGAGCGACATGGGGTGCTCGTCGTCGTACGGGTCCATCGGCGGGTGCCATTCGACGACCTGGAGGTGGATCTTGCCGTCGGGGTGGTAGGTCTTCCCGTCCTCGAAGAGGCGCGGGGTGCCGGGGTGGTCGGTGGTGGGGCAGGGCCAGGCGATGCCGCCGGTCTCCTCCAGGCGTTCGTAGGTGATGCCGTAGTAGTCGTTGACGGTGCCGGCGGAGGCGACGCGCAGCTCGTCGAAGACCGACCGGGAGTCGGGGAAGTCGAATTTGTCGCCGGCGCCGAGCCGTCGGGCGAGTTCGCACATCGCCCAGGTGTCGGTGCGGACGCCGGGCGGCGGGTCCTGGGCCTTGTTGTGCTTGACCACGCGGGCTTCCGCGTTGGCCATCACTCCTTCGTCCTCGGCCCAGGTGGTGACGGGGAAGACGACATGGGCGTTGGCCGCGGTCTCGGAGAGGAAGAAGTCGAATTGCGCGTGGAACTCGGTGGCGTCGTACCCCTCCTTGACCACCCGGTAGTTGGGCAGGGAGACGAAGGGGTTGTTGCAGATGCCGATGAGGCCGCGGATCTCGCGGCGCTGCATCTGCCAGACCATTTCCATCATGGAGGTCCCGGCGGGCGGGAGGTCGGACTCCTCGATGCCCCAGATCTCGCAGATCTGGCGGCGGTGCTCCTCGTTCATGATGGAGCGTCCGCCGGGGAGGAGGTCCGCCTTCTGGCCGTGCTCGCGGCCGCCCTGCCCGTTGCCCTGGCCGGTGATGGTGCCGTAGCCGGCGCCGGGTTTGCCGATGTGGCCGGTGGCGGTGCAGAGGTTGATCACGGTGAGGCAGTTCTCGACGCCCTGCGAGTGGTGCTCGATGCCCCGGGCGTGCCAGGCCATGGCCTTGGGTGCGCGGGCGAAGGTCCGGGCGACCTGGACGATCTGCTCGGCGGGGATCCCGCAGATCGCGGCGGCGCGGGAGGGCGGGTATTCGGCGGCCTTGGCCTTGACCTCCTCCCAGCCGGTGGCGTGGGCGGCGAGGTAGTTCTCGTCGGTGAGCCCTTCCTCGATGACGACGTGCAGGACGGAGGTGAAGAAGGCGGAGTCGGTGCCGGGCTTGAGGGCGACGTGGATGTCGGCGGTCCGGGCGATGGCGGTCTCGCGCGGGTCGATGACGATGAGGCTGGCCCCTCGGTCCCGGGCCCCCCAGACGTACTGGGTCATCACGGGGAAGCACTCGCCGACGTTGGAGCCCGCGATGAGCAGGCAGTCGGTGAGCAGGATGTCGGAGAAGGGGTTGCCGGCCCGGTCGATGCCGAAGGCCAGCTTGTTGGCGCCCGCCGCGCTGACCATGCAGAGGCGGCCGTTGTAGTCGACGTGCCGGGTCTTGAGCGCGACCCGGCCGAACTTGCCCACCAGATAGGTCTTCTCGGAGAACAGGCTGGCCCCGCCGAGGAGCCCGAAGGCGTCGTTGCCGTGGGTCTGCTGGATGCGCTTGATCTCGGAGACGGTGAAGTCGAGCGCCTCCTCCCAGGAGACCTCGCGGAACTCCTCGTCGCGGGAGCGGCGCATCAGCGGGGCGGTCAGCCGGTCGGGGTGGTTGACCTGCTGGTAGGCGTTGATGCCCTTGGGGCAGAGCCGCATCCGGTTGATGTCGTGGTTGCGGGGTTCGACACCGAAGACCTTGCCGCCGCGGTCCACGCGCAGATACATCCCGCACTGGACACCGCAGAAGCAGCAGTGGGTCGGCACGAGCGTCTCGCCGTTCTGGTCGGCGTGCCACTGGTCGGCCGGGATGCCGCCCGCGTCCCGGAAGGCGCGGGTGCCGGGAGGGGCGAGGGAGGGGTCCAGGGGGATGAAGGTGCGGCGGTCGGCGGCGGGTCGCGGATCCGCGGTCATTTGAAGCCCTTCTTCACATGGGAGAGGTAGGCGCTGCCGCGCAGCACCCGCTTGCAGCGCGGGCAGTACTCGGCCCAGGAGTCGAAGTCGAGCCGGAGGTCGCGCATGGTGCCGCGCAGGTTCTCGACGTAGGGGCCGGTGTCGATGGGCTCCTCGCAGCGGCGGCAGGCGAACACCTCGTCGTCCTTGCGGCCGGTGTACTTGAACAGCTGCATGCCGACGGCGGCCGGTCGCTGGACGATGTGGAAGAACTTGCCGAACGGGATGTAGATGAGCGTGAAGACGACCGACACCATATGGAGGATCGCGAGGAACTGGTAGCCACCGCCGTGCAGGAAGATCGAGGAGAAGGTGAGCAGCAGCCCCGTGACGGAGATGACGATGAGCGCGATCAGCGGCACCAGGTCGTAGGCGAAGCGCTGGCCGGTGGCGGCGCCGCGGTCCTTCATGCGGCGCCACAGGAAGTACGAGGCGCCGGGGATGACGAGGACGGCGGCGATGTCCAGGCCGTGGAACATCAGCCAGCCGAGGACGTTGAGCGAGTCGAATCCGAGGATCTTGAAGCCCCAGATCCGCATCTCGTAGCCGGGTCCCGATCCGCTGCCGGAAGTGAAGGTGAACCAGCCCCAGGTGAGGGGGAAGGTGATCAGGGCGGCGAGGACGCAGCCCCAGAAGATCAGCTGGTGGGCGGCCCAGCGGGCGTGGGAGCGGGCGCCGAGGAACTTCTGGAAGCCCAGATAGGTGGCGATCATCTTCGGCAGGGCGGTGGGGGCCCTGCGGAAGTTGTCCAGGGAGAAGAGGCTGCGCCAGCCCTGTTTGAAGAGGCGTCGGGCACCGGGGGCGGAGATCCAGACGGTGTACCGGTAGGCGACGCCGAAAGCGAGGAAGACCGTGGCCACGGCGTAGGGGAGGAGGGCCGAGTCGAAGTTGCGGAGCATACGGCTGCCGAGCACGATCGCGAGGATCAGCAGGGCGGAGACAACCACGCCGACGAGCGTCGCCCGGGTGGTGACGGACCGGGGGCCGGTAGCGGAGGGAGACGTGGCCGAGGGGCCGTCAGGGACATCGGGCTCGGCTGCTGCGGTGGCTTCTGAGGGCTCGGTCACCCGGCCACCGTAGGTCTATTTGGGTTGATTGAACCCGTTTTGGTGAGTGAGAGGGTGAGAGGGTCGCCCGGACAGTCGCAAGGGTCGCCTTGCCCGGGCGGGGCGCTTCGGACTCACCGCGCCCCGCTCGCCGGTACGTTCGCAGCACATCGGCTCGCACTCCCGCGGGCCACGACCCCGACCGGAGGAGCCGCACGATGATCCCCGTGAACCCCGAGGACGACGCCGAGGGCCTCGGGGCCGGGGCCGCCGAGTACCCGATCCCGCTGGACGCGCTGACCGATGTGGCCGGGATCCGCGTCGGCCACGCCGAGGTCGCCGGTGCAGGCGCGTTGAGCGGAACGACCGTCGTCCTGGCACCCGAGGGCGGGGCCGTGGCCGCCGTGGACGTACGGGGCGGCGGGCCGGGCACCCGGGAGACGGACGCGTTGGACCCGCGCAGTCTGGTGCAGCGGGTCGACGCCGTCGTCCTCACGGGCGGCAGCGCGTACGGGCTCGACGCCGCGTCCGGCGTGATGGCCTGGCTGGAGGAGCGGGGCCGGGGCGTCCGGGTCGGCCCCGGACCCACCCAGGTGGTGCCGGTCGTTCCGGCCGCCGCCCTCTTCGACCTCGGCCGGGGTGGCGACTGGCGGGCCCGCCCCGACGCGTCGACCGGCCGCGCCGCGGTGGAGGCCGCGGCAGCCACCGGGGCCGGGGAGCCCGTGGCCGAGGGCGGCGTGGGCGCGGGCACCGGCGCGGTGGCCGGGCAGCTCAAGGGCGGCGTCGGCACGGCGAGCACCCGCCTCGCCTCCGGGGTCACGGTGGCCGCCCTCGTCGCGGTGAACGCGGCGGGCTCGGTGGTCGACCCCCGGACCGGGGTGCTGTTCGGGGAGTACGGGGCCGGGGACCCGCCGGCCCACCCTTCGGCCGAGGTCCACACGGCGGCGGGGCGGCGTCTCGCACGGGAGCGGGAGGCGACGGAGGCGGCCGGAGGCGGGGCCCCGCCGTTCAACACGACGATCGCGGTCGTCGCCACGGACGCGGACCTGACCCGGGCGCAGGCCCAGAAGCTGGCGGGCACCGCACACGACGGGCTGGCCCGCGCGGTGCGCCCGGTCCATCTGCTGACCGACGGGGACACCGTGTTCACGCTGGCCACCGGGCAGGTGCGGGTGCCACCCGGGGACCCGGTGGCCGTCAACGAGATCCTGGCGGCGGGCGCCGACGTCCTGGCGCGGGCCATCGTCAAGGCCGTGCGCGCGGCCCGGAGCACCGAGGGGCCGGGCGGCAGGCTCCTCTCGTACACAGAGCTGTACGGCGGCTAGCCTGCGGCACGCACTCGCACGGCGGTCGGCGGTCCGCGGTCGGCGGTCGGCGGTCGGCGGTCGGCGGTCGGCGGTCGGCGGTCGGCGGTCGGCGGAACCTTGGGGCGCGCGGCGTGAGCGAGGGGCGTGAGCGAGGGGCGTGTGGGCGCCCGACTCACCATCTGCGTAAGGGAGTTCACCCCAAGCGCCCGAAATGCACCGGGAGCACGCGGGGAACTTTCTGCGTGCGCCCTACGTTTTCACGAACCCCGGTCACGATGCCGGACCCAGGGACTACGTTAAGCACGCACCAAGTAACACGCGGCGACGGCCTGGAGACACCACCTTGAGCGATCCGTACGAGACAACCGAGCACCACCTCGACCGACTCCTGCGACGCGCCCTCAACTCCTTCGACCTGCCCGACAGCACGGTCGACCGCCTCGGCAGCGCGCTCGCCCACAGCAGTTCGCTGCACTCGTCGCACCACAGTTCCGTGCTGCACCGCGAGACCTACCGTCACACGTATCTCCTCACCGACGGCTCCGCCCTCACTCTGTGGGAGCTGGTGCACAGCGGAGGCCGGGACGTGCGGATACCGCGTCGGCACGAGCTGTACGACGACGAGGGCGACGCCCGCATCGCCGCGTCCCGGCTCGCGGGAAGCCTCTCCGACTCCCCGGCCTTCGGCGACGAGGGGGTACAGGAGGGCCAGGGCGAACTGGAGATGCTGACGGTCCTGATGTCCGCCCCGCCGGCCCCGCTCCCCCGGACGTACGCCCCCGACAACTCCGCGGACCACGCCCGCCGGGTGCTGCGCCGCGCGGAGAACGCCGACCGGCCGGGCGAGCAGAAGGCACGGCTGCTCCGGTCGGCGTTCGCCCACCACATCACCCAGATCTTCGGGCGTCAGTGCCGCGTCGACGGCCGCTCGGCGGGTTTCACGCTCTACGAGCACGCGTTCCTGCTGCTCGACGGCAGCGAGACGAGCCTGTGGGAGGTCGAGCACACGGCGACGCCCGACGGCCGCCACATGTGCGAGGTGTACGAGGACGAGCACACCGCCCGTGCGGCGATGGAGAGCCGCACCCGGATCTGCTGACCCGGACACCATCGTGACCGGCCCGGGCGGATGATCCGCCGAGGCCGGTCACTGGGGGGCAGAGTGGGGCCGGGTCACGCCGCCCCCACGGATCAGCGCGCGCCGCCCCCCAGGTTCGCGACACCCTCCACGTTCGCGACACCCTCCACGTGGGCCTCGTCCTCGACGTGGGCCTCGTCCTCGACGTGGGCCTCGTCCTCGACGTGGGCGCGCGGCCGGGCGGGCAGCGCGAACATCACCAGGAAGATCACCGAGAGCACCCCGGTCACCCACCACAGCGACTGCTGGAACGCGTCGACGAACGCCGGGCCGACCTCGTCGGGGGCCAGTCGGTCGCCGATCGCCCCGAAGAAGACGACGGACACCAGGCCGAGACCGAGCGCCGTCCCCATCTGCTGCACGGTGTTGATCAGCCCTGACGCCGAACCGGCGTGCTCCTTGGGCACTTCGGAGAGCACGGCGTCGGTCAGCGGAGCCACGATCAGCCCCATCCCCACGCCCATGACCACCAGCGGGACGGCCATCTGCAAGGACGTGATGCCCATCCCGTACTGCTCGCTCTCCCAGAGGTAGATCAGCAGTCCGGCGATCATGAGGAGCGCCCCGGCCTGGAGGACCTTGCGGCCGAAGCGGGGCACCAGCTTCTGCACCGAGACCCCGGCGGCCACCGAGACGGCGGCGGAGAACGGGATGCCCGTCGTGCCGGCGCGCAGCACGCTCCAGCCGAGACCCATCTGCATGTACATCGTCCAGACCAGGAAGAAGATGCCGAGGCCGACGCCGAAGGTCAGCTGCACGGCGATGCCGGCGGCGAAGCTCTTGACCCGGAACAGGGACAGTTCGATCAGCGGCGAGCCGTCGCTCAGCGCCTTCTGCCGCTGGTAGGCGACCAGCGCCCCGAAGACGAACAGGCTGCCCACCATCGAGAGATGACCCCAGAGCGGCCAGCCCAGCTCGTGTCCCCGGGTGAGCGGGTAGATGAGCATCAGCATCGCCAGGGTGATCAGAGCGACGCCGGGAAGATCGAGACGGACCGCCCGGGGGGCCTTCGACTCGGTGATGAACTTCGCGCCGAGGATCAGTCCGGCGATCCCGACGGGCAGGTTGATCAGGAAGATCGGCCGCCAGCCGAGCCCGAAGAGGTCCCACTCGGTGAGCAGGGCGCCCAGCAGCGGACCGGAGACCGCGCCGAGTCCGACGACCGCGCCGAAGAGGCCGAAGACCTTGCCGCGCTCGTGGGCCGGGAAGGTGGCGTGCACGATCGAGAGGACCTGGGGCACCATCAGGGCCGCCGTCGCGCCCTGGAGGATCCGGGCCGCGACCAGTATCTCGGGGCTGCCCGCGAAGCCGCACAGGGCGGAGGCGAGCGTGAATCCGCCGATGCCGACGAGGAAGAGCCTCTTGCGCCCGTAGATGTCGCCGAGGCGGCCGCCCGTGATCAGTCCGGCCGCGAACGCGAGGGCGTAACCGGCGGTGATCCACTGGATCGCGGAGACCGAGGCCCCGGTCTCGCGCTGGATGCTGGGGATCGCGATGTTGACGATCGTGACGTCGACCAGGTCCATGAACGCGGCGGTCATCACGATGGCCAGCGCGAACCAGCGCCGCCGGTCGGCCGGGGCCGGCACGGGTGCCACCGGTGTCTTCACCGTTGCGGGCGGAGCGGGCGGCGTGAGCGGCGTGGGCGGAGCGACGTACGACGCCGTGGGCGGCGGGGGTGCGGAAGAAGGCATGGGAGGAACCTAGGCATCCATTAGGTCAGATGATGGCCTGATGGTCCGCCATCCTGAGGCCATGTCCGACACTCCAGCACGACTGCTGAAACTGCTGTCGCTCCTCCAGACCCCCCGCGAGTGGCCCGGCGGCGAGCTGGCCGAGCGGCTCGCCGTCAGTCCGCGCACGATCCGCCGCGACATCGACCGGCTGCGCGACCTGGGCTACCCGGTCGAGGCCTCACGCGGCTCCGTCGGCGGCTACCGCCTGGTGGCGGGCGCCGCCATGCCGCCCCTCCTGCTGGACGACGAGGAGGCGGTGGCCATCGCGGTGGGGCTGCGGGCCGGTACGGGGCACGCGATCGAGGGCGTGGACGAGGCCTCCGTACGGGCGCTGGCCAAGCTGGAACAGGTGCTTCCCTCCCGGCTCCGGCACCGGGTCTCCGCGCTCCAGAACGCCACGGTGCCGCTGACCCGGGGCGACGGCGCCACCATCGACCCGCGGACCCTGACGACGCTGGCCTCGGCGGCCACCGGGCGGGAGCGGCTGAGGTTCGCGTACCGCAGCGGCGACGGCACCCGGACGAAGCGGCAGGTCGAGCCGTACCGGCTGGTGAGCACCGGGCAGCGCTGGTACCTGGTGGCGTACGACCTGGGCCGGGAGGACTGGCGTACGTTCCGGGTGGACCGGGTCGGCGAGCCGTACGCGACGGGGGCGCGGTTCGCGCCGAGGCCGCTGCCCGTCGAGGGCGCGGGGAGCGACGGGAACGACGCGGGCGGCGAGGCGCGGAGCGACGCGGAGGGCGGGGACGCGGCGAAGTACCTCACCCGGTCGATACGGCGGATGCAGCCGGAGCTGTGTCTCGATGTGTGGTTCGGGGCGCCGGCGGAGTTCGTGGCGGCGCGGCTGCCCGCGCACTTCGGGGCGCCGGAGCCGGCCGGGGAGGGCGGTTGCCGGCTGCGGGCCTCGTGCACCGATTCGCTGGAGTGGGTGGCGCTGCGGCTGGCGTTGGTGGACTGCGAGTTCTCTGCGCAGGGGCCGCCGCAGCTGGTGGAGTACCTGGAGGGGCTCGGCGCCCGGCTGACCCGCGCCGCCGGGGGTCGGCGCCCGGCCCGGCGCCCGGCTGAGCCCTCGGCCGATCCGGAACAGGGATGAGCCCCGACGCCGGGGGGGGGTGGGCGCCGGGGCTCAGCTCAGGGACCGGTGAAAACCGGTCGGGTGACCGGAATGACCCGGTCGGTCGGCCGGTGCGAACCGGCTTGATGGGGAGATTACGGGTTATTGGCTCACGCCGCAGCGTCAAAGCCCGTGTCGTGAGCCATTCGCTTCAATTCGAGCAGTGCGTGCTTCTCTATCTGGCGGATCCGCTCCCGCGTGAGACCGTGCTGCTTGCCCACTTCGGTCAGCGTCCGCTCCCGGCCGTCCTCGATGCCGTACCGCATCTTGATGATCGAGGCGGTCCGGTTGTCGAGCTTGCCGATCAGGTCCTCCAGCTCCTCGCTGCGGAGCAGAGTCATCACGGACTGCTCGGGCGAGACGGCGGAGGTGTCCTCCAGCAGGTCGCCGAACTGGGTGTCGCCGTCGTCGTCCACGGACATGTTGAGGCTGACCGGATCGCGGGCCCAGTCCAGGACGTTGCCGACGCGCTCGGGGTTGGAGTCGAGCTCGGCGGCGATCTCCGCGTGCTCCGGGTCGCGCCCGTGCTCGCGGTTGAACTCGCGCTGGACCCGGCGGATCCGGCCGAGCTCCTCCACCAGGTGGACGGGGAGCCGGATCGTGCGGGACTGGTCGGCGATGGACCGGGTGATGGCCTGCCGGATCCACCAGGTGGCGTACGTGGAGAACTTGAAGCCCTTGGCGTAGTCGAACTTCTCGACCGCACGCACCAGGCCCGCGTTGCCCTCCTGGATCAGGTCGAGCAGAGGGAGCCCCGCGCGCGGGTAGCGGCGGGCCACGGCGACGACGAGCCGGAGGTTGGAACGGATGAATATGTCCTTGGCGCGCTCGCCCTCGGCGACCAGCGCCTCCAGCTCCTCACGCTTCGCGTCACCGGCGGAGCTCTCCACCTCGCCGTCGAGGATCTGCTGGGCGAAGACGCCCGCCTCGATGGTCTGGGAGAGGTCGACTTCCTTGGCGGCGTCGAGCAGCGGTGTGCGGGCGATCTCGTCCAGGTACATGCCGACCAGGTCGCGATCGGCGATTTCCCCGCCCACGGCGCGAACACTGCCTGCCCGGCCGGATCCACCGGAGGTGGTGGACGTACGACGGGCGACGGCACGGGTTGCCATGCGTGCTCCCTTGCTGAGTAGGTCGCGACACCCTTTCGAGGTGCCCTGCATCCGATGGAAACAACGACTGGAATCCGGACAGAATTCCCATGCCGCACATTCACTTTCGCGATCATGCAGTACCCTGTCCGGCGCCGACCGCTGGATTCCGCTTCCGGTTTCCGCCGGACGCGCAGGTCAGAGCCGGTGGCGGGGCCGACAGGCCCTTTTGCGGCTCTCCGGCCGGGTACCCGGAATCGGCTCGTGCATGAGACCGCACTCACACGCACGTCCCACGACCCCTCGCCCGGCCGCCGCCCGGCGCCCGGGGAGCCGTGCTCCCACCCCGAAGGACGGATCGGGCGGCGTTCGGGTTGCTCAGGGTGGCCGCGACGCGCGGCCGAACCCGTAGCCCAGCTGGACCTGAGCGCCCAAGCCCCTCATCCGCCGAACCCCGAGCGCCCCGATCTCCTCAGCCGAACTGCACCGAGCGCTTCGCCAGCCCCATCCAGAAGCCGTCGATGACGCTGCGCCCCCGGTCCAGCTCGTCCTCGGCAGCGCCCAGCGTCACGAACAGCGGCGCGAAGTGCTCGGTGCGCGGGTGGGCCAGCTTCCCGGCCGGGGAGGTGTGCTCGAAGTCGATCAGCGCGTCGATGTCCTGGGCCCGCAGCGCGCGGTCGCCCCAGTCGTCGAACTCCGCCGACCAGCCGGGAACCCCGCCGCCCGGGTGGCGCAGGGCGGCCAGGTTGTGGGTGAAGAAGCCGCTGCCGACGATGAGCACGCCCTCGTCGCGCAGGGGGGCGAGCTTGCGCCCGACGTCCATCAGCTTCCGCGGGTCGAGGGTCGGCAGGGAGATCTGGAGTACGGGGACGTCGGCGTCCGGGAACATCTCCACCAGCGGTACGTACGCCCCGTGGTCGAGGCCGCGGTCCGGGATGTCCTGGACCGGCGCCCCGGCGCCACGCAGCAGCTTGCGGACGCTGTCGGCCAGCTCGGGCGCGCCCGGGGCTCCGTAACGCACCCCGTAGTAGTGCTCGGGGAAGCCCCAGAAGTCGTACACGAGCGGCACGGTCCCGGTGGCGCCCAGCGCGAGCGGGGCCTCCTCCCAGTGGGCGGAGACCATCAGGATCGCGCGGGGGCGGGGCAGCCCCGCGGACCAGGCGGCGAGCTCGCCGGGCCAGACGGGATCGTCGGCCAGCGGCGGTGCGCCGTGCGAGAGGTAGAGGGCGGGCATCCGCTCCGCGGTGGCTGTCATGGCACTCCCATCCACTGGACACGGTCCCAGGGAGACGGGTGCCGCGCGGGGCACACGGACACGGGATCCGGTCACGAACTCGTCCGAGCAGGAGTTCCCCGAGGTCATCCGGGGGATCGTTGTTCAGGGGCCCTGCGAAACTCCTTCGGATCCCCTGCGGGGATCTCTCGGGGCAGGTTTCTTGAAACTTCAAGCTCCTACCTCCGGAGACCTTAGCCCTATCTAGTTAAACTTTCAAGAAAAGGTCGTACAGTGGAGTACATGACCACGGCATCCACCAGCGCGCCGCGCTGGCTCACCGACGAGGAGCAGCACGCCTGGCGCGCCTATCTGCACGCCACCACGCTGCTGGAGGATCACCTCGATCGCCAGTTGCAGCGCGATGCCGGCATGCCGCACACCTATTACGGACTGCTCGTCCAGCTCTCGCAGGCGCCCCGCCGCCGGATGCGGATGACGGAGCTGGCCCGGAACGCGAAGATCACCCGTTCCCGGCTCTCGCACGCCATCGCCCGGCTGGAGAAGAACGGCTGGGTGCGCCGCGAGGACTGCCCCTCCGACAAGCGCGGCCAGAACGCGGTGCTCACGGACGACGGCTACGCGATGCTCCGCCGCTCGGCCCCGGGGCACGTCGAGGCCGTACGGCAGGCGATGTTCGACCGGCTCACGCCCGAGCAGGTGAGCAGCCTCGGGGAGATCATGCGGGTGCTCGCGACGGGCCTGGAGCCGGAGGGCACGGACGCGGATCTGCCCTGGCTCCGCTGAGCGAGCGATCGCTGAGCGGAACCAGGGCAGGGAAGCCACGGGCAGGAGAGCCCGGGCCGGGGAATCACGGGCAGGGACGCTACCGGGACGGGGCAGGAACCGCCGCCGCCGTCAGTGGGCGACGACCGGAATCCTGAACTCCTCCTCGGCGTCCGCGTCGGACGCGCCGTCCGTCCCACCGGGCCCCATCTTGGGGCGGCCGGTGTTGATGAGGGCGATCGCGATGGCGGCGGCGACGACGAGGATGCCGACGGCCCACCAGATCGCCGCGGCGAAACCGCTGACCATGGCCTGGAGCTCCAGGAGCCGCGGGTCCGTGGCGCGGGCCGCGTGATCGGCGACGTACGCGGTGGTGGCGCTCGCGGCGATGGTGTTCAGCAGCGCGGTGCCGATGGCGCCGCCGACCTGCTGCGAGGTGTTGACCATCGCGGAGGCCACGCCCGCGTCACGCGGCTCGATGCCGTGCGTGGCCAGGGACATCGCCGGCATGAACGCCGTACCCATACCGAGGCCGAGCAGCAGCATGCCGGGCAGGATGACGGCCGCGTAGCTGGTGTTCAGGTCCAGCTGGGTCAGGAGCAGCATGCCGACCGCGGCGACCAGGAAGCCGGGGCCCATCAGCAGGCGCGGCGGGACCCGGGTCATCAGCCGGGTGCCGATCTGGGTGGAGCCGGTGATCATGCCGACGATCATGGGCATGAACGCGAAGCCGGTCTTCACCGGCGAGTAGCCCTTCACGACCTGGAGGTAGTAAGTCAGGAAGAGGAACAGCCCGAACATCGCGATGATGGCGAGCCCCAGCGAGAGGTAGACCCCGCCGCGGTTGCGCTCGGTGAGGACGCGCAGCGGCAGCAGCGGCGACTTCACGCGCGCCTCGGTCACGACGAAGGCGACCAGCAGCACGGCGGCGGCGACGAACATCGAGACGGTCAGCGTGTCCGACCAGCCGGCCGACTCGGCGCGGGTGAAGCCGTACACCAGGGCGACCAGGCCGAGCGTGGAGAGCACGACGCCGGGGATGTCCAGCGGTGCGCGGTTGCGGGCGCCGGAGGGCTCACGGATGACGAAGTACGCGCCGGCGGCGGCGACGATGGCGAACGGGATGTTGACGTAGAACGTCCAGCGCCAGTTCAGGTACTCGGTGAGCAAGCCGCCGAGGATCAGCCCGACCGCGCCACCGCCACCGGCGATGGCGCCGTAGATGCCGAAGGCCTTGGCGCGCTCCTTGGCGTCGGTGAACATCACGGCGAGCAGGGAGAGGGCGGCCGGGGCGAGCAGGGCGCCGAAGACGCCCTGGAGGGCCCGGGAGCCGAACATCATCGCCTCGTTCTGGGCGGCCCCGCCGAGCGCGGAGGCCAGCGCGAAGCCGATCAGACCGACGACGAAGGTGCGCTTGCGCCCCCACAGGTCGGCGATCCGGCCGCCGAAGAGGAGGAGTCCACCGAAGGCGAGGGCGTAGGCGGTGATGACCCACTGCTTGTTGCCGTCGGATATGCCGAGGTCGGTCTGGGCGGAGGGCAGAGCGATGTTCACGATGGTCGCGTCGAGGACGACCATCAGCTGGGCGAGCGCGATGAAGGCCAGGGCCTTCCAGCGGCTCGGATCGGGAAGGGCTGTGTCAGCCGTTTTTGGCATGGGTAGATCCACCTAAGGACGTGAGGGCGCCGAGGCGTCGCGTAGTGGGCGTCGGCGGTACGTGCTCGTGTACGCGCGACGGGGTGCGGTGAGGCGAAGGAGATGAGACGGGCGAGGTGAGGCGGTGGGCCGGGTCCCTCGGGGCGCGGCCGGAAGGGGTTCAGGTCGGTGCGGGGCCAGGACGGTTCGACAACAGCTCTTAGGGGCGCCGCAGGTCCTCCAAGGTCGCCGCCGATCCGGGCAGTTCGGAGCGGGCCGGGGACTCCAGTCCGTCCAGGAACAACTGCAGATGACGGTGGGTGAACCGGTCGATGCCCTGGCAGGCGATGCCGGGGAGCGGCCGGGTGAGCTGGGAGAGGGCGACGAGTACGTCACCGACGGCGATGTCGGCGCGCAGCCGCCCCGCGGACATGGCGCGCGCCACGAGCCCTTCGACGGCCTCTTCCAGGCGTCGGCGCTCGGCGAGCAGTTCGGGGTGGTCCTTGTCGAAGACGCCGGAGAGCATCGGGCACAGGGCGCCGATCCGCTCGTCGGCGGCCGCGTGCACGAAGCGGCTGAGCGCGGCGAACGGGTCGGACTCCACCGCGGCGGCCTCCTCGGCCCGGAGCGTGGTGCGGGAGGTGACCGCGAGGACGACCTCATGGGTGAGGGCGGCCCGGTCGGGGAAGTTCCGGTAGAGCGTGGCGTTGCCCACGCCGGCTCGCCGTGCGACGTCGTCCAGCGCCACGTCCGGCCCGAACTCGACGAACAGCTCGCGCGCGGCCGTGATGATCCGCTCGCGGTTGCGCAGCGCGTCGGCCCGCGGGCGCGGCGCCCGGCACGGTGCCGCGGGTGCGGCGCCGCCGACGGCTGCCGGTGCGGTGCCCTTCGCGGCGGTCCTGGTGGCCCCGGCGGTGGTCTCCACGACGACGCTCCTCCTCTTCTTCCCTCTGGGTAGTCGGCCGACCCCCATCGGTAACCGGGGACCGCTTCCCCGTTTAGCGGGGGACACGTATGCAAACGGGGAGAGGCTCCCCGCTTATTTCCCCCTCCCATGTGACCCGCGCCACATCGCTACGGGGAGAAAACCCTCCGATCGGCGCACCCAGCGAGCGGCCCCGGACCACCCGGCACAGGCTGATCGCCAGAGCGCAGTCAGGGGTCGGCCGACTGCCGCGGACCCCGAAGGCGCCTCTATGCAGCAGCCCCGCCACCGGATACGCAGACACCACCGCCCGGTCGCCCTGGCCGGAGCGACCGCGCTGGTCATAGCGGCCGTGGCCTCGGCCAGCACCACCCTTCCGAGCGCCGGCCGCGCCTCGGCGGGGCCGGCGGCCACCAGCCAGGACTCCGCGCTCGCCCCGTGCCGGATCTCCGCCACCATGGGCGTACAGATGTCCGAGGGGCTGCCGACCCCGCCCGGCTACGCCCGGTCGACCGGCGAGATCAGGGCGCTCAACCTGATGATCGACTTCCCGGACGCGGAGGGAACGGAACCCGCGACGGACCGGTACGCGGAGTTCTTCCCGCAGACCTCCGAGTGGTTCAGGGCCAGCTCCTACGGCCGGCTCGTCTACCGGCCCGAGGCCCCCGTCAAGGAGTGGCTGCGGATGCCGATGCCCTTCACGGAGTACGGGATAGAGCGCGGCTCCCCCTTCGAGCCGGGCTACCGCCAGCTGGTGAAGGACATCGTCGCGGCCGCCGACCCCCGGGTCGACTTCTCCGCGTACGACCTGGTCAACGTCCTGGTCAGCCCGAACGCCGGCCCCTCCGCGCTGGACACCGTGCTCTCGGTGACCTTCTCCGGCAACGACGAGGCCCCGACGGCGGACGGTGTCCCGCTCTCCAACACGTCGTTCGTCTACAGCCGCCAGGACGACGGATCGGGGTCGTACGCCGAGACCGGCTACCGCGTCCTGCCGCACGAGAACGGCCACGTCTTCGGGCTACCCGACCTTTACACGATGGAGGGCGGCGGCTCGGTCGGGCACTGGGACATCATGTCCGAGGACTGGGGCGCCAACAACGACTTCCTGGCCTGGCACAAGTGGAAGCTCGGCTGGCTCGACAACGAGCAGATCAGCTGCGCGTCGCGGGCCGGCGTCAGCGAGCACACCCTCGGGCCGCTGGCCGCCGATGGCGGCACCAAGCTCGCCTTCGTCCCGCTGAGCGACCGGTCCGGCTACGCCGTGGAGGTCCGTACGGCGGCGGGCAACGACGAGGCGGTCTGCCGGCCGGGGGTCCTGATCTACAAGGTCAGCTCCGACGTGGACACCGGCCAGGGCCCGGTCTCCGTCGCCGACGCCACCGAGGACAGCGGCGGCTGCACCCGGCGCCCCAACGTGCACGCGGAACTGTCCGACGCTCCGTTCCGCCCCGGCCAGACCTTCGTCGACCGGGCCAACGGCGTACGGATATCCGTGCTGGACGAGGACGACGACGGCAACTACCGGGTGCGGGTCACGCGCCCGTGAGCGGGGGCTCGACCTCCGCGGCGCACGACGGACCGCACGCCGGGGTGCCCTTCCCGGCGCTTCTCCCGGCACTCCTCCCGGCGCTCTTGTCGGCGCCCTGCGCGGCGCTCCTCCCGGCGCCCTTGTCGGCGCCCTGCGCGGCGCTCCTCCCGGCGCCCTCCGCGGTGCCGCCCTCCTCGGTGCCGCCCTCTTCGAAGGCGCCCTCCGCGAAGGCGCGGAGGCGGGGCTTGAGCAGCTTCCCGGTGGGGTTGCGCGGAAGCTCCTCGTCAGTGAACAGCACCCGGGCCGGCACCTTGAAGGCGGCGAGCCTCGCGCCGACGTGCTCGCGCAGACCCCCGGCGGTGACCCCGGCCCCGGGGCGCGGCCGGACGACGGCCGCCACTTCCTCCCCCAGCACCGGGTGCGGGATGCCGAGGACGGCGGCGTCGGCCACGTCGGGGTGGTCGTGCAGGACGCCCTCGACCTCGACGCAGTACACGTTCTCGCCGCCCCGGATCACCACGTCCTTGAGCCGGTCCACGATGGAGACCCGACCCTCGCGGCGTACGGCGAGGTCCCCCGTACGGAACCAGCCGCCGTCGCCGAAGGCCTCCTCGGTCGCCGCCGCGTCGCGCCAGTAGCCGCGGAACAGCGACTGGCCGCGCAGCCAGAGCTCCCCCGCCTCCCCGTCGGGCAGTTCCTCCCCCGACGGCCCGGCGACCCTCACCTCCGTGACCGGGGTGGGCCGTCCCGCGCCGCCCGGCTCCGCCCGGTACGCGTCCCCGAAGTGCGCGAGGACCCCGCCGCTGGTCTCGGTGAGGCCGTAGCCGTTGCGGGGCTCGACGCGTTCGCCGTACCGGGCGGTGAGGCGGGCGACCAGGGCGGGCGGGGCGGGGGCTCCCCCGGTGCTGAACAGCGTGAGGCTCTCCAGCCCGTCCCCTGTCCGTTCCGCGGCCTCCAGCAGCTGGAGCCCGGTGGTGGGCACCCCGGCGAAGTGCGTGACACGGTGCGCCCGGATCAGCCGCAGCGCCTCGTCCGCGTCCCACTTGCGCATCAGGACGAGGGTGCCGCCGGCCGCCATCGCACCGTAGAAGCCGGTGAACGCGGCGACGTGGAAGAACGGGAACGTCATCAGGGAGACCGGGGCGGGCCCCTGACCCGGGATGACGCCGCGCGCCAGCGCGGAGGCCGCCGCGTGGTAGCGGGGGTTGAGCGCGGCCCCGGCCTGGGCGAGATGGGTGGCGACCGCGCCCTTGGGGCGGCCGGTGGTGCCGGAGGTGTAGAGAATCGTGGCGTCGTCCTCGGGCCGGGGCTCCACGTCGGGCGGCGCGGCCAGCGGGTCGGGCGCGGGGAACTCCTCGTACCGCTCGACGCGCAGCCCGGCCGCCGCCTGCCCCTCGCCCTCGGGCCCGTGGAAGAGGACGACACGCGTCCCGGTCCGCCGGGCCCAGCCGGAGACCCGCCCCAGCCGCTCCCCGTCCACCAGGAGCACCCCGGGTTCGCAGTCCTCCAGGGCGTGGACGAACTCGCCCTCGGTCCACCAGGCGTTGAGCGGTACGGCGACGAGACCGGCCAACTGGGCGGCCCAGAAGGCGATCTGCCACTCGGGATGGTTCCGCATCGCGATCACGGCCCGGTCGCCGGAGCGCAGCCCGTACCGCTCCCGCAGGCGTACGGCGAGGGCGGAGGCGGCGGCGAAGAACTCGGCGTAGGAGTAACGCTGTTCGCCGGCGACGAGGAACGGCGTGTCCCGGTAGGCCCAGGTGGTCTCCACGAACTCCCGGAGCGTACGCGGCCCGTCGGCGTACTCCGGCGTCCCCCGCTCGCCGATGACCACGGCGAAGGGCGCGCCGGGCGCGGTGAGGGAGGCCTCGATACGCGCGGCGCGCCGGGCGCGTTGCGCGGGGGCCCCGGCGTCTTCGGGGGCCGGGGACGGGGACGGGTAGGTGTGCGGCACGGACGGCCTCTCTCGCGCTGAAGCTGACGCTGACGCTGACTGCTACGCGAGACGCTATGCGGACGGGGGCGCGGCGCCAAGGCCGGACGAGCAGGGCGCGCGCGCACGGACGCGGACGGGAGGAGGGTCGGGTCCCGGTCCCAGTCCCAGTCCCGGCCCTGGCCCCGACCCTGGCCCCGGCCCTGGCCCCGGCGGAGAGGGTGGCCGGGGCGGGCACGGCAGGAAAGGTCAGGTTCCCGCAGAAGGGGTGGCCGGGGCGGCGGCCCGCCCGTCCGGAGCCGAGCCGGCCGGGCGTTGCTTGACGGCGTCGACGACGGCCAGGTCCGTCACCGCCGTATGACCCTTGACCGTTCCCGCCTTGATGCCCTCCACATCGCGCGTCTGCACGGTGCGCTCCCCCAGGTACGTGTACGTATCACGGTCGAAGATCCATTCGGTGCGCGAGCCGTCCTCCTCGTCGGTACGGGCGATGGCGACCCCGTGCCGACCGGCCGCGTCGACGGAATCGTCGACGAGGACCACCCCGGGAATCCGGGCCGCGGCGCGGTAGAGGGCGGCGGCGAGCTTCGGCGGAACCACCTGCTCCCTCAGCAGATCGCCGATGGTGCTGAAGGCCTGCTGGTCAGGGCCGTTGCCCATGCCCTCCGTCTCGTCGTAGATCTTCTCCACCAAGAGATCCGGGTCGGTGGGCAGGGTCCTCAGGTAGTCGTAGCTGGGCGAGTTGAGGGTGCGCTCCCCTCCTTCGGTGTCGTCCAGCGTGATGCCGTCGCGGTCGAGGTCCTCTTTGTAGGGCTCGATCAGCCAGCCCTTGCTGCCGTCGGGCGACATCCAGACCTCGCGGGGATGGATCTTGTCGACGTAGCTCCTGTTCTTCCCGTCGGCGCCCTCCCAGGAGGTCAGCCAGGAGACCTCGCTCCGGACGTACAGGAACTGCCCCGGGCCCGGCTCGGGCAGCTCCGCCCTGGCCGCCGCCCCGGAGATGTCGGCCACCGCGCCCGCCAGCCCCGCAGTGCTGCCCCGGACCACTTGGACGACCGGCGCGGGAACGACCCCGGCGGGCGGGGCGACCGCACGGCCGGGGGTCTCCGAACCGCCGGAGCCGCCCGGGCTGCCCGCGAGTCCGGCGACCCCGGCGGCGGCCAGGGCCAGAGCGGCGGCAACGCCGACCAGGACCGGCCGACGGCCGGAGCGGCGGGCCGGCCGGGGGGTGTGGTCCCCCGCGTACGCACCGGCGGGCGGGGCGCCGGCCGGTGCCCCGGGCAAGGGGTCGGGCGCGGTGTCGGGCGTCCGGTTCCGGATCTCGGTCATCAGGTGCTCCTCAAGGCCGCTCAGACGGTCGGAGGAGAGTTCCGGATCACCGGGTGCGGGCAGCAGCCGGGCCAGGTCCGCGCGGTCCAGCGGCTCTTCGCGCCGCCGCCAGGGGGTGCGGATCATCGGGTTCTCTCCTCGTTCGACCGGGCCGCTGTGATGCGGCCACCCTGTACTTGTCCGCCGGTCCCACCGGGTTCCATCCCATCGGGTTCCGTTCTGCGGGATGCGGCCCTCCGGGGTTCGGTCCTGCGGGGTTCCTCCCTGCCGGGCTCCGTCCTACGGGGTTCCGCCCCGCCGCCCCGTCGCCGTAACTCGCTGTCGGTGAGCTTGCGGAGCCGGGCCCGCGCACGGGACAGCCAGGACCGCACAGTGCCGACCGGCACGCCGAGCGCCACCGCGGCCTCGGCGTAACCGAGACCGGCCCACACGCAGAGCGCGAACACCTCCCGCTCGGCACGCCGCAGTTGCCCCAACGCGCGCTTGGCCGCAGCGAGTTCGTCGGAGTCGGCGATCCGCCCGACGAGTTCGTCGGCGAAGTCGGGCAGAACGTCCCGCAACGGCACCCTGGCCAGCGCCCTCTCATGGCGGCGGGCGGCGCGCCCCGTGTTGCGCAACACGTTGACGGCGATGCCCATCAGCCAGGGCCTCGGGCTCTCCCCCTCGTCCCGCAGCTTCTCGCGCAGCCGCCATGCCTCCAGGAACGTCAGCGACACGACGTCCTCGGCCGCGCTCCAGTCTCCGGTGGTCCGGACGGCGTGCCGGAAGACGAGCTGGGCGTGATCGCGGAACAGCTCCCGGAAGGCATCCGGATCCCCCGCGCGGATACGCGCGTGCATCGAGTAGTTCACCCCCTGACTTGTCCGCCCACCCGGCCGGGTTCCGGTGACGCGCATCACAGCGGACCCGCCCGAGGGGTCGCGGCGAAGCCGCGAGGAGAGGGCCCTCGCGACGGACGACCGGCGGACGCCTTCCCCGTGCGCCGATCCGCGGGTGGCTGACATGGACCGGGCCGTTCCCGCGTCGGGCCGTGGAACGCGGCCGGGCCACAGCGGCGCCACCGCGGACGCGTCCCGTCGAACAGAACTGACCGGTGGACAAGCCGGCGCCGGTAACCGACGGCGGAGCGAGCGTCAGCGACCGGCTCCGACGACGGCCGCGGCCGGGGATTTCCCGCACATATCAGGCTTATATGAGATAGGCCACTTTCGGGGGCCATAGGCAGGGGCGGTCACCCCGGCCTAGAGTCCTGTCGTTTGCGGAGTGTTCGGCTCCGCGCCGTCCTCCGGGCCAACCCTCCGCTCCGTACACGACCTGTACGCGCACGCGGAGACCGGGCCGACTCCCCGACTCACAAGGAACCGGGTACATCCACATGGGCACGTTGGAATCCTGGGTCGTCGAGCTCAACGACGCCTTCTGGACGTACCTGCTGATTCCGCTGGTCGCCGTCGCCGGCGTCTGGTTCACGCTGCGCTCCAAGGGCGTGCAGATCCGCCTGATCCCGGAAATGTTCCGGGTCGTCAGGGACAAGCCGCAGTCCGGCGTCAGTCCCTTCGGCGCCTTCACCATCTCCGCCGCCGCGCGGATCGGCACCGGCAACATCGCCGGTGTGGCCACCGCGATCACCATGGGCGGCCCCGGAGCCGTCTTCTGGATGTGGGTGATGGCCCTGGTCGGCGGTGCCTCGGCGTTCGTCGAGTCGGTCCTGGCCCAGTTGTACAAGGTGCGCGACACCGAGCCCGGTACGTACCGGGGCGGCCCGGCCTACTACATGCAGAACGCGCTCGGAATGCGCTGGCTCGGCATGGTCTTCGCCGTTCTGATCACGCTGACCTTCGGGTTCGTGCTGACCGCGGTGCAGTCCAACACGATCACGGTGGCCACGAAGGGCTCCTTCGGCTCGGACGCCTCCTGGTTCAATCCCGTCCTCGGCGTCGTGCTCGCCGTGCTGCTCGCGCTCGCGGTGTTCTTCGGCGTGAAGCGCCTGACGGCCGTCACCAAGGTCATCATCCCGGTGATGGCCGCGCTCTACCTGCTGACCGGCCTGGTCATCGTGCTCCTCAACCTCGGCAACGTGCCGGGCCTGCTCGGCGACATCATCGGCGGCGCCTTCGGCTTCCGCGAGGTCGCGGGCGGCGCCGTGGGTACGGCGATCCTGCAGGGCGTGCGGCGCGGCATGTTCTCCAACGAGGCGGGCATGGGTTCCGCCCCGAACGCCGCCGCGGCCGCGGAGACCACGCACCCGGTCAAGCAGGGCCTGGTCCAGGCCCTCGGCGTCTACTTCGACACCTTGGTCATCTGCACCATGACCGCCCTCGTGATCCTCTCCGCCAACCCGGCCCTCGGTGAGCGCGGCGGCGCGGACGTCACGCAGGCCGCCTTCACCAGCACGCTCGGCGACTGGGCCGGTCACCTGCTGACCCTGGTGGTCTTCATGCTCGCCTTCAGCTCCATGATCGGTAACTACTACTACGGTGAGTCCAACATCCAGTTCATCACCCGCAGCAAGAGCGTGATGGGCACGTACCGTGCGATGGTCGTCGCCTGCGCCGTCCTCGGCGCGATCGGCTCCGTCCCGCTGGTCTGGAGCCTCGCGGACGTCACGATGGGCGCGATGGCCCTGGTCAACCTGATCGCGATCATCCCCCTCAGTGCGGTCGCCTTCCGCCTCCTCGACGACTACCTGGCCCAGCGTCGCCAGGGCCTCGACCCGGTCTTCCGCAAGGACCGGGTTCCGGGCCTGCGCGGCGAGGTGGAATGCTGGGGCACTTCGGACCAGGACGCCGCACCGCAGGAGCGGAGCCCGGTCGGCTCGCTCTGACACGGACGCGCCCCCGCGCGACCGTACGCATCGAAGGGCGGCATCCCCGAAAGGGTCCCGCCCTCGGGCGTTTCGAGGTCGGGCCCGCGTCCCAGGCACCGTGTCGAGCCGCGGCGCGACCGTATTGCGGCGCACAGCGGCAACGGGGGCGACCTCCGAAACCCCTGTCCGCTGGGGCACGTTTCTCGGACCATGTGCGGAGCCGGATGGCGAGGGCTGCGAGCGTGACGGTACCGAGGGCGCTGTAGGCGCGCTTCTCGTCACGGGTCGCGAGGGCGCGAAAGCCTAAGAGCGGCTTCGTCTGGCTGAGAAACCCCGACTGGCCTGCCCGCACCCCACCCAACAAGCCGAAACGGGCGACCAGATGAACAAGCAAGCCGACACGGAAGATCGAGGCTAACCCGCCGCCGTGACCAGGGCGACGATATCGCCCCCACTTCCCTGTTGTAGGAGTTCGGCCGCGCCGGCCATTGCGGCGGCAGAGGAGAGTTCGACCAGCCAGCCATGGGAGGCAGCTTCAGCCTGTGCCCTGGCCAGGTCGTCGTCGTCGAGGACCAGGACATCGCCCCCGCTGCGGCGAACTGCCCTTACAGCAGCGGCTGTTGCCTGGGGGTCGCTGATCGACAATGCTGCCACCCGGTCGGGGTACTCGCTCGGCAGCGGCTGCTCGCGACCGCTCCGGACCG
The DNA here is from genome assembly GCF_000377965.1 of Streptomyces sp. CNB091. Lineage (NCBI taxonomy): Bacteria > Bacillati > Actinomycetota > Actinomycetes > Kitasatosporales > Streptomycetaceae > Streptomyces > Streptomyces sp. CNB091. The sequence goes on from NZ_KB899011.1 coordinate 129,192, forward strand.
CCTCCTGGAGGCTGGGGAAGCGCACCACCGCGAGCATGCGGGGGACCCGGGAGATCCAGCCGAGCCTCCGGATTTCGTCGAACCCCGCCACCATCGCGCAGAGGGCATCACCGCGGGAGACCGGTACGACGATCCAGTCGGGGGGCGACCAGGATCGCTGTTCAGCGATCTCGTAGGCCAGTGAGCGGTACGCGCGAACGCCGACGGGCTGACTGCTCACCGGCGGGATCCGGTAGTTGCTGATGGGGTACCAGTCTTGCTCGCGGACCCCGCGTTCGAGTTCGGTCCACCGGGCATGCCAGGTTTCGGTGAAACGGATCTCGGCCCCCATTCCTCGCAGCGAACACTCCATGTCCGACGACGCCATTCCGCCATTTTTGGCGAGGATCACGCAGCGCAGGCCCGCGGCAGCGGCATAGGCGGCCGTGGAGACCGCTGCGTTCCCGGTCGAGGCGACCGCGACCGTCCTGAACCCCTGGGCCTGCGCCCACGACACGGCCAGACTCGCCATCCGGTCCTTGAATGATCCGGTCGGATTTGCCCGTTCGTCCTTGATCCAGACTCCTGCCATGTACCGCAGGGGGACAAGTGGAGTATTGCCCTCCCCTAAAGAGACCGGGTTCGGCAGGGGAGGGAAGAATTCGCGCCACTTCCACATCGAGGTGTCGCCCTGCACGAGGTCGGGTCGCTGCGGTCTGCCGCCTTCACGGTGCAACTCCACGGCCATGTGCACACCCCGGCCCCGACAGCGCGGACAAGCCCGCACTTCGTGGGATATCCCGCCCTCCCACAGGCAACTTGGGCATCTCAGGCCCCATAGGTCACTGTGGTTAGCCAAAATTAATCTCCCTTCGAAATCCGATAGTGATCTTTTATGTTCATCAAGCAATATCACGGTGGGCTTGACGCAACTCAATCCATGACGGGGGAGTTCATGGATCGGCATGTGCGTGTGCCACTCAAGGGGCCGACGAGAGATGAAGCCCGGTGGCCGGATTACCTCATCTCCCGGCTGAGGCTCACCTCACGGTCGGAGGCTTGGGCCACGCCGCGCCCTCGGCTGCGGCATCGAGGATGTCGCCCAGACGGAGCCAAGCGGTGGGGCCGGCGTACGAGGCAGGGCTGTCGGCCAGCCTGGACCAGGCCCCCTCGTCGGCGCCCAGGGTGGTCGTCACGAGTGAGGCGACCGTCGTGTGCGCCATGCCGCGTGCCGGACCTCCGACGGTGAGGGCCGTCCAGGCGGGAAGGGCGCGGATGAGGTCAGCGGAGCAGTCCGGGAGCGCCAGAACCTGCCGGGCCCACCCTTCGCGTTGCTGTGGGCTGCCGCCGAGGCGCTTGCGCAGGTCGGTGGTCATCCGGAGCAGCGCCGCACGAGGGGTGGAGTGCCGTTCCAGGACATCGGCGAAGCGGAGGTTCTGCCGGTAGGAGTCACGGCTGGCGAAGGACAGCAGTGCCTTCTCGACGAGTTCGTCGTCGCCCGGGTGCCGGGAGAGGTAGTCGTCCAGGATGTCGTCGGGCACGGCGGACAGTCGTTGCACGGTGACCTGATCCGGGTTTCCCAGGCCCGTGTCACGGGCTGCCGCGGCCGGGTCTCCAAGGATTGCCTCGACGGCTGATCGCAGGCCGGCCAGCTCGCGGTCGCTTCGCTCCGTGGCGAAGTCGACGGTCTCCCAAGGCTTCCGGGGCTGTGGCCGGGTGTGCTGGAGCACTGTGCGGGCCTTCTCCCGCACCTCGGTGGTGAGGTCGGGGAGGTGGACGAGCAGGGCGTGCAGCCAGCGTAGGTCCTGAGGACCGGGCCGGGTGTTCTTCGCGTCGGCCTCCCAGAGGCGGAGTGCCTCCAGTGCCACGTCGGCGAAGCCGCGGCTGAGCTCAACAAGAAGCTCGTCAGGGGCACGCCAGATGTGCGGATCGCCATAACGTGGCTTCGCGTCGGCCGGGTTGAGGATGTACCGCCAGGACTTCTCCGCCGCGGCCCGCACCCAGGAGACCGCACTGTGGAGGCCGTACTCGTGACGCTCGAGAGCGCCGTCCAGGAACAACTCGAGCTGTCGCAGATCCGCTGCTGTAGCAGATTCGAGGTCGACGGAAAGGCGCTCCCGCACCTGCGGCGCGGACAGGCCGTCCCTCATCATCCGACAAGCCCGCGTGACCAGGGCCCACCTCTTGAACCGGGCGAGGTCACCGGTGGCGACCTCTTCGAGCAGAGACGCTTCCACATCCCAGGGGACGGTGCCCAAGAGATGAGTTCGTACAGCCTGATTCGCCTTGGTGTTCTTCGCCCAGGTGAGCAGCTGTCGATGACGTGCGGTCTGCACGGACACCACGCGTCCCCACATCGACTCCCACGCCTCGCACGCCGCCATGTAGACCTCGTAACGCTCCAGGATGTCGTCGTCCTCGGTGTCCTCGCCCTCGGAGAATTCGGGGCAGTCCGGAAGAAGGCCTAGCGAGGCGGAAAAGACGGCGTCGTCCAGCCCGGGCTCACGAAGGATCAACTGCGCGACGCCGGGCTGTTCCAGAAGATCCGGAGACATCGGCTGGCCATGAGGGCCTCGGCGGTTCAGCTCTGCGACGATCGCCCTGGCCATGGCATCGCCGCAGCCCTCCTGGCCGAGTGCGCCGATCTGTGGGACGGAGCAACGCCGTAGCGCCTCTTCTCTCCAGCCGTCGATGCAGGAGGGGTGGGCCAGCGCTGTGGCGGCCAGGTGCAGCGGAGATCCGGCGTAGAGACCGGCTTCTCCTTTGGCCAGTCCACCATCGATCGCGGCCTGGAGCATCCACTCCGGGGCGGAGGTGCTGAGTGCCCCGCGCAGGAGAGCGAGGATCAAGTCGTCGCGCGCGCTGCCCGCCGCGAGCTTCCTGGCCCGCTCCACAGCCATGCGCACAGGAGGCGTATCAGGCTCGGACCGCGCGGCGATCGTGCGCAGGAACTCGATGGGCAGGCCGGTACGCGGCTCTTCAACGGTCATGGAGCCCCCCACGGTGTCACGAGTGCTCCCACCATCGTGGCCCACACCACTGACATTGATGCTGGTACTCAGGTCCCGGTGGTCGTGGCTCGACCACTGACTGACGCCCTGCTGGGCTGTCCTCGTGCTGTTCTGTCCGGCTGCCGGGACCTGTTCTCATGGCTCCGGCCGGGCGGAACATGACCTGATAGGAGCTTGGTCAGAAGCCCCCTCAATGTCCTGTCTGCGCCACCCGGCCGGCGCCCACCTTCGGCTGGGAAGGCAGCATCAGCATGACATCAGCGATCGAGGACGACACCGCGGACCAGGACGTGTTCG
>NZ_KB899012.1:0-132184 GCF_000377965.1 Streptomyces sp. CNB091
CTTGATCTTTAACCTGTGCGGCGTGGACGTGGGTCCGTTGACTTCTTCGTTCGTCGTTTCGCGGAGCCTGGTTTGCCGACCGTGTGCACGTCGTGGCGTGGGGTGGGCCGGGTGTTCTTGCTTCCGGGGGGCCGGCCAGGTCCGGGGCGGGAGGCTTTCGGTGCTCCGGCTGGGCAGTGGGCCTTCGGGCGGAGGTGCCGAAAGTCGCGGCGGACGCGGGCAGGGGTGAGCCTGTCGGGCGGGGCCGGTTTTTCCCACGGACGCCGGAGGTCGGCTGCCAGCGGACGGGCGAGACGTAGCTGGGTGAAGACCGCGAGGATCAGCCAGGTCCAGCGGTCGGCTGCTTCGGGGGTGCGGATCTTCGGGCAGGTCCAGCCGAGTGTTTGCTTGAACAGGCGGAAAGTGTGCTCGATGTCGAAGCGTCGCAGGAATGTCTGCCAGAGCATGTCGACGTCGGACTCACAGGCGTCGGTGCCCGACCACCACAGCCAGACGGGCTTCGGTGTGGCGCCGCTGGGAAGGTGCTCGACGTGCAGGCGGATCACGGTGCCCTCGATGACCGGCAGTGCACCGAGCTGGGAAGTCCAGGCCGAACGGTGGGTCAGTCGAGGATGGAGTCGGTCCCAGGCCCTGGCGGTGGCCGTTCCGTAGAGGCGGGTTGTGGTCATCGTCTGCGCGTCGGGTGTGCCCCAGGTGGCCGGGTCGCCGAAGACGAATTCGCCGCCATGACGAGGAGGGCGGCCGCGGGTGCCGGGCTCGCGGGGTGGGACCGCGCGTCGCAGGACGCGGTCCGAGCGCATGCGTCCCAGTACCTGCACCGGGAGATCTTTCAGGAGGAAGGCCAGGCGGGGAACGTCGTAGCCGGCATCCACCACGACCAGGATCTCCGGATCGCCGTCCGTCCACTGCCCGGCCGCGACCAGTCGCTCGACGAGCTCGCGCATCTGCCGGGCCGTGACAGTGGCAGCGTCGTCACCCGGCGCCAGACGTAGTGCGTCCAGCGGTGCGGTCCAGGAACTGCGGCCCGTCTCAAGTGCGCAGATCACCGAGTAGGGCCAGCCGGGAACGGGAATGTGCTGGTCTTTTCCTCGTCCGTAGGTGTGGCACAGGATCCGCTGTGGCGAGGTGTGCGCGCTGGGTCGCAGCCAGCAGGTGAGGTCGGCGGCCAGGACCAGCCGGCCGTCCGCCGCCCGCGGCAGAGGCACCGCGGCCAGGGCCCTTCGCAGCCGGGCCACATCGACCCGGCCCGCAGACAGGGCATCGTAGAGCCCGCCGTGCCCGCGACGGTGTTCACCGACAAGGGACAGCTCTACCAGCGACCGGACCGGACCGTCCGCGCACAACACCGCGTCCGCGAGTTCGAACAGTGCGTCCGCACGCTTGGTCAGACAGGAGTAGAACTCACCCCGGAAGCGTGACAGTCCCGCAAACGGATCCTGCCGGACAGCGTGATGCGACAGACTCATCCTCACGGCCTTCGTGCTGAGCTTGTGTGTTCCTTGGTCGGATCACATGCTCAGCCGAAGGCCGCCTGCACGCCCGGCAGTTACCGATCCGAGTGATCAAGTACGACGAACCGTTCGGATCTCTAGGTTAAAGATCAAGCTAGGCCGTGTCCGCAAAGCCTCGTCGCGTACGGCTGCGGTTACGGGAAAGTCGCGGGGTGCGGCAGAATCTCCCCATGGGCATAGTCGCGGGGTTGGACAGTTCTTCCGCCTTCACTCACATCGTCGTCTGTGACACGGACTCGGGCGCCGTGCTCCGGGAGGGGTACGCCGCCCATCCGGTCGAGGCCAAGGCCACCGAGGTCGATCCGCAGGCCTGGCTGCTCTCGCTCGGCGAGGCGGCCTCCGGCGGGCTGCTCGAAGGCGTGCAGGCCATCGGGGTCTCCGCGCAGCAGCACGGGCTCGTCCCGCTGGACCAGCAGGGCAACCTCGTGCGCCCGGCCCTGCTCGGCAACGACCGGCGGGCGCAGGTCGCCGCGGCCGATCTCGTCGACGCGCTGGGCGGGCGGGGCGCCTGGGCGGAAGCCGTCGGGGCCGTGCCGGGGGCCGCGCAGCCGGTGGCGAAGCTGCGCTGGCTGGCGCGGACCGAGCCGGAGAACGCCCAGCGGGTGGCCGCCGTGCTCCAGCCGCACGACTGGCTCGTGTGGCAGCTGCTGGGCCGGCCCGCCCGCCGGACCACGGACCGGGGCGCGGCCTCGGGCACGGGCTACTGGTCGGCCGGGTCCGCCGCCTACCGGCCCGATCTGGTCGAGCTGGCTCTCGGCCACTCCGCCGGGCTGCCCGAGGTGCTCGGCCCCGCCGACTCCGCCGGGATGACCCCGGAAGGGCTGCTGATCTCCGCGGGCACCGGCGAGACCATGGCCGCGGCCTTCGGGCTCGGGGTCGCGGTGGGCGACGCGGTGGTGTCGCTGGGGGCCTCCGGGTCCGTGATGGCGGTGCACCACGAGGCGCTCGCCGACCCGAGCGGGATGATCACCTCGTTCGCCGACGCCACCGGGATGCACCTGCCGGTGGTGCACCTCTCCAATGCCGTGCGTGCGCTGCGCGGGACCGCCGAGATGCTGGACGTGGAAGGGCTGGAGGAGCTGTCCGCGCTGGCGCTGAAGTCGACGCCGGGGGCCTCCGGGCTGGTGCTGCTGCCGTATCTGGAGGGCGAGCGCACCCCGCGGCTCCCGCACACCGCGGGCACGCTGAGCGGGCTGCGGCGCGAGTCGATGAAGCCGGAGCATCTGGCGCGGGCCGCGTTCGAGGGGATGCTGTGCTCGCTGGCCGATGCCCTCGACGTACTGCGGGGGCGGGGGGTGGAGGTGCGGCGCGTCTTCCTGCTCGGCGCCGCCGCCGAGCTGCCCGCCGTGCAGGCCCTGGCTCCGGCGGTGTTCGGCACCCAGGTCGTGGTGCCGCAGCCCGCCCAGTACGCGGCGATCGGCGCGGCCCGGCAGGCGGCGTGGGCGCTCGGGGTCTCGCAGGGCTCCCTCGATCCGCGCACTCCCCCGGCCTGGCAGGGTGCGGCGGCCCAGGTGCTGGAGCCCGGTGACGAGCTGGCGGTCGGCGGCGCGGTGCGTCAGCAGTACGCGGCGACCCGGGACCAGATCCACCCCGGGGCCTTCGGCGGCGCGCACCCGGCGTAATCCGGCCCGGCCCCGTACGCGTCGCACCCGGTGCGCGACCCGGGCATGCCTGTTCGGTGCGCGACCCGTGCAGGCCGCCCGTCCGGTGCGCGCCCGCACCCGGCGCGCGCCCGGAGTGATCCCGGGCGAGGGCGTGCGTCCGTGACACCGGAGCGCGTGGACCCCCGCGCGCTCCAGGTTTGACCTGGGCTTGGCGAAAAGGGTTCGCTCTCGGAGTACGGCGTACGCGAAACTGGGGCGGCCTCTGCCTCCCGCCGATTCCGAGAGACCCGCGTGCTCATAAAACTCCTGCGGACCCATCTGGGCCCGTACAAGAAACCCATCGTGCTGCTGGTGTTCCTCCAGCTGCTCCAGACCTGCGCCACGCTGTATCTGCCCAGTCTGAACGCCGACATCATCGACAACGGTGTCGTCACGGGCGACACCGGCTACATCCTGGAGTTCGGCGGTCTGATGATCGCCGTCAGCGTCGTTCAGGTGCTCTGCAACGTGGGGGCCGTGTACTACGGCGCCCGGACCGCCTCCGCGCTCGGGCGCGATGTGCGGGCCGCCGTCTTCGACCGGGTGCAGTCCTTCTCGGCGCGTGAGCTCGGGCGCTTCGGAGCGCCCTCGCTGATCACCCGGACGACCAACGACGTCCAGCAGATCCAGATGCTGGTGCTGATGGCGTTCACCCTGATGGTGTCGGCCCCGATCATGTGCGTCGGCGGCATCATCATGGCGCTCGGGCAGGACGTGCCGCTCTCCGCGGTGCTGCTGGCGGTCGTGCCGGTGCTCGGCGTCTCGGTCGGTCTGATCGTGAAGAGGATGCGGCCGCTGTTCCGCACCATGCAGGAGCGGCTGGACTCGGTGAACCGGGTGCTGCGCGAGCAGATCACCGGCAACCGGGTCATCCGCGCCTTCGTCCGGGACGGGTACGAGGAGAAGCGGTTCCGGGGAGCCAACACCGAGCTGACCGATGTGTCGGTGGCGACCGGGCGGCTGATGGCGCTGATGTTCCCGACCGTGATGACGGTGGTCAACCTGTCGTCGGTCGCGGTGGTGTGGTTCGGCGCGCACCGCATCGACAGCGGCGGGATGCAGATCGGCGCGCTGACCGCGTTCCTCGCCTATCTGATGCAGATCGTGATGGCCGTGATGATGGCCACGTTCATGTTCATGATGGTGCCGCGCGCCGAGGTGTGCGCCGAGCGCGTCGAGGAGGTCCTCGGGACGGAGTCGAGTGTGGTGCCGCCCGTCGCTCCGGTGACGGAGCTGCGGCGGCACGGGCATCTGGAGGTGCGGGGCGCCGAGTTCCGCTATCCGGGCGCGGAGGAGCCGGTGCTGCGGGCCGTGGAGCTGGTGGCCCTGCCCGGGGAGACGACCGCGGTCATCGGGTCGACGGGCAGCGGGAAGTCCACGCTGCTCGGGCTCGTACCCCGGCTGTTCGATGTGACGGACGGCGAGGTGCTGGTCGACGGCGAGGACGTGCGGACGCTGGATCCGGTGCTGCTGGCGAAGACGGTGTCCCTGGTGCCGCAGAAGCCGTACCTCTTCTCGGGGACGGTCGCGACGAACCTGCGGTACGGGAATCCTGACGCCACCGACGAGGAGCTGTGGCACGCGCTGGAGGTGGCGCAGGCCAAGGAGTTCGTCGAGGCGCTGGAGCACGGGCTCGACGCGCCGATCGCGCAGGGCGGTACCAACGTGTCCGGCGGTCAACGGCAGCGGCTCGCCATCGCCCGGACGCTGGTGCAGCGCCCGGAGATCTATCTGTTCGACGACTCGTTCTCCGCGCTGGACTACGCGACCGACGCCGCGCTGCGGGCGGCGCTGGGGCGGGAGACGGCCGGGGCGACCGTGGTGATCGTGGCGCAGCGGGTGTCCACCATCCGTGACGCGGACCGGATCCTGGTGCTGGACGAGGGCCGGGTCGTGGGGACCGGCACCCATCACGAGCTGATGGACGGCAATGAAACATACCGGGAGATCGTGCTCTCCCAGCTGACGGAAGCGGAGGCCGCGTAATGGCCGGTCCGGGCGGACGGATGATGGCCGGCGGCGCGCCCACCGACCGGTCGATGGATTTCAAGGGGTCGAGCAAGCGGCTGCTGAGGCGGTTCGGCCGGGAGAAGACCTCGTTGTGGCTGATGCTGGCCGCCGTGACGGTGAGCGTCGCGTTCTCGGTGGCCGGGCCGAAGATCCTCGGCATGGCGACCGACCTGATCTTCGGCGGAGTCGTCGGGCGCGGGATGCCCGAGGGCACGACGAAGGCGCAGGCGATCGAGGCACTGCGTGAGGACGGCCGCGGTTCCATGGCCGACATGCTCTCGGGGGTGGACTTCACCCCGGGCGAGGGCATCGACTTCGGCGCGGTGGGGAACGTCCTGCTGGTGGCGCTGGTGATCTACGTCGGTGCCGGGCTGCTGATGCTGGTGGCGACGCGGGTGTCGATCCGGATCATCAACCGGATCGTGTTCCAGCTGCGCGAGGACCTCCAGACGAAGCTGGCGCGGCTGCCGCTTTCGTACTTCGACCGGGCCAAACGCGGTGAGGTGCTGAGCCGGGCGACGAACGACATCGACAACATCTCGCAGACGCTCCAGCAGACGATGGGGCAGCTCATCAACTCCCTGCTGACGATCGTCGGCGTGCTGGTCATGATGTTCTGGATCTCGCCGCTGCTGGCCCTGGTCGCGCTGGTGACGGTCCCGTTGTCGGTGGTCGTGGCGACCCAGGTCGGCAAGCGGTCGCAGCCGCAGTTCGTGCAGCAGTGGCGGGTGACGGGGACGCTCAACGCCCACATCGAGGAGATGTACACCGGGCACACCCTGGTGAAGGTCTTCGGCCGGCAGGAGGAGTCCGCGCGGGACTTCGCCGAGCAGAACGAGGCGCTGTACGAGGCGGGGTTCAAGGCCCAGTTCGCGAGCGGGCTCATGCAGCCGCTGATGTTCTTCATCTCGAACATCAACTATGTGCTGGTCGCGGTGGTCGGCGGGCTCCGGGTCGCCTCGGGCACGCTGTCGATCGGTGACGTGCAGGCGTTCATCCAGTACTCGCGGCAGTTCTCGATGCCGCTGACGCAGGTCGCGTCGATGGCCAACCTGGTGCAGTCCGGCATCGCTTCGGCGGAGCGGGTCTTCGAGCTGCTGGACGCCGAGGAGCAGGACGCGGACCCGGAGCACGGCGAGCGCCCGGAGCGTCTTGAGGGCCGGGTCTCGCTGGAGAAGGTGGCCTTCCGCTACGACCCGGAGAAGCCGCTGATCGAGGATCTGTCGTTGAGCGTGGAGCCGGGGCAGACCGTCGCGATCGTCGGTCCGACCGGGGCCGGCAAGACGACGCTGGTCAACCTGCTGATGCGGTTCTACGAGGTGACCGGCGGGCGGATCGCGCTCGACGGGGTCGACGTGGCGAAGATGTCCCGGGACGAACTGCGGTCCTCCATCGGCATGGTGCTCCAGGACACCTGGCTGTTCGGCGGGACGATCGCGGAGAACATCGCGTACGGCGCTTCGCGCGAGGTCACCCGGGAGGAGATCGAGGAGGCGGCCCGGGCGGCGCACGCGGACCGGTTCATCCGGACGCTGCCCGACGGGTACGACTCGGTGATCGACGACGACGGCTCCGGGGTCAGCGCGGGCGAGAAGCAGCTGATCACCATCGCGCGGGCGTTCCTGTCCGACCCGGTGATCCTGGTCCTCGACGAGGCGACCAGCTCGGTGGACACCCGGACCGAGGTGCTGATCCAGAAGGCGATGGCGCGCCTGGCCCACGGGCGTACGTCGTTCGTGATCGCGCACCGGCTCTCCACGATCCGGGACGCGGATGTGATCCTGGTGATGGAGAGCGGCTCGATCGTCGAACAGGGCACGCACGAAGGGCTGTTGGCGGCCAAGGGTGCGTACGCACGGCTGTATGCCGCCCAGTTCGCCCAGGCGCTGGCCGAGGTGGACTGAGGCGTCGGCCGGCCCGGTGGATCAGTCGAGGTAGCCGCGGAGCTGGTCGGCGAAGGCGTGGTCCCGCAGCCGCTTGAGGGTCTTGGACTCGATCTGGCGGATGCGTTCGCGCGTCACGCCGAAGATCCGGCCGATCTCCTCCAGGGTGCGGGGCCGCCCGTCCTCCAGGCCGTACCGCAGCTGGACGACCTTGCGTTCGCGTTCGCCGAGGGTGGAGAGCACCGCCTCCAGGTGTTCGCGCAGCAGGAGGAAGGCGGCGGACTCGACGGGCGATGCGGCGTCGCCGTCCTCGATGAGGTCGCCGAAGGAGACGTCGTCCTCCTCGCCGACGGGGGCGTGCAGGGAGACGGGCTCCTGGGCCAGGCGGAGGACTTCGGTGACCCGCTCGGGCGTCAGGTCGAGCTCGCCGGCGACGTCCTCGGCGGTCGGTTCGACGCCGCGTTCCTGGAGCATCCGGCGCTGGACCCGCACCACGCGGTTGATCAGTTCCACGACATGGACCGGGACGCGGATGGTGCGGGCCTGGTCGGCCAGCGCGCGGGACATGGCCTGGCGGATCCACCAGGTCGCGTACGTGGAGAACTTGTAGCCACGTGCGTAGTCGAACTTCTCCACGGCCCGGATCAGGCCGAGGTTCCCCTCCTGGACCAGGTCGAGCATGGTCAGCCCGCGGCCGACGTAGCGTTTGGCGACGGAGACGACGAGGCGGAGGTTGGCCTCGATGAGGCGGCGTTTGGCCGTGCGGCCCATCACGACCAGCCGGTCCAGGTCCCCGGCGAGGCGGGAGTCGAGGTCCGGGGTGCCCGCGAGGCGTTCCTCGGCGAAGAGCCCGGCCTCGACGCGGCGGGCGAGTTCGACCTCCTCGGCGGCGGTGAGCAGCGGGATGCGGCCGATCTCTCGCAGATACTGCCGGAAGAGGTCGGAGGTGGGGCCGCCGGAGTCCGCCCGGTTCCGGGGCTCCGGGGGGTCGGGGAGGTGCGTCGCTTCGACCATGACTGCCTCGGGTGCGTATCCGGGCGGTCCGGCTGTGGTCTCCGGGTGGTGCAGGGGCCTGTTCTGCGCCGGGATGGCCGCCATGGTCTCGGTCGTGGTCGTCACGGTCCGGGTCTGCACGGGGGCGACCTCCAGGTGATCGCTGCCGGATGACGGGGGGTGGAGGTCTGTCCGGCCCCGAGGTGCTCTCCTGCGGGCCGGTGTGCTCCGATGACTCAGACATTCCCCAGTGTGGGGTACGACACACGACTGTCACGAGGGGCGTGCGGGGACTTTCTGGTTCCGATCCGTCACCGGACGGTTACCCGCGTCGGCCGCGAGTTGGCTCCGGCGGCCGCTCAGAGCGCGGCGGCGCCGTGGGCGCGCAGGGACTGGGCGTACTGCTGGAGCACCCAGACCTCGTTCTGCGCGGCGGCCAGGTCCTGGGGCGCCACGTGGCTGCCGAGGCGGGCGAGGCTGCCCTGGACGTCGTTGATGCGGCGGTCCACGGCGCGCAGCCGGACCTGGACGAGCTGCATGCCGGCGTACGTCTCGTCGATGGTCTTGCCGATGAAGACCTCGACGGCGAGCTCGGTGACGAGGCTGCGGACGGTGTTGTCGGGGGCGGCGTCCATGACGGCGACCAGATACTCGCGGTTGTCGGCGAGGCCCTGTTCGGCGCCGCCCGCCTGCTCGATGCACTGGCGCACGGCCGCGTAGGGCGGGGCGGTGAACTCGTCCACGCCGTACGCGTCGAAGGCCGGGGAGACCAGGGCGGGCTTCTGGAGGGCGAGCTTGAGCAGTTCGCGTTCGGTGCGGTGGGCGGGGCTGCGGAGGTTGAGCGCGGGGCCGGAGAAGCCGGGGGCGGGCGCGGGCTGCTGCGGGGCTCCGCCCCGCATGCCCGGGGCTCCGCCGCGCCGGCCGCCGCGCTCCCCTTGGTCGCCGCCCTTGTTCCGGGCCCAGTGGGCGAGCTGGGCGACGCGGTGGACGACGAACTCCTGGTCGAGGATGCCGACGAGCCCGGCGAGCTGGACGGCGACCTCGCGCTGCACGCTGCTCGTCTTGATCTTGGCGACGACGGCGGCGGCCTCGTCGAGGGCGGAGGCGCGGCCGGCCGGGGTCTCCAGGTCGTACCGGCCGACGATCTGGCGCAGGGCGAACTCGAAGAGCGGGGTGCGCGGCTCCACCAGGTCGCGTACGGAGTCGTCGCCCTTGGCGAGCCGCAGGTCGCAGGGGTCCATGCCGTCCGGGGCGATGGCGATGTACGTCTCGGCGGCGAACTTCTGATCGTCCTCGAAGGCGCGCAGGGCGGCTTTCTGTCCTGCCGAGTCGCCGTCGAAGGTGAAGATGACGCGGGCGCTGCCGTTGTCCATGAGGAGGCGGCGCAGGATCTTGATGTGGTCGTTGCCGAAGGCGGTGCCGCAGGTGGCGATGGCGGTGGTGACCCCGGCGAGGTGGCAGGCCATGACGTCGGTGTAGCCCTCGACGACGACGGCGCGGCTGGCCTTGGCGATGTCCTTCTTCGCCAGGTCGATGCCGTACAGCACCTGGGACTTCTTGTAGACCGGGGTCTCGGGGGTGTTGAGGTACTTCGGGCCGTTGTCGTCGTCGCGCAGCTTGCGGGCGCCGAAGCCGACGATCTCCCCGGCGGTGTCGCTGATGGGCCACATCAGCCGGCCGCGGAAGCGGTCGATGGGGCCTCGGCGGCCGTCCTGGGAGAGGCCGGAGGTGATCAGTTCCTTGTCGCTGAAGCCCTTGCCGCGCAGATAGCGGGTGAGGTGGTCCCAGCCGGCCGGGCTGTAGCCGACGCGGAAGTGGGCGGCGGCGTCCTGGTCGAAGCCGCGCTCGGCGAGGAACTTGCGGCCGATCTCGGCCTCGGGGCTCTCCAGTGCGCGGACGTAGAACTCGGCGGCGGCCTGGTGGGCCTCGATCAGCCGGATGCGTTCGCCGCGCTGGTGGGAGGGGTTGTAGCCGCCCTCCTCGTAGCGCAGGGTGATGCCCGCCTTGGCGGCGAGGCGCTCGACCGTCTCCGAGAAGGAGAGGTGGTCGATCTTCATCACGAAGGCGATCGTGTCGCCGCCCTCCTGGCAGCCGAAGCAGTGGAACAGGCCCTTGCCGGGGCTGACCTGGAAGGAGGGGGACTTCTCGTCGTGGAAGGGGCAGAGGCCTTTGAGGTTTCCGCCGCCCGCGTTGCGCAGCTGGAGGTATTCGGACACGACGGAGTCGATCGGGACCGCGTCCCGTACCGCCTTCACGTCGTCGTCGTTGATCCTGCCAGCCACGGGTGAAGTCTACGGGTGGACGCCGACAGCCGGACGCGCGGCGGGTGACTCCGTCGGGGTGCGGGCGATGCCGCCCGCACCCCGACGGGGACCCTCAGAGCAGGGACTCCAGCGGGAACGACGGGTCGGCGAGGGCTTCCGGGTCGTGCTGCCGGCGGGCCCGGATCAGCTCCTGGATCGTCTCGGTGACATCCCACACGTTGACGTTCATCCCGGCGAGGACGCGGCGGTCCTTCAGCCAGAACGCGATGAACTCCCGCTTCCCGGCGTCGCCCCGGATGATCACCTCGTCGTAGGAGCCGGGCGGGGCCCAGCCGGAGTATTCGAGGCCGAGGTCGTACTGGTCGGAGAAGAAGTACGGGACGCGGTCGTAACTCACGTCCTGGCCGAGCATGGCGCGGGCGGCGGCCGGTCCGCCGTTCAGGGCGTTCGCCCAGTGCTCGACGCGCAGCCGGGCGCCGAGCAGCGGGTGGGCGGCGGCGGCGACGTCCCCGGCGGCGTAGATGTGCGGGTCGGAGGTGCGCAAGGAGGCGTCCACGGCGATGCCGCCGCCGTGGGCGCGGTCGGCCATCTCCAGGCCCGCGGCCTCGGCGAGGGCGGAGCGCGGGGCGGCGCCGATCGCGGCGAGCACGTCGTGGGCGGGGTGCTCCTCGCCGTCGTCGGTGCGGACGGCGAGCACCATGCCGTCCTGGCCGGTGATCTCGGTGAGGCGGGCCCCGAAGTGGAAGCGGACGCCGTGCGCGCGGTGCAGCTCGGTGAAGATCTGGCCCAGCTCGGGGCCGATGACCTGGTGCAGCGGGGTGGGCTCGGCCTCGACGACGGTGACCTCGGCACCGTAGCCGCGGGCGGCGGCGGCGACCTCCAGGCCGATCCAGCCGGCTCCGGCGATGACCAGGTGGCCGTTGTCGCGGCCGAGGGCGGCGAGCACGTTGCGCAGCCGGTCGGCGTGGGCGAGGCGGCGCAGGTGGTGGACGCCGGCCAGGTCGGTGCCGGGGACGTCCAGGCGGCGCGGTTCGGAGCCGGTGGCCAGGAGCAGCTTGTCGTAGTGGATGACGGTGTTGTCGCCGAGCTGCACGGTCTTCGCGTACCGGTCGAGCACGGTGACCGGCTGGCCGAGGTGCAGTTCGATGTCGGCGCCCGCGTACCAGGCGCGTTCGTGGGTGAAGACGCTGTCGCGTTCGGCCTTGCCGTCCAGGTAGCCCTTGGAGAGCGGCGGTCGTTCGTAGGGGTGGTCGCGCTCGTCGCCGATGAGGATCACCCGGCCGGTGAACCCTTCGGCGCGCAGCGTTTCGGCCGCCTTCGCCCCTGCGAGTCCTGCTCCGACGATGACGAACGTCTGGTGTGCGTCGACCACTTGATGCCTCCTCAGTGCTGTGCTGCGCGGCGCCCCCAGCTGCGAGCGTCCCGCACGCAGCGTGATGACGAAAGAGGGTGTGCCCCGGACAGGTCACACCCAGTGGTCAGATGTCCGGCCCCTTCCAGTCTGCCGGTCACCCACGGCGGGCGGTGAGCGCGGCGTGCAGGGATCGTGCGGAGGCGTCGGTGAGGGCGGCGATCTGGTCGACGAGGACCCGCTTGCGGGCGTGGTCGTCGGGAGCCTGGTCGAACAGGGCGCGGAAGTGCGGTTCCAGGCCTTCGGGGGCGCGGGCGGTGAGGGCGGCGGCCAGCTCGGCGATCACGACGCGCTGGTCGGCGCGGATGGCCTCCTGCTCGGCGCGCTGCATGACGTAACGGTCGGCGACCGCCTTGAGTACCGCGCACTCGTGGCGCACCGCGCGCGGGACGACCAGCTCGGCGCCGTACCGGCCGAGGCGGCCGGGGCCGTACACCGCGCGGGTGGCGGTCTCGGCCTCCGTGCAGAAGCGGCCGATGAGCTGGCTGGTGGCGTCCTTCAGGCGGGCCTGGGCCACGGCGGAGCCGTCGTAGCCGTGCGGCCACCAGTCCTGGTCGATCAGCCGGTCCAGGGCCTCGGACAGCTCCTGCGGGTCGGTGCCGGCGGGGACGTAGCGGCCGATGGCGACGGCCCAGATCTCCTGGCGCTCCGGCTCGGCGTAGAGGCAGTTGGGGTCGATGTGCCCGGCGTGCAGCCCGTCCTCGAAGTCGTGGACGCTGTACGCCACGTCGTCGGACCAGTCCATGACCTGGGCCTCGAAGCAGGTGCGGTCCTCGGGGGCGCCCTCGCGGGCCCAGGCGAAGACCGGGACGTCGTCGGCGTACACCCCGAACTTGGCGGAGTGCGGGTCGGTGGGGTGCGCGCCGCGCGGCCAGGGGTACTTGGTGGCGGCGTCCAGGGCGGCCCGGGTGAGGTTGAGGCCGACGCTGACCAGGTCTCCGGTGCGCGGGTCGCGGACGAAGCGCTTGGGTTCCAGGCGGGTCAGCAGGCGCAGCGACTGGGCGTTGCCCTCGAAGCCGCCGCAGTCGGAGGCGAAGTCGTCGATCGCCTGTTCGCCGTTGTGGCCGAACGGCGGGTGGCCCAGGTCGTGGGCGAGGCAGGCCGTCTCCACGAGGTCGGGGTCGCAGCCGAGGACCGCGCCCAGCTCGCGGCCGACCTGGGCGCACTCCAGGGAGTGGGTGAGCCGGGTGCGGGGGCTGGCGTCCCAGACGAGGGAGCGGGTGCCGGGCGTCACGACCTGGGTCTTCCCGGCGAGCCGGCGCAGGGCGGCGGAGTGCAGGACCCGGGCGCGGTCGCGCTGGAAGGCGGTGCGGCCGGGGCGCTTGTCCTCCTCGGTGTCGAAACGCTCGGTGTCGGAGGAGCCGTAGGGGCTGCTCGCCCCCCGTCCGCTCGGTGCGCTCGGTGTGGTCTGTCCGCTCGGTGCGCGCGGTGTGGTCTGTCCGCTCGGTGCGCGCGGTGTGGTCTGTCCGCTCGGTGCGCGCGGTGTGCTCGGTGTGGTCTGTGTGCTCTGTGTGCCGTGTGTTCGGTCTGCCCCGTGTGCGCCCTGTGTGCCGTCCATGGTTCCGACAGTAGCGATCGGGACGGACAACGTGGCGTGCGCGGGCCCGGGTGTCAGACGGAAGCGAGCAGGCTCACCGCGCCGGCCGGGGCCGGGGCGTGCGCCGAGGCGGCCAGGGCCTGGTCGTAGCGGTGCAGGACGAGGCGGGCCATCGCCGGGTGGGCGCCGAGCGGGGCGGCCGCCCGGTGCGGTACGGCGTCGGCGCAGGCGCTCGCGAAGCGGCCGGGGGCGGTGAAGTACGAGGCGACGAAGGTCCGGTGGCGGCCTCGGGCGGCCAGGGCGCGCAGGGCGGCCGGGACGGTGGGCGTGGCGGCGGAGGCGTACGCGGGGACGACGGGCACACCGAGGCGTTCCGTGAGCGCGCGGGCGGTGTGCCGGGTGTCCCGGGCGGAGTCGGGGTCGCGGGATCCGGCGGCGGCGAGGACCACGGCGGCGTGGCGGCCCCCCTGGTCGGCGGGGTCCCAGCCGGCCTCGACGAGCCGCCCGTACAGCGCCTCGACGAGCAGGGGGTGGGGGCCCAGCGGCGCGGCGATCCGGGTGCGTACGCCCGGGGCCGCGGCCGCCCCGGCGGGCAGGTCGTGCTTGACGTGGTGGCCGCGCCCCAGGAGCAGCGGTACGAGGACGGCGTCTGCGCCGCGCAGGCCGTCCAGGGTGTCCGGGAGCAGCGGCCGGTTCAGCTCGATGTGGCCGAGCCGGACGTCGAGGCCGGGGCGCAGGTCGCGCACCCGGTCCAGGAGGGCCAGCACGGTACGCGGGGCCTCCGGGTCGCGGCTGCCGTGCGCCACGGCGACCAGGGACGGGGCGGGGGCTTCGCGCCGCTCCTCCGCGGGGCGGTCGGGCTGCCGGGTGCGGTGCGTGGGGCTGCGGGTTCCGTTCCGGGGGACGAGGCCGAGCTGGGCGCCGAGCCGGTCGGTGACGCGGGTGGGGAGGTGCGCGGCGCCGTCGGTCGGCGGGGGCGACCGGTGGGGCTGTTCGGGGGGCTGCTCCGTCATGGACCGATGGTGCCGGGCGGAGGTTGCCGGGTCGTTGCGCGAGGGTCACAGCCGTTTTCCGCCGCCTCACGGTGGGGGTGGGGACCGTGTGCGTACGCGGCTCGGTCCGCTCCCCCGCCGGTGTCGGACGCCACAGACCTGGGCGGCCGGCGAACCTTTGCGGCATCCCGGTCGTCAGGTGGGGTGGGGGCGGGTGGCGCGACGGCCCGATCGGACGCGATCGGACGCGATCGACAGAGGGACGACAGGGGGGGTCTGGTGCGCGGAAAGAACGGCGGGAGCGGGGCGGCGAGGGAGAGACGGTCGGTGCGCGGGCGGTGGCCGCAGGGGCTCCGGCTGTCGGTGCGGTCCACCCGGCGGCAGTCGGCGCGGCCCGCCCTGCGGCAGTCGGTGCGGTCCGCCCTGCGGCTGTCGGCGCGGCCCGTCGCCCCGCTGGTGCTGGAGCGGTTCGCCTTGCGGCTGCGGAAGCGGTTCGCATCGCTGCTGCGGAAGCGGTTCGCCCCGCTGGTGCCGGAGCGGTTCGCATCGCTGCTGCCGGAGCGGTTCGCTCTGCGGCTGCCCCGCACCCGGCGGGTGCAACGGGGGCTGGCGCAGGGGCTCATGGCCGCCTGTGTGCTGGCCCTGGTGCCCGCGACCTGGATGCGGCTGGAGGCCGGCGACCGGGTGGGCACGACGGCCGAGGCTCCGGCGCGGGAGGTCGCCGTGGTGTTCGGCGCCGGGCTGTGGAAGGGCCGGCCGACCCCGTACCTCGCGCACCGGCTGGACGCGGCGGCCGAGCTGTACCGCACCGGGAAGGTGAAGGTCGTCCTGGTCACCGGGGACAACAGCCGCGTGGAGTACGACGAGCCGGACGCGATGCGCACGTACCTCACCGGGCGCGGGGTGCCGGACGAGCGGATCGTGAGCGACTACGCCGGGTTCGACTCCTGGGACTCCTGCGTCCGGGCCAAGAAGATCTTCGGGGTCGACCGGGCGGTGCTGGTGAGCCAGGGCTTCCACATCCACCGGGCGGTCACCCTGTGCCGGTCGGCCGGGATCGACGCGTACGGCGTCGGGGTCGACGAGCCACGGGACGCCACCTGGTACTACGGCGGCGCCCGGGAGCTGGCGGCCTCGGGAAAGGCCGCGCTGGACGCCCTGCTCCGGCCCGACCCGCGTTTCCTGGGGCCGGAGGAGCGGGGCGTGACGGAAGCGCTGGCGGCAGGGGCGCGCTGAACGGGCCCGCCCGCAGCGCGGAACCGTCGTCCGGGACGAACCCGGCACCAGCACCCCCACCACCAGGGTTCCGTCCTCAATCGCCGGACGGGCTTGAACGGGTCCACCGCCCCCCGGGGATGAGGACGCCGCCGGTCCGCAGCGAGCGGGTGACGGCGGTCGCGGCGAGGTAGACCCAGGCCCGCACGCATTCCCCGGCCTCCCCGGGCTGCCCAGGGTCCCCGGGCTCCTCGGCCTCCCCGGGCTCCCCGGGCTCCCCGGGCTCCCCGGGCTCCCCGGCCTCCAACGCCCCCCGCGCCGGCAGCTCGACCTCGCGGACGACGCGTTCGTACAAATTGCGCGGGTGGCCGGGGCCGAGGAACTCCTCCAGGTGGTCCAGCAGCCCGAGCAGTTCCCCGTACACCCCGGGCGCGGCGACGAGCAGGGTGCCGTGGACGCGGCCGTGGCCCTCGATCGCGTACGGGTAGCCGGGGCCTTCGTAGAGGAGGGCCCGGGGCAGCACGGCCGGCCGCTCCCCCGCCGTGCGGCCCCGGAGGAACAGGTCGTGGTTGGGTTCGCCCGGCAGCAGCGTCCCGTACACGAAGAAGGGCAGCTCGGCGGCGACGTCGGGGCCGCCGGGGACGGTCGTGGTCATGGCCGCCGTCACAGGGCGGCCGGGGGCGCCGTCTCCGCCGTCACCCAGCCGAGGTAGCGGGCGCTGCCCCGGATCACCGGCAGGGCGATGATCTCCGGCGTCTCGTAGTCGTGCTCCCGCTTGAGGTGTTCCTCCAGTTCGTCGTAGCGTTCCGCCGTCGTCTTGAAGAGCACCTGCCACTCCTCGGTCGTCTCGATGGCGTTCTGCCACCGGTAGACGGAGGTGACCGGGGCGGAGATCTGCGCGCAGGCCGCCAGCCTGGCCTCCACCGCCGACTGCGCCAGGGCGTGGGCCTTGTCCTCGCTGTCGGTCGTGGTCAGTACGGTCAGCCATGCCGGCGGCGCTGTCATCGTCGGTCTCCTCGGAGTACGGCGGGCTCTTCGCCCGTGGGCCTTCCCTGTGATTGTCGGCCCACGACGGGTCAGGCGCCGTACGGACGGAGGTTCCGGGCGTCGCGCAGGGCGGTGCCCCACCACACCAGCTGGTCCAGCAGGGTCTTGGCCGCCGCGTCGGCGGGCCCCGGGTCCAGATGGCGACCCTGGTCGTCGAAGAGGGCGCCGGCGTTGTGGAAGGACACGGTGTCGCGGACGGTGACGGTGTGCAGTTCGGCGAAGACCTGCCGGAGCTGTTCGACGGCCCGCAGCCCGCCGGAGATGCCGCCGTAACTGACGAAGGCGACGGGTTTGGCCTGCCATTCCTCGCCGTACCAGTCGATGAGCGTTTTCAGCGGTGCGGGGAACGAGTGGTTGTACTCGGGGGTGAGGACGACGAAGGCGTCGGCCGCCGCGAGCCGGGCGGAGACCGCGCCGAGCCGCTCCGCCTCCTCCGGCCCCGGGCTGAAGGTGATCGCGGTGGGGAGGCCGGCCTCGGCGACGTCGACCAGGTCGGTCTCGATGCCGGGGTGGCTCGCCGCGCGGGCCAGGAACCAGTCGGCGACGACGGGGCCGAAGCGGCCGTCGCGGTTGCTGCCGAGGATGACGGCCACCTGGAGGGGGGCCACCTGGAGGGGGGCCGGCTCGGTGACGGGCACGGTGGATGACGTGGGTGACGTGGATACGGCTGTGGTGTCCATGGCGTCGAGCTTTCTCCCTCAACCATGGTTGAGGTCAAGCGCGCCCGTCCGGAACCTGTCCCGTCCCGGTCCGGACGGCCCGCCTACGGTGGCCGCATGACGACGCACCGCCCGAACACGCCTCTCCCGTACATCGAGTTCGACAGCCGCCCGGCCACCGAGGAGGACCTGCGGATCCCCACCCTGTACGGCTACGGCCACTTCACCGCCATGCAGGTGCGGGACGGCCGGGTGCGGGGCCTCGGCCTGCATCTCGCCCGGCTGGACGCGGCAAACCAGGAGCTGTTCGACCTGCCGGTGGACGGCGGCCGGGTGCGGGAGCTGATCCGGCACGCCCTGGACGGGGCGGGGCTGCGTAACGCCTCGGTGCGGGTGCACGGCTATCGGCCGCCCGGCGCGACGCACACGACCCTGATGGTGACGGTCCGGGAGCCCGCCGCCGGGCCGGCCGGGGCGCGGAGCCTCATGTCGGTGCCGTACGCGCGCACGGCCCCGCACATCAAGCGGCCGGGCGAGTTCGGGCAGACGTACTACGGGATCCTGGCGGGGCGGGCGGGGTTCGACGAGGCGCTGCTGACCGCGCCGGGCGGGGTGGTGACCGAGGGGGCGGTCACCAACGTCGGCTTCTGGGACGGGCGTTCGGTGGTGTGGCCCGACGCCCCGGCGCTCTTCGGCATCACGATGACTCTGCTGGAGCAGGGACTGGAGCGGGCCGGACGGCCGTCGGCGCGCCGCCCGGTGACGCTGGAGGGCCCGGACGGGGTGGGCCGCTTCCCGGCCGCCTTCGTCTGCAACTCGCAGGGCATCGCACCGGTGCGGCGGATCGACGGCACCGCGTTCGCGGTCGACGAGGAGCTGATGAGGGAGTTGGGCGCGGTGTACGGCGGCGCCCCGGAGGACGCCGTGTGAGACACCCCGCACGGGAGGGCGGGGGCGCCCGCCCCGGCCGTGCTGGACCATGGGGGCATGCAGATCCATATCGAGGCATCGGCCCTCCCCGGCCGCGACTGCGGACCGGACAGCGACTTTCCCGGGTACGCGAACATCCACGTCGGCGTCCAGCGCAAGGACCGGCCGGGCGAACTGCTCGACCCGCACCCCGGGGACGCCCCCTCCGCCTCGTGGGTGCTCGACTGCACGGCCACCGCGACGGCGGACGGGGTCGAGGTGTCGGGGCCGTACGTCCAGAACCGGCTGGGCGGGCGGTTCGTCTATCTGTCGTGGGGCACGGTGGACGACGCCGGGGTCTTCACCATGTTCCGGCGCGCCAAGCTGCTGTTCGACGACATCGCCCCGGACGTCCTCGAAGCCGCCGCGCGCTCCGGACACCTCACCGGGCGGCTCGGGCTGACCGACGCCAAGGGGCAGCCACTGTGCGCCCGGGTGCGCCCGCCCCAGATCACCTGGAGCGCCACGGACGGGACCTGAAGAGCCGGAAGAAGCCCGAGGGGGGCGGGCGCCGGGGACGGGCGAGGCCTGAGGGGCAGGAGCGGCCAGGAACCGGGCGCCGGGGACGGGCGAGGCCTGAGGGGCAGGAGCGGCCGAGAACCGGGCGCCGGGGCCGGGGGCGGGAGCGGCCGGAGGCGGATCCGACACCGCCCCCTCCGGTCCAAGGGGGGGGTGGACCGGAGGGGGCGGGTGCCGTGGGGGGCGGGGAATCCGTCCCGTGGGGGGTGTCATGCGTGTGCCCGGGGCCCGCGAGGTTACACATGTGACCTGCATCACATTTCTTTCACCCTTCTCACCCGATCGGCACCCGCACCGGCAGCACGGACCGAACGGCCCAGCCGCACCGCCACCACCTGCGGTGATCCATTCCGGCAAGGGTGCCGCGCCGGTCCGTACGGGTGAAAGCTGACCCCGCGTCAGAAGGCGTGGCGGGCCCTGCCCCCGTTGGCTCGGGGACAGGACACACCCGCTCGCGCCGTTCTGCCCGGAGGATCCCCATGCGCAGTCCTGCCCGCCTCGTGACCGGCACCGTCGGTGCCGCGTTCACCGTCATCGCGTTCGGTCTCACCGCCGCCGCTCCGTCCGCGTACGCGGGCGACTTCGGCCGTCTGGAGATCACCCCGTCGACCGCGGCACCCGGTGCCACCGTCACCGTGAACACCACCGCCTGCGGCAAGAAGGGCTCGGGCATCGGCGACGCGAACTCCCTGGACGCCGGGGACTTCGAGATGCGCCCCGGCACCCACAAGGAGGTCGTGGTCGGCAAGTTCACCGTGCCGCACGACACCCGGCCCGGCACCTACGAGATCATCGTCTCCTGCGACAACGGCAAGGACGCGGTCGGTGATCTGGAAGTGATCGGCGGCGGCAAGCACGAGAAGCCCATCCACGACCGCCCGTCCGGCCATGTGCGGACCGGGGTCGGCGGCAGCGTCGAACCGGACTCCACTCAGGTCGCTCTCGGCGTCGGCGTGATCGGCCTGGCCGCCGTGGGCGGGCTGTGGCTGCTGCGCCGCCGCACGGAGGGCGCCGAAGGAAGCTGAACCACCGCTTCCCCCCTGACCGGGCGGGGCGCGTCCCCGAGCGCGCCCCGTCCGCCCCGGACCACCGACCGAGGACGACGCCGTGTCACCGAGCGCGCAGAAGGCCAAGGGCTGGCTGGTGGGCATCGCCGTGCTGTGCGGCATCTGGCTCGTCCAGAACGGCCCCGGCGGCCAGCTGATCCCGCCGCAGCCCTCCAGCGCCCAGGCCTTCGCCGCCGGGCCCCGGCTCCAGCCCGGCTCCCCGGTCGCCGAACCGCTGAACCCCTCCGAGCCGGTCCGCATCCGCATCCCGAGCATCGAGGTGGACGCGCCGATGACGCGGCTGGGGCTGGCCGCCGACGGCAGCCTCGACGTACCGCCGGACGAGGACCGCAACCTCGCGGGCTGGTACGAGGGCGGCGTCCCGCCCGGCGCGCGGGGCACCGCGATCGTCGCGGGGCACGTGGACAACGCGGACGGCCCGTCCGTCTTCTACGCCCTGGGGGCCCTGACCAAGGGGACCGCGGTCGAGGTGGTCCGCGAGGACGGGCGTACGGCCGTGTTCTCGATCGACGCCATCGAGGTCTACGACAACGACGACTTCCCCGACCAGCGCGTCTACGGCGACTCGCCGCACGCGTCGCTCCGGCTGATCACCTGCGGCGGCGGCTTCTCGAAGGAGACCGGCTACCAGGGCAATGTGGTGGCGTACGCGCACCTCACCGAGGTGCGCTGAGAACCCCGGCCGTTCTCACGCGTTCCACTGGTCGAAGCCCAACTTGGCGACCAACGAGAACACCACGGTCAGCAGCACCGCCCGGACGAAGCCGCTGCCCCGGCTCAGCGCCATCCGGGCCCCGATCATCCCGCCCGCCAGGTTGAAGACCGCCATCACGGCCGCGAGCTGCCACAGCACGGTGCCCTGGTACGCGAACATCGCCAGCGCCCCCGCGTTGGTGCACACGTTGACGATCTTCGCGGTGGCCGACGCGGTCACCAGGTCCAGGTGGAGCACGGCGCTCAGGGCCAGCACCAGGAAGGTGCCGGTGCCCGGCCCGAACAGCCCGTCGTAGAAGCCGATGCCGCCGCCGACCAGCACGATCGCCGTGACGATCCGCCCCCGGGCGACCGGCCGGTCCGTGCCGTCGCCCGCCGCGGCGGTGCCGAAGGACGGGCGCAGCAGCACGAAGGCCGCGACCCCCAGCAGCACGACCATGATCACCGGTCGGAGCACCTCGCTGCTGATCCCGGCGGCGAAGAACGCCCCGGTCATCGACCCGGCGAGCGCCATCAGCCCGACCCGCACCGCCAGCCCCACCCGTACCGGGGCTCGGCGCAGGAAGGTCACCGCGGCGCCCGAGGTGCCCACGATCGCGACGGCCTTGTTGGTGCCGAGCACGTGGGCCGCCGGGACGTTCGGCAGGCCGAGCAGCAGCGCGGGCAGGAGCAGCAGTCCGCCGCCGCCCACCACCGCGTCGATCCACCCCGCGGCGGCCGCGGCGAGGCAGAGGAGCACCAGGGTGGTCAGGGTTATGTCAGGCACGACCCGACATTAGACGCCTGTCGCCGGGGCTCTCCCCCGAGGGCCTTCCGTTCGGATCCGGCCTGACCTGGCCTGACCCGGCCTGACCCGGCCTGACCCGGCCGAACGTAAGGCCCTCGGCCCCTCACAGGGCCCCGGCGCCGTCCCTGAGCGCAAGGTTCCGCCCGGGAAACAGGCGGGATGCGGCCGGGTAACACCTCCCGCCCACGCTCGGGGCATGAGGACAACCGACGGAGGCCACTGAGATGCCGGAGCCCACCTTCGACCCGAGCGCCACCACCACCGCCGCCGCCCTGGAGACCACCCCGAAGGCCCTGGCGCACTGCGCCGTTCCGACGATCGTGGTCGTCGGGCACGGCATGGTCGGCCAGCGGTTCCTGGAGGCACTCGCCGACCGCGGGCTGACCCCGGCGGCCGGCGCCGCCCGGGTCGTCGTGCTCTGCGAGGAGCCCCGGCCCGCCTACGACCGGGTGCGGCTCACCTCGTACTTCGACGGGCGGAGCCCCGAGGACCTCTCCCTGGTGGAGGCGGACTTCATGGACCGGCACGGCATCGAGCTGTACGTCGGCGACCCGGCGACGGGCGTCGACCGGGCGGGGCGGACGGTGACCGCGCGGTCCGGGGCGGTGTTCCCGTACGACACGCTGGTGCTGGCGACGGGCTCGTACCCCTTCGTGCCGCCGGTGCCGGGGAAGGACGCCCGGGGCTGCTTCGTGTACCGGACCATCGAGGACCTGCTCGCGATCGAGGAGTACGCGAAGGGCGCGGCCACCGGTGCGGTGGTGGGCGGGGGGCTGCTCGGTCTGGAGGCGGCCGGGGCGCTGAAGGGGCTCGGGCTGTCCACCCATGTGGTGGAGTTCGCGCCGCGGCTGATGCCGGTCCAGGTGGACGAGGGCGGGGGCGCGGCGCTGCTGCGCACGATTGTGGACATGGGCCTCGCCGTGCACACGGGGGTGGGCACGCAGGAGGTGCTGGCGGGCGCGGACGGTGCGGTGACCGGGATGGCCCTCTCCGACGGCTCCTCGCTCGACGTCGATCTGGTGGTCTTCTCGGCGGGGGTGCGGCCCCGGGACCAGCTGGCCCGGGAGTGCGGTCTGGCCGTCGGGGAACGCGGCGGGATCGTCGTGGACGAGGAGTGCCGGACGTCGGACCCGGCGGTGTTCGCGATCGGCGAGTGCGCGCTGGCCGCCGACGGCCGGGTGTACGGGCTGGTGGCGCCGGGCTACGAGATGGCTCAGGCGGCGGCCGAGGTGATCGCGGGCGGCCGGTCCGCGTTCACGGGCGCGGACCTGTCGACGAAGCTGAAGCTGCTCGGCGTGGACGTGGCCTCGTTCGGCGACGCGCACGGGGCGGCCGATGGGTCGCTCGACGTCGTGTACTCCGACGCCCGGGCGGGTGTCTACAAGAAGCTGGTGATCGGGCGGGACGGGACGCTGCTGGGCGGGGTGCTGGTCGGGGACGCGGACCAGTACGGCACGCTGCGGCCGATGACGGGCACGGTGCTGCCGGTCGCCCCGGAGCACCTGGTGCTGCCGGCCGGGGCGGGCGGCCCGGTGGCGCTCGGTCCCTCCGCGCTGCCGGACGAGGCGGTGATCTGCTCCTGCCACAACGTGACCAAGGACGCGATCTGCGGGCACACCTCGCTGCCCGAGGTGAAGAAGTGCACCAAGGCCGGTACGGGATGCGGCAGTTGCCTGAAGGTGATCGGTCAGCTGATGCCGCCGCCGGCGGACGCGGGGCTGTGCGGCTGCTTCCCGTACAGCCGCAGCGAGCTGTACGAGATCGTCCGCACCCTGGAGGTCACCTCCTTCGCCTCCCTGCTCGACTCGCACGGCCGCGAGGAGGCGCGGGGCGGGGACGGCTGCGAGGTCTGCAAGCCGACGGTCGGCTCGGTCATCGCCTCGCTCGCGCCGACCGTGGGCGTGAGCGGCTATGTGCTGGACGGCGAGCAGGCGGCGCTCCAGGACACCAACGACCACTTTCTGGCCAACCTCCAGCGCAACGGGTCGTATTCGATCGTGCCGCGCATCCCCGGCGGTGAGATCACCCCGGAGAAGCTCATCGTCATCGGCGAGGTGGCCCGCGACTTCGGCCTCTACACGAAGATCACCGGCGGCCAGCGCATCGACCTCTTCGGCGCCCGGGTCGACCAGCTGCCGCTGATCTGGACGCGGCTGGTGGACGCGGGCTTCGAGTCCGGGCACGCGTACGGGAAGTCGCTGCGTACGGTGAAGTCCTGTGTGGGGCAGACCTGGTGCCGCTACGGCGTGCAGGACTCCGTGCGGATGGCGATCGACCTGGAGCTGCGCTACCGGGGCCTGCGCTCCCCGCACAAACTGAAGTCGGCGGTCTCCGGGTGCGCCCGCGAGTGCGCGGAGGCCCGGGGGAAGGACTTCGGGATCATCGCCACCGCCCAGGGCTGGAATCTGTACGTCGGAGGCAACGGCGGGGCCACTCCGCGCCACGCGGACCTGCTGGCCCAGGACCTCTCCGACGCCGAACTGGTGCGGCTGATCGACCGGTTCCTGATGTTCTACATCCGTACCGCCGACCGTCTGGAGCGCACCTCGGCCTGGCTGGAGCGGATCGACGGCGGCCTGGAGCACGTCCGGGACGTGGTCGTCCACGACTCGCTGGGACTCTGCGAGGAGTTGGAGCGGATGATGGCCGACCATGTCGCCGGCTACCGCGACGAGTGGGCCGAGACCATCAACGACCCGGACCGGCTGCGGCGCTTCGTCACCTTCGTCAACGCCCCCGACGCCCCCGACCCCTCGGTGAGGTTCGTTCCGGAGCGGGACCAGATCAAACCGGATCTGGAGCTGCTCGCGGGACCCGTGCTCGCCGTTCGCACCCTCGAAGGGACCGCCTCCTGATGACCACCGCGACGATCACGACAGCGCGGGACACCGGATGCGTCCGGCTCGCCCACGGGAAGGACTGGCTGACGGTCTGCGACCGGGCCCTGCTTGTCCCCGGGCGGGGAGTGGCGGTGCTGCTGCCGGACGGGGACCAGGCGGCCGTCTTCATGGACCGAGCCGGCCGGGTGTACGCGATCGGCAACCGGGACCCTTTCACCGGGGCGTACGTCCTCTCGCGCGGCCTGCTCGGCTCGGCGGGCGGGCGGCCGTTCGTGGCCTCGCCGCTGCTGAAGCAGCGCTTCGACCTGGCGACGGGCGCGTGTCTGGACGACGAGGGGGCGGCGGTGCCGGTCTTCCCCGTACGGACGGACTGACCGGCCGCCTCGGGGGCGGCCAGGTCGCGGGAGTGACCGACCGGTCGCGGGGCGCGGCCTGTGCAACTCCTCCGTCGCCCGTTCACCCGCGCTTGACGCGCCGTCAACGCACGTCTCCTACAGTCCTGACGCGCGACCCGCCGGTCCGTCCGGAGCGGCGGGCCCACACTCATGCGTGGAGTGATCGTGGAACGTCGGACCTTCTTGCGCACCGCGGTGATCGGCAGCTCGGCGGCGGCCTTCGGCGGCACGCTGTGGCGGGGCGCCGCCTTCGGCGGCACGCTGTGGCGGGGCGCCGCCTTCGCCGACCCGGCCCAGCCCGCCCCCGGCCCGTACGGCGCGCTCCAGGCGGCCAACGGCAACGGCATCCAGCTGCCCGCCGGCTTCACCAGCCGCATCGTCGCCCGCTCCGGGCAGACCGTGCCCGGCACCTCCTACCGCTGGCACAGCGCGCCCGACGGCGGGGCGACGTACGCCGACGGCTCGGGGTGGATCTACGTCTCCAACGCCGAGGTGTCCCCGAGCAGCGGGGGCGGGGCGAGCGCGGTGAGGTTCGACTCCTCGGGGACGGTGACGTCCGCGTACCGGATCCTGGCCAATACGAACAACAACTGCGCGGGCGGCGCGACCCCGTGGAAGACGTGGCTGTCCTGCGAGGAGGTCACCCGCGGGTATGTGTACGAGACCGATCCCTGGGGCGTGAACGCGGCGGTGCGGCGTCCGGCGATGGGCCGTTTCAAGCACGAGGCCGCCGCCGCCGACCCGGACCACGGGTACGTCTATCTCACTGAGGACGAGAGCGACGGCCGCTTCTACCGCTTCCGGCCCACGACCTGGGGGAACCTGTCGAGCGGCACCCTTCAGGTGCTGGTCGCGGGCACGGCGACCTCCGGTCCGGTGACGTGGGCGAACGTGCCGGATCCGGCCGGCTCCTCCACCCAGACGCGGCACCAGGTGTCCGGGGCAAAGGTGTTCAACGGCGGGGAGGGCTGCTTCTACGCGGCGGGCACCTGCTGGTTCACCACCAAGGGCGACAACCGGGTGTGGGCGTACGACGCGGACACCTCGTCGATCTCGCTCGCCTACGACGACTCCCTGGTGACGGGCGGATCGGCCCCGCTGACCGGCGTGGACAACGTCACGCGGTCCGGGTCCGGGGACCTCTACATCGCGGAGGACGGCGGGAACATGGAGATCTGCCTGATCACGCCGGACGACACGGTCGCCCCGTTCCTGCGGATCACCGGCCAGTCCGGTTCGGAGATCACCGGGCCCGCGTTCTCGCCGGACGGCGGCCGGCTCTACTTCTCCTCGCAGCGCGGGACGAGCGGCAGCTCCTCCGGGGGCATCACGTACGAGGTGAAGGGGCCCTTCCGCGGCTGACGGGAGCCGCCTCACCGATCGG
Organism: Streptomyces sp. CNB091; assembly: GCF_000377965.1. Lineage (NCBI taxonomy): Bacteria > Bacillati > Actinomycetota > Actinomycetes > Kitasatosporales > Streptomycetaceae > Streptomyces > Streptomyces sp. CNB091. The sequence continues at coordinate 25,841 of NZ_KB899012.1, forward strand.
GCGGCGGGCCGGCCGGCGCGGGGTGCCGCGCCGGCCCGGCGTGCCCGTCCGCCGGCTCAGGCCTGGCCTTCGGCGGCGGCCGGGTCCATCCAGATGACCTCCCAGATGTGGTGGTCCGGGTCCTGGAACGAGCGGCCGTACATGAAGCCGAGGTCCTGCGTCTCGCCCGCCGGGGAGCCGCCGGAGGCCAGGGCGGCGTCCGCCAGCCGGTCGACCTCCTCGCGGCTGTCGCAGCTCAGGGCCAGGATGACCTCGGTGGTCTTCGAGGCGTCGGCGACATCCTTCTTGGTGAAGTCCTTGAAGCGCGGTTCCGTCATCAGCATGGCGAAGATGGTGTCGCTGATGACCAGACAGGCGGTCTTGTCGTCGCTGAACGCCGGGTTGAAGCCGTAGCCGAGCTTCTCGAAGAAGCCCTTGGTGGTCTCCAGGTCCTTCACCGGCAGGTTCACGAAGATCATCTGAGCCATGGTCGTTTCCTTTTCCTTTTCCTCTGTCCCGTGGCGCCCGCGGTGGTCCGTCCGGCGCTTTCGATGGTTAGACGGCGGGGCCGCGCCGAACTCATCGGCGTACGACAGAAGATTTGCACGGTCCACTGACAACGGCCCCCGGACAGCCCTCAGGGCAGGGCGAGCGGGGCGCCGCCGCGCAGCAGGGAGCCACCGAGCGGGGTCAGCGTGTGCAGGACCGAGCTGCCGTGGCGCAGCGTCAGGACCAGGCCCGCCTCGCGCAGCACGGAGGCGTGCTGGCTCGCGGAGGCCAGCGACACTCCGGCCCGGCGGGCGAGTTCGCTGGTGGTGCAGCCGTTGCCGATGGAGGAGAGGACGGCCGAGCGGGTGTGTCCGACGAGCCGGCCGAGCCAGGGTCCCGGCTCGGCGAAGACCGGCGCTCGGGGGTTGGCCACCGGGTAGACGAGCACCGGCGGGAGCGACGGGTCGCGGTAGACCACGGGGGTGCCCCGGCAGAAGAAGGACGGCTGGAGCAGCAGCCCACGCCCGTCCAGGTGCAGATCGCGGTCGAACGGGTAGTCCGCCTCCAGCACGGGCGAACGCCACCGGATCATCGGCGGCAGCGCGGCCAGGAGTCCGTCCGCCCCGCCGTCCAGCAGGGCCCGGCCGCGGACGGCCCGGTCCGCCTCGACACTGGCCCGAATGTGCGGCCAGTAGGGCTCCACGGCCGCGTGGTGGTAGCTGCGGAGCGCCCCGATGAGCCGGGCGAGCGGCTCGGCACGGCCCTCCATGAGCGCGGCGGGCAGCGCCGCGCTCGCTCTGCCCGCTCCGGAGTCCTGTTGGCGCGGGCCGGCGGACAGGCCGGCCCGCTGCCGTATCCGCCCGGCGGCCAGCAGCTCCAGCTCGGCGTGGACGCGGTCGGCGGGAGTGTCGCGCAGCGCCTCCATTCCGACGTCGAGCCCGAAAGGCTCGGCGCCCTCCTGGGAGGGCGTCAGGAAATCCGGGAAATAGCCGCGGGGCGGGACGACCGCCGCCAGCAGCTGTGCTTCACCATTCAACCGCGCACGGGATTCCGAACGCCATTTCCCGAACAGCGTCGAAGCACGCCGGTCCCTGATCCGGTGAAAACTGAGAATGGTTTCCCACAGCGCGTCCGGCCTCGTGGCCATCCGCACCCGCGAAAGGTCCAGCCTGGACACATGGATACGCAGCACTACTCCCCCACCTGTTGCATCCGCAATTGCCCCCACCGAAGGGTATGCGGATCGTCACAGGAGGTCACCACGGGGTTTCGGCCAGAAGTGAAAGGTCTCGCCCCGTCCCGCTCCACCCGAAAGGCTGTACGGCGTCGGGTACGCATCCGGTGTCCACCGGATGAGCACGTGAAGGCCGTGGGGGGCTTTGTGTGTTCGGCGGCGGTGGGCGACGGTGCGGCTCCGTACCCGACGGGGGTAAGCCGGGTGCGGTCCATGGGTGGGGATCCTTGGACCGCACCCCGGTCCCCGGCTCGTCACCCAGAATTTTCTTTGCGCATTAAACGACGCAATGTGCTCTGCGCCACATTCCCGGTGCGGCATTCGGTGCGCGCTTCTGACGACTTCCCCGTATCGCCGGTCATTTCCGCACACGCCACTTCCGTGCCGCTGGCCACTTCCGTGCGGCCGACCCCTTCCGGTCAGCCGGCCCCTACCGGTCAGCCCAAGGCGAAGCGGCGGCACCCCCGCACAGGGTGCCGCCGCTCCTTGGGCTGGGCCTTCAAGGCCCTGGTCGGCGGGCAGGGCTGTTCGTGCAGCCCTGCCCATGAGGTCGGAGGCTGTTCGCGCAGCCCCGACCGGTGGGTCCGGGCCGTCCCTGCGGCCCCGACCCGGTGAGTCCGGATCAGCGGCTGTCACTGCCCCGGGACTCGGCTGCGGCCCGGCCGGCCTCAAGACGGGCGACCGGGATCCGGAACGGCGAGCAGGACACGTAGTCCAGGCCCACCTCGTGGAAGAAGTGCACCGACTCGGGGTCACCGCCGTGCTCGCCGCAGACGCCGAGCTTGAGGTCCGGGCGGGTGGCCCGGCCGGCCTCGACGGCGCTGCGGACCAGCGCGCCGACGCCGTCCTTGTCGATCGTCTCGAACGGGGAGACCCCGAAGATGCCCTTCTCCAGGTACGCGGTGAAGAACGAGGCCTCCACGTCGTCACGGGAGAAGCCCCACACCGTCTGGGTCAGGTCGTTCGTGCCGAAGGAGAAGAACTGCGCGGCCTCGGCGATCTGGCCCGCCGTCAGCGCTGCGCGCGGCAGCTCGATCATGGTGCCGACGGTCAGCTTGAGGTCGGTGCCGGTGGCCGCCTGGACCTCGGCGATGACCCGGTCGGCCTCCTCGCGGACGATCTCCAGCTCCTGGACCGTGCCGACGAGCGGGATCATGATCTCGGGGCGCGGGTCGCCCTTGGCGTTCTTGCGCTGGGCGGCGGCCTCCGCGATGGCCCGCACCTGCATCGCGAACAGACCGGGGATGACCAGGCCCAGGCGCACCCCGCGCAGCCCCAGCATCGGGTTCTGCTCGTGCAGTTTGTGCACCGCCTGGAGCAGGCGCAGGTCGTTCTCGTTGGCGTCCTTGCGGGACTCGGCGAGCGCGACGCGGACCGACAGCTCGGTGATGTCGGGAAGGAACTCGTGCAGCGGCGGGTCCAGCAGCCGGACGGTGACGGGCAGCCCGTCCATCGACTCGAACAGCTCGATGAAGTCGGCCTTCTGGAGCGGGAGAAGAGCCGCCAGCGCACTCTCGCGCTCATCGTCGGTGTCCGCGAGGATCAGCTTCTCGACCATCTCGCGGCGCTCGCCGAGGAACATGTGCTCGGTGCGGCACAGGCCGATGCCCTGGGCGCCGAAGCGACGGGCCCGCAGCGCGTCCTCGGCGTTGTCGGCGTTGGCCCGCACGCGCAGCCGGCGCACCCGGTCCGCGTAGGCCATGATCCGGTGCACGGCGGCGACCAGTTCGTCGGCGTCGTCGGCCCCGGCGTGCATCCGGCCCTCGAAGTACTCGACGACCGGGGACGGTACGACGGGTACCTCGCCCAGGTAGACCTTGCCGGTGGAGCCGTCGATCGAGACGAGGTCGCCCTCCTCGATCACCCGGCCGCCGACGGTCATCCGGCGTCGCTTGGTGTCGACCTCCAGCTCCTCGGCGCCGCAGACACAGGTCTTCCCCATGCCGCGCGCCACGACCGCCGCGTGCGAGGTCTTGCCGCCGCGCGAGGTCAGGATGCCCTCGGCGGCGATCATGCCTTCGAGGTCGTCGGGGTTGGTCTCGCGGCGGATCAGGATGACCTTCTCGCCGGAGCGGGACCACTTGATCGCGGTGTACGAGTCGAAGACGGCCTTGCCGACCGCGGCGCCCGGGGACGCGGCGATGCCCCGGCCGAGCAGTTCGGTCTTCGCCTCGTCGTCGAAGCGCGGGAACATCAGCTGGGCGAGCTGGGCGCCGTTGACGCGCTGGAGGGCCTCGGCCTCGTCGATCAGGCCCTGGTCCACGAGCTGGGTGGCGATCCGGAAGGCGGCGCCGGCGGTGCGCTTGCCGACCCGGGTCTGGAGCATCCAGAGCTGGCCGCGCTCGATGGTGAACTCGATGTCGCAGAGATCCTTGTAGTGGTTCTCCAGGGTCTCCATGATCTGCATGAGCTGGTCGTACGACTTCTTGTCGATCGACTCCAGGTCGGCGAGCGGCACCGTGTTGCGGATACCGGCGACGACGTCCTCGCCCTGCGCGTTCTGGAGGTAGTCGCCGTAGACGCCCTGGTGGCCGCTGGCCGGGTCGCGGGTGAAGGCGACTCCGGTGCCGGAGTCGGGGCCCAGGTTGCCGAAGACCATCGAGCAGACGTTGACGGCCGTGCCGAGGTCGCCGGGGATACGCTCCTGGCGGCGGTAGAGCTTGGCCCGGTCGGTGTTCCACGAGTCGAAGACCGCGTTTATGGCCAGGTCCATCTGCTCCCGGGCGTCCTGCGGGAACGCGCGCCCGGCCTCGGACTCGACGATCTTCTTGAACTGCTTGACGAGCTTCTTGAGGTCGGCCGCGGCGAGGTCGGTGTCGACCGTGACCTTCTTCGCGTCCTTCGCCGCCTCCAGCGCCTCCTCGAAGAGGTCGCCGTCGACCCCGAGGACGGTCTTGCCGAACATCTGGATGAGCCGGCGGTAGGAGTCCCAGGCGAAGCGCTCGTCGCCGGACTGGGTGGCGAGACCGGCCACCGAGTCGTCGGAGAGGCCGATGTTCAGGACCGTGTCCATCATGCCCGGCATGGAGAACTTGGCGCCGGAACGGACGGAGACCAGCAGCGGGTCGTCGGCCTGGCCGAGCCGCTTACCCATGCGCTCTTCCAGCGCGTTGAGGTGCGCACTCACCTCGTCGCGCAGCGCGGTCGGCGCGTCGCCGCTGTCCAGGTAGACCTTGCAGGCCTCGGTGGTGATCGTGAAGCCCGGAGGGACGGGCAACCCGAGGTTGGTCATCTCGGCGAGGTTCGCACCCTTGCCGCCCAGAAGGTCCTTCAGATCCTTGTTGCCCTCGGTGAAGTCGTAGACGAACTTCTGGGGATCTTTGTTTTCCGACACGGGTCTCGACTCCTCGAGGACGCGGTGGCTGCCCTGACGGCGAGGAACATACCCACGATCGAAGGTGGATGGGTACGTCCACTTGGTCGTCATACGGCCGCAACCACCCGTCCGCCCGCAGATCGAAAGGCTCGCCCGGCCGAAGCACCTGACGCTCCGCCTTCACCTCCTGAATGCGACATGGCCGAAACTTGACCATAGCCGCTCATTCGAGCGAGTGACTCGCCAGATGATTTCACTTCCCGAATCCACCAGGGTGGCACTGAGTGCCACGTCTTCCAGAAGTGCAGCTATGCTGAAATCGCTCATCTGAGCGCAACCCCGATCAAGGGTGGCGCGAATCACGCCCGTTTCGGACCCCGGATTTCAGGATCCGGACGCCCTGGGCCGTCTCCGGGGACCCCGGGGCCGACCTCTTCCAGGCTACGGGCGAAGGTCCGCCCCCGCGCGGGAACCGTCGGCGGCGGGGGCTTCACCGGCACTGGAGCGGCCCCGAGCCCACGCCGTGCGGTACGGGACAGGGCGGTACGGGACAGGGCGGTACGGGACAGGGCGGCATGGCAGCAAGGCGGCATGGCGGCAAGCGCGAGAGGCCCGCCGCTCACGGAACGCGAAGGCCTCCCTCGTACGGAACGAGGGAGGCCGCCTTCTCCGCACGGGATCAGCCGCCGGAGGTGTCCAGCTCCGCGTCGGCGCTGATGCCCGCGCAGTCGTACGGGTCCTTCAGCCAGCCGTCCGGCAGGACGACCCGGTTGTTGCCCGAGGTGCGGCCGCGCGGCCCGTCGGCGCCGTCCGGCCAGGGCTGGTCGAGGTCCAGCTCGTGCAGTTGGCCGCTCAGCTCCTCCAGCGAGGAGGTGACCGCCAGCTTCCTGCGCATCTCGGATCCGACCGCGAAGCCCTTGAGATACCAGGCCACGTGCTTACGGAAGTCGATCACGCCGCGGGTCTCGTCGCCGATCCACTCCCCCAGCAGCGTCGCGTGACGCACCATGGCATCCGCGACCTCGCGCAGGGCGGGCGCGTGCCGCTCCGGGCGCCCCTCCATGGCGTTCACCAGGTCGGCGAAGAGCCAGGGCCGGCCGAGGCAGCCGCGTCCGACGACGACGCCGTCACAGCCGGTCTCCCGCATCATGCGCAGGGCGTCGTCGGCGCACCAGATGTCGCCGTTGCCGAGGACGGGGATCTCCGGGACGTGCTCCTTGAGCCGGGCGATGGCGTCCCAGTCGGCGGTGCCGCCGTAGTGCTGGGCGGTGGTGCGCCCGTGCAGGGCGACGGCGGTGACGCCCTCCTCGACGGCGATGCGGCCGGCGTCGAGGAAGGTGAGGTGATCGTCGTCGATGCCCTTGCGCATCTTGATGGTGACGGGCAGGTCCCCGGCGCCCGACACGGCTTCCCTGAGGATGGCCCGCAGCAGAGGCCGCTTGTACGGGAGCGCGGAGCCGCCGCCCTTGCGGGTGACCTTGGGGACCGGGCAGCCGAAGTTCAGGTCGATGTGGTCGGCCAGATCCTCGTCGACGATCATCCGGACCGCCTTGCCGACGGTGACCGGGTCCACTCCGTACAGCTGGATCGAGCGCGGGGTCTCGGTCGCGTCGAAGTGGATGAGCTGCATGGTCTTCTCGTTGCGCTCGACCAGCGCCCGCGTGGTGATCATCTCGCTGACGAACAGCCCCTTGCCGCCGGAGAACTCCCGGCACAGCGTCCGGAACGGGGCGTTGGTGATACCGGCCATCGGAGCCAGCACGACCGGCGGCCGCACGGTGTGCGGGCCGATGCGGAGCTGCGGGAGGGCGGGGGCGAGCGTGGTCATGGCTCCATTGTCGCGTACGTGGCGCGGGACGCGGGCGACGGATGGCCGAGGGCAGCCCCGTGGCGGCTCAATCGTCCTGATCCCCGTTATCGGAACGCCTCCGACGGAATCGCCCGCCCTGGCCGCGACGGGATGACGATCTCGAGTTCTTCGGCACAGGCGAGAAGGGCAGACGGAAGGACAGACGGAAGGACACCGATTCGTCTGCTCACCTGTCTCCTCCACAACTGAGCATATGCGGGCCGCCCGAACAGGAGAGCGGTCACCCGGCTGACCCGGCGCGAGAAGGATTCCCGGATCTCTTCGCCAAGCCGCATGAGGAGTGCGCAAACAGACGGCGGAATCCGACGACGCGCGGCGCACTCGGTGGACCCGGGACGGCCCGGCAGCTCCCAGTGACAGCCCGCCTGCCCGTCCGCGCCCGGCCGAGCGGCTCACCAGGTCGACGCGATCAGCGGCATCGCGCGCATCCGGTCCGGTAAGGGCTGTCCCGTGCTGCCCGGTTTCACTCCCGTCGCCGCTGTCGTCGGCAGTGCGACGCGTACCGCCCGACCACACACAGAACCCTCTCTGCGTCGGATCGGCGACCAGGTAAGGAATGTGACGGCGTATCCACCGAAGTAAGCGGAGTAAGCGGAGTTTCCCGGCCGTGACCACCCCGACGACGAAATCCAAAGCAGCCGGGTTGCCCACTCCTTCGATGATTCTTTTCACCCCCGGCCGCTTTCCGTGCCGCCCTCCCGCAATGCAAAGATCTCTGCGGCGCCGACCGCCTGACCCGTGGGCGGTGCAAAAGAGGCGGCCTCGCCAATTGAGAAGCAGCGAGGGCCTGTTCATCCACAAGTGGGGGAAATCTTCATGCGCAGAACCAGCACGCGCGGCATCGCACTGTCCGCCATCGCCGTCCTCACCAGCGGTGCCCTGCTCGCCACCGTGGCGCCCACGGCTACGGCCGCCGTCCCGGCGCAGCAGCGGGCGACGGCGCCGGCGGCAGCAGAGGAAGTACCGCCGCTCACCACCGAGCAGCGGCAGTTCATCGAGGAGGGCATGGGCCCGGAGGCGATGGCCGAACTGGAAAGGGCCATGAGCCGGGGATCCTCCGGCAGCGTGCAGCCCCGCGCGTTTCCGATCGCCGCCGCGGCCATCGCGGCCGCCGCCTGGTGCGCGAAGGGTGCGCTGGCGTCCATTCCCACCTCGGTGCTGAGCGATATCGGGGCGGGCAAGGCATCCAGCAAGAAGACCTACGTCCGCAATGCCATCATCGGATGCATCGGCGGGGAGATCGGCGGCGTCGTCTGGAAGTTCCTGCCCGGGTGGGTGAAGGACAAGGCCGTCAACATGGTCATCGCCTTCATCATCAAGTACGTCCGCTGAGGGCCGTTTCGCCGCTCCCGGTGGTTCAGCGCGCGGCGTCGGATGCGCGTGATCGCAAGCCCGCAGGGACATCCGCATACTGGATGTACGGGGATGTTCCGACAGCGCGGCGAGGTGCCGCGGCCGTCGTCGCGAGCCGGCCGGGAACAGCGCGACGGACCTGCGGCAGGGCACGACAGAGCACGAGGTACACATGGCCTACCTGTTCCTCTTCGGCTGCTTCTTCCTGCTGGTCGTCGTCAGTTCGCTGGCAGCCCGCACCGGCTACCGGGGCAAGGTGTGCGACGGGACCGTCGGCTACGAGGTCCCGGCCGAGGTGAAGGCCGACCCCGCACTGCGGAAGCGGGCGAACGACCTGGTGGCGTTCTGGTGTACCGGTGTCGCCGCACTCGGGGCCGCGCCGCTGGTTCCCCTGGGCATCGTCATCATGAGCGGTGGCGGCCGGTCGATCTCGACCTGGGGGCTCGCTGCCTTCGCCGGGTACGCCCTGATCATCGGGATCGTCGGCGGCTATCCGTTCGAGAAGATCAAGCAGCTCGGGGCCTCCGCAGGTCGGTGAGCGCAGGCGGTATAACCCGTGAGGGTCCGAGACCGGAAACCGCCTCAACCCCTCACGGGTGCGCCCCTGGCACCTCCGGGGCCCGGCCTCCCCGTGCGGTCCGGTGCGAGGGCTCCGGCAGGCGCAGCTCTCGGCGTCCACCGCCGGACGGCTGACCGGGCACGGTCCACCGGGTGGGCGGAGCCAGGAAGCGGGGTGCCCGACGTGCGGCGGTCCCGCGGTCAGAACGTCACCGCGTCGCGGATCAGCGGGCAGGTCATGCAGTGCCCGCCGCCCCGGCCCCGGCCCAGCTCCGCCCCGACGATGGTGATGACCTCCACCCCGGCCCTGCGCAGCAGCGCGTTGGTCTGGGTGTTGCGGTCGTAGGTGAAGACCACGCCGGGCTCCAGCGCCACCGCGTTGTTGCCGCTGTCCCACTGCTGGCGCTCCGAGGCGTAGACGTCGCCGCCCGTCTCGATCACCCTCAGCCGGGGGAGGCCGAGGGCGCGGGCCACGACCTCGGTGAACGGGGTGCTGCCCTCGTCGGTGATCTCGATCCCGGGCGCCAGGTCGGACGGCCGCAGCGAGAAGGCGTGGACGCCGTCCATGATGCGCGGGTACAGGGTGACGATGTCCCGGTCCGCGAAGGTGAACACCGTGTCGAGGTGCATCGCCGAGCGCAGCTTCGGCATCCCGGCGACGATCACGTGCTCGGCCGCCCCCTGTTCGAACAGGGCCGCCGCGACCTGCGTGATGGCCTGGCGGGAGGTCCGTTCGCTCATGCCCATGAGGACGACGCCGTTGCCGACGGGCATGATGTCCCCGCCCTCGAACGTGGCCTGGCCCCACTCCTTCTCGGGGTCGCCCCACCAGACGGTGGAGCCCCGGAAGTCGGGGTGGAAGGTGTAGATCGTCTTCATGAGCAGGGTCTCGTCGCGCCGGGCGGACCAGTAGAGCGGGTTCAGCGTCACTCCGCCGTAGAGCCAGCAGGTGGTGTCACGGGTGTACAGGGTGTTGGGCAGCGGCGGCATCAGGTACTCCCGCGCCCCGGCCCCCTCGCGGGCGAGCGCCACGTACCCCGAGCGGAACGCGTCGGGAAGGTCGGCGGTGGCGAGCCCGCCGATCAGGTACTCCGCGAGCTGCCGCGGGGTCAGGGTCTCCAGGAAGGCGCGGGTGTCGTCGATCAGGCCGAGGCCCACCTCGTTGGCGGTGATCTTCCGGTCCAGGAGCCACGACCGGGCCTCGGGCACCGCCACCGTGGCGGCGAGCAGATCGTGCAGTTCGACGACCTCCACGCCGCGCCCGGTGAGCTGGGCGACGAAGTCGGCGTGGTCGCGCTGGGCGTTCTCCACCCACATCACGTCGTCGAAGAGCAGGTCGCCGGAGTTGGTCGGGGTCAGCCGCCGGTGGGCCAGTCCGGGAGCGCAGACCAGGACCTTGCGCAGACGTCCCACCTCGGAGTGGACGCCGAGGGCGGATGCGGGGGTGGTGCTGTTCACGGTGGGCCTTTCACTCGGTGACGGCGGTGTCGCCGGCGCCCACCATCGAGCCGACGACCATCGCGGTGAGCGTGAGGAGCGTCAGCTTCACCGCCGGGCGCTCCGCGGCCTGAGGTTCGGCGTGCGTCATGACGTTCCCCTGTCGATGCGGTCATCGGCCAACCAGGGAAAGCTAACAACTTTATGGAGCAAAACATCCCATATCCTCACCGGCGGGTGGTGCGCCGGGCCCTGGTCGCGAAGCTGAACACCACGGGTGGACCTGGCCCGTTCCGGGCCTACTGCCGACCGGCGCCCCGATCGGAATCTCCCGCCGCCGCCGCAGGTTTCCTCGATCGGGGCCATGAGAGAGGCGTCAGCGGGCAGAAGCAGTCTCAACTTGGGGAGGCTGTGATGACGTGTGACCGGATGGGACTGGCTGAGGTGCTGGCGGCGGCGGAGAGCGCGGCCCCGGTGGACTCGATCGATGTCGTGGCGCGCGATCTGCGCACGCGGTTCGGTGCGCGGTACGTGTCGTTCCTCTTCGTCGACGTGGTCGGCAGCCGTCTGCTGCGGGTCAACGACACGATCGGCGTCTCCCAGGAGCACCGGACCGAGAGACGGGCCGAGAGGGTCCCGTTGGCCGGCAGCGGCGTCTACGACAAGGTTCTGCGCGCCCAGAAGACGGTGCTGGCGGAGGAGGGCGGGCTGGGGCGGCGCGTGCTCGCGCCGGTCACCAACCGCGGTGACACCGTCGGTGTGCTGGAGCTGTACCTCGAAGTCGTGACCGAGAGCGTGCTGGAGCAGGTCGAGGAGGCCGCGCACGCGCTGGCGTACATCATCGTCACCGACCGCCGGTTCACCGACCTCTACCACTGGGGAAACCGCACCACGACGGTCAGCCTGGCGGCGGAGATCCAGCGGCAGCTCCTCCCGTCGGCCCCCTCCTGCGAGGCGTCCGAGTTCGCCCTCGCCGGAGCCCTGGTCCCGGCCTCCGACATCGCCGGCGACACCTACGACTACTGCCTCGACCACGACACCCTGCATCTGTCGGTCACCGACGCGATGGGCCATGACGTCGACGCTTCCCTCACCGCCACCCTGGTCGTGAACGCCTCCCGCGGCGCCCGCCGTGCCGGAGCGGACCTCGCCGAACAGGCCGGCCACATGCATCAGGCCCTCCTCGACCACGGGCGCCACACCTATGCCACGGGCCAGTTGCTCCGCATCGCCCTGGATGGAAGCGGCGCCCACATGGTCAACGCCGGCCACCCCGGACCGCTCCGCCTGCGCGACGGTACGGTCGAGGAACTGGGCCTGGTCGTCAACATGCCGTTCGGGTTCACCCCTCAAGGCTCTTACGAGGTACAGGAAATCGACCTGCGCCCCGGCGACCGTCTTGTGCTGTTCACCGACGGAATGCAGGAACGCGAAGCGGAGACGGTCGACCTGCCCGGCCTCCTGCTGCGGACCGCGGCCGAGCATCCGCGCGAGGTCGTCCGCACCCTGGTCGCCGCGGTGGCCGACGCCTATGGCGGCCGGCCGCCGAAGGACGACGCCACCGCCCTGTGTCTTGACTGGCACGGCCCTCGCGGCGGGATCCGCCGGTCGGACGCCTGAGTTCGAACGCTCCTCAGGGGAGGCGGGAGGCCCCCGTGGAGAAGTCCTACCCGCTCGCCGAGGCCGCCGCCGCGCACATCGACAGCCGGGCGGGCCATACGCGGGGCCGCCGTGTGCTGATCATCTGACCGGGAGGCACGTCACGGCCCGTAGGGTACGCCGGACACAGTGACAGCCACCGGCACGGTGACAGGGGACGGACGTGCTCGACTACGACGACGAGGCCCGGCACTACGACGCGACCCGGGGTGGTGAACCGAGGGCGCGGGCCGCGGCGGACGCGGTGGAGCGGCTCCTGCCGCAAGGGCCTTGCACCGTCCTGGACATCGCGTGCGGTACGGGCATCGTGACGGAACGGCTGCGGCGCCCGGGGCGGACGGTGGTGGGCGTCGACCGTTCGCCCGGGATGCTGGGCCTCGCCGCGCGGCGGGTGCCGGGAGGAGCCGTGCGGGGCGACGGCACACGGCTGCCCTTCGCGTCGGACACGGTGGACGCCGTCGTGATCATCTGGTTGCTGCATCTGCTGACGGACCCCGTGCCGGTCCTGACCGAGGCGGCCCGGGTGCTGCGGCCCGGCGGGGTGCTGATCACCACCGTCGACAAGAACGACGCGTACTTCACCGAGGACAGCGACATCGCCGAGGTCACGGCGGACCTACGCCGCCAGTACGCACCCCAAGTGCCCGACGCATCCGCCCGGTTGTTCAGTTGGGCGGCGGAACAGGGCCTGGGGGCAGCGGGCCGGACCCGGTTCCCCGGCACGGGGCAGGGCCGCAGCCCTCGCGGGTGGCGCGAGGTGATCGAGGCGGGCCGCATCTCCTGGTGCGCCCACGCGCCCCGGGACCAGGTGGCCGACGTGTGCCGGCGGCTCGCCGCGCTGCCGGACCAGGACGCGCCCCGCCCTGACCCGCTGTACGGTCTCATCGCCCTGAAGTCGTAGCGTCGCGGCTGCAGTTGGGAGCCACCGTGACCGAGGCCCCCGCACCGCTGGGTGACGGGGCGTGGGAAGATCGACCATGCCTGTGACCAACCCGTGGCTGGCCGGCCCCTCACCCGACAAGCGGCTCGATCGCGATCGGCTGGAAGAACGCATACTCAACCTGCTGTCGACACAGAACATGTGCGTGCTCGCGACCGCGGGCCCGGAAGGACCCCTCGCGACGCCTGTGCGGTACTTCCCCCTCGACTTCGCGGTGATGTTCAGCACGGCGCCCGGTTCCCCGAAGATGAGGAACCTCGCCGCCGACCCCCGTGTGTCGGTGGGCATCTTCGCCCCGCTGGTCGGACAGGCCAGCAGCCGGGGGGCCCAGCTCTTCGGGCGGGCTCGCGTGCTGTCCGAGGACGACCCCGACTTCGCACACTACTGGCCGGCCTTCCGATGGCAGTCCGACCACGTCGAGCGGTCACGCTCTCTCGACGAACCCCAGTCGGGCCCTCTCGTCGTGATCGACGCGGAGCGGATCGTCTATACGGAGCACTGGCTGCGGCGCGAGGGCTTCGCGCCGCGCCAGTTCTGGAGCAGGCCGGACCGGTAGTTCGGCCACTTCTGGACCAGGCCGGACCCGTAGCCCGGCCAGTTCTGGAGCAGGCCCGACCCGTAGCCCGGCACCTGCGTCAGAAGACGGACAGCCCGGTCAGCGTGGTGAAGCGGGCGAGGGCCGAGACGCCCGCCACCGAGTTGCCGCGCCGGTCGAGCCCCGGGCTCCATACGCACAGGGTGCACACCCCGGGCACGATGGCGATGATCCCCCCGCCGACGCCGCTCTTGCCCGGCAGGCCCACCCGATAGGCGAACTCTCCGGCCGCGTCGTACGTCCCGCAGGTGAGCATGACCGCGTTGACCTGCTTCGCCTGGCTGCGGGTGAGCAGCGCGGAGCCGTCGGCTCGAATGCCGTGCCGGGCCAGGAACCCCGCGGAGAGGGCCAGGTCCGCGCAGGACGCCTCGATCGAGCACTGGCGGAAGTAGGCGCCGAGCAGTTCGGGGACCGGGAGCGTGATGTTGCCGTACGAGGCCATGAAGTGGGCCAGCGCGGCGTTGCGGTCGCCGAAGGCCGCCTCGGAGGCGGCGACCTCCGGTACGAAGTCGATGGCGGCGTTACCGCTCTCCGAGCGCAGCAGCTCCCGCACCTGGCCGGCGGCGTCCCCGGTCAGCGCCTGGAGCCGGTCGGTCACCACCAGGGCCCCGGCGTTGATGAACGGGTTGCGGGGCACGCCGTTCTCGTACTCCAGCTGCACCAGGGAGTTGAAGGGATTGCCCGAGGGCTCCCGGCCGACTCCCCGCCATATCTGCTCGCCGTCCAGGGAGAGCGCCAGGGCCAGGGCGAACACCTTGGAGATGGACTGCGTCGAGAACGGCTGCTGCCAGTCGCCGACGCCGTAGACGGTTCCGTCCGGCTCCGCGACGGCCATGCCGAAGCGCCGGGGGTCGGCGCCGGCGAGCATCGGGATGTAGTCGGCGGGGGTGCCGTGGTCGGCGAGTGCGCCCATCTCCTCGGCGACGCGGCTGATGACGGAGCTGAAGCGGTACGCGTCGGCGCGCGGATCTGTACTGCTCGCCCGAGGGGTGGCGGAGGGGTGGGACACGGAGATTCCTGACGGAGAACGGAGAGAGGAGCGAGGAGGCCCGCCGGCGGAGCAGAAGCGGGCGGCGCCCCCTAGCGTCTCTCACCCGGGCGGCCGGGAATCGCCTCAGGTGGTGGTCACTGATCCGCGAGGAGGCCGGGCAGTCTGCGCATGTCGTCGAAGACGACGGTGCCGGGCCCTTCGAGGCGGTCCACGGGAGTCATTCCCCCGTCGTAGGCGAAGGCGCGCATGCCTGCGGCCCGGGCTGCTTGGAGACCGTACTGGCTGTCCTCGACCACGGCGCACGCCTCGGGCGCGACCCCCATCTGTCGCGCGGCGTGGAGGAACAGGTCCGGGGCCGGTTTGCCGTGCTCGACCTCGGTGGCGCTGAAGATGCGGCCTTCGAAGCGCGGGTAGAGATCGGTGATCCCCAGGGTGAAGCGCATCTTGTCGTGGCTTCCGCTGGATGCCACGCAGGTGGGGAGGTGCGTGAGCGCGTCGAGGGCGTCGAGCGCGTCGACGATGCCCTCGACGGGGGTGAGTTCAGCGGCGAGCGCATCGTGGTGGAGGGGCTTGAACTCTTCCTCCCAGTCGGCCGGCAGGCTGCGCCCGAGGTACTCCTCCATCTGCCGCGTCATCGACTGGCTGGAGCGGCCCATGAAGCGGTCGATGATCTCGGCTTCGGTGAGTTCCCATCCCAGCTTGGCCAGGACGAGTGCGTCCACGCGGACCGCGATGCGTTCGCTGTCGACCAGCACGCCGTCGCAGTCGAATATGACGAGTTCGATCGGTTGGATCATGCCCGCAGGATAGACGGGCCGCCCCGTCACGCGGCAGCTCAGCAGGCCGCCGTGTGAGCGGCGGCGTCCTCACGGTGGCCCGGGTTCTTCACTGGTGCTCCGCTGCGAAGGCATGGGCGACGGCCAGGCTGTCCTCGTAGACATGGTGCCGGGTGACGAGGCCGTCCGCGACGGTGAGGTGCAGAGCGAACCGCGCCCGGTAGGCACGCCCAGTGGGCCGGGCGGTCTGACGGATCACGCCCAGCACGACCGCGTCGCTTCCGTCGACAAGGATGCGCTCGATCTCGGTCGCCACCTGCTCCGGCACGTGGTGCTCGGCCAGCTCGCGATAGTGGGCGGCCGCGTCGGCCCGGGTGGACCGATGGCGGATCCACGGCGTGGCAGTACGGCCGTGCTCGGCCTCCGGCCAGGAGAGCTTCCAATCGCCCTGCTCGGCGTACATCTCGGCGATGCGCTCGGGGTCGCCCTCGCCGATTCTGCGCAGCAACTCCTCGATCACCGTGCGCGTGCTCGTAGACGTGGCTGTGGACATGACGACCTCTCCGTCCGGTCCGCGTCCTGCGACGCGGAGAGATCGCCAATCCTGCCAGCACGGGCACGCCAAGACGATGACCTCGGAAGTAGGACGAGCGGATCATCCAGATCCACTTGTTTGCGCGGCTTGAGGGCGGCGACGGCTTCGCAGGAAGCCCGCCGGGTCACCGTTCCGCTGCACGCCAACCTCGGCGGGCACACCGGCGTCCCGGAGTTCGAGCTGGACACCGGGCCCCGGTTCTTCGCCCGGCACATGCCGTAGAGGGCTCCGTCCAACAGGCTCGTGTGGACGGGCGGCTCCGGCAGTCCGGGCGCCACACCGGACGTCGATGGCCCAGGTCGTCCGGGGGGTGTCCCTACCCCGCGCGGACCAGCGGGCCCGACCTCAGGCAGGCCCGCTGGCCGGATGGATCAGCTGCTCTTGATCGCGGAGGCTGAGCAGGTCGAACATGCTCAGCCGATCGGAGAACCAGTGTTCCGCTTGAAGTCCTCACGCCGTACGGTGGCGCGCGCCGCCGCGGTCCTCCTGGCCGGAGCGGCGTGCGCCGCCACGATGACCGGCAGCGCGGGAGCCATCGTCAACGGCACGGATTCCACGCAGCGTTACCCGTCCATGGTGTCGATTCCCGTGACGGGTGCGGACGACCCGACGTTCAAGGGGGTCTGCGGGGGGTCGTTGATCGATTCCCGATGGGTGCTCACGGCTGCCCACTGTGTGGACCCGAGGCTTGTCACCCTGGACGGCACGGTCAGGGTCGGCAGCGAGTGGAAGGACTCCGGCGGCATGGTCCGGTCCGTCGCGAAGACGGTGTCCCACCCGGGCTACCGGAGCGGCGAGAACACCGGCCCCAACCGCGACGACATCGCCCTGATCCGTCTGAACCGCCCGGTCGCGGAGAAGCCCGTCCGCATCGCCGACCGTCCGGGGCGGCCCGGCACCCCGACCCGGATCCTCGGCTTCGGCAGGACCGACGACGCACCCGACGCCCCGTGGGTCTTCCCCGACCGGCTCCAGGAACTCGACACCCGCCGGGGCGCGATGACCGACTGTGCACCGGGCTACGCGGACAGCACCCGTCTGTGCACCGTCAGCCGGATACCCAACGCCATGGCGTGCAACGGCGACTCGGGCGGCCCCCAGCTCCAGCGGGACCGGAAGGGGCGCTGGGAGCTCATCGGCGTCACCTCCGGTCCCGGCGCGCCGGGCGTGCGTTGCAGCGATGGGCCGGGGCTCTACACCAGCGCACCCGCCTACGCGGGCTGGATCCGTGAGGCGATAGGCCGCCACGGCTGATTCGAGGCTCCGCCGTCATGGTCGCCGTCACCGTCCGCCCGCGAAGTGGACGGTGGCGGCGACGGCGAGCAGCAGGAAGGCGCCCGGGAAGGCGATGTTGTGGAAGACGCGGGCGCGGACGTGGGCCAGGACCGGTCCTCCGTGGAGAGGACGTCTCCCGGGCGCTGATGGTCCTGCTGGTCCGGCTGACCCCGCCGCAGCGGGTCGCGTACGTCCTGCACGACCTGTTCTCCACCCCGTTCGACCGGATCGCGGAGGTGCTGGGCGCGACCGTGCCCGGCGCCAAGCAGCACGCCAGCCGCGCACGCCGACGCCTCGCCCCGGCACGGCAGGGCGCGGAGGAGACCGGCCGAGCGGATCAGCGGATCGTGGACGCCTTCATGGCGGCGGCCCGGACCGGGGACACGCGCGGGATGATCCAGCTGCTCGCGCCCGACAGCGTCCGCGACGCCGAGGCGGCGCGGCCTGCCGCACGGCAGCCCCACCACAGTGACCGGCGCAGCCGACATCGCCGCCGAGACCGCGCGGTTCCGCGACCGCATCCGGGCGGCCTGCCCCCTCACCGTCAACGGCCGGCCGATGTACGTCATCGCGCCCGGCGGCCGCCCCTTCGCCACGATCGAGATCGACACGGCGGGCGGGCAGGTCACCCGCATCATGCTGAGGGGGGCACGGGCCGACGATCGTTTCGGGGCCATTGAGCCGCTGACGGCCTGGCTGACGCAAGGAGTCGCCCCATGACCGACACCGCCCAGGAGCGGCGTGCCCTCGCCGAACGCCTGACGCAGGCGGGCGTCCTCGTCAGCTCCCCGTGGCGGGCGGCGGTGGAGGCTGCTCCCAGCGAGCTGTTTCTGAACCCCGGTGTGTTCCTGCCCCCAGCCGGACCCTGGTCTACTTCTTTCCACCCCGTGCTCATGCCAACGCGCCGGCGGCACGGAAGACACGGCAGCGGACCCGTCTCCCGTGCCGCCGCTCAGGCACGGGAGACCCGGATCACCCGGTACTCAGGCCGATGGGCGGTGTTGTACGGGACGCTGGACCGGACCCCCAGGTCGACCGGCTGGCCCTGCTCCACGTTCTCCTCGGTCACGGTGTAGGTCAGGGGGATGTAGTCCGGATCACCGGCGTGGGCCTCGTTGATCGCGTCGATGTTGTTGATGAGCGTCTGTCCGAACCCCTGGGTGGGCTCGTTGTCGGTCAGCACGGAGGCATGGCTCGACGGCCCCATCACATGCTCCAGACAGGTGGCGAGGTCGTTGGGCGGCGCCAGGTGGACCCAGGGGCCCGGGTGCGGCACGAAGATGTCGGTGTGTGACCGGTGGTGGCCGAACTCGGTGATGGAATCCCTGTTCGCCACCACCGACCCGGCGGCGAGCCCCTTGCTCAGCGATTTACTGTCGAGGATCCCCTGCGCCACAGCCGTCATGTCCGGGTCGTAGGCCGACACACCGCCCACGCGCTCCCCCGCGAGACCGACCAGGAAGTCGGCCTCCTGCGGGGCGATGACATTGATCGCTCCGGTGACGGCGTTCCGCGACATCGTCATCGCGTCGTCCTGCGTCAGGTACTGGTCGTCGTCGGCCGCCAGCGCGGCCAGCCGGTCCACCATCTCCTGGGGAAGCCGGCCCGCGTAATGCTCGCGAGCCGCCGCCTCGGTCTCCAGGTACAGTTCCTCGGTCCCGCCGTTGTCCACGGAGTCGTAGACGAGCCGCTGGATCTGCGGCCCCCCAGGGGTCGCGGCGGACTGCTGTACGTCCTGCCGGTGCCCGCACCCGGCACCATGCCGGTGGTGCTCCTCCCCCTGCACCTGGCGCTGCATGGAGGGCTGGGCGTACGCGTGTCCGCTCTGCTGGAGCATGCGCAGCACGGCTGCGTTCCCCACCGAGCGCTGAAGGCCGAGGATGCCGACCTGGCGGGAGGGAGCGGGCGTCCGGGGGGCCGGGGTGTGCCTGCCGGCGGCCCGGCCGACGGAACGTTCATACTGGGTCAACGGGCTTATTCCTTCCACGAAGCGGCACAGCCCATGGAACATGCCCGCCGTCGCCCCCGCCAGCTCCGGCGGGGCAGTCTTCGGGCAAGCTTCCCGGCCCTTCCGTCCCCGCCGGACCGCCCGCCCGTCTCAGTGGCGGTCGCGCGTCGAAGGCGTACTCCAGGAACTCCAGGACGTAGGCGGCGGCATCGAGCACGCGCGCCGCGTTCTCCGAGGCGGCGCGCTCTTGCACCTCCAGGTGATCCACCACCAGTTCTCTGCCTGAGAGTTCCGCTTCCCAGACCGAGCGACCGGTCCCCCACTGCGCGTGTGCCAGACGCTGAATCCCTCGACGCACGAGCGGTCGAGGTTCGGGCTCGCGCCCGCTGAGTCTGTGGTGGCCATCCCAGGGCGCCCCTTCTCTCCGAACAGCAGGATGCCCCAGTGGGCGCGGCACGGTGGGGCATCCTGCTGCTCGGTTCGGCGTCAGACGGCGTCGAACGCCCCGCCCCGGGCTCCCGTGACGAATGCCGCGAAGGCGGGGCCGGGGACGGCGATCACGGGGCCGTCCACAACCTTGGAGTCACGGACAGGGACGATGCCGCGCGTGGCGGCGAGGTTGGCGGCGACCTCGATGCAGTCGCCGCCGTTGTTGCTGTACGAGGACGTGAACCAGCACGTGGATTCGGGCATCACAGGTGTCCCTTCGCCGCAGGAAGCACCACCATGCACGATGTGGTCGGGCGGGCACCAGAGGGCCTCGGGGCGGTCACGCGTCGAAGGCGTACTCCAGGACGTAGGCGGCGGCATCGAGCACCATCTCGTTGACCTCCACGACACGGCCCCCTTCCGCGAAGGCCGTCCGGCAGATGAGCATGACGGGCGTCCCGGCCGGAAGCCTGAGCTTCGCGGCCTCCTCGGGCAGCGGCATGCGTGAGCGGATCTCCTCCCGGAAGTGGACTGGGCGATGGCCCAGTTCCGCGAGCCGCGCGTAGATCCCACCGGGCCCCGTGTCCGGCTCGGTGATGGCCGAACCCTCGACCAGCGACGCCGGGAGGTACGACGTCGAGAGCAGCACCGGCTTCCCGTCCAGGACGAACCGGCGGCTCCTGATCCAGACCCGCTCACCGTCGAGACCGAGCACGCGCGCCGCGTTCTCCGAGGCGGGGCTCTCCCGCACCTCCAGGCGATCCACCACCAGGTCTCTGCCTGAGAGCTCCGCTTCCCAGACCGAGCGACCGCCACCCCACTGCGCGTGTGCCAGACGCTGAATCCCTCGACGCACGAGCGGTCGAGGTTCGGGCTCTCGCCCGCTGAGTCGGTTGTGGCCATCCCAGGGCGCCCCTCTCTCCGAACAGCAGGATGCCCCACTGTGCACGGCACAGTGGGGCATCCGGTTGCTCGGTTCCTCAGACGGTGTCGAACGTCCTGCCCCGCACGCCCGCGACGAAAGCCGCGAACGCGGTGCCGGGGACGGCGACCACAGGCCCGTCCACGACCTTGGAGTCACGGACCGGGACGATGCCGCGCGAGGCGGCGAGGTTGGCGGCGACCTCGATGCAGTTGCCGCCGTTGTTGCTGTACGAGGACTTGAACCATCGGGGGGATTCGGTCGTCACAGGGTGCCCTTTCGCAACTGACTGATCTTGGCCACAGACGCCGTCTGCGACAGCGACGCGCCCTGGAGTTGATGGTAGGCCGTCAGTATGGGGAGAACGAATGAGCTTTCCCGATCAAGGTGTCCCTGCGTCTGCGACTCGGCGTAGCAGATCACCGACCGGTCCGGCAGCGTCAGAATGTTGACCGGCAGGTCGAACGTCCGCTGTTCACCGATCTCGTACGGGGCCACCTGGAGCAGCGTGTTGGGCAGTTCGGCGAACTCCATCAGCCGGTCCAGCTGCGCATTCATGATGTCGGAGCCGCCCACCGGACGACGAATACAGCTTTCGTCCATGGTCACAAAGAGCATGGGCGGCTTCGGCCGCACCAAGGCCGCCTGGCGCTCCGCCAGGAAGGCCACCCGTTCGTCGGCCTGCTCCGCCGTGATCGCCCCGCGCTGTACGGCACTGTCGGCCAGGACCCGTGCGTACTCCGGCGTCTGCAACAGTCCAGGGATGATCCCGACTTCGTAGAGCCTGATCTCCACCGCCCGGCCCTCGTAGCCCACGTACTCCGGGAAGCCCTCCAGCAGGGTCAGGTCCTTCATGGCCTGGACCATGCGGCTGAACTTGTCGCCGGTCCCGAGCGCTCTGTCAGCGCTCCTCGCGAAACGGGGAGTTGGAGAGCGACGACCAGTTTCCACGGCCGAAATATGCGTCCCTGAGCACCCCATGCGCCCGGCCAGTTCGTCCTGCGTCCAGCCGCGCGCGTCTCTGGCCTGCCTCAACTGCAAGCCGAAGGAGACGTCCGGGTCATCGGGGTCGAGCTGCTTGCGATTCACCATGTCGAAGCCCTAACTATTCGAGCACAGAGCGCAGGTTGAAGACGTTCCGACCCTAGGTCACGCTGAATCGCCCCGGTAGCCGAACGGCTACGGAGAGGAGCGAACGATGTACGGCGAGAACGTACGCCCGAATACACCCACGCCCTCCAACACCTCCGCCCCCGCCCTCGGAACCCTCCTGGTCGACACCACCCGCGCCGACCGCGTGGGGGAGTTCCGAGGGGTCGCCGGCCCCTACTGGTCGCTGCGGCCCGTAGGGGGCGGCGCGGAGTGGGAGGTCGAGCCCCGCCATGTGCGGCCCGCCATCCTGATAGAGCAGCTCCGCGCCCGTACCGCGCGCCTCAACGCCCGTAGCCGGGGTGAGGTCCTGTGAGCCCGCGCCCCCTTTCCCGGTTACGGGCCCGGCTCGCCCAACGCCGTCACCGGTACGCCCCGCCGCTCGCCGAGCTCGTACGCATCGAGTCGGACCCCGCCTACCGGGCTCTGTTCTGGGCAGAGTTGGACGCGGCCATCCAGGAACGCTTCGCGAGCCGCGCCGCCGTCGTGGCCGACGCCGAGGCAGCGGCCAACCGGCTGCGGGAGCTGATCCGGCACGGCGGCCCCGGGCGGTCCGCATGACGTGCGCGGCGGTCTACACGGCCGAGGTCACCTTCTCCGACGGGCAGCGGTTCGCCTCGCTCGGCAGGGTCGCCGTACGGAACCGGCGGCTCGTCCTCCTCTGGCTCCGGCGGCAGGCGCTCCGCCTGGCCAACGGCCACGGGCTGCCCGTCGTGGCCGAACCCATAACGCCGCCGACCGGCGACGTGAGCCCGGTCCGCTTCCACGGCACCGACGCCCCCGAGGAGTTGCGTCGCTGGGCCACCGGCAGTGCGCATCAGGACCACGCCATACGGGCCCTGGAGGCCGGGTTCCCCGCGCTGTTCACCGTGCTCGACCCCGCCGTCGGGCTGAGCCTGACGCTCGCCGGGTGGCGTGGCCGCCCGGCCGACCGGTAGTCCCGCCGCCCGAAACGGAGTTGAACGCCGTGCTCCAGTGCACCGCCGTCACCCTTCTCCCTCCCGAAGCCGTACTGCGGCTCCTCACCCCCGGGGTGGAGGAGCCGGACGGTCCGGAGCCGTACGTCCTGTGCGAACTCGGCGAGCACGACGCCCCGCACACCGAACACGCCGCCTACCTCCGGCCGGGCCGGACGCCCGACTCACCGGCCCAGTGGTTCTTCTGGACCGGCGGCGGGCCCGAACGCGTCCACCGGACCGACCGCGCGCCCTGGTGCCCCGCCCTCCTCCGCCGGCTCGACACGGACGTCGTGCGGCGGTGCTCCTTCTTCGACCACCACACCGCGCCCCACTCCTGGGACGTGGACGATCCGCTCGGCGACCTGCTCGCGGAGCGGCTTGTACCCGGCGACTCCCCCGAAGGGTGACCCGTACCCATGAACCAGTGCACCGCCGTCGCGCTACTGCCGCCCCCGGAGCACGTGCTCGCCCTGTCGGTCCCGGATCGCCGCCCGGAGGCCGGATACCTGCTCTGCGAACTCGGGGAGGGCCACGACGAGACGCACGCGACGATGCTGTGGGACGAGGGCGGGCGGCCGGGAAGCGCCGTCTGGGCGCGGTGGTACGCGGGGCAGGTAAGGCTGCTGCCGCTCCCCTGGTGCGCGGTCCGCGACCCCCGCAACACGGACGCGGCCTGCGGTCTGTTCGCCGGGCATCCGTCGGGGCACGACTGGGAGGTCGTGGACCCCACCGATGAGGCGATCACGCGGGAGCTGGCGCGACGGCACCCGCATCTGTTCCGCCGGTGACGGACGGACGGGCACCGGGCCCGCGAGGCCCCCCGTACCACGTCGACGGCGTCGGCGACCACGTCCGGGGGCACAGGCCGCGCCAACGACTCCACCGCTGCCAGGACTCCCTGCCCGCTCGGTGCGTACGTCCGCCGGTTCTCCCCGTCGGTGGCCACCGCTGCCCCCCGGTCATAGCCCTGTGAGACCACGGAGCGACCGCTCTACAGCGCCGGGTCCGGGCATCGAAGGCCAGGGAAGGCGGCAGGGGTCGCCCAGCCGCGCAGTACGGCGTCAATCGTTGACCGGAACGCGGTCTCGGCTGCGGTGCCGTCGAGGCCGTCGGCCAGTTCGAGGGTCACGAGCCCGTGCAGGGCGACCCACAACGAGACGGCGATCAGTGTGGTGTCGCCCGCGAGGATCCGGTCTCCCACGGCACGGTCGATCGCCGCGACCAGCGGTCGCACCGGGTCTCGGTCGCCGACCCAGGTCGAAGGTACGAACGACTGTGCGCCACCGAACAACACCACGTACAGGTGGCGGTGTTCGCGTCCCCATTGGCGATACGCCACGGCCAACGCGCGCAGATCCTCCAGGGCGGCCTCCGAGCCGGGAACGGCCGTCAGGTCCTGCAACAGGCCGGCGACCGCCTGCTCGCGCACCTCTCGGATCAGCCCGTCCTTGCCCTGGAACAAGGTGTACACCGCCGCCGTCGACGTTCCGGCGGCGGTGGCCAGCGCGCGGACCGTGACCGACTCCTGCGGGCGGGTGGCGAACATCTCGGTCGCGCATGTGACGAGCCGTTCTCTGACGGCGGCGTCGTTCGTTCTCGGCCTTCCCATGGGGAGCAGTTTACCCATGCTGATAACATCGTTTTAAAACAGCGTTCTGAAACTCTGGGGAGCTCACCATGCCACCGTCCGTCCTACGCCCCTTACGCCTTGTCGGCCACCTGCTCCGAAGTCACAAGTAAGCGAACAGACCCATCGCAGCGCGACCGCGGCCCCGCGTACGCGCGTGGGCCCGGATCACGGATGATCCGGGCCCACGGTCGTACGGGACGCGGGACCCACGGGGTTCCCGCTCAGCTACCGCTCGGGCGGCGCTTGAGTGTCAGCTCTGTGCGGGCGAGGCGTCCTGCTCGCCGGGCTCGGCGGCGGCAGTGGCGGCCGCCTGGGCCTCGGCGCGCTCGCGCATCTTGCGCACCAGCTCCTGCTTCTTGTCCTCGGCGGCCTTGCGGTCGGCGCCTCGCGCGGAACCCGCGCCCTGCTGTTCGGCGCGGGACAGCTTCTTGCGCTGTCCGCCGACGCCGAGGAGGTTGTTGCGGCTCTTGGCCACGGCGTTCTCCCATGTGTGGAGGTGAGGTTGACGTAATCGGACGATCGAGATCGATCCGGTGGGCGACGGGTGCTGCGACCCGTCGCGCTCTCACTCGTAGATCTGGAAGAACGAAGACATGCGGAAACCGTACCCCGCCCCACGAACACCCCGCACCAGGTTTTCCGGCCGCCTGGGGCCGCTCCCCGATCCGACCCGATCCGAACCGACCGGACCCGGCCCGACCCGAACCAATCGGACCCGACCCGGCCCGACCCGAACCGACCGGACCCGGCCCGGCCCGGCCCGAACGAGCGGCCCAGGTCTCAGGCCGTGGGGTCGACCGTCGCCTGATGAGCCTCGGCCAGGTGCTCCTCGGCCTTCAGCCAGGGCAGGAACTGCGCCGGGCGCTGCCACGCGCAGGTGGAGCACGTCAGCTGGCGCGTCACGCTCGACTTCCTTACCTGCACGACGTGTTCACGGCCGTGCTGGTCCCATCTGCTGACCTTGCTGGTGGTGCTGGACGGCATCGCGTACCTCCCGGAACGGCGGCGGGGGCTCCGGTGGACTCTACGACGAAGCCCCCGGTTCCGTACCCGGAACCGGGGGTCTCACGCACAGGGGCGGGTGTCAGCAGCCGAGCAGACGCGAGCCGAGGTACGCCTGGATCTGGTCCAGGGAGACGCGCTCCTGCTTCATCGTGTCGCGCTCGCGCACGGTCACCGCGTTGTCGTCGAGGGTGTCGAAGTCGACGGTGACGCAGAACGGGGTGCCGATCTCGTCCTGACGGCGGTAGCGGCGGCCGATGGCGCCGGCGTCGTCGAACTCGATGTTCCAGTTCTTGCGCAGGTCGGCGGCCAGGCCCTTGGCCTTCGGCGAGAGCTGCGGATTGCGGGAGAGCGGCAGCACCGCGGCCTTGACCGGGGCGAGGCGGTGGTCGAGGCGCATCACGGTGCGCTTCTCCATGACGCCCTTGGCGTTGGGGGCCTCGTCCTCGACGTAGGCGTCCAGGAGGAACGCCAGCATCGCGCGGCCGACACCGGCCGCGGGCTCGATGACGTACGGCGTCCAGCGCTCGTTGGCCTCCTGGTCGTAGTACTGGAGGTCGGTGCCCGACGCCTCGGAGTGCGCCTTGAGGTCGTAGTCGGTGCGGTTGGCCACACCCTCCAGCTCGCCCCATTCGCTGCCGCCGAAGCGGAAGCGGTACTCGATGTCGGCGGTGCGCTTCGAGTAGTGGGAGAGCTTCTCCTTCGGGTGCTCGAACCAGCGCATGTTCTCCTCGCGCATGCCGAGGTCCGTGTACCAGTTCCAGCGCTGGTCCATCCAGTACTGCTGCCACTCCTCGTCCTCGCCCGGCTTGACGAAGAACTCCATTTCCATCTGCTCGAACTCGCGGGTCCGGAAGATGAAGTTGCCCGGAGTGATCTCGTTCCGGAAGGACTTGCCCATCTGCGCGATGCCGAACGGCGGCTTCTTGCGGGAGGTCTGCTGCACCTGGCCGAAGTTGGTGAAGATGCCCTGGGCGGTCTCGGGGCGCAGGTAGGCGACCGAGCCGGAGTCCTGGGTCGGGCCGAGGTGGGTGGAGAGGAGACCCGAGAACTGCTTGGGCTCGGTGAAGGTGCCCTTGTTGCCGCAGTTGGGGCAGTTGAGGTCGGCGAGGCCGTTGACCGGCGGCTTGCCGTGCTTCTCCTCGTACGCCTCCTCCAGGTGGTCGGCACGGTAGCGCTTGTGACAGGAGGTGCACTCGGTGAGCGGGTCCGAGAAGGTGGCGACATGGCCCGAGGCGACCCAGACGTCCGGGGCCAGGATGACCGACGAGTCGAGACCGACCACGTCCTCGCGCGCGGTGACCATGTAGCGCCACCACTGACGCTTCAGGTTCTCCTTCATCTCGACGCCCAGCGGTCCGTAGTCCCAGGCGGCTCGCTGGCCACCGTAGATCTCACTGCAGGGGTAGACGAAGCCACGGCGCTTGCTCAGGCTGACGATGGTGTCGATCTTGTCGGCGGCCACGGTGCTCTCTTCATTACGACGGTGACGAACGGCGAATGCCTCAGATTACCGGCGGGCGCACCCCTGGGATCAAATCGGTGGGACGCGACGGATCTTCCCGGTGATCTTCTCAGCGCCCCTATGTGACCTTCCGGGCATCTTATCTGCCTTGTTGACAATCGTTTCCACTTTAGTTGAAAATGACTGTCATGAACGTACGCCGCCTCATACCCACCACCGCCGTCGCCGGAGCAGTCGCCCTCGGCCTGACCGCCCTCTCGGCCTGCTCCACCTCCGACGCAGCGGACGGGGGCAACGGCGACAAGCTGAAGGTGACGGCGTCGTTCTACCCGATGCAGTTCCTGGCCGAGAGGATCGGCGGCGAGCACGTCGCGGTCACCAGCCTCACCAAGCCGGGCGTCGAGCCGCACGACCTGGAGCTCAACCCCCGCCAGATCGGCTCCATCAGCGAGTCCGACTACGTGCTGTACCTCAAGGGCATCCAGCCCGCCGTGGACGACGCGATCAAGCAGTCCGGTGTGAAGAACACCGTCGACGCCGCGACCCTCACCACCCTGGAGAACCACGGCTCCGAGGTCAGCGGCCACGACCACGGTCACGAAGGCGAAGAGAAGCACGCCGACGAGCACGGCCACGAGGAAGAGGCCCCCGAGGCCCCCGAGGAGCACTCCGAGGGCGACGGCCACAACCACGGCGAGGAGGGCGGCGCCGACCCGCACATCTGGCTGGACCCGGTGAAGTACGCCGAGGTCGCCAAGGGCGTCGGCAAGTCGCTGGAGAAGGCCGACCCCGACCACGCCGCCGACTACAAGAAGAACACCGACGCCCTCGTCGCCGAGCTGGGCGAGCTGAACACGGCGTACGAGACCGGCCTGAAGAGCATCTCCACCAAGACGTTCATCACCACCCACTCCGCCTTCGGCTACCTCGCCGAGCGCTACGGGCTCACCCAGCAGGGCATCGCGGGCATCGACCCCGAGGCCGAGCCGAGCCCCGCCCGGATCCAGGAGATCCACACCATCGCGGAGAAGGAGAAGGCCACCACGGTCTTCTTCGAGACGCTCGCCAGCGACAGGACCGCCAAGACCCTCGCGAAGGACACCGGCCTCAGGACCGGCGTCCTGGACCCGCTGGAGGGAATCACGGACAAGTCCCAGGGCGCTGACTACATCGAGGTCATGGAGTCCAACCTCGCCGCGCTGCAGAAGGCACTCGGCGCGAAGTGACCCGCACCACCCGTACAGCCATCGGATCGGAGGCGCTCATGCCGGAGCGTGAGAGCACCACCCGCGAGCCCGTGGCCGCCGGCCACGCGCAGCCCGTCATCGCCCTGCGCGGCGCCACGGCCACCCTCGGCGCACGCCCCGTGCTGCGCGGGGTGGACCTGACCGTGCACCGCGGCGAGGTGGTCGCGCTGCTGGGCGCCAACGGCTCCGGCAAGTCCACCGCCGTACGGTCCGCCATCGGGCAGGTCCCGCTGACCGGCGGCACCGTCGAGCTGTTCGGCACCGAGCTGCGCCGCTTCCGACGGTGGGGCCGGATCGGCTACGTCCCGCAGCGCACCACGGCGGCGGGCGGCGTGCCCGCCACGATCCGCGAGGTCGTCGCCTCCGGCCGGCTGTCCCGTACGGGGCTGCGGTGGCCGGGGAAGGCCGACCGGGCGGCCGTGGACCGGGCCATCGCGCTGGTGGGTCTCGCCGACCGCGCCAAGGACTCCGTGAGCGCGCTCTCCGGGGGCCAGCACCAGCGGGTCCTGATCGCCCGCGCCCTGGCCGCCGAGCCGGAGCTGCTGATCATGGACGAGCCGATGGCCGGGGTCGACCTGGCCAGCCAGGAGATCCTCGCCTCGACCCTGCGCGAGCAGGTGGCGGTGGGCACCTCAGTGCTGCTCGTGCTGCACGAGCTGGGGCCGCTGGAGCCCCTGATCGACCGGGCCGTCGTCCTGCGCGACGGCTGCGTGACCCACGACGGGCCGCCGCCCGAGGCGCTCGGCCAGCACGCGCTGCCCGGCCACGACCACGTACACCCCCACGCGGCCGCCGAGCCCGTCCGGACGGGACTGCTGACCTGATGCTCCTCGAATTCCTGAACCCTCCCTTCATGCAGCGGGCGCTCATCGCGGCCGTCCTGGTCGGCATCACCGCGCCCGCCATCGGCATCTACCTGGTGCAGCGCCGGCAGGCCCTGATGGGCGACGGCATCGGGCACATCGCGATGACCGGCGTCGGCCTCGGCTTCCTGCTCTCCACCAGCCCCGTCTGGATGGCCACCGCCGTCGCCGTGGCCGGCGCGGTCGTGATGGAGCTGATCCGCTGGTACGGACACACGCGCGGCGACCTCGCCCTGGCGATGCTGTTCTACGGCGGCATGGCGGGCGGCGTCATGCTGATCAACCTGTCCGACACGGGCTCCAACGCCAACCTGACCTCGTACCTCTTCGGCTCGCTGGCCACCGTCTCCGAGTCGGACGTCATCGCGATCTGCGTACTGGCCGCCTTCGTGGTGCTGGTCACGGTGGGGCTGCGGCGGCAGTTGTTCGCCGTCAGCCAGGACGAGGAGTTCGCCCGGGTGTCCGGGCTGCCGGTGCGGGTGCTGAACCTGCTGATCGCGATGACCGCCGCCGT
This sequence comes from Streptomyces sp. CNB091, assembly GCF_000377965.1. Lineage (NCBI taxonomy): Bacteria > Bacillati > Actinomycetota > Actinomycetes > Kitasatosporales > Streptomycetaceae > Streptomyces > Streptomyces sp. CNB091. The sequence continues at coordinate 55,036 of NZ_KB899012.1, forward strand.
GACCGTGACCGTCGCGATGCGGGTCGTCGGCCTGCTGCTGGTCAGCGCGCTGATGGTGGTGCCCGTGGCGGCGGCGCAGCAGATCACCAAGTCCTTCAAGGTCACCTTCGTGCTGGCCGTGGTGATCGGCACGGCCGTGACCCTCACCGGCACCGTGACCTCGTACTACCAGGACGTTCCGCCCGGCGCGACGATCGTGCTGCTGGCCATCGCGGTGTTCGTGGCGCTGACCGCGCTCGCCGCTCCGCTCGCGAGACGCCGGGCCCGGGCGAGCGAGGCGAAGGGCGCCGAGTGCACCCTTGAGGTACCGGGGGCCCGCCGGGAGCGGGACGACGTACGGGTGTGACAGCGGCGCGTGTGACCGAGTCGCACCGTACGTGTTCGCCGGCGGCGCCCGGCCGGGCTGGCACAATGGCCCGACACATGTACGGGCGACACGAGGAGGCAGCTGTGGCCACGGCGCCGATCAGTGGCACGAACGCAGCGCCGGTACGCGGCCGGTCCACCCGGCAGCGGGCGGCGGTGGCGGCGGCGCTCGACGAGGTCGACGAGTTCCGCAGCGCCCAGGAGCTGCACGACGTCCTCAAGCACCGCGGCGACTCCGTGGGCCTGACGACGGTCTACCGGACCTTGCAGTCCCTCGCCGACGCGGGTGAGGTCGATGTCCTGCGCACCGCCGAGGGCGAGTCCGTCTACCGGCGGTGCTCGACCGGCGACCATCACCACCACCTGGTCTGCCGGCTCTGCGGCAAGGCGGTGGAGGTCGAGGGCCCGGCCGTCGAGCAGTGGGCCGAGATGATCGCCGCCCAGCACGGCTATGTGAACGTCGCGCACACCGTCGAGGTGTTCGGCACCTGCGCGGAGTGCGCCGCGAGCAAGGCGTAACGGGCGAAACGAACGAGAAGAGGCGGGCCCCGGACATTGTACACGTCCGGGGCCCGCCTCTTTCACGTCACTTTTCGCGCCGATTTCCGCGTCGGGACGGTGTCACTTCTTGGCGGCCTCAGCGGCCTTCGCCGCCTTCGCCGCCTCCACCGCCTCCGCCCCGCCGAAGCGGCGGTCGCGCTGGGCGTACTCCAGGCAGGCCCGCCACAGGTCCCGACGGTCGAAATCCGGCCAGAGAACGTCCTGGAAGACCATCTCGGCGTACGCGCTCTGCCAGATCAGGTAATTCGAGGTGCGCTGCTCGCCGCTGGGGCGCACGAAGAGGTCCACGTCCGGCATGTCCGGGTAGTACGTGTACTTCGCGAACGTCTTCTCGTTGACCTTGGACGGGTCGAGCTTCCCGGCCGCCACGTCCTGGGCGATGCGCTGCGCTGCGTCCGCGATCTCGGCGCGGCCGCCGTAGTTGACGCAGAAGTACAACGTCATCCTGTCGTTGTCCTTGGTCTGCTCCTGGGCGACCTGGAGCTCCTGGACGACGGACTTCCACAGCTTGGGCATGCGGCCCACCCAGCGGATGCGGATGCCGAGCTCGTCCATCTCGTCGCGGCGGCGGCGGATCACGTCGCGGTTGAAGTTCATCAGGAACTTCACCTCGTCCGGCGAGCGCTTCCAGTTCTCCGTGGAGAAGGCGTACAGCGAGAGGTTCTTCACGCCCATCTCGATACAGCCCTTGAGAACGTCCATGACGACGCCCTCACCGACCTTGTGGCCCTCGGTGCGCGGGAGACCCCGCTCCTTCGCCCAGCGGCCGTTGCCGTCCATCACGACGGCGACGTGCTGGGGCACCAGCTCGCCGGGGATCTTCGGAGGCGTCGCGCCCGTGGGGTGCGGCTCGGGGGTCTTGTACGTGCGCCGGTTACGGCCGCCGAGGATCCCGCGTACTGCCATGAGCTTCTCAGTCTCCCTGTGTCACTTCTCCACGCACCGCGCCGTCTGCCCGACGCACCGCGTCACTTCTCCGCGTACCGCTTCACTTCTCGACGCACCGCGCCGTCTGCCCGACGCACCGCGTCACTTCTCGACGTACCGCAGCGAGCGCAGGCCGCGCTCCAGATGCCAGTGCAGATAGGCGGACACCAGCCCGCTCCCCTCCCTGACATGACGCGCCTCGCACGCGTCCGCCGTCGCCCAGTCGCCGCTGAGCAGCGCGCTCAGCAGGGCCAGGGCCTGTGCCGAGGGTACGACGCTGCCGGGGACCCGGCAGTCACCGCATATGACGCCCCCCGCCGCGACGGAGAAGAACCGGTTCGGACCCGGCAGTCCGCACTTGGCGCAGTCCTCGAAGCTGGGCGCGTACCCGTTGACCGCGAGCGAGCGCAGCAGGAACGCGTCCAGGATCAGGTGGGGGGCGTGCTCGCCCCGGGCGAGGGTGCGCAGGCCGCCGACGAGCAGCAGATACTGCTGGACGGCCGGTTCGCCCTCGTGGTCGGTGAACCGCTCGGCGGTCTCCAGCATCGCGGTGCCCGCCGTGTAGCGGGCGTAGTCGGCGACGATCCCGCCGCCGTAGGGGGCGATCGTCTCGCTCTGGGTGCAGAGCGGCAGGCCGCGGCCGACCAGCTCGCTGCCGCGCGCGAAGAACTGCACGTCGACGTGGGAGAAGGGCTCCAGGCGGGCGCCGAACTTGGATTTGGTGCGGCGCACCCCTCGGGCGACGGCCCGCACCCGGCCGTGGCCGCGGGTCAGGATCGTGATGATCCGGTCGGCCTCGCCCAGTTTCTGCGTACGCAGCACGATGCCGTCGTCCCGGAACAAGCTCATGGGCCCATTGTCGCCCACCTGGGGTCGGGCCCGTGGCGGGCCGGCGACGAAGGGAGGCCGGGAGGCTCTACGAAGGCGTACGGGCGGCTGCCGCCAGCAGGCGGGCGGTGTCGTCGGCGGGGAGCTGGAGGGCGCTGCCGACCGTGGTCAGGACCTGTCGCTCGGCGGTGCGGTAGGGCCCGTCGGCCAGCGCGATCCTGGCGCCCTGGAGGAGGACGGACTCGCGGCCGGCGGTGGCCAGGTGCGGGGCGAGCGGGGCCAGCACCTCGTGCAGCTCGATGGCGAGGGTCGGGCCGCAGGCCTCGGCGGCCGGGTCGGAACCGGAGCCCTGCCCGGTGTCGGCGGCCAGCACCTCGACGACGGTGAACAGCTGCTCCTGGGTGCAGTCGTCGAGCCCGGCGTCGCGCACGGTGGCGACGGCGGCCTCCAGGACCGTGCGGGAGGTGGTGCCCCCGGCGGCGAGGACGGCCAGGGTGACGGTGTGGACGGCCTCGCGGAGCATCGCCGAGAACCGGGTCGTGGTGGGGTGGTCCAGCGCCTCGGGGGCGTAGTGGGCGAGGCAGGCGGCGCACTCGACGACGGGCTCGGTCTCGCCCCTGCCGACCAGCGGGACGCCGAGGACGGTGAGGCGGCGGCGACCGGTGAGCCGGCGGTAGTTGCGGTCTCCCCCGCAGCCGGGGCAGAAGAAGGCGCCGTCGCCGACGGCGTCCCAGATGGTGCGAACGCCGCAGAGGACCGGCCTCAGAGCGCGTTGTCCTTTGGCTGACCGCACGTCGCACACCTCCGTGACGCTCCGGCAACATTGCCGTGTGTTGGACGTGATGTTAGCCACACACGCGAGGCGGCGTCAGCCTCTGGGACGTCACAACCCCCGGATATGGCCGAACCCCGACCACCCGGAGCGGGCGGTCGGGGTCCGTCAATGCCGTCGTACGGGGTCGAACCGGACGTCCGTACGACGTGGGGTACGCGAAAGGGCCGACCGGGTCAGCGGGCCGCGCGGTTGACCGCCGAGACGACCGCCTTGAGCGAGGCGCGGGTGGTGTTGGCGTCGATGCCGATGCCCCAGAGGACCTTGCCGTCGATCGCGCACTCGATGTACGAGGCGGCCTGGGCGCTGGCGCCCTCGCTCATCGTGTGCTCGGTGTAGTCCAGCAGCCGGGCGTCGATGCCGATGGCCTGCAGCGCTTCGAAGAACGCGGAGATCGGGCCGTTGCCCGTACCGCTCAGCACGGTGTCCGCGCCGTCGACGGTGGCCTCGACGGTCAGGGTGTCCCGGCCGTCGGTGTCGGTGGTGGTCTGGCCGGAGCGGAGCTGGACGCGGCCCCATCGAGCCACAGCGTTCTCCGCGTTCGGCAGGTACTCGTCCTGGAAGGTGGTCCAGATCTGGCCCGGGGTGACCTCGCCGCCCTCGGCGTCGGTCTTGGCCTGAATGATCCGGGAGAACTCGATCTGCATCCGGCGCGGCAGGTCCAGCTTGTGGTCGTTCTTCAGGACGTAGGCGATACCGCCCTTGCCGGACTGCGAGTTGACCCGGATGACGGCCTCGTAGGAGCGGCCGACGTCCTTCGGGTCGATCGGCAGGTACGGCACGGCCCACTCGATGTCGTCGACGGTCTTCCCCTGGGCGGCGGCGTCCCGCTCCATGGCGTCGAAGCCCTTCTTGATGGCGTCCTGGTGGGAGCCGGAGAAGGCGGTGTAGACCAGATCGCCCGCGTAGGGGTGGCGCGGGTGGATCTCCATCTGGTTGCAGTACTCGCTGGTGCGGCGGATCTCGTCGATCTGCGAGAAGTCGATCTGCGGGTCGACGCCCTGGGAGAAGAGGTTCATGCCCAGGGTGACCAGGTCGACGTTGCCGGTGCGCTCGCCCTGGCCGAAGAGGCACCCCTCGATACGGTCGGCGCCGGCCATGATGGCCAGCTCGGCGGCGGCGACGGCGGTGCCCCGGTCGTTGTGCGGGTGGACCGACAGGCAGACGAACTCGCGGCGGGTCAGGTTGCGGGACATCCATTCGAAGCGGTCCGCGTGGGTCGAGGGCGTCGAACGCTCCACGGTGGCGGGCAGGTTGAGGATGATCTCGCGACCCTCCTCCGGCTGCCAGACGTCACAGACCGCCTCGCAGACCTCCAGGGCGAAGTCCAGCTCGGTGTCGGTGAAGATCTCCGGGCTGTACTGGTAGCCGAAGGTCGTCTCCGGGCCCAGGATCTTCTCGGCGTACTCCATGACCAGCCGGGTGCCGTCCACCGCGATCTGCTTGACCTCCTCGCGCGAGCCGCGGAAGACGACGCGGCGGAAGGTCGGGGCGGTGGCGTTGTACAGGTGGACGGTGGCCCGGTGGGCGCCGACCAGCGACTCCACGGTGCGCTCGATCAGCTCCTCGCGGGCCTGCGTCAGGACGGAGATCGTCACGTCATCAGGGATCGCGCCCTCTTCGATGATGGAGCGTACGAAGTTGAAGTCGGTCTCGCCGGAGGACGGGAAGCCGACCTCGATCTCCTTGTAGCCCATCGCGACCAGCAGGTCGAACATCTCGCGCTTGCGCGCCGGGGACATCGGGTCGATCAGCGCCTGGTTGCCGTCGCGCAGATCGGTGGAGAGCCAACGGGGCGCGACGGTGATCCGGTTGTCGGGCCAGGTGCGGTCGGCGATGTCCACGGTCTCGTAGCCGCGGTACTTGTGGACGGGCATGCCGGACGGCTTCTGGAACTGCGTCGCGTTGGTGATCGGGGTGGGGCGGCCGACGGAATCACGGTCGGGATTCACGGGATTACCGGCAGGAATCACGGTGGTCATGGCGTAGGGCTCCTCGGTCCAGCGGGGGTCGGCCGACTGTGTCGCTGCAGCACCAGACTCCGCGGGGAGGGGGTCGGCCTACGACTACAGGCCCTCGCCGCGGCAGCTAAGGAGAAGCAGCCCGAAACGCATGATGCGACGATCGTAACCGAGTGTGGCCCGTGGCGTCGGTCCGTATCAGTATGCGGGACCGGGCATCGATGACGAGTAAACAGTGACTCATCACTCCATTTCGTCAATCATCGTCGCAACCAGTGACAGAGCCGTGACGGAGTGCCACAGTCTTTTTATGCACCTTCGAACCGACAGCGATCTCCACCGTCTCCACCCCGTCTTCTGCACCATCGTTCCGCCCCATGTCCTGGACCACCTGTCCCGGTCAGCCGACGCCCGGCTCGCCGATCCGGCCCGCCGCACCCTGGCGGCCGACGGACTCCGCCGCGACCGCCGCCGTACGACGGCCCTCGCCGCGGTCCCGAGCACCCCCGGCGTGAGCGCGGTCCCCACCAAGCCCCACCGCACCCTGTACGACTGCGAGAACGGCACCACCCTGCCCGGCCGCCTGGTCCGCGACGAGGGCGACAAGCCCACCTCGGACGCCAGCGTCAACCGCGCGTACGCCGGCCTCGGCGCCACCTTCGAGCTGCTGCTCTCGGCGTACGGGCGCAGCTCGATCGACGGCAAGGGGCTGCCGCTGATCGGCTCCGTGCACTACGGCGAGGAGTACAACAACGCGTTCTTCGACGGCGAGCAGATGGTCTTCGGGGACGGAGACGGCGAGATCTTCCTCGACTTCACCGTCGCGGTCGACGTGATCGCCCACGAGCTGGCCCACGGCCTGACCCAGCACACCGCCAACCTGCGCTACGAGGGCCAGTCGGGCGCGCTCAACGAGTCGGTGTCCGACGTCTTCGGCTCGCTGGTGAAGCAGTACTCGCTGGGCCAGAGCGCGGAGCAGGCCGACTGGCTGATCGGGGCCGGCCTGCTGGCGCCCCGGGTCAGCGGGGACGCGCTGCGCTCGATGAAGGCCCCGGGCACGGCGTACGACGACGACGTCCTCGGCAAGGACCCGCAGCCGGGCTCCATGGCGGACTACATCGAGACGGAGGAGGACAACGGCGGGGTCCACCTCAACTCCGGCATTCCCAACCGGGCATTCCACCTCCTGGCCACCGCGCTCGGCGGCAACTCCTGGGAGCGTGCCGGGCAGATCTGGTTCGACGTGCTGACCGGCGGCGAGCTGACGGCGAACGCGGACTTCGCGGAGTTCGCCCGGCTGACGGTCGCGGCGGCGGGCGACCGCTTCGGCGCGGCGGAGGAGCGGGAGGCGGTCCTGAAGGCCTGGTCGGAGGTGGGCGTTCCGACCCGGGCCTGACCCGGCCGCCGAGGAGACGGCCACGAGGCGGCGGACAGCCGCCGCTCCGGCAGGCGGGGTTGAGCGCCCGCACGGCCCCCGATAGACAGGACCCCATGCGTATTCAGGTCAGCCGGACCGGCGGTTTCGCCGGCATCGCCCGCCGCCATGAGGTCGACACCGAGGGCCGGGCGGACGCCGCCGAGTGGCACGCGCTCGCCGAGGAGGCGCTCGACTCCGCGCGGGACACCCCGCCGACCGGCGTACCGGACGGCTTCCGGTACGAGATCACCGTCGGCGACCGCACCGTGTACTGCGCTGACCCCGATCTGACCGGGGCGCAGCGCACGCTGATCTCACGCGTCCTCAAGGAGGGCGCGTGAGATCGGCACCCGTGCCGTACGAACGCTAGAACCCGAGCTTCCGCAGCTGCTTGGGATCGCGCTGCCAGTCCTTGGCGACCTTCACGTGCAGGTCCAGGAAGACCGGCGTGCCGAGCAGTGCCTCGATGTGCTTGCGGGACTTGGTGCCGACGTCCTTCAGCCGCTGGCCCTTCGGGCCGATGATGATGCCCTTCTGGCTGGGGCGCTCGATGTAGACGTTGGCGTGGATGTCCAGCAGCGGCTTGTCCGCCGGGCGGTCCGTGCGCGGCAGCATCTCCTCGACGACGACCGCGATGGAGTGCGGCAGCTCGTCGCGTACGCCCTCCAGCGCCGCCTCGCGGATCAGCTCCGCGACCATGACCATCTCCGGCTCGTCGGTGAGGTCGCCCTCCGGGTAGAGCGGCGGGCTCACGGGGAGCAGCGGGGCGATGAGGTCGGCGAGCAGGCTCACCTGCTGGTCCTTGACCGCCGAGACCGGGATGATCTCGGCCCACTCGAAGCCCAGCTCGTCGGCGAGCGCGGAGATCGCGAGGAGCTGTTCGGCCAGCGCCTTCGACTCGACCAGGTCGGTCTTGGTGATGATGGCGATCTTGGGGGTCTTCTTGATCCCCGCGAGCTCCTTGACGATGTACTTGTCGCCGGGGCCGAGCTTCTGGTCGGCGGGCAGGCAGAAGCCGATGACGTCGACCTCGGCCCAGGTGGTCCGCACGACGTCGTTGAGCCGCTCGCCCAGGAGGGTGCGCGGCTTGTGGAGGCCGGGGGTGTCGACCAGGATCAGCTGCGCGTCGTCACGGTGCACGATGCCGCGCACCGTGTGCCGCGTGGTCTGGGGGCGGTTGGAGGTGATCGCCACCTTCTGACCGACGAGAGCGTTCGTGAGGGTGGACTTGCCCGCGTTGGGGCGGCCCACGAAGCAGGCGAAGCCGGCCCGGTGGGGGGAGGTGGTCTCCGCTTGCGCGGCAGCGGATTCTTGGTTCGGTCGAGCGCTCATGGCGACCATTCTCCCCGATCCCGGCGGCGCCGGAGCACAGTGGGCCGCGCGAGACCGGTCACGGCCGCCTCAGTCCGTACGGGTACGGCGTCTCAGTCCGTACGGGTACGGCGTCGGCGGGCCCGTGCCCACAGGGCCCCTCCGGCGGCGACGAGCACGGCCAGCACCCCGGCGACGAGCCACGGCACGGCCACGAACGTGACGGCCGCCGACTCCCGGGTGCCCTTCGCGGTGGCGGTGAGTTCGACCTCGGCCCGGTCCAGCTGCGGCGCCCCGTCCCAGGTCTCGGTCAGCCGGACCTGCTGGCGGGGCAGCAGCTCGGCGGGCAGCTTCGTCAGGCCGCGTTTCAGCAGGGTCCGGCCGAAGAGACCCTCGGCGCGCAGGGCTACGGCGGGGGCGAGGGTGACGTTGCCCCGGTTGTGCAGGGTGTACGAGATGACGGCGCGGCTCGTGCCGGTACCCGGGACCAGGGGGCGGTCCTGCTCGATCCGGATGTCCTCGACGGAGAGAGCGGGGACGGTGGGCCCGTTCACCCGCAGGTGGATCCGGGCGCCGACGGCTCTGCGGACCCCGACGGCCAGGGCGCCGCGGCGGGTGGCCTCGACGCGTTCGTCCAGGGCGATCAGGGCGCCGGGGTGGTCGCCGGGCTCGGCGTTCTCCGGGACGGTGATGGTCAGGGGCACGGTGACCGAGGCCTTGGGGCCCACGGTGACGGTGTCCCGGTCGGTGCGGGCCCAGGCGCCGACGGAGCGCTGCTTCTCGCTCCGGTCGCGGACCGCGAAACCGCCGTCGCGCGGGGTGTTGTAGGCGTCGGCCGCGTACAGCCGCAGGGTCAGCGGCTTCGCGGTCTTGTTGGTGACGGTGACCCGGTCGGTGAGCGTCGCGCCCGGGGCGGCGAAGAGGTAGAGGGAGGGTCGTTCGCCGGACGGGCCGGAGGCCGGCCGGACGGACCAGCTGCCGTTGTCCGCCGGGTGGGCGGCGGGCGTGCCGAGGAGCAGCAGGGCGGCCGTCAGGAGGAGCACGGGGAGCTTGCGCACGGTACGGGACCCCCAAGGTCGCGTCCGGGTGGAGTGGGCCGGCCGGGTGCGCGCCCGGCCCACGGGGTGAGGCTGAGTGCCTCGGGGTGAGGCCGAGGGCCTCGGGTGCGGGTCGGCGCCTCAGGTGAGCGTGAGGGTCAGCACTCCCGCGTAGGAACCGGCCCCGGTGAAGGCCGGCACGTCCAGGGAGAGCCCCGCGTCGACGGCGAACTCCCCTCCGGTGGCCGCCCCGTCGGGCGTGGACGCCAGGGTGGCCCCGGCGCTGCCGACCGATCCGGCGCTGCCGGCCGCGCAGGTGCTCGGGCTGCCGGGCTTCGTGGCGCAGGACGGGGTCCAGTCGAGAGCGTCGGCGCTGATCCGCGCCCCGCCCGGGCCCTTGAAGTCGGTGACCTTGCCGGTGAGGGACCAGCCGGCGGGGCCGCCGCGGAAGTCCTCGACGGTCACCGTGCGCAGGTCGCCGGTGGAGGCGCCGCCCCGGCCGAAGTCGACCCCGGACAGCTGGACGCTGTCGCCGGCCTGGGTCATGGAGAGGGTGCCCGCCCGGACGGTCGTGGTGAGCTGCTGGCTGCCGTCGGGGATCTCGCCGCCCCCGGTGACGGTGTACGCCAGCGGTCCGGCGCCCTTCGCCGCGTCCCAGGCGCCGCCCTCGTAGGCGACGACGCCGGTGGTGGCCGGGTCGCTGACGGCGAGCCGGGCGGTGAAGGCCCCGGATCCGTCGGCGGTGGCCGTGGCGGTGTCCCCGGTCTGCGCGTCGCCGTCGCGGCCCGCCACGGTGATGCCCGCGCCCGGGGTGAACTTCGTGCCGGTGACGGTGACCTCGTCGCCCGCCGCCCCGGAGGCGGCCGAGAGCCGGACGGTCCGTTCGTTGACCTGGCCGCCGCCGGTGGCGACGACCGTCTCCGACACGGGGGCGGGCGGGCCCGTCACCGTGCAGGGGGTGTCCAGCTCCATGATGTAGCTGGTGTGGATGTTGTAGTCGCCGGGCGACAGGGTGATCGCGCCGGGTGCGGTGACGGTGAACGTGCCCGTCATGGAGAACGACGGGAAGGCGCCCTTGCCGGGGACCGGAGGGTTCTTCTTGGGCCCCGCGACGGTGACGTCACCGCTCTGCGCACCGCCGAGGGTGACCTTCCCGGTCGGCGTCATGATGTCGGCGGGCAGGGCCAGGTCGACCGGGTTGCTGGCGGCGGGCACGACCACGGTGTAGGTCACGGCGACGGTGTCGCCGACCTGCGGGGTCGCGTCGTCGACGGTGATCTGCGCCGTCGTGGTGCCGTCGATGGGCGGGATGCCCGCGATGGGCGGCGGGATGCAGTGGGTGGGGAAGTCCACCGCGACGGAGGCCGTCGCGGCGGCCTGCGCCGGGCCCCCGAGCAGCCCTCCCCCGGTGACGACGAGTGCGGTGATGCCCAGGGCGGCGGCCCAGCGGCGCCGCGGTTCGGTGGATCTTCGCATGGTCGGTCGCATGAATTTGGTGCCCTCCTGCGGGAAGCGGTACGGCGGCTCTTCCGTACCGGCAGGGGGCCATTGATGACCCGGGCGAAAAAGAAGTCAATGCAGACGAAACGCGGTGACTGATGGCCCATCAGATAGTGGCATGATCGGCGGCGGGATCAGCCCGCCGTGACGCGGATCCGCAGCGTGCCGTCCGGGCCCGCGAGCAGCACCGGAGTGTCGGGTCCGCCGAGGTCCCGCACCGCGGCCCGGTCGTCGTCCGAGGGCGTCTCGGCGGCGGAGACGACAGCCGCCGCCTCCAGCGAGGTGGCGCCGCTGGCCACCGCCATGGCGACGGCGGTCTGCAAGGCGCTGAGCTTCAGCGAATCCAGCGCCACCGTGCCCGCGACATACGTACGTCCCGTCTCGTCCCGTACGGCCGCGCCCTCGGGCACCCCGTTGCGGGCACGGGCGCTGCGCGCCAGGGTGACGATCTTGCGGTCCTCGGCGTCGAGCTCCGTGGTGTCGGTCATGGCACGAGCATACGAAGCGGGCGGGGGCCCGCGCAGGTCACCCCCGGCGGGGCCACGGAGGACCCAGCGGGCCCGCACAGGTGGCCCCGGTCACCGGGAGCGTCCGGCCGGCCCGGACCGGCCGCCCCGGCACCGTACGCGTACACGCGTTCCCTACGGCCGGTCCAGCCGCAGCCGCTCCGCCTTCGGGAGTCCGGCGACCACCAGGTCGTAGGAGTCCTCGACCAGCTCGCGCAGCAGCCGGTCGGGGATGCCGGAGACGGTGACCGTGTTCCAGTGGCGCTTGCTCATGTGCCAGCCGGGCACGATCGCGGGGTGCGTCTCGCGCAGCCGGATCGCCTCGTCGGGATCGCACTTGAGGTTGACGGTGAGGGGCCGCCCGTCCAGCGTGGTGAGCGCGAACATCTTGCCGAGCACCTTGAAGACGGAGATCTCCGGGCCGAACGGGAACTCCTCCACGCTCGCGTTGAACTCCAGGCAGAAGGCCCGCAGCCGCTCCGGTGTCATTCGGCTTCCTTCTCCTCGGTCTCCTGGTGCTCCGGCTCCACGAGCACCGTGACGATCTTGTTCCGGCGGCCCGCGGGGGATTCCGCGGTGAGCCGGAGCCTGCGGCCGTCGGGCAGCTCGACGGCCGCGGACGCGCCGGCGATCGGAACCCGGCCGAGCGCCTTGGCCAGCAGGCCGCCGACGGTCTCCACGTCCTCGTCGTCGTACTCGTCGAGGTCGAAGAGGTCGCCGAGGTCCCCGATGTCGAGCCGGGCCGTGACCCGGTAGCAGCCGCCCCCCAGCTCCTGGACGGGCGGCAGCTCCCGGTCGTACTCGTCGGTGATCTCGCCGACGATCTCCTCCAGGATGTCCTCGATGGTGACGATGCCCGCGGTGCCGCCGTACTCGTCGATGACGACCGCGACGTGGCTGCGGTCCCGCTGCATCTCGCGCAGCAGGTCCCCGGCGTTCTTGGTGTCGGGGACGAAGGCGGCGGGGCGCATCGCGGTGGAGACCGGGTCGGCCTCGGACTCGCGGTTGATGTGCGTCTTGCGGACCAGGTCCTTGAGGTACACGATCCCGACGACGTCGTCCTCGTTCTCGCCGGTGACCGGGATCCGGGAGAAGCCGGAGCGCAGGGCGAGGGTGAGGGCCTGGCGGATCGTCTTGTAGCGCTCGATGGAGACGAGGTCGGTGCGCGGCACCATGACCTCGCGGACCAGGGTGTCGCCCAGCTCGAAGACCGAGTGCACCATGCGGCGCTCGTCGTCCTCGATGAGCGACTCCGCCTCGGCGAGGTCGACCATGGCGCGCAGCTCGGCCTCGCTGGCGAACGGCCCCTTGCGGAACCCCTTGCCGGGGGTCAGCGCGTTGCCGACGAGGATCAGCAGCTGCGGGACCGGCCCCATGATCCTGGCCAGCGGCAGCAGGACGTACGCGGACGCCGTGGCCGTGTTCAGCGGGTGCTGGCGGCCGATGGTGCGCGGGGAGACGCCGATGGCGACGTAGCTGACGAGCACCATCACGCCCATCGCGACGGCCAGCGCCTCCCAGGTCTCGGGCAGCTCCTGGAGGCAGGCGTAGGTGACGAGGACCCCGGCGGACATCTCGCAGGCGACCCGCACCAGCAGGGCGACGTTGAGATAGCGGGTCGGGTCGGCCGCGATCTGCGCCAGCTTCGCGCTGCCGCGCCGGCCGGACCGGACCGCCTCGTCCGCCCGGAAGCTGGAGGTGCGGGCGATACCGGCCTCCGCGCAGGCGGCCAGCCAGCCGCCGACGACCAGCAGCACGGCCCCGATGATCAGGGGCGCGCTCACGAGACGGTGGGGGCGGGGGACGCGCCGGTGAGCCCGTGCTCCCCGCGCCAGCCGTCCACGATGGCGGCCTGGAGACCGAACATCTCGGCCTTCTCGTCCGGCTCCTCGTGGTCGTACCCCAGCAGGTGCAGCACTCCGTGGACGGTCAGGAGCTGGAGCTCCTCGTCCATGGAGTGCTGCGTCGGGGCCTCTTCGCCCTGCTTCTTCGCGACCTCCGGGCAGAGCACGATGTCACCGAGGAGTCCCTGCGGGGGCTCCTCGTCGTCCTTGGCCGGCGGACGCAGCTCGTCCATCGGGAAGGACATGACATCGGTCGGACCGGGGAGGTCCATCCACTGGATGTGCAGCTGCTCCATGGCGTCGGTGTCCACCACGATCACCGAGAGCTCGGACAGCGGGTGGATCCGCATCCGGGCCAGTGCGTAGCGGGCGATGTCGAGGATCGCCTGCTCGTCGACCTCGGTTCCGGACTCGTTGTTGACGTCGATCGACATGGTGCGCTGCGGCTACTTCCCTTTACGGCGGTCGCGTCGGCCGTCTTCGCGGCCTTCCGCCTGACCGTCCTGCTGACCGTTTCGGCTGTCGTACTTCTCGTACGCGTCGACGATACGGCCGACGAGCTTGTGCCGGACGACATCCTGGGAGGTGAGCCGGGAGAAGTGCACGTCGTCCAGGCCCTCCAGGATGTCCTGGACCTGCCGAAGCCCGCTCTTGGTTCCGCTCGGCAGGTCGACCTGGGTGACGTCACCGGTGATGACGATCTTGGAGTCGAAGCCGAGGCGGGTGAGGAACATCTTCATCTGCTCGGCGCTCGTGTTCTGCGCCTCGTCGAGGATGATGAACGCGTCATTAAGAGTTCTACCCCTCATGTACGCCAGCGGCGCGACCTCGATCGTGCCCGCCGCCATCAGCCGCGGGATCGAGTCGGGGTCGAGCATGTCGTGCAGGGCGTCGTAGAGCGGGCGCAGATACGGGTCGATCTTGTCGAACAGGGTGCCCGGCAGGAAGCCGAGCCGCTCCCCCGCCTCGACCGCGGGCCGGGTCAGGATGATCCGGCTGACCTGCTTGGACTGGAGCGCCTGGACGGCCTTGGCCATGGCGAGGTAGGTCTTGCCCGTGCCGGCGGGGCCGATGCCGAACACGATCGTGTGCTCGTCGATCGCGTCGACGTACCGCTTCTGGTTGAGCGTCTTGGGGCGGATGGTCCGGCCGCGGTTGGAGAGGATGTTCTGCGTGAGCACCTCGGCGGGCGTCTCGCCCCCGGGCTCTCCCCCGCCGCCGGCCGCCCTGAGCATGGCGATCGACCGTTCCACTGCGTCCTCCGTCATCGGCGCTCCGGTGCGGAGCACGAGCATCATCTCGTCGAACAGGCGTTGGATGAGAGCGACGTCGGCGGCCTCGCCCGTGGCACTGATCTCGTTGCCCCGGACATGGATGTCGGCCGCCGGGAAAGCCTCTTCGATCACGCGCAACAGCGAGTCACCCGATCCCAGGAGCATCACCATGGGGTGTGCGGCCGGGATCCTGATCTGGGCACGCGCCTGCGGCTGTGTGGGTGTCTGAGTCATGGGCCGGCCCTCGGGCCTGCGCATACCTCCCGTTGCAGGGTTCTCGCTGCTCGACAACCTCTGGACCACCAAGCCTACGACCTGGCGGTGACAACGCGGAGTGCTTTTACCGCCCGTGTGTGCGACTCGGGCCGGAGGCCGGTCACTGGCGGAAGCCGATCGTGGGCACCGCGCGCCGCAGCGGCCAGGCGCGGGCCGTGGCGGGCAGGAGGTCGTCCAGGAAGGCGTAGCGCTCCAGGGCGGCGGGGTCCTGGCTCGCGCAGGTGCGGATCAGCTGCCACCAGGCGGCGACCTCGGCCCAGCCGGGGGCGGAGAGCGAGCCGCCGAACTCCTGGACCGAGAGGGCGGCGGTGAGCCCGGCGAAGGCGAGCCGGTCGGCGAGCGGCCAGTCGGCGAGGGTGCCGGTCACGAAGCCGGCGACGAAGACGTCCCCGGCGCCGGTGGGGTCGAGCGCCTCCACCTCGATGGCGGGCACGGCCGCGGCGGCGCCGGTGCGGCCGTCCACCGCGTACGCGCCCTCGGCTCCCAGGGTGACCACGGCGAGCGGGACGCGTTCGGCGAGCGCGTGGGCGGCGGCGCGCGGGCAGTCGGTGCGGGTGTAGCGCATCGCCTCCTCGGCGTTGGGCAGGAACGCCTCGCAGTGCGCCAGGTCGGGCAGGGCGTCCAGGTCCCAGCGGCCGGTCTCGTCCCAGCCGACGTCGGCGAAGATCAGCGCGCCGTTGCGGGCGGCGGCGGCCACCCAGGGCTCGCCCCGGCCCGGCGTGAGCGAGGCGACGGCCGCACGGGCACGCGGCGGGCAGTGCGGGAAGGCCGGGGCGGGGGCGGGGGCGGGGGCGGGCGTTCGGGCGGGGGCGCCGGCTCCCGTGGGGGCGCCGGCTCCGGTGGACGCCGAGGCTTCCCTGGGAACGCCGGCTCCGGTGGTCGTTCCGGTCGGAGCCGGTGCCTCGTGGCCGTGCGAGACCATCGTGCGCTCGCCCTCGTACGCCATGGAGACGGTGACCGGGGAGTGCCAGCCGGGGACGGTGTGCGACATCGACAGGTCGATCCCCTCGCCCTGTGCGAGGGCGTCCCAGCAGTACTCCCCGTAGTGGTCGTCGCCGAAAGCGGCGGCGAGGGAGGTGTGCAGGCCGAGGCGGGCGAGGGCGGTGGCCATGTTGGCGACGCCGCCGGGACTGGAGCCCATCCCCCGCGCCCAGGACTCGGTGCCGCGCACGGGGGCGCTGTCCAGGCCGGTGAAGATGATGTCGAGGAAGACCGGGCCCGTCAGGAAGACGTCGCAGGCGGGGTCCCGGGGGGCGCGCAGCGCCCGCAGCGGGTCGATGCCCGGAGTGTCTGTGCTCACCGTGCGCTCCCGGTGTCGTGCGGCGGATCTCGGCCGGATCCGGACCGTGTGAGGTGCGGCCAGTCTGCCCGATACGCCCGGGCGAACGCAGTGTCCACGCCCATGTGTTCGCAGCACGCCTGACCTGCATAAACATGCGCTAATACCCGGGGTTCGCCCGCATAAACACATAAGTGGCCCAGATCACAGCGGGGCGGCTTCCGGGGAGCCGGAGACGCTTGATACAAATTGCCCCGCGAGCACCTTCGGGGACCTTCTCCGACGAGAGCCGCATATCTCAGCATTCCGCTGTAAACCCCTGCCGTACCCGCGTGCCGTCGCCTGCCTTCGCATCCGCCGCTCGCTCCGCCGTGCCCCGCTCCCCGCTCCCGCTCCACCCCTCCCCCTCCCCCCTGCCTGCTCAGGCATGTCTTCAGGAACGCCCATGTCCTCGCGCCCTGGTGCCGCGTGGCCCCTGGTGGCCGTGTTCACCGCCGGTTACCTCGCCTCCTACCTGCTCCCCACGATCGTCGGCCGGCTCAGCGCCCAGCTGGGGCTGAGCCCCGCCCAGGCCGGCCTGGTCGGCAGCGCCCTGCTGCTCAGCTCGGCCGGCGCCGGCTTCTCCCTGGCGGGCCGGGTCGAGCGGTACGGGGCACGCACCCCCGCCCGCCTCGGCCTGGTGCTGGCCGCCATCGGTTACGGGGGCGCCGCACTCGCCACGTCCGTGCCGCTGGTGGTGCTCGGCGTGGTCGTCGGCGGCTTCGGCTCCGGCACGGCGACGGCGGTCGCCGCGGCCGGGATCGCCGCCCGGCGCGACCCGCACCGGACGTCCTCGCTCGGGCTGCTCACCGTGTCCGCCACCGCGGGCGTCCTCTACCTGACCATCCCCCACCTGGGCGGCGGCCACCGGCTTCCGTTCGCCGCGATCGCCCTGGTCGCCCTGCTCGTCTGGCCCGCGACCGCCCGCCTCGGCGGGGCGACGACGGCGGAGGAGTCGGCCTCCCCGGTCACCGGCCGGCTCCCGCACCGCCGCTCCGGGCTCGTCCTGGCGGGCGGCATGCTCGTCTGGTCGATGGCGCAGAACGCGCTCTGGGGTGTGAGCAGCCGCATCGGCGCGGTCCAGGTGGGGCTGTCCGAGGTCACCGTCGGCGCGGTGTTCGCCGCCGCGCTCGGCGCGGGGCTGCTCGGTGTAACGGGCGCGGGGATCCTCGGCGCGCGGCTCGGCCGGGCGGTGCCGATCGGGCTGGGGACCCTGGTCATCGCGGCGAGCATCGTGGTCAGCTCATCGGCCCGGGATCTCGGGTCGTTCGCGACCGGAGAGATCGTGTGGAACGCCTTCTACCCGGTGGTCCTCTCCTACCTCATCGGTCTTGCCGCCTCCCTGGACGTGCGCGGCCGCTGGGCGGTGCTGGCGGGCTCCGCCTCCTCCGTGGGGGTGGCCTGCGGTCCGCTGCTGGGCAGCGTGCTCTCCGCGGAGGCCGGCTATCCGACGATGGGGCTGATCCTGGGGGCGGCCACCCTGCTGGTCGCCGCCCCGGTGACCGCCGTGGCGCTGCACACCGGCGGCCGTCCGCTGGTGCCCGGCTCGGTGCGTCGTCGCGGTGGCGCCCCGGCCGCCCTGCTCGCCGCCACCACCGGAAGCCTGTCCGGCGCGGTGCCGAAGCTCGGCTCACCCGAGCAGGCCGTCACGGAGCTGCGGGTGCCGGCCCTGCGGCGCGGGCGGCTGGTGCGCAGCGCGATCCGGACGGCCGGTCCGGACGGTGGTTCCGGTCAGTCGAACGCGTACGCCTCGACCTCGGACAGGTAGCGCGCCCTGCGCTCCTCGTCGTGGTCGAGGAAGGCCGCCTCGAAGGAGTTGCGGGCCAGGGTGCGCAGTTGCTCCGGCTCCAGGGCGAGCGCGTCGCGGACGGCGTCGAAGTTGTCCCCGGCGTACCCGCCGAAGTAGGCGGGGTCGTCGGAGTTCACCGTGCAGTGGAGTCCGGCGGCCAGCATCGCCGGCAGGGGGTGGTCGGCGAGCGTGTCGACCGTGCGCAGCCTCACGTTCGACAGCGGGCAGAGCGTGAGCGGCACCCGGTCGGCGACCAGCCGCTCCACCAGCTCCGGGTCCTCCAGGCAGCGCAGTCCGTGGTCGATGCGCTCGACGCCGAGGACGTCCAGGGCCTCCCTGATGTACTCCGGCGGGCCCTCCTCGCCCGCGTGGGCCACCTTGCGCAGGCCGAGGGCGGTGGCCGCCTCGTAGACCTCGCGGAACTTGGCGGGCGGGTGGCCGACCTCGGCGGAGTCCAGGCCGATCGCGCTGATCCGGTGCAGATACGGCTTGGCCGCGTCCAGGGTGCCGAGGGCCGATTCGGCGGACAGGTCGCGCAGGAAGCACATGATCAGCTGGGTGGAGACGCCGTGGGTCTCCTCGCTGCGCTCCAGCGCCCGGCCGATCCCCTCGATGACGGTGCCGATCGGGACGCCCCGGGCGGTGTGGGCCTGCGGGTCGAAGAAGATCTCGGCGTGCCGGACGCCCTGGGCGGCGGCGCGGGCGAGGTAGGCGTCGACGAGTTCGGCGAAGTCGTCCTCGGTGCGCAGGACGGCCATCAGCGCGTAGTAGAGGTCGAGGAAGGACTGGAGGTCCTCGAACCGGTAGGCGGCGCGCAGTTCGTCGGTGGTGGCGTAGGGCAGGGCCACCTCGTTGCGCTCCGCGAGGGCGAAGGCCAGCTCGGGTTCGAGGGTTCCTTCGATGTGGAGGTGGAGTTCTGCCTTGGGGAGGTGCACGGTGTCTCGCAGACAGGGGTGGGGTCGGATCGGGGTGGGGGTGGATCAGAGGTGGGGCCGGATCAGAGGCGGTGGCGGATCAGGGGTGGGGTCGGATCAGAGGCGGTGGCGGATCAGGGGTGATGGCGGGTGGGGACCGGGACCCGCATCAGGTCCTGGGCGACGGTGAGTCCGCCGTCGAACCCGGCGGCACGGGCCTGGATCTCGAAGAGTTCGGGGTCGTTGTAGCGCTGCGAGAAGTGGGTGAGCACGAGGTGGCGGACGCCCGACTCCTTCGCCACCCGGGCGGCCTGTCCGGCGGTCAGGTGCCCGTGGTCGACGGCCAGCTTCTCGTCCTCGTCGAGGAAGGTCGACTCGATGACGAGCAGGTCGCAGCCCTCGGCGAGCGCGTACACCCCGTCGCAGAGCCGGGTGTCCATGACGAACGCGAACCGCTGCCCGCGCCGCTCCTCGGAGACCTGCTCCAGCGTGACGCCGCCGAGGACGCCGTCGCGCTGGAGGCGGCCCACGTCCGGTCCGGCGATGGAGTGTTCCTTCAGGAGTGCGGGCAGCATCCGCCGGGTGTCGGGCTCGGTGAGGCGGTAGCCGTACGACTCGACGGGGTGCGAGAGTCTCGCGCTGTCCAGGGTGTACGCGGGGGTGGTGGCGAGGACCCCGCCGGTCCCGGCGACCGGGGCCTGGTTCAGTTCGACGGTCTCGCGGTAGGCGGTGGCGTACCGCAGCCGGTCGAAGAA
Source organism: Streptomyces sp. CNB091 (assembly GCF_000377965.1). Taxonomy (NCBI): domain Bacteria; kingdom Bacillati; phylum Actinomycetota; class Actinomycetes; order Kitasatosporales; family Streptomycetaceae; genus Streptomyces; species Streptomyces sp. CNB091. The sequence goes on from NZ_KB899012.1 coordinate 74,452, forward strand.
GTGCTGCCCGCTCGCCGGGTAGTGCGCGGTCACCGGGTGCGGCACCTGGTCGAGGTTGATCCGCTGGATCACCCCGGCGAGCCCGAGGGAGTGGTCGCCGTGGAAGTGGGTGACGCAGATCCGGTCGATGTCGTGCGCGGCGACCCCGGCCCGCAGCATCTGCCGCTGGGTCCCCTCGCCTGGGTCGAAGAGGATGCCCTCGCCGTCCCAGCGCAGCAGATAGCCGTTGTGGTTGCGGTGCCGGGTCGGGACCTGGCTGGCGGTGCCGAGCACCACCAGCTCGCGTACGGACATGGTCGGAGGGCTCCGTTATCCGGGGGGCCACTGGAGGCCGCGGCCGCCCAGGACGTGCGCGTGGGCGTGGAAGACGGTCTGGCCGGCGCCGGAGCCCGTGTTGAGGATGATCCGGTAGCCGCTGCCGTCGACCTTCTCCTCGGCGGCGACCTCCCCGGCCTCGCGCAGGACGTCCGCGGCGACGAGCGGTTCGGCGGCGGCGAGGGAGGCGGCGTCCGGGTAGTGGGCCTTCGGGATGACCAGGACGTGGGTCGGCGCCTGCGGGTTGATGTCGCGGAAGGCGACGGTGGTCTCGCTCTCGCGGACGATGGTCGCCGGGATGTCTCCCGAGACGATCTTGCAGAACAGGCAGTCGGACTGCGGCTCTCCCGCCATGGCTCCGGGCCTCCTCGTTCGCTGGTGAGTCGGTACAGGTGAACAGGTGATCAGTATCAGGTGATCAGTATCAGGTGATCAGTATCAGGTGATCAGTACAGGGGCATGCTATCCCCGGCTCTCCGGGCCGTGTTCAGCCCCAGCGCCCCGTACGCCCCAGCAGCAGCGCGGTCGCGGCGGTCCCGGCGGTGGAGGTGCGCAGGACGCTGCGGCCGAGCCGGTAGGGGCGGGCGCCCGCCTCGGCGAAGGCGGCCAGCTCCTGCGGGGAGACGCCGCCCTCGGGCCCGACGACGAGCACGATCGTGCCGGTGGCGGGGAGTTCGGCGGTGGCGAGGGGGGTGCTGTCGTGGTCGCGGTCCTCGTGGAGGACCCCGGCGAAGTCGGCGGCGGCGAGGAGGGCGGCGACCTGCTTGGTCGTCATGGCCTCGGCCACCTCGGGGAAGCGGACCCGGCGGGACTGTTTGCCCGCTTCCCTCGCCGTGCCGCGCCACTTCGACAGGGCCTTGGCGCCGCGCTCGCCCTTCCACTGGGTGATGCAGCGGGCCGCCTGCCAGGGAACGATCGCGTCGACGCCGGTCTCGGTCATCGTCTCGACCGCCAGCTCGCCCCGGTCTCCCTTGGGGAGCGCCTGGACGACGGTGATGCGCGGGGCGGGCGCGGGCTCCTCGTGGAGGGTGTCGAGGCCGGTGACCGTGAGCCGGTCCTTGCCCTCGGCGGTGTGGACGACGCCCTCCGCCCAGTGGCCGAGCCCGTCGGTGAGGACGACGTCCTCGCCGGGCTGGAGCCGCTTCACGGAGACGGCGTGCCGTCCTTCGGGTCCGTCCAGGACGAACTCCGGCCCGGTGGGCATCCGTTCGACGACGAAGACCGGTGCGGTCACCGGGGGCTCCTCATGCTCAGGGCCGACCGGGCGGCCTCCAGTTCGGCGGCGAGCAGCTCGATGAGCTCGCCGACGGGCAGTTCCCGGGCCATCCGGTGGCCCTGCCCGGCCCACAGGGCCATGCCCTGGGCGTCCCCGGCCTTGGCGGCGGCCAGGCGCAGCCCGCTGGTGACGTAGTGGACCTGGGGGTAGGCGGCGGGGGCGTAGGGGCCGTGTTCGCGGACGAAGCGGTTGACCAGGCCGCGGGCGGGCCGCCCGGAGAAGGCACGGGTCAGCTCGGTGCGGACGAACAGCGGGTTGGTCAGGGCCTGCTTGTGCAGCGGGTGCGCCCCGGACTCGGGGCAGACCAGGAAGGCGGTGCCGAGCTGGGCGGCGTCCGCGCCCGCCGCGAGGACGGCGGCGATCTGCGCGCCGCGCATCAGGCCGCCGGTGGCGATGACCGGGATCTGCACGGTCTCGCGGACCTGGGTGATGAGGGAGAGCAGCCCGGTGCCGGTCTGGTCGAGCTGCGGGTCGTCGCGGTGGGTGGACTGGTGGCCGCCCGCCTCGACGCCCTGGACGCAGACGGTGTCGGCGCCCGCCCACTGGGCGCTCTGGGCCTCCTCGGCGGAGGTGACCGTGACGATGGTGTGCGTCCCGGCCCTGGCGAAGGCGTCCAAGGTGTCCCGGGTGGGGCAGCCGAAGGTGAAGGAGACCACCGGAACGGGGTCCTCCAGCAGGATCGCGACCTTCGCCTCGTAGCCGTCGTCGCCGCTGCTGTCCGGGTCGCCGAGCGGGGTCTCGTACCAGGCGGCCTCACCGGCGAGCTGGTGGCGGTAGACCTCGACGGCGCTGGGGTCGGCGAGCGCGGGCTGCGGCATGAAGAGGTTGACGCCGAACGGCCCGCCGGTGAGCCGGCGCAGCTGTTTGATCTCGTTGTACATCCCGTCCGCCGTTTTGTACCCGGCGGCCAGGAATCCGAGCCCGCCGGCTTCGGCGACGGCCCCGGCGAGCTGGGGTCCGGACGCGCCGCCCGCCATGGGGGCCTGCACGATCGGATACCGGCAGAGATCGGTCAACTCGGAGGACATGACCGCATCGTGCCACGTCGTGTCCAACAGGGCCGAATCAGCCAGCCGACGCCGTGACCGGTTCTGCCGCCGTACGCCGCACCGCCCGCCGGTTCGGGACCGGCGGGCGGTGCGGTGAAAGGCGGAAAGCGGTTCAGCGGCCGTTGAACGCGTCCTTCAGCCGGGAGAAGAGCCCTTGCTGACCTGGCTGGAACTGGCCGAGGGGCCGTTCCTCGCCGCGCAGCTTGGACAGCTCCCGCAGCAGCCGTTCCTGTTCCGCGTCGAGCTTGGACGGGGTCATCACCTCGACGTGCACGATCAGGTCGCCCCGGCCGCCGCCGCGCAGATGCGTGATGCCACGCCCGTGCAGGGGCACGGACTGGCCGGACTGGGTGCCGGGCCTGATGTCGATGTCCTCCAGGCCGTCCAGGGTCTCCAGCGGACACTTGGTGCCGAGGGCCGCGGCCGTCATGGGGACGGTGACCGTGCAGTGCAGATCGTCGCCGCGCCGCTGGAACACGGCGTGCGGCAGCTCGTGGATCTCCACGTACAGATCGCCGGGCGGGCCGCCGCCGGGGCCGACCTCGCCCTCGCCGGCGAGCTGGATTCGGGTGCCGTTGTCGACGCCCGCGGGGATCTTCACGGTCAGGGTGCGCCGCGAGCGGATGCGGCCGTCGCCGGCGCACTCCGGGCACGGGGTGGGCACGACGGTGCCGAAACCCTGGCACTGCGGGCAGGGCCGCGAGGTCATGACCTGGCCCAGGAAGGACCGGGTGACCTGCGAGACCTCGCCGCGGCCGCGACACATGTCACAGGTCTGGGCGGACGTGCCGGGGGCCGCGCCCTCGCCGCTGCAGGTGTTGCAGACGACGGCCGTGTCGACCTGGATGTCCTTGGTGGTGCCGAAGGCCGCCTCGTTGAGGTCGATCTCCAGCCGGATCATGGCGTCCTGGCCCCGCCGGGTCCGCGAACGGGGCCCGCGCTGCGCGGCGTTGCCGAAGAACGCGTCCATGATGTCGGAGAAGTTGCCGAAGCCGCCGGCTCCGAAACCGCCCGCGCCACCGCCTCCGCCGCCACTGGCGGAGAGGGGGTCGCCGCCGAGGTCGTAGACCTGCTTCTTCTGCGGGTCCGAGAGCACCTCGTAGGCGGCGTTGATCTCCTTGAACCGCTCCTGGGTCTTCGGGTCCGGGTTGACATCCGGGTGCAGCTCGCGTGCGAGCCGACGGAATGCCTTCTTGATCTCGTCCTGAGATGCGTCGCGGCGCACGCCGAGTACGGCGTAGTAGTCCGTGGCCACTTACGACTCCGCCAGGATCTGTCCGACGTAACGTGCCACTGCGCGTACCGCTCCCATCGTTCCGGGGTAGTCCATGCGGGTCGGTCCGACCACGCCGAGTTTGGCGACTGCCTCGTCGCCCGAACCGTAGCCGACCGCGACGACGGACGTGGAGTTGAGCCCCTCGTGGGCGTTCTCGTGCCCGATCCGTACGGTCATGCCGGAGTCCGTTGCCTCACCGAGCAGCTTCAGCAGGACGACCTGTTCCTCCAGTGCTTCCAGCACCGGCCGGATCATCACCGGGAAGTCGTGTCCGAAGCGGGTGAGGTTGGAGGTGCCGCCGATCATCAGCCGCTCCTCCGTCTCCTCGACCAGTGTTTCGAGGAGGGTGGAAAGGACCGTGGAAACCGTCCCCCGGTCCTCGCTGTCGAAGGATTCCGGCAGCTCCTGCACCAGCTGCGGGACATCCGCGAAGCGGCGTCCGACGACCCGGCTGTTGAGCCGGGCCCGCAGATCCGCGAGCGATGCCTCGCCGAACGGCGCAGGGCAGTCGATCATACGCTGTTCGACCCGGCCCGTGTCCGTGATCAGGACGAGCATCAGCCGGGCGGGGGCGAGCGCCAGCAGTTCCACGTGCCGCACCGTCGAGCGGGTCAGCGAGGGGTACTGCACGACGGCGACCTGCCGGGTCAGCTGCGCGAGCAGCCGCACCGTCCGGCCGACCACGTCGTCGAGGTCGACCGCGCCGTCGAGGAAGTTCTGGATGGCCCGGCGCTCGGGCGAGGAGAGCGGCTTGACGCCCGCGAGCTTGTCGACGAAGAGGCGGTACCCCTTGTCGGTCGGGATGCGTCCCGCGCTCGTGTGCGGCTGGGCGATGAAGCCCTCGTCCTCCAGCACCGCCATGTCGTTGCGGACGGTGGCCGGGGAGACCCCCAGCCGGTGCCGCTCGGTCAGCGCCTTGGAGCCGACGGGCTCCTCGGTGCCGACGTAGTCCTGGACGATGGCGCGCAGCACTTCGAGTCTGCGTTCGCTGAGCATCGCGCACACCTCCAGCTGTGTCTCTCGGTGTCTGTCTGGCACTCGGTGCGTTCGAGTGCCAGCAATCCCCGCAGTCAGTGTACGGGGGTGGGGTGGGGCGGGGGCAAGGGCGACCGGCCACGCCTCCCCGAGACCGCGCAGGTCGTTGCCGATAGCGTCCTGGTATGGACGTCGCTTGGGAAGACTTCGGCTGGGAGCGGTTGGGCAACGGTATCGGCAGGCGGCGCCTCCCCGGCTGGGACGCCACCGCCGCGCTGGTCGCCGGGGAGGACGGCGCGTTGCTGTACGACACCGGCGCCACGCTGCGCGAGGGAGTCGAGCTGCGGCGGCAGGCCGAGGCGCTGCTCGGGCGGAGGGTGACGCATATCGCACTGAGCCACCCGCACTTCGATCATGTGCTGGGCACCGCCGCGTTCGCCGGGGCCCAGGTGTACGGGGCGGCGGGCGTCGCGGCGCTGCTGCGCGGCGGGGCGGAGAGCCTCGGCGCCTCGGCGGTGCGCCACGGGGTGCCGGAGGGCGAGGCGGCCCGGTCGGTGGACACGCTGGTGGTCCCGCACCACGAGGTGTGCGGCGACTGGACGCTGGACCTGGGCGGCGGCCGTCAGGTGCTGCTGGCGAACGTGGGCCCCGGGCACAGCGGCCATGACCTCGCGGCGCTGGTGCCGGGCACGGGCGGTGAGCCTCCGGTGGTGTTCTGCGGTGACCTGGTCGAGGAGTCGGGCGAGCCGCAGGCGGGCCGGGACGCGATCACCTCGCGCTGGCCGGCCGCGCTGGAGCGGCTGCTGGCGCTGGGCGGCGAGAGCGCGCTGTACGTGCCGGGGCACGGGGCGGTGGTGGACGCGGCGTTCGTGCGGGCGCAGCGGGCGTCGCTGGCGGAGCGCTTCGACGTGGACCTCGACGAGGGGTGAAACCCCGGTGAGGACCCTGGACCACCTCCTAGGAACGTTCCGAGGTGCTCCAGGGTCGTCACCGGGGCGTCCCGGCGGCCTCGGCCGGGTCTCCGACGTCCGCCGGCGGTTCGGGCGAATATCGTCGTGCCATGCGCAGCTACCAGCCGGACCTGACCCCGCCGTGGAAGAGGTCCGCCCCCGTGCCCGAGGTGCCCGCCGAGCCCGATCTGGTCGTGGAGGAGGTCTCCACCGGCTTCTGCGGGGCGGTGATCCGCTGCGAGAAGACGGCCCAGGGCCCGACGGTGACCCTGGAGGACCGCTTCGGCAAGCACCGGGTGTTCCCGATGGAGCCGCGCGGCTTCCTGCTGGAGGGCAGGGTCGTCACGCTGGTGCGCCCGGGCCCCGGCGGCCCGGTGCGTCCCACCCGTACGGCCTCCGGTTCGGTGGCGGTGCCCGGGGCGCGGGCCCGGGTGGCGCGGGCCGGGCGGATCTATGTGGAGGGCCGGCACGACGCGGAGCTGGTGGAGCGGGTATGGGGCGACGATCTGCGCATCGAGGGCGTGGTCGTGGAGTACCTGGAGGGGGTGGACGACCTGCCGGCGATCGTCGGGGAGTTCGCGCCGGGGCCGGACGCCCGGCTGGGGGTGCTGGTGGACCATCTGGTGCCCGGCTCCAAGGAGTCCCGGATCGCCGAGCGGGTGACCGGGGACCATGTGCTGGTGGTGGGGCACCCGTACATCGACGTGTGGGAGGCGGTGAAGCCGTCCTCGGTGGGGATCGACGCGTGGCCGGTGGTGCCGAGGGGGCAGGACTGGAAGACGGGCGTGTGCCGGGCGCTGGGATGGCCCCAGAACACCGGGGCGGCCTGGCAGCACATCCTGTCCAAGGTCCGCAGCTACAAGGATCTTGAACCCCAACTGCTGGGACGGGTAGAGGAATTGATCGACTTCGTCACTCTTCCGGACTGATGTCCGGGCCTGATTCCGGTCTGTTGCAGGACTGTCGCAGAGGATCTCGTACCTATCCCTATGAATGCCTGCGTCCCACACGCACCATCGGTTATTGAGGTGGAGGAACGGGCAGGCGGTTCACGGGCCGAAGGGCTCACGGGGGAAGGGCGGGTACCGATGGCACGCGAGGTCTGGCGGGACAGTGCGGACAACGAGGCGGCCTCGGCCGTCTTCCATCTGATACAGCAGCTGATCGACCGGTACCGGGTCAACCGGCCGGTGATGCCGCTCGTGGTGGTCCAGGCGGCGGACGCCGGGGCCGGGCCGGAGATCGACGCGCGGGTGGAGCAGCTCGTGCATCAGGTGCACCGGGCCAACGAGTTGCGCCGGGTGCCGGTGCGGCTGCTGGACGGCGAGGGGGCGACCCCGTACGAGGCGGCGCTCGACCTGGTGCGCACGCTCTCCGAGAAGCCGTGGGAGACCCGCGAGAACACCCAGTACAAGACGTTCGCCTTTCCCCGCTCCCGGCTGCTCGGGGCGATCGAGCAGGCCACCGCGACGGTGGTCGAGCAGTCCGACGGGAACACCTCCGAGGTGCGCGAGGAACGGATCCTGGAACAGCTGAGCCGGCTGCGCTGGCGGTCCGGCCGGCCGCGCGGCGGCACCCGGTGGGCCTCGCTGCGGCAGTCGGTGCGGCCCGAGACGTTCGTCGGCGCGCTCTTCATCGCCCTGCTCAGCGTGTTGCTCGGGGAGATCGACTGGCTGCTGACGGCCCTGGTGGCGGCCGTCGCGCTGATCGGGCTCGCCGTGGTGGGCCTGGCGAGCCGGGCCGCGCCGCCGCTGCTGTGGCTGCGCCGGGCCAGCCGGTGGTTCGCCACCACCTCGTCCCTGGCCGCCTCCAGCACCGGCTATCCGTCGGACGGCTGGTCGTGGCTGTCGCCGAGCGGTTCGTGGCGGGTGATCCGGGCGCGGGCGGCGGCGGTCGCGGAGCGGGTGGCGGACGCGGGCGCGGGCGACGAGTACGCGCGCCAGTTCCATCTGGAGCTGCGGGTGCAGGCGCTGCTGGAGGACCTGCGGCACAACTACCGCCCGCACTCCCTGGACTGGCGGCGCAGCAAGCGCACGGTCCCGCCGGTGGTGTTCCTGCCCCGGGCGACCCAGGACAACGGCGGCATCCTGCTGATCAACGCGATCAACAGCGTACGGTCGCGGCGCAGCGAGGTGGATCCGCTGCTGCTGCTCGCCTCGCTCCAGGCGCCCGAGATCATGCGGCACACGCCGCCGCTGCCCCCGGAGCGGCCGGGGCCCGGTGCGCCGTCCGGTTCGTCCGGGGCGCGGGCCCGCTACGAGCGCTGGGTCGACGATCTGAGTCTGGGCCAGTCGCCGGGGGCGGCGGCGACCCTGGCGTGGGTGCTGCTGCTGCCGCTGTCCACCGAGAAGCTGACCCACGAGCACGCGCACGCGCAGCTCGTCACCCACCGGGTGCGGCGGACCTGGGCGTGGTGGGTGATGTCGCGGGCGAGCATCGCCGTGCTCGTCGTGGGAAGTCTGCTGGGGGCGTTCCTGTGGGCCGGGCACTGGCGCGACACGTACTGCCACGGGCCGCTGACCGACCGGAACACGGACGCGATCTGGGCCGGGAAGGGGGACGACCGGGAGTGCGTGGGGGTGGCGACCGCCCCCGAGGTGCGCTTCGCGCGGGGCAACGACCTGGATCTGAACGGGGCCGGGGAGGGCATCACCTTCGAGCGGATCGAGCAGGCGATCCGGGACGAGAACGACGACATCGAACCGGACGACACGTACGTGACGGTCGTGTACGCCGGTCCGCTCACCGCCACGGGGAAGGAGCGGGAGGAGACCCGCAAGGGCTTGGAGGAGCTGACCGGCGTCTATCTCCACCAGCGGGAGGTGAACAAGACCCTGCGCCGGTCGGTGAAGCTGCGGGTGCTGACCGCGAACGGCGGCGAGGACATGCTGCGGCAGCTCACCGCCGTGCGGAAGATCATCGAGGTGGCCCGGCGGGACCCGACGGTGGTCGGGGTGGTCGGTCTCGGCCGCAACACCGACGAGAGCGACAACGCGGTGAAGCTGCTGCGCGAGGCCGGGCTGCCGGTGGTGAACACGACGAACTCCAGCAGCGACCTGCCCCGGGAGTTCCCCAACTACTTCGGCCTCGCGGCGACGGACGAGGAGCAGACGCACGCGCTGGGGCTGGTCGCCCGGCAGATCGCGAAGGACCTCGACCGTCCGCACGCGCTCGTGCTGTCGCGCGAGGACCGCAACGGGGACCTGGACCGGTACACCGCCGAGCAGCGGGACGCGGGCCGGCAGATGCTGCACGACGCGGGCTTCGATCTGGGCAAGGACGTGCCGTACGACCTGCCGGGCGGGGCGAGCCTGAACGCCCCGCTGACGACCATCTGCCGGGCCGAGCGGGTCCCCGACGCGCTGTACTTCGCGGGGCGGGTCGAGGACGTACCGACGCTGATGCGGGGCCTGTCGGTGACCACCGGGTGCTCGGACCGTCGGATGACGGTGTTCACCGGGGACGATCTGACGAAGGGGACGTTCGACGCCAGCACCTCCATCGCGGCCAACGTCACGCTTTACCACAGCTCGCTCGCTCCGCTGGACCGGGGAAAGAACCTCGGTTTCTACGGGGACGCGTACCGCACGCTGCGGGCGCTGCACCCCGAGGGGGAGGTCACCGCGCTGGCGTCGGGGGGTGCGGCGTACGAGGACGGCCTGTTCGCCAGCGGGCAGACCGTCATCTCCTACAGCGCGACGGCCGCCCTGTACGACGCGGCGGCCCGCGGCGACAAGCGCCGGAGCGCGGCGGAGACCTGGGCGACCCTGCACACGGTGGACCTCAACAACATGCCGACGGGGACGATCTCGTTCAGCCGGACGCGGTCCTCGGTCTCCGACAACGTGCACGGCCTCAACATCGTCAAGGTGGTCCGTCCCAAGCCGAACGCCGATCGGACCGTGGTCTGCGGCAAGCCTGCCGGGGTCGCGCCCCCGCTGACGGTCAAGGACTGCCGGCCGTGAGGCGGCCCGGCCGGTTCAGTCGACGAGGTCGCGGACGACGGCGTCGGCCAGGAGCCGCCCGCGCAGGGTGAGGACCGCGCGGCCCTTCCCGTACGGCTCCGGGTCCAGCAGCCCGTCGGTCAGGGCGCGGCGGGAGGCGGCGAGGCCGTCGGGTTTCAGGAGGGAGAGCGGGCAGCCCTCGCGCAGCCGGAGCTCCAGCAGGATGCGCTCGACCCGGCGGTCCTCCTGGCCGAGGATCTCGCGGCCCGCGCCGGGTGAGCGGCCCTCGGAGAGCGCCTGGGCGTACGCGCCGGGGTGCTTCACGTTCCACCAGCGGACCCCGCCGACGTGGCTGTGGGCGCCGGGGCCCGCGCCCCACCAGTCGGCGCCGCGCCAGTACAGCTCGTTGTGCAGGCAGCGGCCCGCCTCGGTGGTGGCCCAGTTGGAGACCTCGTACCAGTCGAAGCCGGCGGCGGCGAACGCCTCGTCCGCGATGAGGTAGCGGTCGGCGTGCGCGTCGTCGTCGGTCATCGGGATCTCGCCGCGCCGGATGCGGCGGGCGAGCTGGGTGCCCTCCTCGACGATCAGGGCGTACGCGGAGACGTGGTCGGGGCCCGCGCCGATCGCGGCGTCCAGGGTGGCCCGCCAGTCGTCGTCGGACTCGCCGGGGGTGCCGTAGATCAGGTCGAGGTTGACGTGGTCGAAGCCCGCCGCCCGGGCCTCGGCGACACAGGCCTCGGGGCGGCCGGGGGTGTGCGTGCGGTCCAGGATCTTCAGGACGTGCTGCTTGGCGCTCTGCATGCCGAAGGAGACCCGGTTGAAGCCGCCCTCGCGGAGCGCGGCGAGGTAGGCCGGGTCGACGGACTCCGGGTTGGCCTCGGTGGTGATCTCCGCGTCGTCCGCGAGCCCGAACTCCTCCCTGATCGCCGCCAGCATGCGCACCAGGTCGGCGGCGGGCAGCAGGGTGGGCGTGCCGCCGCCGACGAAGACCGTGCGCACCGGGCGGGGGTCGTCGCCGAGGACCTTGCGGGCCTGGCGGACCTCCTCGATCAGGTGGGCGGCGTAGTTGTCGCGGGAGGCCAGGGCCCCGCCGGAGCCGCGCAGCTCGGTGGCGGTGTAGGTGTTGAAGTCGCAGTAGCCGCAGCGGGTGGCGCAGTAGGGGACGTGCAGGTAGAAGCCGAGCGGGCGGTCGGCTGCGCCTTCCAGGGCGTGGCGGGGCAGCGCCCCGTCGTCGGGCACGGGCTCACCATCGGGCAGTACGGAAGGCATACCGACCATTGTCGCTCGCCGCGGGAGTTCCCCAGACCGGGTGGGCTCCCCGGACCGGGTGGCTTCTCGGACGGGGTGGCTTCTCGGACGGGGTCACTTCCCGGACGGGGTCACTTCCCGGACCGGGCGGCTCCCCGCCGGGTGGCTCCCCCGACCCGGTGGCTCCCCGGACCGGGTGGCTTCGCGCGCGCCGGCCCGGTCAGTCCGCGGGCAGGTCAGTTCGCGTGCCGACCCGTCCAGTCCGCATGCAGGTCAGTGCGCGTGCAGGACCAGCAGGGCCACGTCGTCGTCCGGGGGCTGCTCGGCGAACTCGTGGACGGCCCGCCGGATGCGCTCGGCCGTCGCCTCGGCGGGCAGCCCGGCGCACCCGGCCAGCACCCGGGCCAGCCCGTCCCCGTCGTCGAACATCAGCGGGCCCGACCGGCGCTCGGTCACCCCGTCCGTGACGCAGAGCAGGGTGTCCCCGGGCGCGAGGTCGAAGCCCTGGCTCTCGTACGCCACGTCCTCGACGACCCCGAGCAGCACCTGGGGCTCGGCGGCCGGTCGTACGGAGCCGTCGGGGCGCAGCAGCAGCGGCAGGGGGTGCCCGGCGCTGGCCACCGTGCAGCGGACCCCGCCGTCGGGGAGCGGCACGACCTCCCCGTACAGCAGGGAGAGGAAACGTGACTGGGTGCCGTCGTGGAGCTGCTGGCCCCCGGCGGCGGCGACCATCAGGGCGGCGGCCTCGGCGGCCTCCATGGCGTCGTCGAGGAGCAGCCGGTTCAGCCGGTCCAGGACCTCCCCGACGCCGAAGCCCTCCCGGGAGAGCAGCCGCAGCCAGGGGCGGGCGAGGCCGGTGACGACGGCGGCCTCGGGGCCGCTGCCCTGGACGTCGCCGAGGACGAAGCACCAGCGGTCGCCGGGGCACGCGAAGATGTCGTAGAAGTCACCGCCGACCACCCCGTCGTCGCTCGGTTCGTAGACGAGGGCGCTGGTGACGCCGGGGATCTCGGCGACCTTGCTGGGGAGCAGTCCGCGCTGGAGGATCCGGCTGATGGTGGCCTGGCGGGTGTAGGCACGGGCCGCGCCCACGGCGAGGCCGAGTCGGCGGACGAAGTCCTCGATCAGCGAGGCGACGGCCTCCGGCACCTGGGCGACGCCCTCGCGGCCCACGAGCACGGTGCCGAGCGCCCGGCCACCGGCGGTGATGCGGAAGGCGAGCGCGGCCCCGTCCCGGCCGCCGGGGTGCGGGGGCGGCGCGGGAGCGGCCTGCCGGTCCTCGCGGCCCTCCCCGCCCTCTCCTTCCTTCTCCCGGCCCTCCCCGCCCTCCTTCCGGTCCTCCTCGACAGGGTGGGCGGGCCAGGGCACGGGGACGGGGACGGGGCCGGAGCCCACGTCGGCCGGGAGGCGCAGAGGCTCCCGCTCCAGGACGGCGCGCAGGGGCTCGGTGCCGGTCTCGTCGCTGTGCCAGACGCGGGCGAGCCGGGGTTCGGCGGCCGGTCCCCCGCCCTCGGCCTCCAGCCAGATCGCGCACCAGTCCGCCAGCCGGGGCACCAGGAGCTGGCCGGCTATGGCGGCCACCAGGTCCTCGTCGAGCTGCCCGGCGAGCAGGTCGGATGCCTCCGCGAGGAAGGCCGGAGCGCCCCGGCTGTCCCAGACCGCGTCGTCGCGCTCGGTGCGTCTGGCGGCGGGGGCGAGGATCTCGGCGGCGCGCAGGCCACGTCTGAGTGCCTCCCCGTCGGGCGGGGCGGGCGGGGCGCTCCAGTCGTCGACGGGGAGGCGGGCCCAGACGGTCTTGAGGCCGGTGCGGTAGGTGATGCCCCAGGAGTCGGCGAGGGTGGCGACGAGCTGGAGGCCACGGCCGTACTCCGCGGGATCGGGCAGCTCCCCGGGGCTCACCCCGGCCGGTCCGGGTCCCGCGCCGGGCTCGTCGCCGCTCACCGGGCGGGCCGGGTGGTGGTCGGTGACCTCCAGGACGAGGGCGGCGGACGGCTCCTCGCCGCCCTCCTCCTCCAGCCTGAGCACCAGGTCGACGGTGGTCCCGGCGTGCACCACGGCATTGGTGACCAGCTCGTTGGTGACGGTCACGGCGTCGTCGGCCAGCCGGTCGCTGAAGCCCACGGCCGCGGGGACCCCGATCCCGGTCCACTCCGCGAGCGCGGCCCGCACGAACCGGCGGGCGGCGGACGGGGCGAGCGGTATGCCGGGCAGGCTGGTGCGGCTGGCCAGGCGCGGGCCGTGCGCGAGCCCGGCACGGGTGGTGCCGGGACGCTGCACGATGTCCCGCTGCAAGGGGATGGGCGCCATGGTGCGGCTCCTACGGTCCGACGACACCGACAGAGTGACAGACCGGCCGCATCCATAAGCACCGAGTTACCGAAGTGGGCAGAAAATCGAGCGGACTCGAACGCAACGCTTCGGAAACGCGTCACCGCGAGGGCCGGAGCCGGATCGAGGCCATGGAAGCCCTTCGCCGACCGGATTCACGATGCGTCGGCGGCAGTGTCGCCGGAGGACGGGGCCGCCCTCCTTCTGCGGTACACCACCACCCCGCACACGACGAGGAGAAGCACCGCCACGGCGGACACCCCGAGGGCCGTCCGCTCCGCGAAGAGCCTTCCCAGGACCTCCAGCACGCCGAGCCCCGCGGTCGCGTAGATCAGCGCCCAGGCCGCTCCGCCCACGAACAGCGCGGGGAGGTAGCGCGGCAACGGCATGCGCATGCTGCCCGCGAGGAAGTTGACGGCGGTCTGGAACCCGACGGTCAGGAAGGAGACGGCGACCACCGGCGCGCCCCACCGCTGGATCGCGCGCTCGGCGCGCCGGAACTTCGCCGAAGAGGTCAGCCCCGCGAACCTGCCTCGCCGGGCGCCGGCTCCCGCGAGCCACCCGACGGCGAACGTCCCTCCGGCGCGGAGCAGGACGATGACGTACAGGGCCCCGGCCGCGAGCGCGATCCTCTCCACACTGCCCCCACCTCGCGCGCGGGCCCGAAGCCCGCGTTCTCCGTCACCACCCGGGCCCACCAAGGAAGGCCAGCCTAACCGAACGCGCACCGGGCGGACGCGGGGCGGTGGCCGCCGTCGTCCGGGTGAAATACTTACCGATCGGTCGGGATTCATCGCCCGAAAGAGTGTACGTTCGTACGCTCCGAGGTTAGGGTCCTCCGCATGACCGTCGACATCGAGGCACGTCCTCTCCGCGCCGAGCGGAACGCGCGGACCGCCGTAGCCGTCCTGTTCTTCACCAACGGGGCCGTGTTCGCCAACCTGCTGCCGAGGTATCCCCAGATCAAGGACGATCTGGCGATCGGCAACGGCGCCTACGGACTGGCGGTCGCCGCGTTCCCGGCGGGCGCCATCGCGGCCGGCCTCGCGGCAGGGGTGCTCATCCGCCGCGCGGGCTCGGCGCGGGTCGCGGTCGTCGGCACCCTGCTGACGGCGATGGGGATCCTGGCCGCCGGCCTCGCCCCGTCGCCCGCGCTGTTCGCGGGCGCCTTGTTCCTGGCCGGAGCCATGGACGCACTGACGGATGTCGCACAGAACGCGCACGGTCTACGGGTGCAGCGGCTCTACGGGCGTTCCATCCTGAACTCGTTCCACGCGATCTGGTCCATCGGCGCCGTCACCGGAGGGCTGATGGCCGCCGGAGCGATGTCGCTGGGCCTGTCGCTCGGCGCCCACCTCACGATCTCGGCGACCGTCCTCGTTCTCGCCGCCGTGACCGCACGGCGCTTCTGCCTGCCCGGCCCGGACAGCGAACCGGAGGAGACGGAGACCGGTCCGGAACGGCGGAGCGCCGAGGGAGCGGCCGGCGCCTCGCGCGCCTCGCGCGTCGGGTACGTGCTGGCGGCGCTCGTTCTGATCGCCACGGCCGGCGCGCTCGTCGAGGACGCGGGAAACTCCTGGGCCGCCCTCTACCTGACGGACACCCTGCACGCCTCCGCGGCACTCGCCGCCTGGGGCTTCATCGCCCTGGTGGGTGCCCAGTTCATCGGGCGCATCATCGGGGACCGCCTCGTCGACCGCTTCGGTCAGCGTGCCGTGGCCCGGACCGGCGGCCTGATCACCGCGGTCGGCATGGGACTCGCCCTGGCGGTGCCGACGCTGCCCGGAACCATCCTGGGCTTCGCCCTGGCCGGATTCGGGGTGGCGACGCTGGTGCCCGCGGCGATGCACGAAGCCGACGCCCTGCCCGGGCTCAAACCGGGATCGGGTCTGACGATCGTCTCCTGGCTCATGCGCCTGGGCTTCCTGCTGTCGCCGCCGGTCGTCGGTTACGTCGCCGACGCGACCAGCCTGCGCGCCGGCCTGCTGGTGATCCCCTGCGCCGGGCTGCTGGTGGTGGTCCTCGCCAGGGTCCTGCGAGGTCGGCGCGGCTGAACTCGGCGCGGACCTGCGAGGACGGCGCGGCTGAATGGCGCGGACCTGCGAGCACCTGCGAGGTCGGCGCGAGTGAAGTAGGCGCGGCTGACCTCGCCCCCCGCGGCGAACGACCGGCGCGGCGCGCACGTCGACGTCCGCGGCGCGCCACTCCCTGCCAGGCGGGCCGGCCAGAACCGGGCAGCCGGAACGGGGCAGCCGGAACGGGGCAGCCGGACACCTCAGGTGTCCGGCCGCCCCGCCAGTGCCCGTCCGGGGCCGAGCCCTCGCGCCGGCCCCGTGGCTCAGGCCTCGCGCGAGCCCGCGTACATCTCGTCGATGAGGCCCCGGTACTCCCGCTCGACGACCGGCCGCTTCAGCTTGAGGCTGGGGGTCAGCTCGCCGTGCTCGACGTCCAGGTCGCGCGGCAGGAGGCGAAACTTCTTGATGGTCTGCCAGCGCTGGAGTCCCTCGTTGAGGCGCTTGACGTACCCGTCGATCAGCTCGACGGTCTGCGGGGCGGCGACGACCTCCGCGTACGACTTGCCCTCCAGGCCGTTCTCGGCGGCCCAGCCCAGGAGGGTGGGGCCGTCGAGCGCGATGAGCGCGGTGCAGAAGTTACGGTCCGCGCCGTGCACCAGGATGTTGGAGACGAACGGGCAGACCGCCTTGAACTGGCCCTCGACCTCCGCCGGGGCGACGTACTTGCCGCCGGACGTCTTGATCAGGTCCTTCTTGCGGTCGGTGATGCGCAGGTAGCCGTCGACCGACAGCTCGCCGATGTCCCCGGTGTGGATCCAGCCGTCCGACTCCAGGACCTCTTCGGTCTTGTCGGGCAGGTTGTGGTAGCCCTCCATGACACCGGGGCCGCGCAGCAGGATCTCGCCGTCCTCGGCGATGCGCACCTCGGTGCCGGGGAGCGGCTTGCCGACGGTGCCGGTGCGGTAGGCCTCGCCCGGGTTGACGAAGGAGGCGGCGCTGGTCTCGGTGAGGCCGTAGCCCTCCAGGATGTGGACGCCGGCGCCCGCGAAGAAGTAGCCGATGTCCGGGGCGAGGGCGGCGGAGCCGGAGACGCAGGCGCGCAGCCGGCCGCCGAAGGCCTCACGGATCTTGGAGAAGACGAGGGCGTCGGCGACCTTGTGCTTGGCGCCGAGCGCGAAGGGGACGGACGCCTTGCCGGTGCGGCGGAAGTTGTCCTGGGAGACCTTGGCGTACTCGCGGGCGACTCCGGCGGCCCACTGGAAGATCTTGTACTTGGCTCCGCCGCCCGCGCGGGCCTTGGAGGCGACCCCGTTGTAGACCTTCTCGAAGATCCGGGGGACGGCGGCCATGTAGGTCGGCTGGACGACCGGCAGGTTCTCGATGATCTTGTCGATACGGCCGTCGACGGCGGTGACGTGGCCGACCTCGATCTGGCCGGAGGTGAGGACCTTGCCGAAGACGTGGGCCAGCGGCAGCCAGAGGTACTGCACGTCGTCGGCGTTGATCAGCCCGGTCGAGACGGTGGCCTTGGCCATGTACGACCAGTTGTCGTGCGGCAGCCGTACGCCCTTGGGGCGGCCGGTGGTGCCCGAGGTGTAGATGAGCGTGGCGAGCTGGTCGGCGGTGATCGCGGCGACCCGCTCGGTGACCGCGTCCGGGGTCTTGGCGAGGAGCTCGTCGCCCTGGGCCTCCAGCTCGGCGAGGGTGATGATCCAGCCCTCGGGGTCGTCATCGGCGGGCTCGACGCCGGCCGGGTCGATGACCACGACATGGGCGAGGTTCGGCAGGTCCGCGCGGCTCTCCCGCGCCTTGGCCAGCTGCTCGGCGTTCTCCGCGATGAGGATCCGGCTCTCGGAGTCGGCCAGGATGAAGGCGGACTCCTCGGCGTTCGTGGACGGGTAGATGGTGGTCGTCGCGGCGCCCGCGCACATCACCCCGAGGTCGATGAGGATCCATTCCACCCGGGTGGCCGAGGAGAGGGCCACCCGCTCCTCCGGCCGCACGCCGAGGGCGATCAGCCCGGCGGCGATCGCGTAGACCCGCTCCGAGGCCTGGCCCCAGCTCAGCGACTTCCAGTCGTCGGGACCCGCGCCCGAGGCCGACGGCACCGGATAGCGGTACGCCTCCCCGTCCGGGGTCGCCGCCACGCGGTCGATGAAGAGGGCCGCCACGGAGGGCGGCCGGTTATCGATCAAGGTCTGTGTGTCGCTCACGACGTCCTCCGGGCCTGCGGCATTGCTACGACCGGCTTCTTTGATACGGCGGCTGGCTGCCGTGGTGCTCCTGCCCACCGCCTACTGCCTACTGCTCCCGTGCTTCTGCGCAACCTGCTTGGTCGGGCTTGTTTAACTGACCAGTAACCATCGAGTCGTGATCAGAGTAGAGCGCGCGTGTCCGCCACGTAAGAGGCAACGGACCGCGGCTTTCATAACGAAAGGGCCCCCACGCCGGTACTGCTGCGGCATGAGGGCCCTTGGAGAGCGGACTACTTCTTGCCCTTGCTCTCACCCGCGGACTCGTCCGTCGACAGGACGGAGATGAAGGCGTCCTGCGGAACCTCCACGTTGCCGACCATCTTCATCCGCTTCTTGCCCTCCTTCTGCTTCTCCAGCAGCTTCCGCTTACGGGAGATGTCACCGCCGTAGCACTTGGCGAGGACGTCCTTGCGGATGGCGCGGACGGTCTCCCGGGCGATGACCCGGGCGCCGATGGCCGCCTGGATCGGCACCTCGAAGTTCTGCCGGGGGATGAGCTTCTGCAGCTTGGCGACGAGCCGTACGCCGTACGCGTACGCCTTGTCCTTGTGGGTGACCGCGGAGAACGCGTCCACCTTGTCGCCGTGCAGCAGGATGTCGACCTTGACGAGCTGGGCCGACTGCTCGCCGGTGGGCTCGTAGTCGAGGGAGGCGTAACCCCGGGTCTTCGACTTCAGCTGGTCGAAGAAGTCGAAGACGATCTCCGCGAGCGGCAGGGTGTAGCGGATCTCGACCCGGTCCTCGGAGAGGTAGTCCATGCCGAGCAGGGTGCCGCGCCGGTTCTGGCACAGCTCCATGATCGCGCCGATGAACTCGCTCGGGGCCAGCACCGTGGCGCGGACGACCGGCTCGTGCACCTTGTCGATCTTGCCCTCGGGGAACTCGCTCGGGTTGGTGACGACGTGCTCGGTGCCGTCCTCCATCTCGACGCGGTAGACCACGTTGGGGGCGGTGGCGATCAGGTCGAGGCCGAACTCGCGCTCCAGCCGCTCCCGGACCACGTCCAGGTGGAGCAGGCCGAGGAAGCCGACGCGGAAGCCGAAGCCGAGCGCGGCGGAGGTCTCCGGCTCGTAGACCAGGGCGGCGTCGTTGAGCTGGAGCTTGTCCAGCGCCTCGCGCAGGTCCGGGTAGTCCGACCCGTCCAGCGGATAGAGCCCCGAGAACACCATCGGCTTGGGCTCCTTGTAGCCGCCCAGCGCCTCGGTCGCCCCGTTGTGCAGCGAGGTGATCGTGTCACCGACCTTGGACTGCCGGACGTCCTTCACCCCGGTGATGATGTAGCCGACCTCGCCCACGCCGATGCCGTCGGCCGGGGTCATCTCCGGGGACGACACCCCGATCTCCAGCAGCTCGTGGGTGGCGCCGGTGGACATCATCCGGATGCGCTCGCGCTTGTTGAGCTGCCCGTCGATGACACGGACATAGGTGACGACACCGCGGTACGCGTCGTAGACCGAGTCGAAGATCATCGCGCGGGCGGGGGCGTCCGCGACGCCGACCGGGGCCGGCACGTCCCGCACGACCCGGTCGAGCAGCGCGTCCACGCCGACGCCCGTCTTCGCGGAGACCTTGAGCACGTCCTCGGGCTGGCAGCCGATGAGGTTGGCCAGCTCCTCGGAGAACTTCTCCGGCTGCGCGGCCGGGAGGTCGATCTTGTTGAGCACCGGGACGATGGTGAGGTCGTTCTCCATCGCGAGATAGAGGTTGGCCAGCGTCTGGGCCTCGATGCCCTGCGCGGCGTCGACCAGCAGCACCGTGCCCTCGCAGGCCGCGAGCGAACGGGAGACCTCGTAGGTGAAGTCCACGTGGCCCGGGGTGTCGATCATGTTGAGGACGTGGGTGGTGCCCGTGTCCTCACCCGTGTTGGGGGCCCAGGGCAGCCGGACCGCCTGGGACTTGATGGTGATGCCGCGCTCGCGCTCGATGTCCATCCGGTCGAGGTACTGAGCACGCATCTGCCGCTGGTCGACCACTCCGGTCAGCTGAAGCATCCGGTCGGCGAGGGTCGACTTGCCGTGGTCGATGTGCGCGATGATGCAGAAATTGCGGATCAGCGCCGGGTCGGTACGGCTCGGCTCGGGCACGTTGGAAGGAGTCGCGGGCACGCAGGGTCCTGATTCTTGAGACGCCGAACGCCGTGTCTCGGGTCGATGTCGGGTCGGTCGGATCGATACGTAGGCTCCATCGTCCCACGCCTGCGGGACAGCGACCGGTTTGGGCCGGTCGGAGGGTGACTGCTACCGTGGACAGCTGTGCCTCGTGGCTCTCACGAGCGGCGCGGCTCACCTGGAAGATCCAACGAACCTGAAAAGGCTCTATTCGTGGCGAACATCAAGTCCCAGATCAAGCGGAACAAGACCAACGAGAAGGCGCGCCTGCGCAACAAGGCCGTCAAGTCGTCGCTCAAGACCGCGATCCGCAAGGCCCGCGAGGCCGCCGTTGCCGGTGACGTCGAGAAGGCCACCACGGCCGTCCGCGACGCTTCCCGTCAGCTCGACAAGGCTGTCTCGAAGGGTGTCATCCACAAGAACGCCGCCGCCAACAAGAAGTCGGCGCTGGCGTCCAAGGTTGCCGCCCTGCAGGCCTGAGCTTCTTCCCGAAGCTCACTGATGTGACCGCCGGAACGGACCAGACGGGCCCTCTCTCCCGCCCCTGACCGGCACCCCGCGCCGCACACCGAACCTGCGTTCGCCACGCGGGTGCGGCGCACCCAAGTGTGACCCGGAAGCCCCGGCCCCCGATCTCCCCAGATCGAGGACCGGGGCTTCCGCACGTGAGGCGACATCCAGTGCCCGCCCGGGGGCCCGCCCAGCGCGCATGGTGGCCCACGTAGCCCGGTCCGGGGTCACATCCAGCGCGCCGCCGGGGCACATCCAGCCCGTCCGGCGCTTGAGGACGGACCCGGCGATCGCACATGGCCCCGCACGCTCCCAGCACGGTGCCGAGGCAAACCCAGCCCGTCCGGCGCTTGAGGACGGAACCGCTACTGACAAAGGCCCCGCACGCCGCGGCGAACCCCACGGCGAACCGCCCCCACCCCACCCCACTCCACCCCGAGAGGCCTACCGCCCAGCCCGCGCGGCCCGCGCAACAGCGACGACGGCCTTCTCCAGGGCGTACTCGGGGTCGTCCCCCCCGCCCTTCACCCCCGCGTCCGCCGCAGCCACGGCCCGAAGGGCCGAAGCGACCCCGTCCGGCGTCCACCCCCGCATCTGTTGCCGCACCCGGTCGATCTTCCACGGCGGCATACCCAGCTCCCGGGCCAGATCGGCCGGCCGGCCGCCCCGGGCCGAGGACAGCTTCCCGATCGCCCGTACCCCCTGCGCCAACGCACTGGTGATCAGGACGGGCGGGACCCCGGTCGACAGCGACCATCGCAGTGCCTCCAGCGCCTCCGCCGCGCGCCCCTCGACCGCCCGGTCGGCGACGGTGAACGACGAGGCTTCCGCCCGCCCGGTGTAATAGCGCCCGACGACCGCTTCGTCGATCGTGCCCTCGACGTCCGCGATCAGCTGGGACACCGCACTCGCCAGCTCCCGCAGATCGCTGCCGATGGAGTCGACCAGCGCCTGGCAGGCCTCCGGTGTCGCGGACCGCCCGTGCGCCCGGAACTCCGACCGTACGAAGGAGAGCCGCTCGGCGGGCTTGGTGGTCTTCGGGCAGGCGACCTCCCGCGCCCCGGCCTTGCGCGCCGCGTCCAGCAGCCCCTTGCCCTTGGCGCCGCCCGCGTGCAGCAGGACGAGCGTGATCTCCTCGACCGGCGCGCCGAGATACGCCTTGACGTCCTTGATCGTGTCGGCCGAGAGGTCCTGCGCGTTGCGCACGATCACGACCTTGCGCTCGGCGAAGAGCGAGGGGCTGGTGAGCTCGGCGAGCGTGCCGGGCTGCAACTGGTCGGACGCCAGATCACGTACGTCCGTGTCGGCGTCGGCAGCGCGGGCGGCCACCACCACCTGCTGCACCGCACGGTCCAGGAGGAGGTCCTCCTGGCCCACGGCGAGGGTGAGGGGCGCGAGCGGATCGTCGGTGGAATTCTTCCTGGTGGCCATCGCGATCCAGCATCCCACGCCCCACTGACAGCCCGGACGGCCCCGGGCTGTCGGGGCGCGGGGCCGGTGCGCGGGGCGCGAACGCCCGTACCGGAGAATGGCCGGGTGAGCGATGTGAGACATGTACTGGTGCTGCCCGACCGCGACGCCGCGGAGGAGGTGGCCGGGGAGCTGGCGGACCGCTTCGGGGTCACCGAGGAGCCTCAGCTCGTACGGGACGCGCTGGCCGGCGAGGACGACGCCGAGGACGCCCAGTGGCTGGTGGTCGTGGAGGACGCGGCCGGACGCCTGGACCCGGCCGCGCTCGACGCGTTCGCGGAGGAGTACGAGGGCTGGCTGGAGAAGCCGTGACGCCCGGCCGGATCGGCCTTCGGGAACGGTCCGGCCCGCTCAGCCCTTGGGCACGATCTGGATGTCCAGGTCGATCACGATGCTCGGCCCCACCACGGCGATCCCGCGTGCCAGCATGGTCTGCCAGGTGAGGGTGAAGTCCTCACGGTGCAGTTCGGTGGTGGCCCGGCAGGCGGCGCGCGTCTCGCCCTCCAGGCCGTTGCCGATCCCGAGGTACTGCGTGTCCAGCGTCACGGTACGGCTGACGCCGTGCAGGGTCAGCGCCCCGGTGACACCCCACCGGCTGCCGCCCCGGTGGACGAAGCGCTCGCTGTAGAACTCCAGCGTCGGGTAGCGGCCGACGTCGAGGAAGTCGCCGGAGCGCAGGTGGTCGTCGCGCATCTGCACATTGGTGTCGATCGAGGCCGCGTCGATGATCACGTGCATGGCGGAGTCCTCCATGCGGTCGGCGATCCGGACCGCCCCGGCGAAGGTGTTGAACCTGCCGTGGATGCGTGCCAGCCCGATGTGCCGGGCGGTGAAACCGATCTGCGAGTGGTTCGGCTCGATGTCCCAGTCGCCGGGTTCGGGCAGCTGCGGCGGCTGCGCCACCTGGAGGGTCACATCGCCCAGAGTGGCGTGCGCGCCCTCGGTCACCGTCACCGCTCCGTGGAACGGGGTGAAGCCCTCGGCCGTGATCGCCAGCCGGTAGTCACCCGCCGGGACCGTGGCGAGAACACTGCCGAAGGGGTCCGTCTCACCGCCGATCACCTTGCGGCCCGTGCTGTCGGTCACGACGAACTCGGCCTGCTGAACCGGTTCGTTGACCGGGTCCAGCACCCGGCAGTTGAGCACGCCCGCGGTACGGGGCACCTGGAATCCGGCGAGGGACCCACCGCGCCGACCCGCCTGGCCTCTGTTTCCCAGCCAACGGCCGAACATCTCTACGTACCCCCAGGGGCGCTGCACGCTTCGGGCCCCTGACATGTGGACGTCCTTGTCGGATCAGTGGCCCGCCGACGAATACGCATTCGATCACTATTGCGGCGTTCGAGGCAAACGGAGGGTCTCGGAGGGTCTTGTACGAAGCTTCCACAAGGTGTAATGAGGTGTACGGACGTATGACGCAGTGCGATGAGCTGCGTCGAGTTGCACGCAGGTGTCACCGAAGGCCCGCATGCCAAGTTCCGCGGTGTGGATCAGTCGCCCGCTGCGTTCGCCCTCGGCATCCGTCCGTGGCATCCGTCCCTCCGTATCAGTCCGTGGCATCCGTCCCTGGTGTCCGTCCGTGGCATCCGTCCGCAGCGTTTCGCGTGTCACCGGTCGGCGGCGGGCCCCGGCGCCACGAACGTCTCCCGGAGCTGGGGGACACGGGAGAGCCGCACCCCGAAGTGATCCCGGTAGGCGGCGAGCACCTCCTCGTCCGTGGCCAGATCCGTACGGTGCTGATCCCCGCCGACCGTGGTGACCAGGGTCCGCCCGCTCAGCGTCACCCTCCCGGTCTCCGTGTACCGGGAGCACACCAGGGACCGGGTGAAGTGCGAGTCCGGCGAGGTGCGGTGGTACCAGGCCCCTCCCCGGAACTCCGGCAGCGTCCGCGGCCTCAGGTCGAGCCGGAACTGCCGTGAGCCTCCGCGCAGCAGGTCCAGATCCCCTTGCGGCGCCTGACGGAGCCGGAACACGCCCCGGGGGTCCTCCTGCTCCGCCCGGTCGTCGAGCGCCAGCGGCCACAGCGCGTTGTCGCCGAACCCGACATCCGCCAGCCAGGGCCCCGTACCGTCCTCGGTCTCCACCCGCAGCGCCATGTGGTCGTACGGAATGCCCAGGCGGCCGCCGTCGCCGAAGACCCGGGCCTGGAGGAGGGTCACCCGGAAGCCGAGGGCCCGCAGCAACGCTCCGAACGCGCCGTTCAGTTCGTAGCAGAAGCCTCCGCGACCGCCGGTCACCTTGGCCATGAGGGCCCGTTCCTCCAACACGATGTCCTCGCCCAGATGGACCGAGAGATTCTCGAAGGGCACGGCGAGCAGATGTCGGTGCTGCAGATCGCGCAGCGCTGCGATGTCGGCCCGCGCCGGACGGTCCGCGCCGATCCGGGTGAGATAGGCGTCGACGGCAGCGGGGGTGATGCCGACGTCGTTGCTGTCGGGTCCCGGGACGGAGGCGCCGGACGTCGTGGGTGTCTGCGAGGTCATGGGCCCAGTCTGCGCCCGCTCCCGCCCCACGGACCACCGGTCCCACGACAGGGCCCACGACAGGGCCTAGGACTCCTGACCGAGGCCCGTTGCCCGAGGCGTGGCACGGTGATCGCGGTCTAGCCTGACGGGCATGACCGAACATGATCCCGCGCGCAGCCGGGAGCAGCGCAAGCAGGACACCCTGGTCCGTCTGCGACAGGACGAGGACGCGTGGGTGGCGACAGCCTCCGCGGACGGCGTTCCCACTCTGGTCCCGCTGTCGTTCCTCTGGGACGACGTCACCGGCACCCTGGTCATGGCCACCCGGCGGACCAATCCCACCGCCGTCAACGTGACTCCCGACGGTCCGATCCGCATCACCCTCGGCCCCACGCGCGACGTGGTGCTGATCGAGGGCGGGGCGAGGGTCCTGGAGGGGGCGGACCTTCCCTCTGCGGCAAGGGAAGCCTTCGCCGCGAAGCTCCGATGGGACCCGCGCACCCCCGTCTGGGTGTTTCTGCACATCACCCCCCACACCGTGCGCGCCTGGCGCGAGGTGAACGAACTGGCCGACCGCGACCTGATGCTCGCCGGAGCGTGGCTGGTCTGACCCGCGCCATGTCATGACCGGCCCACCGCCCGCAGCGCCTTCCCGGTGCCCGTCACGGCGATCGGACCGTCGGTGTCGGTGCGCAGGACCCGGGCCCCGACCTCCCTGAGGGCGGCCACCGTACGGGCCGAGGGGTGTCCGTACGGGTTGTCCGCGCCGCAGGAGATGAGCGCCAGCCTCGGCCGTACGCCGTGGAGCAGCCCGGTGTCCTGGAAGGCCGAGCCGTGGTGGGCCACCTTGAGGACGTCCACGGGACCGGAAACCTCCCGGCCGCGCAGCAACTCCCGCTGGGCCGGGGGTTCGAGGTCCCCGAGGAGCAGCAGGGTCAGCCCGCCGGCCGCCCGTACGCGCAGCGTGACGCTGGAGTCGTTCGGCTCCCGCACCAGCGTCCCCGCTCCCCCGGGCCCTTGGCGCGGCCAGAGGACCCGCCAGTCGACCGGGCCCGCCCGGCGGTGCTCACCCGCCACGGCCCGCATCGTCGGGATCCGCGCCGCAGCCGCTGTCCGCCGTACGAACGCGGCCTGCTCCGGCGGCTCTTCGAGGCTCGTCGTCTGGATCGCGCCCACCGCCCTGCCCCGGAGCACGCCAGGCAGCCCGCGCACATGGTCGGCGTGGAAGTGGGTGAGGACCACGAGGGGGACACGGGTCACCGCGAGGTCACGCAGACACCGGTCGACCGCACGGGGGTCGGGTCCGGCGTCGACGACCACCCCCGTGCCCTCCCCCGCCATGAGCACCATCGCGTCGCCCTGCCCCACGTCGCAGAGGGCGAACGCCCAGTCGGGCGGCGGCCATCCGGTCATGATCCGGGTCAGCGGAACCGGCCTCAGCACCGCCAGCACGAGGAGCAGCCCGGTGGCCGCGCAGATCCACGGGCGCCGGGCCAGCCTCGGCGCCAGGAACACGGCCGCCACCGTGAGGCCGGCCAGCAGCGCCGCGCCGGACCACCCTCCGGGCCACTGGGCCTCCGCTCCGGGGAGCCCCGCCCCCGTGCGGGCGACCGTGGCGATCCACCCGACCGGCCAGCCGGCGATCCCGGCCAGC
Source organism: Streptomyces sp. CNB091 (assembly GCF_000377965.1). Classification (NCBI taxonomy): domain Bacteria; kingdom Bacillati; phylum Actinomycetota; class Actinomycetes; order Kitasatosporales; family Streptomycetaceae; genus Streptomyces; species Streptomyces sp. CNB091. Next base: position 100,290 of record NZ_KB899012.1, read on the forward strand.
AGTTCGGCCACCAAAGGGGAGACCGGGGCGACGGCCAGGGCCGCGAACCCGAGCACGGTCGCCGGTGCCACGGCGAACTCCGCCAGCAGGTTGCACGGGACCGCCACCAGGCTGACCCGTGAGGCCAGGACCACCACCACGGGTGCGCACACGGCCTGCGCCGCCGCCGCAGCGGCCAGCACCTCGGCGAGCCTCCCCGGCACCCGCCGCGCCCGCAGAGCGGCGCTCCACCGTGGTGCGAGGGTCAGCAGCGCACCGGTGGCGAGCACGGACAGCAGGAAGCCGTAGCTCCGGGCGAGCCAGGGATCGTAGAGGACCAGGAGGACGACAGCCGCCGCCAGGGCGGGAATCAGGGACCTCCGGCGGCCCGTTCCGATCGCGAGGAGCGTGATGAGACCGCAGGCCGCCGCGCGGAGCACGCTCGGTTCCGGGCGGCACACGACGATGAAGGCGAGGGTCAGCCCGCCGCCGATCAACGCGGTCCCGCGCAGGGAGATCCCCAACATCGGTGCCAGACCGCGCCGTTCCGCGCTCAGCGCCGACCCCGGCGGCCCGACGAGGAGGAAGAGCAGGATCGAGAGATTGGCCCCGGAAACGCTCAGGAGGTGTGTCAGATCGGTCGCCTTGAAGGCGTCGTGGAGTTCGGGCGGGACCCTGGAGGTGTCACCGACCACCAGCCCCGGCAACAGCGCACGGGCGTCCGCGTCCAGATCGTCCGTCGCCTCGCGCAACCCGGCGCGCAGTTCCCCTGCCATGCGCTGGACCCGCGTCGGCGGACCGGTGATCCGAGGCGCCCCCTCGTCGTCCACCCGGAGGACCGCTGCCAGGTGTTCGCCCTCATGGGCGGGGGGCGAGAGCCTGCCGCCGAGCCGGAGCCGGGTGGACGGCAGCAGCTTCTGCCAGTCCGCCCGGTGGTCGCCCGCAGCGACCATGAGCAGCACCGGTGTCCGGACCCGGGTGCCCGAGCCGTCCGGCGTCCGCACCTCCATGACCTCGGCGTCGATCAGGAGAAGGGTCGGGGCGCTGTGGTTGCCCCGGACCGCCGGGCGGGTCGTCCGGGGATCCGAGGTCACCCGTACGTCGGCGTCGATCCGCGCGTACTCCTCCGCCAGCCCGGGGACCGGACCGCGCCGCACATCGGCCCCGTGGAGTCCGGCCACGGCCGCGCCCGCCGCCGCACACAGCAGGACGGCTCCCCCGGCGGCGACGGCCCGGGACCGTCCGGCGGGCCTCCCCCGCCCCTCCCGCGAGGTGCGCGAGGCCACCAGCAGCAGAACGACCGCCGGAACCAGACAGGCGGCGGCCACGGCGGCCACCCACCGCCCCGGCAGCCCCAGCGTCGACGCCGCAGCCGCCCAGACCGCCAAGGCGGGCGGAACGAGCCGCAGGTCCGCGGGCCCATCCGCTCGCGCCCCGGCCCCACCCGGCGTTCCCGAATCACCCGGCGCACCCGAAACGCTCGGCGCACCCGAATCACCCGGCGTTCCCGGATCACCCGGCGTTCCCGGAACTCCCGGCGCACACGCCGAACTGCCTGCGGCATCGCCCGCTCCCCGGACGTAGGGCCGGGCCTCCCGGCCGCTCATGGCCGTACGAGCGGCTGGAGTTCGGCGAAGCGGCGGTCGCCGATCCCGTTGACCTGCTGGAGCTCGTCGACGGACCGGAATCCGTTGTTCTCCGTGCGGTAGTCGATCATGTGCTGGGCCAGCACGGGCCCGACCCCTGGCAGCGTTTCCAACTGCTCCGCGGTCGCCGTGTTCAGGCTCAGCGGTGCCGAGGGTCCGGGCCCGTCCGGCACGCCGCCCGGCCCGTCGGCCCCGGCGTGCCCGCCACCGCCCGGCCCGGGGACCGGCGGGCCGGGCGGCAGACCCACGACGACCTGCTCACCGTCCAGCAGGACCCGCGCCCGATTGATCCCCGTCACATCCGTGCCCGCTCGCACACCCCCCGCCGCGTCGAGCGCGTCCGCCACCCGCGAGCCCGCCGGAAGCCGGCGGACCCCCGGCCGACGCACCTTGCCGCTCACGTCGACGACGATCTGCCCTCCCCCGCCCGCAACCACGCCCGGTGGCGCCCCTGCGGTCGGACGGGGGGCCTGTCCGGTGCCCCCGGACCATAACGGGTCCGGAGGCAGCGCGGGCGCCGCCGCTTCGTCGGCGACCGGCTCCGGCGGGCGCACGGCCTGGGGGCGTACGGACCAGAAGTGGAACGCCGCGACACCCACGGCGGCGAGCAGCACCAGTCCGAGCACCACCGGCGTGCGCGGCGCCATCCCGCACCGGAGCCGCAACCACAACGGCAGCCGCTCCCGAACGGCCGACACGAGACGGCCCGCCCTGGCCGTACCCCCGGGCACCACCCCCGGGGCTTCCGACACGGGCACGGGCGCGGGCTCCGCCTCACGTACCAGTACGGGCGCGGGCTCCGCCTCACGTGCCGATAGGGGCACGGGCTCCGCCTCACGTGCCGGTACGGGCACGGGCTCCGCCTCAACCTCACGTACCGGTACGGGCGCTGAACCGCGCCCTGGCCCGGGGACACCTGCCATCAGCGCGTCCGCCCGACGACGCGCGGCCGCCGCGGCACGGGCGGAACGCCCCCGCGCGGACAGCCGCCCACCATGGCGTGCGTCGGAACGCGCACCGGGGCCCACGCCCGCCCGGCCACTCGGGCGCGTGCCGGAACCACGCCGCACCCGTGCGGGCGTCCTCGCCGACAACGGGTCGGGCGGCTCAGGCGAGGGCGGAGGTGGAGACGTGGACGATGCGTCGGATGACAGGGCAGAGACGGAAGGAGCATCGGGAGCCGACGCTCGAGAAGATCGAAGGGCCATGCCTCACGACGTTAGGCACATCCGCCCGAACCCGCTGAGCAGCACCGATTCCTGTGGAAAGACCGGCGGTTGTGGACAACTCGACCACTCCACGGGGTGAAATCCCGCTCAGCGCGAGGAGATCAGCGCAGGGAAAGCAACGCAGGGAAAGCAGCGCGGTGAGATCCGCGCGGTGAGATCACCGCAGAGAGATCACCGCGCCGAGCAGCCCCGGCCCCGTGTGCGCCCCGATCACCGCGCCGACCTCGCTGACGTGGAGGTCGACCAGGCCGGGAACGCGCTCGCGCAGCCGCTCGGCCAGGCGCTCCGCGCGCTCCGGGGCGGCGAGGTGGTGGACGGCGATGTCCACCGGGGCCACCCCCGCCCGCTCGGCGACGATCTCCTCCAGGCGGGCAATGGCCTTGGACGCCGTCCGCACCTTCTCCAGCATCTCGATCCGTCCCGCGTCGAGCTCCAGGATCGGTTTCACCGCCAGCGCGGATCCCAGCAGGGCCTGCGCCGTACCGATGCGTCCGCCCCGGCGCAGATAGTCGAGCGTGTCGACATAGAAATACGCCGACGTGCCTGCGGCCCGCTTCTCCGCGGCCGACACTGCCTCGTCCAGGCCGCCGCCCGCCTCGGCGGTCTCCGCAGCCGCCAGAGCGCAGAATCCCAGGGCCATGGCGACCATGCCGGTGTCCACCACACGCACCGGAACGGGGGCGTCCGCCGCCGCGAGCAGCGCGGCGGCGTACGTGCCCGAGAACTCCGACGACAGATGCAGCGACACCACCGCGTCCGCGCCGCCCTCGGCCGCCGCCCGGTAGGCCGCGGCGAAGACCTCGGGGCTGGGGCGGGACGTGGTCACGGAGTGGCGTTTCCGCAGAGCCAGGGCGAGCGAGCGCGCCGAGATCTCCGTGCCCTCCTCCAGCGCCCGGTCGCCCAGGACGACGGTCAGCGGCACTGCGGTGATGCCGTGCCGTTCCATCGTCGGGCGCGGCAGGTAGGCCGTGGAATCGGTGACGATAGCGACATGGCGGGACATGAGCCGGAGGTTACCTGGCGTGGTGGGAGTGCGGCAGCCCGGCCCCGGCCCTCTGATCATTCATGGCCGCTTCGGGGCGTAACCGGCCGGGTCGTGGATACGGGCGAGCCGTCGCGTGTGCGTCAGTTCGTCGTTTCCGGCCGGGTGGACTTCTGCCAGGGGTAGGTCGTGCGCAGCCGCGGGTCCGGGGCGGTGATCGCCTGCGGGCTCTCCTCGCGGGCCGGCCCGGACCACGCCTGGTCGGCCGTGCTGCTGTTCCCGGCCGAGGGGTCCGTCGAGGCGGCCGGCTCGGGCCAGTCCGTCCCGGGGCCCTGGCCCGGTGTCGAGGCGGGTGCCCCCGCGCCGGATGCCTGCGGCGGCTCCTCGACGGTCCAGTGCCGCAGCGCGCCGGCCTCGATGTCGATCTGCGCGTTCAGCGCGTCCAGGTCGTCGTCGGCGAACTGCCGCGCCCTGTCCCGCGCCGCCCAGCGCAGCGACTCCGCCGAGTGCGTGATCCGCTGCGTGCGTTCCCTCAGCTTGGGCAGCAGGCCGCCGACCGTCGCCCGGTCCGGCTCGCGCTCCAGCCGCTTCAGCTCGTCGTCCAGTTCGAGGCCGTGCTCGCTCAGCCTCCGGAACAGTGCCACCGACTCGGCCAGGGACGCGTCCTCGGCGGCACCGGCGTGCAGAGCGTCCTGCGTGGCGCGCATCGAGGTGCGCAGGGCGAGCCGGAGCTGCGCCAGCTCGCCGGCGACACCCGTCTGCCCGAAGCTCTTGGCCCGGAGCGTGGTGTCCTCCACGGTGCGCCGGGCCTGCGTGATCGTGCGGTCCACACCTCGCTTGGCCGCGCCGACGGCCTTCACGGTCGCGTAGACGCCCAGCGCGACGAACGCGACCAAGAACAACGCCAGGATCGTGATCGCGGCTTCCATGAATGCCCCTCGATGTCTCGATGCGGCCGCCGATACCGGTCGCCCCCTCCACCGTAAACGGAACGGGCAGGCCGAGGGTTCCTTCGGAACCCCCAACCTGCCCGTAGGGGATGGCCCCCACCACGTCCAGGGACCATCACGCGGCTGCCATCACCCGGCCGCCACCGCCCGGCCGCCGTCACACGAACGTCGTCACACGAACGTCGTCACACAGCGCAGTGGTCACACAGCAGTCGTCACGCGGGGACGATGTTCACCAGCTTCGGCGCGCGCACGATCACCTTGCGGATCCCGGCCCCGCCCAGCGCCGCGACGACCGCCTCGTCGGCCAGGGCCAGCGCCTCCAGCTCCTCGTCCGTGATGGCGGGCGAGATCTCCAGGCGGGCCCGCACCTTGCCCTTGATCTGGACGACGCAGGTGACGGTCTCGTCCACGACGTACGCCGGGTCCGCCACCGGGAAGTCCTGGTGCACGACCGACCCGGTGTGGCCCAGCCGCCGCCACAGCTCCTCCGCGATGTGCGGGGCCAGCGGGGCGATCAGCAGGACCAGCCGCTCGGCGACGGAGCGCGACAGGGGGCCGCCGGCCTTCGTCAGGTGGTTGTTCAGCTCGGTGACCTTGGCGATGGCGGTGTTGAACCGCATCCCCGCCATGTCCTGGCCGACCCCGTCGATGGCCTTGTGCAGGGCACGCAGCGTGTCCTCGCCGGGCTCCGTGTCGACGACGGTGATCTCACCGGTCTCCTCGTCGACCACATTGCGCCACAGACGCTGCAGCAGCCGGTACTGGCCGACCACGGCCCGGGTGTCCCAGGGGCGCGACACGTCCAGGGGGCCCATCGCCATCTCGTACAGGCGCAGCGTGTCCGCGCCGTACTCCGCGCAGATCTCGTCCGGCGTGACCGCGTTCTTCAGGGACTTGCCCATCTTGCCCAGGACACGGCTGACCTTCTCGCCCTCGTGGTAGAAGGCGCCGTCGCGCTCCTCCACCTCGGCGGCGGGAACGGCGATGCCCCGGCTGTCGCGGTAGACGAACGCCTGGATCATGCCCTGGTTGTACAGCTTGTGGAACGGCTCGGCGGAGGAGATGTGGCCCAGGTCGTGCAGCACCTTGGACCAGAAGCGCGCGTACAGCAGGTGCAGCACGGCGTGCTCGGCGCCGCCGACGTACAGGTCGACACCGCCGGTGGGCTGCCCCTCGCGCGGGCCCATCCAGTACTGCTCGATCGCCGGGTCCACCAGCTGACGGTCGTTGTTCGGGTCCAGGTAGCGCAGCTCGTACCAGCAGGAACCGGCCCAGTTGGGCATGGTGTTGGTCTCGCGGCGGTACTTCTTCGGGCCATCGCCCAGGTCCAACGTGACGTTGACCCAGTCGGCGTTGCGCGACAGCGGGGTCTCGGGCTGGGCGGTCGCGTCCTCCGGGTCGAAGGTACGCGGGGAGTAGTCCTCGACCTCGGGCAGCTCCAGCGGCAGCATCGACTCGGGCAGCGGGTGGGCGATGCCGTCCTCGTCGTACACGATCGGGAACGGCTCGCCCCAGTAGCGCTGCCGGCTGAACAGCCAGTCGCGCAGCCGGAAGTTGACGGTGCCCTCGCCGACGCCGTGCTCCTTCAGCCAGTCGGTGATCCTCGCCTTGGCCTCGACGACGCCCAGGCCGTCCAGCGAGACCTCCTCGTTGGCGGAGTTGACCAGCTTCGCGTCGTACGAGGCGAAGGCGTCGTCCCACGTGGAGGGGTCGGTTCCACGGTCGTCGGAGGGCTGCACGACGCAGCGCATCGGCAGCTCGAAGGCGCGCGCGAAGGCGAAGTCGCGCGCGTCGTGCGCCGGTACGGCCATGATCGCGCCGGTGCCGTAGCCCATCAGGACGTAGTCGGCGATGAAGACGGGGACCTTCTCGCCGCTGACCGGGTTGGTCGCGTACGCGCCGGTGAAGACGCCGGTCTTGTCCTTGGCCTCGGCCTGCCGCTCGACGTCGGACTTGGCCGCGGCCTGCTTGCGGTACGCGGTGACGGCCTCGGCCGGGCTCGCGTGGCCGCCGGTCCACACCGGGTGGGTGCCTTCCGGCCAGGCTGCCGGGATGATCCGCTCGACCATGTCGTGCTCGGGCGCCAGCACCATGTACGTCGCGCCGAACAGGGTGTCCTGGCGGGTGGTGAAGACGGTGATGCCACCGGCGGTGTCCACCGGGAACTCGACCCGGGCGCCTTCGGAGCGGCCGATCCAGTTGCGCTGCTGCAGCTTGATGGCCTCGGGCCAGTCCAGCCCGTCCAGGTCGTTCAGCAGCCGGTCCGCGTAGGAGGTGATGCGCATGTTCCACTGGCGCAGCTTGGCCTTGAAGACGGGGAAGTTACCGCGCTCGGAGCGGCCGTCGGCGGTGACCTCCTCGTTGGCCAGGACGGTGCCCAGCCCGGGCGACCAGTTCACCGGGGCGTCGGAGGCGTACGCCAGGCGGTACTCGCTCAGCAGGTCGGCGCGCTCGGTGGCGCTCAGCGCGCTCCACTCACGGCCGTCGGGGGTCGCGCGCGTACCGCTCTCGAACTGCTCGACCAGCTCGGCGATCGGGCGGGCCCGGTCGGCCTCGGTGTCGTACCAGGAGTTGAAGATCTGCAGGAAGATCCACTGCGTCCACTTGTAGTACTCGGCCTCGATCGTCGCGAAGGAACGGCGGTTGTCGTGGCCCAGACCCAGCCGGCGCAGCTGGGCCTTCATGTTCTCCATGTTGGCCTCGGTCGAGACCCGGGGGTGGGTGCCCGTCTGGACGGCGTACTGCTCGGCGGGCAGGCCGAAGGCGTCGAAACCCAGGGTGTGCAGCACGTTGTGGCCGGTCATCCGCTGGTGGCGGGCGTAGACATCGGTGGCGATGTAGCCCAGCGGGTGTCCGACGTGCAGCCCCGCACCCGAGGGGTACGGGAACATGTCCATGATGAACTTCTTCGGCTTGGCGGCCAGCTCCGGGTCGCCCGCCAGGTCACCGGTGGGGTTCGGCGCCTCGTACGTCCCCTCGGAGTCCCAGAAGTCCTGCCAGCGTGCCTCGATGTCGGCGGCCATCGCCGCCGTGTAGCGGTGCGGCGCGGCCGTCTCGGCTGCGGAATTCGTCTCGCTCATGATCCTCAAAGCTCCATCGATCGTCATCTGCCGGGAAACGAAAAATCCCCTCGCACAGGAGGGGACGCCGCGCTGACTCCGACCAGGCGTTCTCACCGGTCGGGACTGTTCAGCGCGGCTCGCTAAGCAGAAGGCGTACGGCACGCATGGCGTCAGGGTACCGCACGGGTTCGGAAGGGAGCGGGGAGTACGGCTTCCGGGGCGTCCGCCCCGGCGGAGGGAACGCGGTCACGGGCCGGCGGGCGCTGGGCAGGGGACGCGGCCGGCTCAGGCCGAGGCCGATCTCCGGACATACGTGATCCGGAGAAGAGAACCGGACAGAGAAGCGGACAGAGAAGCGGACAGAGAAGCGGCCCACCCGATCCGGGTGGCCCGCTTCTTCACTGTCGATCTTGTGGAGCTAAGGAGAATTGAACTCCTGACCTCCTGCATGCCATGCAGGCGCTCTACCAACTGAGCTATAGCCCCTTGCTGTGTGCCGCCCGGTTTCCCCTGGCGACATCGAGAACATTACACGGTCCCCCCGGTGCTTCACCAAATCGTTTCCGGTCCGCACCGATACGCCCGAATCATCCCGAACAGTGGATCGTCAGCCGCAGGTCAGGCGGCCGCGAGGTCAGGCGGTCGCGAAGGAGTAGAAGCGCTTGAGGGTGCAGTGCTCCTCCAGGAGCCGCCCGTAGATCGGCTCCCCCTCCAGTTCCCGGTAGGTCTCGATGGGGTCGCCTTTTATGATCAGCGCCCGCGCGCATTCCTCGCACCAGTACTGGTACTCCGCGTTGACCGGGTCCATGTCCCTGACGATGGGCGTACCGCTGCCGCACCAGTCGCACTTACGCCTGTGTGCACCCATCAGTCAGCTCCAGCTGTGGCCGCAGGCCGTGCACACGTAGGAGACCCCTCCGTTGTCACCCAGAACCTGGGCCACATGGGACGAACCGCAGGACGGGCAGCCGAGGCGGGATCGATCTTCGAGCGGTACGGGGTCGGGGTACGGGGCGGCGACAAGAGGCTGGTCGGGGACGTGTTCGCGACTCGCAGGCATCGCGCTCCCTCCCGATCGGTACGTCGCCCCCTCCGGCGTTCCGATTCTGCCATGGCCCCGCAAGGGGGTCAGCCCGCTCGGTGCTCCCTATACAGAAGATCCCGCCCCCTGATGGGGACGGGATCCTGATTGTGGAGCTAAGGAGAATTGAACTCCTGACCTCCTGCATGCCATGCAGGCGCTCTACCAACTGAGCTATAGCCCCGCTGTTCGCTGTTGTTTCCCTGCGTTTCCGCGCTGCGAACAAGAAGAACTTTAGCCTGCGACCGGCCGGAAAGTGAAATCCGGCCCGCGCCGCCCGCGGACGGCCCGCGAACGGCCTCTCAACTGCCTCCGGACGGCGTCTAGTCGTCGTCGCCGAGGACCGGCTCGGGGAGCGTGCCGGCGTTGTGTTCCAGCAGGCGCCAGCCGCGCGCACCCTCACCGAGGACGGACCAGCAGCAGTTGGACAGCCCGCCGAGCCCTTCCCAGTGGTGCGCCTCCAGGCCCAGCAGCCGGCCGATCGTCGTCCTGATCGTGCCGCCGTGGCTGACCACGACGAGCGTGCCGTTCTGCGGAAGCTTCTCGGCGTGCTCCAGAACGACCGGCGCCGCCCGGTCGGCGACCTCGGTCTCCAGCTCGCCGCCGCCGCGACGCACGGGCTCTCCGCGCTTCCACGCCGCGTACTGATCACCGAAGCGCTCGATGATCTCCTGGTGGGTCAGCCCCTGCCAGGCACCGGCGTACGTCTCACGGAGTGCGGCGTCGTGGGCGACGGAGAGGCCGCTGACGGCGGAGAGCTCGGCAGCTGTGGCCGCCGCCCGTCGCAGGTCGGAGGCGACGATGACGTCCGGCTTCAGCGAGGCGAGCAGCCGGGCGGCGCGGCGGGCCTGCCCGACGCCGGCCTCGGTGAGCTCGATGTCCGTGGAGCCCTGGAAACGGCGCTCCAGGTTCCACGCCGTCTGGCCGTGCCGCCAGAGAACGATTCGGCGGCCCGTGCCGCTGCTGCTGCCGTTCAGCTCTGATCACCTTCCGTGCCGCCGTTGAGCTGTGCGTGCTCCTCGGCCTTGCCACGGGTCTTGACCGCGTCCTCGGGGAGGGCGATCTCCGGGCAGTCCTTCCACAGGCGCTCCAGAGCGTAGAAGACGCGCTCCTCGCTGTGCTGGACGTGGATGACGATGTCGACGTAGTCGAGGAGGATCCAGCGGGCGTCGCGGTCGCCCTCGCGGCGCACCGGCTTGACGCCGAGCTCCTTCTGGAGCTGCTCCTCGATCTCGTCGACGATCGACTTGACCTGGCGGTCGTTGGGGGCCGAGGCGAGCAGGAAGGCGTCGGTGATCGACAGCACATCGCTGACGTCGTAGGCGATGATGTCGTGCGCGAGCCGGTCGGCGGCCGCCTGAGCGGCGGCGTTGATGAGCTCGATGGAGCGGTCCGTGGCGGTCACATGCAGGCTTTCGTCGGCGGTCGGATGCAACCTCTAGGGTCTCACGGACCGCCGACAGAGCCTTACTGCGTTTCCCGGCCGGGCCTCACCGGGTTTCCCGGCCGGGCCTCACTCCGTTTCCCGGCCGCACCGAACTGCGTTTCCTGACCGAACGGAACTGCGTTTCCTGGTTGAGTTCGGACGCGGCCACCGGCCGGCGCCGGAGCGCCGACCGGTGGTCCCGGGCGGGTTACGGGACCTCGTAGTCCTGTCCGAGGACCGCGGACACGTCGGCGTTGGCGGCCGGCTCGCCCTTCTTCACGTCACCCGCGGAGAGGCCCAGGGTCTTGGCCACCTCGACGGCCTTCTCCTTGTCCTCGGCGGACCGGTAGAGCACGACGGACGACGTCTCGGACCCTGCCTTGCCGCTGTCCACGAAGGCGTAACCGCCGTTGACCAGCTGGATCCGGGCGGCTTCCGCGGCCTTCTCGTTACCGGTGGCGTTGCGGACGGCGACCCGGAGCGGAGCTCCCGCCTCGGGGGCCTTCACCGTGCCGCCGAGGATGTCCTTGACGACGTCACGGGTGTCCGCCTCGGTGAGCGTGCCGTCCTCCTGGACCGGCAGCAGGGCCGTCTTGTAGTCGCCGACCTTGGCACGCGAGGCCAGCTTGGCGAGCGAGGCCCCGAGGTCCTTCTCGGGCAGCGACGGGTCCAGGACCTGGAGCAGCGTCTCGATGGTGACGGTCGCGGCCTTGGGATCCTCGGAGATCTTGCGCAGCGTGGCCCGCATGACCTCGCCGAACCGCGTCAGCTGCTTGACCTCGGGCTCCCCCGGCGCACGGTAGGTGGCGTACGCGACGGCCATCGCGCCGCTGAGCGTCTGGCCCTCGCCCTTGTTCACCAGGGGCGATTCGCCCTTCTTCGCGCCCGGCACATCGGTGTCGGTGTCGACCTCGATGTTGCCGACCAGCTCGACGAGGTTCTCCAGGTACGGGGTGTCCAGCCGCCAGGTGCCGGTGATCCGGGTGCCCAGGAGGGTGTCGATCGCCTCCCGGGTGCCGGTCCTGCCGTCGTCCTCGACGGACTTGCCGAGTGTGGTGGTGGTTCCGTCGTCGGAGGCTACGGCGAGGGAGTTCGGCAGCAGGACGGTGGTGCCCTGTCTGGTGGTGGCGTTGTCGACGAGCAGCGCCGTCGAGGTGCCGCCCCTCTTCGTGTCGTGCAGGTGCACCACCATCATGTCGCGCTGCTGGGCGCCGGCGGCCACGGCCTTCTTCTTTTCCGCCCCGGACAGGCCCGGGATCATGTCGGCGGACCAGAGATAGCCGGCCCCGCCGACGACGACGAGAACGGCGACGACGATCAGGGCGACCATCCGGTTGCGGCCCTTGCGCCGCGCCTCCTCGCGCCGCTCGCTGCGGCTCTCGGTGAACTTCAGCCAGTCGATGACGTCTTCGGAGTCCTCGTCGGGCTCCTCGATGAACGAGAACTGCTCGGTGCGGTAGTCGGGGGCGGGCTTGCGCTGCCCCGGAAGCGCGGGCTCCGCGTCCGGCTCCGCCGCGTCTTCCGCCGACCGCTGTGACTGCTGTGACTGCTGTGACTGCTGTGACTGCTGTGACTGCTGTGACTGCTGCGAATGCTGTGACTGCTGCGAATGCTGTGACGGCTGCGGATGCCGAGCGGGAGGCTGCTGCGGGGCCTGTTCCGGTGCGGGGGCCACGCCCTGCTGCGGGATGCTCCAGTGCTGACCGGTGTCGACCGCGGCGGGCTGCTGCCCGGTGGCGTACCCGTAGTCGGTGTAGGAGCCGTAGCCGTACCCCTGGTCCGTGCCCTGGCCCTGCTGCGTCCGGGGCGGCTGAGGCGCCTGTCCCGGATGCGGGGCTGCGTAGGGGTCGTCACTCCGGGGCTGCTGCTGGGGGTTGCCGTACGCGTCGTAGCCGTAGCCGGCGTCCTGGGCCTGGTGTCCCTGACCCGGCTGAGCGGCGTAGGGGTCGTAACCCTGACCCTGCTGACCCTGCTGGTCGTACTGGCCCTGCTGGTCGTACTGCTGTTGCCCCTGCTGCTGGTAGACCGGCTGCCCGTACGCGTCGTAGCCGATGATCTGCGGCTCTTGGTAGTACGGGTCGTACGGGTTCTGCGGGTCGTTCACCGGTGCCCCTCTCCGTGGCTCATTCGCCGCGGTACAGCTGGCGCTTGTCGATGTAGCGGACCACGCCGTCCGGCACCAGGTACCAGACCGGCTCCCCCTGCGCGACCCTCTCACGGCAGTCCGTGGACGAGATCGCCAGCGCGGGCACCTCCACGAGGGAGACACCGCCCTCGGGCAGCCCGTCGTCCGTGAGCACGTGACCCGGGCGGGTCACACCGATGAAGTGGGAGAGCGAGAACAGCTCCTCCGCGTCGCGCCAGGTGAGGATCTGGGACAACGCGTCGGCGCCGGTGATGAAGAAGAGGTCCGCGTCGCCGTGGACCTCGCGCAGATCCCGCAGCGTATCGATGGTGTACGTCGGTCCGCCACGGTCGATGTCACTCCGGCTGACGGAGAACTGCGGGTTGGACGCGGTGGCGATGACCGTCATCAGATAGCGGTCCTCGGCCGGGGAGACCTTCTTGTGGCTCTTCTGCCACGGCTGCCCGGTCGGGACGAAGACGACCTCGTCGAGATGGAACTGGGCGGCCACTTCACTGGCCGCCACCAGGTGTCCATGGTGGATCGGGTCGAATGTCCCGCCCATCACGCCGATGCGGCGTTTGCCGGGGCCGGTAGGCACTTCCTGCTCTCCCATGCGTGCAGAGCCTACTGGCACAGCTGTACGCCTCTGACTCAGCGGTCGCGGTTGAAGCGGGTGGTGACCCACAGCAGGAACATCAGCGCGAGGAACGCCCCGGCGCCGACGAAGTAGGGGTTGAGGCTTTCGTGGTTGCCGCCCTCGCCGCCTTCGGAGGCGAGGGTGACCAGCTGGTGTGCGGTGCTCGTGAGGCTCATCTTCGGCAGGACCTATCGATCGTGAATCGGAAGGAAGACGTCGGTCACATCGTATGCGGGCCCCCCGGGCACGCTCACGGCGACTCAGTCGTTGTTGTCGTCGTTGCGGTATCCGCGCAGCAGGAACCACGCGAGCAGCACCGCTCCGAGGATCGAGACGAGCAACACGATCCGGAGGGTGTCACCCGGTCCCTGCTCCTCGGACGCGGCGGCGAGCAGTACGGCGGTGTGCGACATTTCGGGCGCTCCTCAAAGTTATCCACAGCCCCCGCACACCGTAGCGCCAGCGCATACGCTGGCTTTTGTCCGGGGGACGAGCGACGTCTCGTACGAACAGGGGGCCATCCATGACCGACAACAGTCACGAGAACGTGCCGAGCAGGCAGCGCCGGCGATTCCCCGGGATCTCCTCCCGGGCCTACGAGCACCCCGCCGACCGCTCGGCCCTGGTGGCCCTGCGCAAGCTGACCGGGTTCGACACCGTGTTCAAGGCGCTCAGCGGGCTGCTCCCGGAGCGCAGCCTGCGGCTGCTCTTCCTCTCCGACTCCGTCCGGGTGAGCGACGCGCAGTTCGCCCACCTCAACGACATGCTGCGGGACGCGTGTTACATCCTGGACCTGGAGAAGGTCCCGCCGATGTACGTGAAGCAGGACCCGCAGCCCAACGCCATGTGCATCGGGCTTGACGAGCCGATCATCGTGGTCACCACCGGCCTGGTCGAGCTGCTCGACGAGGAGGAGATGCGGGCGGTGGTGGGCCACGAGGTGGGCCACGCGCTCTCCGGTCACTCGGTGTACCGGACGATACTGCTCTTCCTGACCAACCTGGCCGTGAAGGTCGCCTGGATCCCGCTGGGCAATGTGGCGATCATGGCGATAGTGACGGCGCTGCGCGAGTGGTTCCGCAAGTCGGAGCTGTCCGCGGACCGGGCCGGGCTGCTGGTCGGCCAGGACATCACGGCCTCCATGCGCGGCCTGATGAAGATCGCGGGCGGCAATCACCTCCACGAGATGAACGTGGACGCCTTCCTCGCCCAGGCCGACGAGTACGAGAAGGGCGGCGACCTCCGGGACTCCGTCCTCAAGATCCTCAATGTGCTGCCCCGCACGCACCCGTTCACCACCGTGCGGGCCGCCGAGCTGAAGAAGTGGTCGGAGACCCGCGACTTCCAGCGGATCATGGACGGCCACTACCCGCGGCGCGACCAGGACAAGGACACCTCGGTGACCGACTCGTTCCGGGAGTCCGCCTCGCACTACGCGGACACGGTGCGCACCAGCAAGGACCCGCTGATGAAGCTCGTGGGCGACATCGCCGGCGGCGCGGGAGACCTGGGCGGCAAGCTGCGTGACCGGTTCACCGGAACCGGGGGCGCGAAGGGCGGGGCGCAGGGCCCGTCCGGCGGTTCCGCTACGGACGGGGACGGGACGGCCGGGGACGGGACGGCCGGTCGGCCGCCCCAGGACCCTGAGGAGGGGAGCCCGGGGACGTCGTCGGGGCCGTCGGGGAGCTGACGGCCTCCAGGGTCCCGCACAGCGCCGCCGTGGGCCGGCCCGTGGCGTACGGGTCGGTGGCGGCGGGCCCGCGGGCGTCCGCCCGTTCTCCGGCGAGGAGCGGGCGGAGCATCCCGGTCGCGTCGGCAGAGCAGGACTGCGGCCCGGCCTGGACATGGGCGGTGAGCACCTCCAGGCGGTGCAGTCGCAGGTCCTCCCGGTCGAAGCGGAAGCGCAGCTCGCGCCGCACGGTGAACAGGGAGGCGTCGTCGTCCCGGTGGGGCCCGTCCGCCGGGCGCAGGGCGTAGGTGAACGTGTGGTCCGAGACGACGCCGAGGACGCCAGGGGACTCTTCCTCGTAGCCGAGGGCCCCCTCGACCCGGATCTGCGGGTCCGCGAGCTCCACCTGCTCCGGGTCGAAGCGCACCAGCCAGCCGGTGGCGGCGTGGCCTTCGGCGTCCGCCGGGCTGCTCAGGCTCTGTTCGAACTGGGCGCGCTGGTCCGGGTCGAGGAGGTGTTCGACGGGCCGGCGTACGGAGCCGGTGAGGACGTCGGGGTTCAGGGACGACTCCACCAGGTAGTCCTTGACCGTGGCGAGGGCGGCGGTGATCTGGCTGTCGGAGAAGTTCTGCGTGCGCTGCACGGTGGGGAAGTTGATGCCGTCGGCGCCCGTGCGGAATCCGGAGACCGGCTCGGCCCGGTACAGCCACTCGGGTGATCCGCCCGGTACGGCTCCCCGGGGGGCCAGGGGGACGACGGTGGTCCGCAGGGGTTCGGCCCGCCGGGCGGCCGGCTGGGGGTACGGGCTCCGGAATCCTACGTAGACGGCCACCGCGAAGGCCAGGGCGATGAGGACGACCAGGGCTACGGCGGCCCGGGAGCCGCCGCCGCTGCGGATGACCTGCGTCTCGGGCAGCGCCCGGACGGCGCGGGCGTGCTCGCCCATCCGTTCCTGCGCCGAGTACTCCTGCATCCGCGCAGCCCGGACGAATGATTCGTCGAAGACGAGCGAGCGGTACTCGTCCTCGCCGCCCGCGGGGTTCTCGGGCGCACCGTCCGGTGGTTCTGAGCGGCCTGTCATGACTTCTCTCCCCATCTCCACACCGGTCGGTTCGGTGCGCAACGGTCTGCTTCGGCCGAGTGGCCTCCGCAGCGAGAAGCCCCCCTGGGAACGAGGGGTCACATCTTGAGGGTAGGTCGATTGCGGCCCGTGTAAACGCGGAGACGGATGGGAAGTGCGCAAGCGCCTGGGGCGGCCGTCGGCGGTCGGGTGACGGAGGGGGTGGGTTCAGGGCAGCCGGGGCTCGGCGGAGACCGTGGGGCGGGAGTGGTCCGCGGAGGCCGACGGGGCGACCCCGGGCTTGTCCACGCCGCTGGTGACGGGCGGCGGCACCTGGTCCTGCCGGTTGTTCGAGCCGCCCCGGTAGACCGCGGTGAAGGCGAGGGAGACCATGCCGACGCCCATCACCAGGGCGAGCAGCCAGGCGACCGGGCGGTGCCAGCGGGCGGAGTTGCGGTAGGGGCGCAGGGAGCCGCCGTGGCGGCCGTAGGGTCCCGGGGCGCAGTCGTCGTCCCCGATGCCGTGGTCGGGGTCGTAGTCGAGGTCCTGGGGGTCGTGGTAGCCCCGGGGGCCGCCGTAGGGGTCGTACGCGTCGTCGTCCGCGCGGCGGCTCCGACGGACGCGGGCGGCATCGGCCTCGGCACGGGCCTCGGCGGCGGCGAGCAGGCGCTCCACTGCGGTGGGCTCGTGGACGGGCGCCGACCGGACGAAGTCCTCGTCGAACACCACGGAGGCGAAGTCCTCGTCCGCGCCCCCGCGGTCGTCGTCGGGCTCCCAGCCGTCAGGAAACGGCTTGCCCCCCACGTCGTCCGGCACGGTTTCAGGGTAGCCCGGCCGGGACCTTTTGGGCAGGGACCCCGTGAACTCCCCCGGATCGGCACGGGAGAACGCGTGGTCGGCTCGGCCCCTCCCGTCAGGAGGGGCCGAGGAGGGCTGAGGAGGGGCCGAGGAGGGGCGAGGAGGGGCCGAAGGAGGGGCGAGGTCCTGTCGTCCTAGGTCGTGGGCCTAGGGCCGGGTGTGCCCGTCCCCCGTGACGATGTACTTCGTCGAGGTCAGCTCGGGCAGGCCCATCGGACCGCGGGCGTGCAGCTTCTGCGTGGAGATGCCGATCTCGGCGCCGAAGCCGAACTGCCCGCCGTCCGTGAAGCGGGTGGAGGCGTTCACGGCGACCGTCGTCGAATCGACCAACTGGGTGAACCGGCGGGCGGCGGCCTGCGAGGTGGTGACGATCGCCTCGGTGTGGCCGGAGGACCAGAGCCGGATGTGGGCGACCGCCGCGTCCAGGGAGTCGACGACCGCCGCCGCGATGTCGTAGGAGAGGTATTCGGTCTCCCAGTCCTCCGTCGTCGCCGGGACCACCGTGGCCTTGGATCCCTCGGCGCGGGCGAGGACGTGCTCGTCGCCGTGGACGGTGACCCCGGCCTCGGCCAGCGCGGCCAGGGCGAGCGGCAGGAAGGCGTCCGCCACGTCCTTGTGGACGAGGAGGGTCTCGGCCGCGTTGCAGACGCTGGGGCGCTGGGCCTTGGAGTTGATCAGGATGTCGACCGCCATGGCCAGGTCCGTCTGCGCGTCGACGTAGACGTGGCAGTTGCCGGTGCCCGTCTCGATGACGGGCACGGTGGACTCCTCGACGACTGTGCGGATCAGCGAGGCGCCGCCGCGCGGGATGAGGACGTCGACGAGGCCGCGGGCCCGCATCAGTTCGCGCACGGAGTCACGGCTCTCGCCCGGGACGAGCTGCACCGCGTCGGCCGGCAGGCCGGAGCCGCCGACCGCGTCGCGCAGGACCCGGACGAGGGCGGTGTTGGAGGCGTAGGCGGAGGAGGAGCCGCGCAGCAGGACCGCGTTGCCGGACTTCAGGCAGAGGGCGGCCGCGTCGACGGTGACGTTGGGCCGGGCCTCGTAGATGATGCCGACCACGCCGAGCGGGACCCGCACCTGCCGGAGGTCGATGCCGTTGGGCAGGGTCGAGCCGCGCACCACCTCACCGACCGGGTCGGGGAGGGCCGCGACATCCCGTACGTCGGCGGCGATGGCGCGGATCCGTTCCGGGGTGAGGGTAAGGCGGTCGATGATGCCTTCGCCCGTCCCTGCCTCGCGGGCGCGCTCGACGTCCTTCGCATTGGCCTCGACGATCTCGCTCGTGCGCACTTCGAGGGCGTCGGCGATGGCCAGCAGCGCGTCGTCCTTGGCCGCGCGCGGAAGTGGCGCGATGTCGGCGGCGGCGGCGCGGGCCCGGTAGGCGGTCTGCGCGACCGGGGAGAGGTTGTCGTAGGGCGAGAGCGTGGTCATGCCCGCAGAGTAATGCGCGCTCTGCGGGCATCCGTCACGTATCCCGTGATGCGAGACGCCCGACCCGGGGCGCGGACGCCACCGGATCGCGGTCAGTAGGGGTGCACGCCCACGGGGGCCGCGGGCGGCGGCCCGTAGCCCTCGGCGATCCGCAGGTGGTAGGTCTCGCGGTCGATGACTTCCAGGCCGACGATCTCCCAAGGCGGGAGCTGGGCGCTGGAGCGGTGCTCGCCCCACAGCCGCAGCGCGACCGCGGCCGCGTCGTGCAGGTCGCGGGCCTCTTCCCAGTAGCGGATCTCCGCGTGGTCGCTCGCGTAGCGGCTGGTCAGCAGGAAGGGGTGGTCGTGCGCGAGCTGTTCCAGGCCGCGTCTGACCTCCCCCAGCGGAGTCTCGGCGCCCGACACGCTGAGCGTGATGTGCCAGAGCTTGGACTGCGGGGACTCCTCCTTCGCCGTCGTGACCGGCTCCCGTTCGACGGTGTCCGCCGGAGCCGGATTCTGGTCGAAATCCGCCCCCGCTCCGACACTCGTCAGGGCGCGGTTGGCCGTGCCTCGGGGCGGCGCCCCCGGGCGCGCTCGTCTCACCGGCGGCCTCCTGTGATGTGTTGCTGTGCGGTACCCCTGTTCCCCCACTACAAAGTGGACCAGTCCACAGGCGGGCGTGGGGTGGTTTTGGGGAAGGTCCCCGCTGGATGGCGGGACTTTCAGCCGTTTCAGGGGGTGAGGCGCGGCGCGAGGAGGACCAGATCGTCCCTGTGTACGACCTCGCGTTCGTAGGCGGGCCCCAGCTCGCGGGCGAGGTCCCGGGTGGAGCGGCCGAGCAGCTGGGGAATCTCCTTCGCGTCGAAGTTGACGAGTCCGCGGGCGACCGGGGTGCCGTGCGGGTCGCGCAGCTCGACCGGGTCGCCGGCGCTGAACTCGCCCTCGACGGCGGAGATTCCGGCGGGCAGCAGGGAGGTGCGCCGCTCCACCACGGCCCGTACGGCGCCGTCGTCGAGGGTGAGCGCGCCCTGCGGGGTGGAGGCGTGGGCCAGCCACAGGAGCCGGTCGGCGGAGCGGCGTCCGGTGGGGTGGAAGTACGTGCCGGTGTCGCGGCCCGCG
Source organism: Streptomyces sp. CNB091 (assembly GCF_000377965.1). Classification (NCBI taxonomy): domain Bacteria; kingdom Bacillati; phylum Actinomycetota; class Actinomycetes; order Kitasatosporales; family Streptomycetaceae; genus Streptomyces; species Streptomyces sp. CNB091. The sequence goes on from NZ_KB899012.1 coordinate 119,534, forward strand.
AGCGCGTCGGCGACGCGGCTGGCGGAGGTGAGGACGACGGGAACGCCGGCGGCGGTGGCGATGCGGGCGGCCTCGACCTTGGTGACCATGCCGCCGGTTCCGACGCCCGCCTTCCCCGCGCTGCCGATGGTGACGCCGGTCAGGTCGTCGGGGCCGGTGACCTCGGCGATCCGGGAGGCGCCGGGAGTGCCGGGCGGTCCGTCGTAGAGGCCGTCCACGTCGGAGAGCAGGACGAGCAGGTCGGCGTGGACGAGGTGGGCGACGAGGGCGGCGAGCCGGTCGTTGTCGCCGAAGCGGATCTCGTCGGTGGCGACGGTGTCGTTCTCGTTGACGACGGGGACGGCGCCCATCTCCAGGAGCTTGTCCAGGGTGCTGTAGGCGTTGCGGTAGTGGCCGCGGCGGCTGGTGTCGTCGGCGGTGAGGAGCACCTGGCCGACGCGGACGCCGTAGCGCGCGAACGAGGCGGTGTAGCGCGCCACGAGGAGGCCTTGGCCGACGCTGGCGGCGGCCTGCTGGCGGGCCAGGTCCTTGGGCCTGCGGACGAGGCCGAGCGGGGCGAGTCCGGCGGCGATGGCTCCGCTGGAGACGAGGACGACCTCGCGTTCGCCGCCGTCCCTGACCTTGGCCAGGACGTCGACGAGGGCGTCGACGCGGTCGGCGTCGAGGCCGCCGGAGGCGGTGGTGAGCGAGGAGGAGCCGACCTTGACGACGACCCTGCGGGCGCCGGTCACTGCCGGCTCGCGGCCCGACGGCCTCTGCTCTGCCACGTGCTTCCTCGCTCTGGATCGCCCCGGTGTCCGACGCGGGGCCCGCTGTGCCGCCCCGGCACAGCACAGTACGCGAGCGGCCGCCCCCGCCGCCTGCCCGTTCCGCTCGGTGGACGCCGAAGGACGGCGGGTGAACGGGGTGCGGGCGGGCGGCGGGGGCGGCCGCGGTGGGCTCAGCTCTGCTGCTCGTCCTTGACGGCGAGCATCCGGTCCACGACCCGGGCGGCGGCGCGGCCGTCGGACGGCTCGCAGAAGTCGACCCGGAACTGGGCGTACTTCTCCTTGTACTCCTCGCTCACCTCGTCGATGTTGCGGATCGCGGAGACGAGGTCCTCGGAGGTCTTGATCAGCGGCCCGGGGGCGCGGGAGGTGAAGTCGAAGTAGAAGCCGCGCAGGGTGTCGCGGTAGTGCTCCAGGTCGTACGTGAAGAAGAGCATCGGCCGCCCGGAGTGCGCGAAGTCGAACAGCACCGAGGAGTAGTCCGTGATCAGCACGTCGGCGATCAGGTAGAGGTCGGCGATGTCCGGGTAGTACGTGACGTCGTAGACGAAGCCCTGTCCGGCGCCGGGGATGGAGTCGAGGACCTTGTGGTGCTTGCGGTAGAGCAGCACGTGGTCCTCGCCCAGCTCGCGCTTCGCGGCCTCTACGTCGATCTGGTTGTCCAGCTTGAAGCGGCGTCCGCCGTAGCGCTGGTCGTCGCGCCAGGTGGGGGCGTACAGGACGACCTTCTTGCCGGCGGGGATGCCGAGCTTCTCCCGTACGGCCGCGGCGCGCTTGACGCGGTCGGGGGCGTGGAAGACGTCGTTGCGCGGGTAGCCCGCTTCCAGGACCTCGCACTGGAGGCGGAAGGAGTTGGTCATGATCGGGGTGGTGAAGGCGTTCGGCGTGATGAACAGGCTGTACTGGCGCGAGCGCTGCGGGAGGCTCGCGATGTAGGCCAGGTTCGCCTTCGGGGTGCCGAGCAGGTCGGCGCCGATGCGCTTGAGCGGGGTGCCGTGCCAGGTCTGGACGACGACCTGGCCCTCACGGCGGACGAACCACTCGCGGATGCCGCCGTTGGTGACGACGTACCGGCTGCGGGCCAGTGCCTCGTACCACTCCTTGCTGCCCCACTCGACGCCGCGGACGCCGGGTGGCAGGACGACCTGCTGGTCGTGGACCATCGCGATGTGCTCGACCTCGGTGCCGCGGCGCCTGAGCTCCTCGTAGACCGCGCGGGGCGAGTCGGAGAACTGCTTGCCGCCGAAGCTGTTGTAGAGCACGGCCTCGCGCAGCGGCAGCTCGCGCTGCTCGGGGGTGTACACGTCGCGCATCAGCCGCTGGCGGTAGGCGCCGCGCAGCTCCGGGTCGAGGACCGGCCCGGACTCCACGAAGATCCGGTCGAAGTCGAGCCGCTCGACGGTGTACGTGCGGTGCTCGCCCCGGTGGGCCAGCGGCAGCGTGTTCACGAGGTCGGGGCGGATCGTGACGGGGAGGTCGCGGGTGTGGTCCCACTCGGTGCGCAGGCGCAGCCGCGGCATCCAGCGGCCGGCGCGCAGCGGCACGGTGCCCTCGTAGGTGGGCATGGTGTCCGGGCGCAGGCGGGCGGTGAAGCGGCCGCCGTCGAACTCGACGGGCAGCGGGCGGTCCTCGTTGCGGCCGGTGTGGCGCAGGACCATCTTCATCTGCTCGGCGGGGCCGGTGTAGACGCCGGAGAGGACCAGCTCGCCGTCCGTGCTCCACTCGACGCTGTCGACGAGGGGCTGGACCGTGCGGACCTGGGGCGTGAAGTTCCCGGCGCCGTCGGTGAGGATCGCGAACTCGCGTCCCCCGGGCAGCGGGTGGACTCCGGTGACGGACTGCGCACCGTTGGTGGCGCGGCGTGTGGTGCCGTCGGCGAAGAGGATCTGGGCGCGGTACTTGACGGACTTGCCGGGGCGTACGTCGTCGACGGGGAGGTCCGCGAAGTCGAGGCGGGCGGTGTGGCGGAGCCAGCCGTCGGCGCCGGTCTCGCCCTGCTGGAGGGGGAGGTCGGTGGCGAAACCGCTCGGCTCGTGGTCGATGCGCAGGGCGGTGGGGTATTTGCCCGCGGGGGTGGTGACGCGGGAGCGCAGGGTGACGGTGAGGGTCTCGCCGTCGGCTTCCTGGGCGATGATCTCGGCGGGGACGACGTCCACGGAGAGTTTGAGCCGGTTGCGGTCGAAGCCGGCGACGAGGCGGACGCCGTCGTCCAGGACCCGGGTGTAGCTGTGGCCGGAGGCGCCCGCGTTGTTCTTGGTGATGCTGCCCACGGACATGCCGCCGGGGCGCGGGATGCCGATGCCCAGGCGCCAGGTGCCGGGCTGCCACTGGCCGCGTACGCGCAGTCGGGACGGGTCGATGCCGAGCTCGAAGCCGGACCAGTCGTAGTTGTGCAGGGCGCCCTTGGCCTCGGCGGTGGCGCGGGGTTCCAGGGTGGTGCGCATCCGCAGCGGGAGGGTCGAGCGGCTGCCCTGGCGGCGGAGCACGGCGACGCGCAGGGACCGCTTGCCGGTGGCCGAGGGGACGTTGGGGATGTAGGCGTAGCCCTTGACGAGGAGCTTGCCGTCCTCCCAGCCGAGATCGAGGAGCTTGCCGCGTACGGGAAGTTCGCTGCGGTTGAAGTTGCGTACCGAGGAGGGGAGCGAGGAGCTCTCGACGCCGGGCAGCTCGATGCGGGCGCGCCGCAGGCCGCGGACGGAGAAGGCTCCCGGGTTCTCGCGCTCGTAGTGCAGCAGGTCCACCAGCTCGTCACCGCGGCCGCTGGCCGCCAGGTGCCACTTGACCCGGGCCATCGGGGAGAACTGCCGTACGACCTTCGGGGCCGCACGGGCCAGGAAGTCCTTGGCTGCTCGGTGGAATTCGGGGCGCTCCTCGACCGGAGTCTCCGGGAAGTACTTCATGAGCCGGCTGAGCTCGTCGGGGATCGCTTCGAGGGACGCCACGGGTGGAGGGCCTTTCCGGGGGGACGTGCAGATGATGAACCCCAGGAGGACGGGGCGTTAATGAGACGGCTCCAACGGTCTCATGGTTGCCCCACAGTATGACGTGACACCTCTCACAGGACGAACCGCCCCGGTCGTCACCGGGGCGGAGAGGGGGCCTGTTCTCCCCCGGTCCCGTCCGGTCAGACGCGGTGGGCGCGGGGGGCGCGCACGGCGCTGAGCAGCGCCCGGCGGGCCTTGCGGACCACGCGCCGGGCGAAGGAGAGGCGGGGCTTGTCCAGCGGTGGATCGATACGCCGTCCGCCGACCCATTCCGTGATGGTCACCTCATAGGCCCGGTCGGGGAGAACGGAACTCTCCCCGAAGTGCGGGTAGGCGAGGTGGAGACGGGGCGGGTTCCCCCGGCGGACGAGTTCGGGCTCCTCCTTGGCGCGCAGGAAGGCGGCGATGTCCAGGAGCAGGTCGAGCCGGCCCTCGGCGAGGCACATCAGCCGCAGCCGTTCGTTCACCTTCAGGTTGCGGCCGAGCTCCGGGGTCCAGTACGTCTTCATGAGCGGGGCGGCGAGCGCCATCTTCCGCTCACGGACCTCGGGCTTCTGCTTCAGCAGTCCGGGGCCGAACTGGGGCAGCAGCGTGATGACGAACGGCCGCACCATGAGGACGTCGCGTCGGGGGCCCGGGGGCACGTACTGGGCGATGAGCCCCATGAGGGCGCGGGCCGAGTCGAAGCGGCGCTTGTAGCTGCCCTTCTTGGTCATCTGGTTGCGGTCCTCGCGGCCCACCAGGTAGTAGCAGGTGTAGTCGGCGACTACGGAGATCCCGTTGCCGCGGATGTACGCCTCCATCGTGAACAGGGCGTCCTCACCCGTCTTCAGCTTCTCGTCGAAGGTCATTCCGAGGCGTACGAGGAGGTCGCGCCGGAACAGTTTCTGCGCGCTCAACGTGAATTTGACGTTGGAGGAATACAGGTCGGCTCGCTCGACGGTCTCTTTCCACATCGATTTCGCGGCACCGCGATTGACGCCGACGATCTTCCCGAGCACCACGTCCGTGCCCGCCCGGTCGCCCATGGCGACCATGCGCTCCAGGGCTTCCTCGCCGAAATAGTCGTCCGCGTCGAGAAAGAAGACGTACCGGCCGCGGGCGAGAGAGAGGCCCCGATTGCGCGGGCCGCTGGGTCCGCCGGAATTCGCCTGCCGGACGACTCTCATGGGAATCGCGGTCCTGGCGGCGAACTCCTCCAGGCAGGCGCCGGTGCCGTCGGTGGAGCCGTCGTCGATCGCGACGATCTCCATGCGGTCCGCGCCGATGGTCTGCGCCTCGACGGACTCCAGGCACCGGACCAGGTAGGGCATCGCGTCATAAGCTCCGATGATCACACTGACATCGGGCTCGTCGTTCTTCCTGGGCATGTCGGCCATGTGCACCTGTCGATTTGATCACGGAAGAAGGCGGTTCGCCCGACTCTGCACCCTTTGCGCATCCGCATGCCGGACGACCCGTACACCCCTCCCCCAAGGAGAGACGTACGGGCCGCGGTCGGGGTTGCCTACTTTTCAGCCAGTTCGATCAGTTGTGCGGTGCTCGGCCGTACGGCGCTCAGCGCACGGACGAGGACCCCTCGGCGAGGGCCGTCCGAGCCTCCGGCGCCTCGGCCTCCGGTGCGTCCGGGTCCGCCGTGGCGTCGGCCTCGGCCACCGCCTGCGGATCGCCGGCCCCGACGCCGCTGGTGACGGACTCCTCGTCCGGCACCGCCACGGACTGGTCCCCGAGGCGCTGGGCGACGCCCAGGTTGCGGGCCTCGGCCTTGGCGGCCAGCGTCGAGACGGCGGCGTTGAACTGCTCCATGGAGGTCGGCTCGTCCGGCCCCAGGAGGTAGGTCTTCAGCTCGCGGCGGGCATCCGCCAGCGTGTCCGCCGCCGGGTCGGCCACCGCGGCCAGCAGCGCGTCGAGCTCCTCGGCGCCGTTGGACAGGATGACCGCGGCGCGCACCGCGGTGTTCTGCCGCTTGAACTCCTCGGCTCCGAGCGCGGCGGAGTCGGTGACCGCGTACGGCTTGCCGCTCGCGATGAAGTCGGAGACCACACTGGAAATGTCCGAAACCATGGCGTCGGACTCGTTGAAGCAGTCGTACAGCTTGGGCTGTGCGCCGGTCACCGTACGGTGCTCCCACCAGCCGAAGGAGCGCCAGTAGGCGTCGTTCCACTCGGCCCGCAGCCGGGCGGTCTCCGCCTCGCGGGCGGGGTCGGCGAGGGAGATCCGCGACTCCTCCGCTTCGTCGCCGCCCGCGTGGCCGGAGGCCGACAGCTGCGCGAGCCGCGCCTCGATCCGGGTCAGCTCGGCCTTGGCCGCGCTCTGCCCGGCGGCGGCCGACGACGCCTCCTTCGCCCAGCGGGGCTCGGCGGCACGCTCGGCCGCGGCCTTCTCCAGCATCGCCCGGATCCGGGCGTTGACGGCCTTGGCCCTGCCGCTGCGGATACCGGTGAAGGGATGCGGCTTGTAGATGATCCGGACCGGGTCGGCGGCGTTCAGAAGCCGCCGCACGATGTTCTCGCCCGCCAGCAGCAGGGAGGTGTTGCCCGGGCTGTCGTCCCAGCCCTCCCAGGTGGGCGCGTACAGCACGGTCGGGATGGGGTTCTTGACGGCGCCCGTCCAGCTCCTGATGGGCTCCAGCTGCGGACGGCCGACCTCGACGATGTCCTGGTCGAGGACGCCGACGTCGGCCAGCGCGTAGCGGTCGCGGCCGGCCCGGCCCGCGGTCCAGACCTCGTCGTAGACCTTGGAGTACGGGTTGACACTGGCGAGCTTGTCGCTGTCGCCGTGCCCGATGAAGACGTGCTTCATCGTCGGGACCCGCAGGATGTGGATGTTCTTGCCGACGTTGGCGGGATACAGACAGACCCGGACGGTCGAGAGGTCCAGGTTCATCAGGTGGGTGCCCGCCGGGACGCAGAGGACCGGGACGGAGGTCTCGGCAAGCTGCGGGACCAGGCCGCGCTCCCGCATGACGATCAGCGGCCGGCCCTCGACCCGGGCCATGGTCTCCAGCCACATGTTGCCCTGGTAGGCGGACTCGTTGGAGCCGGAGAAGTAGAGCACCACGGTCGGCTGGTAGTCGCGCAGCCAGCTGTCGACGGCCTTGAGCACGGCGGGGGCCGGAGGCGCCAGCCGGCCGCGGCGCACGTACGGGAACAGCAGCGCGAGGTAGCACAGGGCCAGCAGCAGCGTCAGGCCGATGCCCGCGTAGCCGATGACGTCCTCACCGGTACCGGCGGCGATCAGGATGCCCGCCACGGCCGGGATGTCGAGGTGCAGCATCTTCTCGGCGGAGCGCCGCAACAGCACGCCGGGCGGGGCGTCGGGGATGCGGACCGCGTGCAGGTCCACGTTGCGGGTGACGACCGGCATGGTGCGGCGGAGCCGGATCAGGGTCGTCAGGGCGCCGTGCGGAGCCTGGAGCCCGTAGAAGAGCAGGAAACAGGCCACCGCCGAGTAGAACAGCGGCGACTCGGCGAGGTCCAGCCGGGCCAGCAGCAGGATGACCATGAGCTGCCGCAGCAGGAAGCGGATCGACAGCCCGGCGCGCACCTTGCCCAGCCGGTTGACCAGATAGCTCCCCTTCTGGTGCAGGTACCAGTCGGTGGCGTACGTGACAGCGGTGGCCGCCGCGAAGAACCAGATGTGGGGAATGAGCGCGGCAAGCATGACGCAGGGATATCCCAGCCCCATCAACAACGCTGCCGCCAGTTCCGACCTGCTGCCCACACGGGCCAGGCGAATGGCTGTCGAGATCACGAAGAACCTGCTCCAGGGGGTGCCGGTTGATTCACGTATTGGCGGAAATGTGAAGGTGCGGCTTCACGCATTCGGGCCTCTGCCGTCGCACAAAGCGACAACAGAGGCCCGGAAAAGCACATTTGTCAAGAATTATTACACATCTGCTTGACGGTCCAGCACGGAGGCCAGTGCCTGCTCGAAACCGGAGGACCCGGCGGCTCCCGCCGTCGGGTCCTGCTGCCGTACGTCGATGACGTGGCCGGTCAGGGCGGAGAGCAGGACGTCCAGCGAGGTGCGGGCCACCGCCTCCGAGGAGAGCAGCGAGCCCTCGGGCTCCTGGCCGAACGCCTTGGTGCGCATCGGGGTCGCGGTGCGCTCCGGGTTCACGCAGTTGACCCGGATGCCCTCGCCCGCCCACTCGTCGGCGAGCGCCTGGGTGAGGTTGACCATGGCGGCCTTGGTGGAGGAGTAGAGGCTGTACTCGGCGCGGCCCCGGGTGTAACTGCTGGAGGTGTAGAGGAGCAACTGGCCCTGGGTCTCGGCCAGGTACTTGTAGGAGGCGCGGGCGATCTGGACGGGCGCCAGGTAGTTGACGTTCAGGGCTTCCTGGATCGTCGTGTTGTCCGTCTCGGCCAGCTTGCCGATCCGCAGCACGCCCGCGGTGTTGATGACGTAGTCGACCCGGCCGGTCTCGGCGTACGCCTTGGAGAGCGCGTCGTCCACGTGCTCCGGGTTCTCCACGTGCGTACCGGTGGTGGAGCGGCCCAGCGCGTAGACCTTCGCGCCGTAGTTCTCCGCGAGGGAGGCGATGTCGGCGCCGATGCCGTACGAACCGCCGAAGACGACCAGGGTCTTGCCGGTGAGGAGCTCCCGGTAGGCGGCCTCGTCGGCCTGGCGGGGGGCGGCGGTGGAGGCCAGCTGGAAGAGCTTGTCGGTGATGAAGACGTCGACCGGCTGGGTCACCTTCATGTTGTACTCGTCGCCCGCGACCACATAGATCGGCACGTCGGGGAGGTACTTGAGGACCACCGAACAGTCGTCGGTCGCCTGGAAGTTGGGGTCGCCCGCCGCGACCTCGTACGCCCTGCGGATCGTGGAGAGCTTGAAGGCCTGGGGCGTCTGGCCGCGGCGCAGCCGGGAGCGGTCGGGCACCTCGGTGATGAACTCACCGTCCCCACCGTGCGTGCGGGTCACGATGATCGTGTCCGCGGACGGGATGGCGACGTCGACGGCCTGGTAACGGTCCAGCGCCGCGACGCAGTCCGTGATCACACGCTGTGACAGCAGGGGGCGTACCGCGTCATGGAAGAGGACGTTGCGGTCCTCGCCCTCGGCGAGGCCCTCACCGAGGGCCGCGATGGCACGCTCGGTGGTCTCGTTGCGGGTGCTGCCGCCCTCGATGATCCGGGTGACCTTGGTCAGTCCGGCCTTCGCGACGATCTTCTCGACGTCGGGCACGAAACCGGGCGCCATCAGCACGATGACGTCGTCGATGCCCTCGGCGTTCTCGAAGATGGTCAGCGTGTGCTCGATGACGGCCTTGCCGGCGATCTTCAGCAGCTGCTTGGGGATCGACAGCCCCACGCGCTGGCCGGTCCCACCGGCGAGCACGACCGCTGTGGTCCGGGGCTTGGCTTCATGCGGCACAGACACAGACGACCTACCTTGCTATGACGGGGGAACAGTGTGATGGTCGCACTCTCCGTGACCGTCTCGCAAGGTGGACGTCGTCCGCCGATCGTCCTGCGGATACCCGCAGTTCACCCTCTGGCCAGGGAGGTTGGGCGCTTCGGGGCGGTCGCACGGGGTGACCGACCCCACAGATGTGTTGCCCAATCCGCACATCCGTGGCGCGTGCACCCGGCGTGACCGGCGAAAACAACCGGCGCCCGGCCCCGAGGCTACCGGACGGCCCGCCTCCGGGGAGACGGGCCGTCCGGTAGCCATGACCGGGGGGGGAAGCCCCCGGTCGGAGACTCTTGAGCAGGGGGCGAACTTTAGAAGGGGTCGAACTCGTCGTATTCCTTCTCCGCGTCGTCCCGCTCGGAGTCACGGTCCCGGCGACGCTGCGCGGCGGGGCGCGGCTCCTCCAGGCGGTGGTCCTCGCCGCGGCGGCCGAGCATCTCGGCGCCGGCGGTCACGGTCGGCTCCCAGTCGAAGACGACCGCGTTCTCCTCGGGACCGATCGCGACGCCGTCGCCGGCCCGGGCGCCCGCCTTCATCAGGGCGGCCTCGACACCGAGGCGGTTGAGGCGGTCGGCGAGGTAGCCGACGGCCTCGTCGTTGTTGAAGTCGGTCTGGCGCACCCAGCGCTCGGGCTTCTCGCCGCGCACCCGGTAGATGCCCTCGTCGTCCAGGGCGACGGTGAAGCCCGCGTCGTCGACGGCCTTGGGACGGATGACGATGCGGGTCGTCTCCTCCTTCGGCTTGGTGGCGCGCGCCTCGGCGATGATCCCGGCGAGCGCGAAGGAGAGCTCCTTGAGACCCTTGTGCGCGATCGCGGAGACCTCGAAGACGCGGTAGCCGCGGGCCTCCAGGTCGGGGCGGATCATGTCGGCGAGGTCCTGGCCGTCCGGGATGTCGACCTTGTTGAGGGCGACGATGCGGGGCCGGTTCTCCAGGCCGCCGTAGAGCCGCAGCTCCTCCTCGATCATGTCGAGGTCGGAGACGGGGTCGCGGTCGGACTCCAGCGTCGCCGTGTCCAGGACGTGCACGAGCACCGAGCAGCGCTCGACGTGCCGCAGGAACTCCAGGCCGAGGCCCTTGCCCTGGCTGGCGCCGGGGATGAGCCCGGGGACGTCCGCGATGGTGTAGACGGTCGAGCCGGCGGTGACGACGCCGAGGTTCGGCACGAGGGTGGTGAACGGGTAGTCCGCGATCTTCGGCTTGGCCGCGGAGAGCACCGAGATCAGCGAGGACTTGCCCGCGCTCGGGTAGCCCACGAGGGCCACGTCGGCGACGGTCTTGAGCTCCAGGACGATGTCCCGGCTCTCCCCCGGCTCGCCGAGCAGCGCGAAGCCCGGGGCCTTGCGGCGGGCCGAGGCCAGCGCCGCGTTGCCGAGGCCGCCGCGGCCGCCCTGACCGGCCACGAAGGTGGTGCCCTGGCCGACGAGGTCGGCGAGCACGTTCCCGGCCCTGTCGAGGACCACGGTGCCGTCGGGGACGGGCAGGACCATGTCCTGGCCGTCCTTGCCGGAGCGGTTGTCGCCGGCGCCGGGCTGACCGTTGGTGGCCTTGCGGTGGGGGCTGTGGTGGTAGTCCAGCAGCGTGGTCACGGACTGCTCGACGACGAGGATCACATCGCCGCCGCGTCCGCCGTTGCCCCCGTCGGGGCCTCCCAGCGGCTTGAACTTCTCACGGTGGACGGAGGCGCAGCCGTGGCCTCCGTTACCCGCGGCGGCATGCAGCTCGACGCGGTCCACGAAGGTGGTCATGGTTGGTGCCTCCAGGTACAGCAGAAAAATACGGGATTGTCTCTGTCGTAACACGCCGAGGGCGGACCCGCTTCCCTGTTCGCCGGGAAAGCTGAGATCCGCCCTCGGAAGGTGCTGTGTGCCGTTCTGCGCGCGCTGAGAGGAGATCAGACGGCGAGCGGAACGATGTTCACGACCTTGCGGCCACGGTGCGTACCGAACTCCACCGCACCGGCGGCCAGTGCGAACAGCGTGTCGTCGCCGCCACGGCCGACGCCCGTGCCCGGGTGGAAGTGGGTGCCGCGCTGGCGGACCAGGATCTCACCGGCGTTGACGGCCTGACCGCCGAAGCGCTTCACGCCGAGCCGCTGAGCATTGGAATCGCGCCCGTTCCGAGTGGAAGATGCGCCCTTCTTGTGTGCCATGTGTTCTCAGTCCCTTACTTCGCAGCCGCGGGGATACCGGTGACCTTGATCGCCGTGTACTGCTGGCGGTGACCCTGGCGACGGCGGTAGCCGGTCTTGTTCTTGTAGCGAAGGATGTCGATCTTCGCGCCCTTGTGGTGGTCCACGATCTCGGCCGTGACCTTGATGCCGTCCAGCACCCACGGGTCGCTGGTGACCGCGTCACCGTCGACAACGAGCAGGGTCGAGAGCTCGACCGTGTCGCCAACCTTGGCAGTGGAAATCTTGTCAACCTCAACGATGTCGCCGACAGCTACCTTGTGCTGGCGACCACCGCTGCGCACGATGGCGTACACGCGGATCTCTCTCTCGCTCGGAACGGATCCCCTGATGCCAGCCGCTCGCACGGGCCGGGGCCCGGGACGATCCGGAAGGATGAGCGGCCTCTCCTGGCGGACGGCGCGGACACCGACCGTTACCGGGAGGGATGTGCTCAGGGGTAGGTGCGTCAAGTAAACACACCGAGGGTCAAGGTTACGGGGCGCGGGTGTGGGGGTCAAACCGGGGCGAGGGGCCGGAGGCGGGCCCCGGCCGGAGCGGGGCGGAAGGCCGGAGAACGGCTCCGGCCGGGGAGACGGCGCAACGCCCGCCTTATGCTTTCGGGGCTCACCAGCTCTCCGAAAGGCATGCCGTGAACTACAGGGTCCAGCCCACCGCCCAGGTCGACGAGACCGCCGAGATCGGAGCGGGCAGCAGCGTCTGGGAGCTGGCGCAGATCCGCGAGGGAGCCAGGCTCGGCGAGGGCTGCGTCGTCGGCCGCGGCGCGTACGTCGGCACCGGGGTGCGCATCGGCGACAACGTGAAGCTGCAGAACTACGCCCTCGTGTACGAGCCCGCCGAGCTCGGCGACGGCGTCTTCGTCGGCCCCGCCGTCGTCCTCACCAACGACCACAACCCGCGCTCGGTCGCCCCGGACGGCAAGCAGAAGCGTGGCGGCGACTGGGAGGCGGTCGGCGTGAAGGTCGCCGAGGGCGCTTCGCTCGGCGCGCGCTCGGTCTGCGTCGCGCCGGTGCGGATCGGCCGGTGGGCGATGGTCGCGGCCGGTGCCGTGGTCACCAAGGACGTCCCCGACTTCGCCCTGGTCGTCGGGGTGCCCGCCCGTCGGATCGGCTGGGTCGGCCGCAGTGGGGTCCGCCTGGTGGCGCGCGAGGGCGAGCCGGGGGTGTGGGAGTGCCCGCAGAGCGGAGCGCTGTACGAGGAGAAGGACGGGGCGCTCGCGGAGCGCTGAGCGGGCGGGTCGCGTCGGCGGGCGGGTCGCGTCGGCGGGCGGGTCGCGTCGGCGGGCGGG
>NZ_KB899013.1:0-129081 GCF_000377965.1 Streptomyces sp. CNB091
AGGAACACGCCCACGTCTTCGATCTCGAACATCGCTCCCCTTCAGGGGTGTTGACGGTGCCGGCCTCGGCTCGGGTGTCGTGCTCGCGCATCCACGTTATGCAGACCTGCCGCCCGCGAACTGTCCGGCATTGCGCCGGACCGGACGGTGGCCGGACCTCTGATCAGCGTCTCCGACGAACACCCCCGGGCCCGGTGACACCACCCCCCAGGTCATTCCTTCGACAGGGGGACACAGTCATGCCGAGCCCGGAGGCCAGCGGCTCCGTTGCGGAACCACAGAAAACATAACGGGGGGGTCGGATGCGCCCGGTCTGGTGGGGGGGTGTTCGGGTGCGCCCGGGGGCGGGTCCGGTCCGGGTGGTTCCGGGTGCGGGGCTGGGCCGGGTGCGGTGATCGATGGCCGACGCGTCCTGTGGCGGGGCCGACCGGGGGGGGCGGACGTCAGATGGCGGCCTTCTTGAGGCGCCGCCGCTCCCGCTCGGAGAGCCCGCCCCAGATTCCGAAGCGTTCGTCGTTGGAAAGGGCGTACTCAAGGCATTCCGAACGCACCTCACAGGCGAGGCAGACCTTCTTGGCCTCGCGGGTGGATCCGCCCTTTTCGGGAAAGAAGGACTCGGGATCGGTCTGGGCGCACAGTGCGCGCTCCTGCCAGCCGAGTTCCTCGTCCGCGTCCTCGACCAGCAGTTGCTGGAACAGCTCGGTCATGTGCGCCCCTCGTCTGTCTCTTGCGTCCCGTGATGCAGCCGTTTGCGGCTGAACGACACGAGTGAAATTACAAGTGTGTAGCTCCGGGCCAGTCAAGCGAGGATCTGCTATTGGCCCAGGGATTCACTCTGCGGAACCAAGCGTATGCAGAAAGTGTTGAAATCAGCAAAAACCTGACATATGCCACTGGCTCCACAGCTCCACACCCTCTCCCCTGAGAGACGAGCGACGGCGCCCTTGTGTTGCGATTCGATCACCGAAGCGATCAAGATCACAGTCAGGTCACGGAACGTCAGTCGCGTTTGAGGGCGCGGATGATGCGCCACATGTCCCTGCCCGGGCGCGCATAAACCTTTCTCCAAACCCGGCGACCGGAAGGGGTGAAACATTGCCCCCATTTCGGGCATTGGGTTGACAGCGGACGACCGAGCCGGTCTCCTTGGTCCCATGCCAGCGACCACAGTCATGCGCGTCACCCACATCCGTGGGTTCCGTAGTGCTGTCCAGGCCCGCTGTTGCTGTTCCAGCTGTCACAGCTGTTGATGCCCTAGCGCTCCAGCTCTGATCCAGCCTCTCCGCCTCTCCGGTCGAGCGTCTTCTTCGTTTTCTCCCTCGCCTGCCCCACACCTGGCACTCCCCGCGGCTCGTTTCCGGGCTGCCGACGCTCACCGCGACTCCCCGCACGTGTACCCCCATGCCGAGGAACCACCGCAGCCATGAACAGCGACAGCGACCTTCAGATCGCCGGCGACATCCTTGAGGTCCAGCACCTCCTGCAGCCGGCCCGCGAGCACCCCTCCACCGTCTCCGAGTTCGTCGGCCTCGCACGCTCCATCGCGGCCGACCGCGCTCAGTGGGCCGGAATCGTCCAGTACGACTCCGCCTCCCGCTGGTACCACCGCCTGCACCAGGGTCCCGGCTACGAGGTGTGGCTGCTCAGCTGGGTGCCCGGCCAGGGCAGCGGGCGTCACGACCACGGCCTATCCGCCGGCGTACTGACCGTCCTGGAAGGCGAGTTGACCGAGCACACCGAGCGCGGGGCGCGAGCTCTCGGCGCGGGCGCGCAGCGTGCCTTCGCCCCGGGGTACGTCCACGAAGTGGTCAACGACTCGCTCGAACCGGCCGTGAGCCTGCACATCTACTACCCGGGGCTGACCGAGATGCCGATGCACGCCACGCAGAGCGCCCCGACGGCCGTGGGCGCCGTGCCCGCCTGACAAACTGCTCCGCATGCGCATTGTTGTTCTGGCCGGTGGCATCGGCGGTGCCCGCTTCCTTCGCGGCCTCAAGCAGGCCGCGCCCGACGCGGACATCACGGTGATCGGCAACACGGGTGATGACATCCATCTGTTCGGGCTGAAGGTCTGTCCCGACCTCGACACCGTGATGTACACCCTCGGCGGTGGCATCAACGAGGAGCAGGGCTGGGGGCGGACCGACGAGACCTTCCAGGTCAAGGAGGAGCTCGCGGCGTACGGCGTGGGACCCGGGTGGTTCGGGCTCGGCGACCGCGACTTCGCGACCCATATCGTCCGTACGCAGATGCTGGGCGCGGGCTATCCGCTGAGCGCGGTCACCGAGGCGCTCTGCGCCCGGTGGCAGCCGGGCGTGCGGCTGCTCCCCATGTCCGACGACCGGGTCGAGACGCATGTCGCCGTCGAGACGGACGGCGAGAGCAAGGCGATCCACTTCCAGGAGTACTGGGTGAAGCTGCGCGCCTCCGTCGAGGCGCAGGCGATCGTGCCGGTCGGCGCGGAGCAGGCCAAGCCGGCCCCGGGGGTGCTGGAGGCCATCGGTTCGGCCGATGTCATCGTCTTCCCGCCGTCGAATCCGGTGGTGTCCATCGGCACGATCCTCGCCGTGCCCGGGATCCGGGAGGCCATCGCCGAGGCCGGGGTGCCGGTCGTCGGCCTCTCCCCCATCGTCGGGGACGCGCCCGTGCGCGGGATGGCGGACAAGGTGCTCGCCGCGGTGGGCGTCGAGTCGACCGCCGCCGCGGTGGCCCAGCACTACGGTTCGGGGCTGCTGGACGGCTGGCTGGTGGACACGGCGGACGCGGATGCGGTCGGGGAGGTCGAGGCGGCGGGGATCCGCTGCCGGGCGGTGCCGCTGATGATGACGGACGTGGACGCGACCGCGGCGATGGCCCGGCAGGCGCTGGAGCTGGCCGAGGAGGTCCGGGCGTGAGCGGTTCTCCTGGTGGCGGTGGTGGCGGTGGTGGCGGTGGTGGCGCGGCCTCTTCCGGCGGCGGTGGGGCTGTGGCTCCCGGCGACGGTGGGGCTGTGCTGCCTTGCGGCGCTGCTCCCGGTGACGGTGGGACTGAGCTGCCTCGCGGCGCTGCTCCCGGTGACGGTGGTGGTGCGGCTTCGGGTGCGCCCTCTTTCCGGGTCTGGGCGCTGGGCGGGATTCCCGAGGTGCGGGCCGGTGACGATCTCGCCAAGCTGATCGCCGCGGCCGAGCCCGGACTGGTCGACGGGGACATCCTGCTCGTCACCTCGAAGATCGTTTCCAAGGCCGAGGGCCGGATCGTCCGGGCCGCCGACCGCGAGGCCGCCATAGACGCCGAGACCGTACGGGTCGTGGCCCGGCGCGGGCCGCTGCGGATCGTGGAGAACCGGCAGGGCCTGGTCATGGCCGCCGCCGGGGTCGACGCCTCGAACACGCCGGCCGGGACCGTACTGCTGCTGCCCGAGGACTCCGACGTCTCCGCCGGGGCCATCCGGGACGGGCTGCGGGACGCCCTCGGCGTGGAGGTCGGCGTCGTCGTCACGGACACCTTCGGGCGGCCCTGGCGCAACGGGCTGACCGATGTCGCGATCGGGGCCGCCGGAGTGCGGGTGCTGGACGATCTGCGCGGCGGGACGGACGCGTACGGCAATCCGCTCAGCGCCACCATCGTGGCCACGGCGGACGAGCTGGCAGCCGCCGGTGACCTGGTCAAGGGCAAGGCGGAGGGGCTGCCGGTCGCCGTGGTGCGGGGGCTGCGGCACGTGGTGGCGTCCGGCGACGAGTCCGGTGCCCGTGCGTTGGTGCGGACCGCCGCCGACGACATGTTCCGGCTCGGGACGTCCGAGGCCGTGCGGGAAGCGGTGACGCTGCGGCGTACGGTGCGCGAGTTCACCGATGAGCCGGTGGACCCGGGGGCCGTGCGGCGGGCGGTGGCCGCGGCGGTGACCGCGCCCGCCCCTCATCACACGACGCCGTGGCGGTTCGTGCTGCTGGAGTCCGCCGAGTCGCGGACCCGGTTGCTCGACGCGATGCGGGACGCGTGGATCGAGGACCTGCGGCGCGACGGCAAGAGCGAGGAGTCGATCGCCAAGCGGGTACGGCGCGGGGATGTGCTGCGCCACGCGCCGTATCTGGCGGTGCCGTGCCTGGTGATGGACGGCTCGCACACGTACGGGGACGAGCGGCGCGATGCCGCGGAGCGCGAGATGTTCGTCGTCGCGGCGGGCGCGGGCGTGCAGAACTTCCTGGTGGCGCTGGCGGGTGAGCGGCTGGGGTCGGCGTGGGTGTCCTCGACGATGTTCTGCCGGTCGGTGGTGCGAGAGGTGTTGTCGCTGCCGTCGTCCTGGGATCCGTTGGGGGCGGTGGCTGTGGGGCATGCGGCGGGGGTGCCTCGGGAGCGGGGCGTTCGGGATGCGGAGGCGTTTCTCACCGTGCGGTGAGGTGAGGTGTGGGCGGGTGGTGGGGGCCGCGTGTGTGGGGGCCGCGGGGTGACGCTGCGCGGGGCCTTGTCCCCTCCCCGCCCCTTCCCGAAACCGGGGCTCCGCCCCGGACCCCATCTTGTCCTCCAACGCCGGACGGGCTGGATTCGGGGCTCCGCCCCGGACCCCGCTCCTCAAACGCCGGAGGGGCTGGAAGCAGCGCCGGAGGGGCTGGAAATGCCACGCCCTACATGGGCTGGGAACGGCTGCCCCTCGAACGGCTACAGGTGGGTGATGTTGCCCGGGGTCATCCTCGGCGACCGGCGTTTCGGGGTGTGGCCCGAGAGCAGGATCAGGCGGGTCGCTCGGTGGCGCTGGCCCTCGTACGGGGTCAGCAGGGACAGCATCTCCTCGTCGTCCGCGTCGCGGTTGTCCGCCAGGGCGTGGCCCACGATGCCCGGGAGGTGCAGGTCGCCGACCGTGACCGCGTCCGGTGCGCCGTTCGAGCGCTGGAGGGTCTCGGCCGAGGTCCAGGGGCCGATGCCGGGGATCAGTTCCAGGCGGGTCAGCGCCTCGGGGAGGTTCATCGTCGCCGCCTCCTCCAGTCGGCGGGCCACGCGGACCGCGCGCAGGATCGTCGACGACCGCTTGGCGTCGACGTTCGCCCTGTGCCATTCCCAGGACGGGATCATCGCCCAGCCCCGTGGGTCCGGCATGACGTGCAGGCCCAGCTCCGCGGTGGGGCCGGGGGCAGGGGTGCCGAAGCGGCGGACCAGGTGGCGCCAGGCACGGTACGCCTCGTCCGTCGTGACCTTCTGCTCCAGGATCGACGGGATCAGCGATTCCATGACCAGGCCCGTGCGGAGGAGCCGCAGGCCCGGGCGGCGGTGGCGGGTCAGGGCCAGCAGGCGGTGGCGGGGGGCGAAGGCGTCCGGGTCGTCGTCCGCGCCCAGGAGCGCGGGGAGCCCCGCCAGCAGCCACTCCGCGCCGGGGCCCCAGGCCGCCGCCGCGATCCGGTCGCCGCGCGCCGCGAGGCGCAGGGTGCCGGGGCCCTCGGGCGTGCGGGTGGCCCGCCAGAACGTGCCGTCCGCGACCATCCGGAACGTGGGGTCCGCCGGGCCCCGGCGCAGGGGGCCGAGAACGAGGCGGAGGTCCAGCGGGCCGGGTGGGGTCCACTCCCGGGTCAGCGGCGGGCCGTCGTGCGAGGGCGGAGCCGTCCGCCGCGCCGGAGCGGGGGCCTGGTGCGGCAGCGCCGCTCGCGCGGTGCGGGGGGCGAATCGTCCTGCCACGGATGGCCTCGGTGCTTTCGGGGTTCTCAGTGCTCTTGGTGTTCTGGGTGCTCTCGGTGCGGAGGGGGCGTCCTTCGAGGGTACGGGTACGGGGCTACAGGTACGGGGCTACCGATGCGGGGCTACGGAGACGGCGCGACGGATACGGGGCCACGGGTACGGGGCTACTGGTCCGAGGAGAAGCGGACCGACGCGTCCGGCAGGACCGCGCCGCACCAGATCCTGACCCCGTCACGCAGTTCGTTGTCCGCGCCCACCCGTGCCCCGTCGCCGATCACCGCGCCCACCAGCACCGTGCGGTCGCCGATCCTGGCGCCGGCCCCGACCAGGGAGTCCGTGATGACCGCGCCCGCTTCCACGACCGCGTCGGCCAGGATCGTCGAGCCGTCTATCCTCGCGCCCGCGCCGATCACCGCGCCGGCGCCGACCACCGTGCCGCCGGTGAGCTTGGCGTCCGGGGCCACGGAGGCGGTCGGCAGGACCAGGCGGTCGCCGCAGCGGCCGGGGACCGCCGGGGACGGGGCGCGGCCGAGGACGAGGTCGGCGGAGCCGCGGACGAACGCGCCCGGGGTGCCGAGGTCCAGCCAGTACGTCGAGTCGACCATGCCCTGGAGGTGGGCACCGGAGGCGAGCAGTCCGGGGAAGGTCTCGCGTTCGACGGAGACGGGACGGCCGGCCGGGATGGAGTCGATGACCGAGCGCCGGAAGATGTACGCCCCGGCGTTGATCTGGTCGGTGACGATCTCTTCCGGCGTCTGCGGCTTCTCCAGGAACGCCGTGACCCGGCCCGTCGCGTCGGTCGGCACGAGGCCGAAGGCGCGCGGGTCCTCGACCCGGGTCAGGTGGAGGGAGACATCCGCCCCGGAGACGGTGTGCGAGGTGACCAGGCCCCGGATGTCGAGCCCGGTCAGGATGTCGCCGTTGAAGATCAGGACCGGTTCGTCGGGCCCCGAGGACAGCTTCGGCGCGACGTTGCGGATGGCTCCGCCGGTGCCGAGCGGTTCCTGCTCGGTGACGTACTCGATGTGCAGGCCGAGCGAGGAACCGTCGCCGAAGTACGGTTCGAAGACCTCCGCCAGGTAGGACGTGGCGAGCACGATGTGCTCCACCCCGGCCGCCCTGGCCCGCGCCAGTTGGTGGGTGAGGAAGGGGACCCCCGCCGCCGGAACCATCGGCTTCGGGGTGTGCACCGTGAGCGGGCGCAGCCGGGTGCCTTTGCCACCGACCAGGAGGATCGCTTCTTTTGCCTCTGTCACAGCACCGTCTCTGCTTCCTGCTGGGGCCTGGCCTGGTTGTGGCTGGCCAGTCTAAGCAGACCGGTCGGAAACGCCCCGGTCAGCGGCCCTGCAGTTTGGCGGAGCTGGTCCGGGCCGTGCCGAGCTTCTTGTAGAGACGCGCTCCGGGACATTCGGTTGCGAAGGCGTTCCGATGGCCCGAGATGACGTTCATCTTGACCTTCTTGCCCTTCGCGTACTTGCCGCTTCCGCCGGAGACGAGGGTGACCTTGCCCTTGGGGTTGGCCCCGAAGAGTCCGAGCTTCCAGGCGGTGAGCTTGGAGACGGCGGTCACCGCGGCGGCGGGCGGGTTGGTGGAGGAGTACGTGCCGAGCACGGCGATCCCCATGGTGTTGGAGTTGAAGCCCAGGGTGTGGGCGCCCAGGACGGCCTTGGAGACGCCTCCGGCGCGGCCCTCGTAGATGTTTCCGCACTTGTCGACGGCGAAGTTGTAGCCGAAGTCGCGCCAGCCGCTGCTCTTGACGTGGTAGCGGTAGATGCTGCGGAGCACCGAAGGGGCCTGCTTGCAGGTGTAGTTGTTCCCGGTCGCGCTGTGGTGCACGAAGGCCGCCTTGACGGACTTGGTGTACGCGAAGTTGCGCTCGCGGAGCTTCTCGTCCGCGCCCCATCCCTTGCGGGTGACGATCTTCGGGCGGGGGCCGATGTACGGCTTCGCCCCGGCAGCGACGATCGCCGCCTCCTCCACCGTCGCCGCCTTGGTCAGCGCGGGGATGACGGCCGCGCCGAGCGGCGCGAGGTCCGCGTTGACGGCCGAGGCCGCGGCGGATTCGGCGGTGAGCATCTCCGGCACGGCCCCCGTCGTCGTCGGCGGCACCGGGTTGCCGGTGAACGCCGCCGGGGTGACGATCCCGCCGGCGGGGGCGTCGTCGGCGGGTTCGGGCGCGGGGTCCTCACCGGGGTCGACGAGTTCGAGCCGCAGTCCCTCGGGGAGCGGTACGGCGGCGGGCCGGTGCTGTGGATCGGCCGCCTCCGGACGTACGCGTACCTCCACGCCGTCCGAGTCACCCACCCAGAGCGGGGCGGTCGCTCCGCGCGCGGCGCCGGACTTCCGTTCGGCGCTGCCGAGGTCGGGGGCGTGCTCGGCGTTGTGGGTCTCGACGTCCTGCCAGTCCGACCAGCTCGTGGAGCCGGTCGCCCGGGTGCGGACCTGGACCGTGCCGTGGAGTTCGGCTTCGGCGTCGTCCCAGACCACGCCGACCATAGAGAACGGGCGGGCCGTCCGCCGGTCCAGCCCCTGGCCGGCCGTCGCCGGGCCGATGGAACGGTCGGACGGTGCGGCGAGGGGTTCCAGGGGCAGGGACTGCGTCGAGCCCGCGAGCGCGGCCGCACGGGTCTCGCCGGTGCGCGGCGGGGCCGCTTCGGGGACTTCACGCACGCCCCCTTCGTTCGCTTCGTTCGCTTCGTTCCCCTGATTCGCTTCGACCCCCGGATTCGCTGCGTCTCCTTCGTTCGCTTCGTGGGGGGCGGCTTCGATCCGGGCCGGCGGCGGGCCGGATCCGGGCGACTCGGGGGCCAGAGAAGGAGGCCGGGCCGAGGCGGAGTGCGCGGCCGGGGCGGACAGGGCGGGGGCGGCGAGCGGCAGGGTGAGGGCTGCCGCGCAGGTGACGCCGACTGAGGTGACCAATAGTGCACGCATACGGATGATCCTCGCCATACAGCCATGAGTCCGGCGACCCGGGCATCGGCCCCGGCATGACGCGCCGTCGGCCGAACCGGTGTACGTGACACCCGTTCAGCCCGCCCCGCACAGCGGCCCCGCGTACGCTTGCGCGGATGAACTCCAGCGACCGCACCCCTGCCGACCTGCTGCGATCCGCGCTCGCCGCGGACCCGGCCCGCCCCCTGGTCACCTTCTACGACGACGCCACCGGAGAACGCGTCGAACTGTCGGTGGCCACCTTCGCCAATTGGGTGGCCAAGACCGCCAATCTGCTCCAGGGCGACCTCGCGGCGGAGCCGGGCGACCGGCTCGCCCTGCTGCTCCCCGCGCACTGGCAGTCCGCGGTCTGGCTGCTCGCCTGCTCCTCCGTCGGGGTCGTCGCCGACGTCCAGGGCGACCCGGCCGCCGCCGATCTCGTCGTGACCGGCCCGGACAGCCTGGAGCGGGCGCGGGCCTGCCGTGGCGAGCGCGTCGCCCTCGCCCTACGTCCGCTGGGTGGCCGGTTCCCGCAGGCTCCCGAGGGGTTCGCGGACTACGCGGTGGAGGTGCCGAGCCAGGGCGACCGCTTCGCACCCTTCGCCGCGGTGGACCCGGACGCGCCCGCGCTGGCCGTCGGCGGGGTCGAGCTGACGGGTGCGCAGCTCGTCGCCCGGGCCCGCGAGGACGCCGGCGCCCTCGGACTCGTACCGGGGTCCCGGCTGCTCACCGGGCGTACGTACGACACCTGGGAAGGGCTGAGCGCCGGACTGTTCGCGCCACTGGCGGCCGGCGGGTCCGTGGTGCTCTGCCGGCACCTCGGCCAGCTCGACGCGGAGGGGCTGGCCAAGCGGACCGAGAGCGAGCGGGTCACCAACACCGCGGTATGACAAGCGCCCTGAGGTGCACTCGTCCGGCCCACAGCGGGCCGAGTCCTCGGAAATCGGCTCCGGAGCGGGTAGATGATCGGGCGGTACAGACCACTCTCCTGGCCGTGCACAACCAAGCGTGAGTTTCAGCCGTCTACTCCTGCGACCGGCGGCCCCTCGCGCCGCCGAACGTGAAGGATGGACGCAGACGTGACCGACAGTGCTGGCCCGCCGTCCGACCCGGACCACCCGGCCGGGGACAAGCCGCAGGGCAGGTCGCAGGAGGAGTCCGGACCCGAGGGCGTGAACCCCGGGGGCGCGAACCCCGGGGGCAGGGCACCCGAGGACGGGGCACCGGCGGGCGGGGGCGCCCAGGAGTGCGTGGAAACCCCTCAGGCTTCGGAGGACCCGTCGGCCGGGGAGCCCGAGCCCGAGGCGGGCGCCAAGCCCGATCCCGAGCATGAGCCCGACCCCAAGCCCAAGCCCGACCCCAACCCCGATCCCGGTCCCGAGCCCGCCGAGGCCAGGAGCGGCGAGAGCTCCGGCGAAGGTGACGGCGCACCCGAGGCCGGCGGCGGCTCCGGCGCGGGGACCTGGGCCGACCGGCCCAAGGGCGGCGGGGTCTCCGCCCGCAAGGGCCACTGGCTCCGCTGGACCGCGCTCGCCGCCTCGTTCCTCGTGCTGGTCGCCGCGGGCGTGGGCTGGTGGATGTACCAGAAGCTCGACGGCAACATCACCACCGACACGAGCGCCGCCGCCGAGCTCAAGGCGTACGAGAAGGAACGGCCGACCCCGGTCGTCATGGACGCCCAGAACATCCTGCTCATCGGGTCCGACAGCCGGGCCGGGGACAACCGTGAGTACGGCCGCGACGACGGCGGCAGTCAGCGCTCCGACACCACGATCCTGCTGCACCTGGCGGCGGACCGGAAGAGCGCGACCGCCGTGTCCCTCCCCCGTGACCTGATGGTGGAGATCCCCAGCTGCCGCACCTCGGACGGCAAGGCGACGCGGGAGCGGTTCACCCAGTTCAACACGGCGTTCGAGGTCGGCGGCACCGCCTGCACGATCCGCACCGTGGAACGGATGACGGGCATCCGCGTCGATCACCACATGGTCGTCGACTTCAACGGCTTCAAGGACATGGTCGACGCCGTGGACGGGGTCGAGATCTGCCTCAAGGAGCCGATCGACGACAAGGACGCGCATCTGGAGCTCCCGGCCGGCCGGCAGACGCTGGACGGCGAGGAGGCCCTCGGCTACGTACGGGCCCGCAAGACCCTCGGCGACGGCAGCGACACCGAACGCATGGAGCGCCAGCAGCAGTTCCTGGGCGCCCTGGTGAACAAGATGCAGAGCAACGGCGTGCTGCTCAACCCGACGCGGCTCTACCCGGTGCTGGACGCGGCGACCAAGTCGCTGACCACGGACCCGGGTCTTGACTCGCTGCGCGACCTGTACGACCTGGTGCGCGGGATGCGCAACGTGCCGACCGAGCAGGTGCAGTTCCTGACCGTGCCCCGGCAGCCGTACCGCAACAACGCGAACCGGGACGAACTCGTCGAACCGGACGCGGGCGACCTGTTCGAGCAACTCCGCGAGGACCGGCCCGTCGCCGTGGTCCCGGCCGACGAACTCAAGGAAGCACAGCGGGACCAGGAGGCGAAGCAGGACGGGAAACCGGACGACACCGGGTCCAAGAGCCCTACGCCCACACCCACCTATTCAGGGTCGAGCGCGGCGGACGACCTGTGCAAGCAGTAAAGCAATTGCCAAGACATAGAGCGCAATCGACGCCTAATGGGAAGAATGCCCGGTTGTAAGGGGCGTGGAATGTGTCACGCACGTCGCTCGACGCGGAATCGGCCGGATAGTGTGACGCGATCCGGTGCTTCCGGCCGTCAGGTCGTGCACTGCTGGAGCGAAGGAACGAGCGCCTTGCCGGGGGAGGGCGCCTCGCGTGGCACCGACGGAGGACGCAGGCAACCGTGGACGCGCACAGTCGTGGACGGGCGGACGATATCGACCCCGCCGACCAGTGGGTACTCAACCCGCACACCGGTAATTACGAATTGCGACTGGATCACTCCACTGGGGAGTCGAGCAGCCCTTCACGTACGGCCACGGCCGAGGGAACCGGTCGCCGGAACGGCACCCGGACCGGTTCGTCCCGCGAGGGTTCGGGACGCCGCGGCGCCGGTTCGCGCGAGGGCGAGGGCCAGGGCGCCCCGGACGGGCCGCGCCGCGCGGTGCCCGGTCAGCGCAGCCGCCGCAGCTCCCAGGAGGGACGTGGGGCCGCCGAACCGCCCGCGCCCGGCCGCCGGAAGCGCAAGCCCCGGAAGTCGCGCAAGAAGAAGGCGTTGCTGTGGACGGGCGGGGTCATGGCGTTCGTCGTGATCGCGGGCTCGGCCGGAGCGTACGCGCTGTACCAGAAGCTCAACGGGAACATCGACGCCATCGACGTGGGTGACGCCGGCAGCAAGAACGTCGTCACCGACGGCCCGATGAACATCCTGATCATCGGCACCGACAAGCGCACCGGCAAGGGCAACGAGGGGTACGGCGACAAGGGCAGCGAGGGCCACGCCGACACCACCATCCTGTTCCACGTCTCCGAGGACCGGACCAACGCGACGGCGATGAGCATCCCGCGCGACCTGATGACCGAGATCCCCGAGTGCGAGTCGAAGAACGAGGACGGCACCTCCACGGTCATCCCCGGCACCCCGAACGAACGCTTCAACACCAGCCTCGGCCAGAACGGCCGTAACCCCGGCTGCACTATGAAGACGGTCGAGAACATCACCGGGGTCAAGCCCCACCACTTCATGATGGTCGACTTCAACGCGGTCAAGTCCCTGACGTCGGCGGTCGGTGGCGTCAAGGTCTGCATGGCGAAACCGGTCGACGACCCGAAGTCGCACCTGAAGCTGCCCCAGGGTGATTCCAAGGTGCAGGGCGAGCAGGCGCTGGCCCTGCTGCGCACCCGGGACAGCTTCGGCAACCGGAGCGACCTCGACCGGATCAAGGTGCAGCAGCAGTTCCTCGGCTCCATGATCCGGGAGATGAAGTCGAGCGACACCCTGACCAACCCGAAGAAGCTGTACTCGCTGGCCGACGCGGCCACCAAGGCGCTGACCGTCGACACGGCCATCGGCGACGCGACGAAGCTGATGACGCTGGCCGAGGAGATCGGCAAGGTCGACACGAAGAACATCAGCTTCCTCACGATGCCGGTCATAGACAACCCGGCCGAGCCGAAGCCGGTCACCGTGGTCGTGGACCCGGTCAAGGGCGAGCAGCTCTTCGCGATGATGCGCTCCGACACCTCGCTGACCGAGGTGAAGCAGAAGGAGAAGGCCGCCAAGGGCAAGCAGGCGGCGCTGCTCAAGGGACCGAAGGCCGAGGCCGCCGACGTACGCGTGGACGTCCTCAACGGCGGTGAGATCCCCGGCGCGGCGGGCTCGACCGTCACCTGGCTCCAGAACGAGCAGGGGGTGCTGAAGTCCACCAACAAGGCCAACGCACCCGAGAAGATCAAGAAGACGACCCTGGAGTACGCGCCCAACCAGGCCGATCAGGCCCGGGCGCTCGCCGAGATGATGGGGCTTCCCGCAACGGCCATGAAGCAGGGCGCCACCGACGCCGAAGGGCTGGAGGCGATGGTGCTCACGCTGGGGGCGGACTTCAAGGGCGCGGGCCAGCTCATCACGGGGCCGACGAAGCCGCCGAAGGACATCGAGAAGGCAAGCGCCGACAAGGCGGTATGCGCCCAGTGACACCGGGTCACCGCGCCACAGCGGAAATCTGAACAGCATGGGGGGTCCGGTGGGACGGAGCAGCACGCCCGGGGAGAGAACGCGGTCAC
The DNA here is from genome assembly GCF_000377965.1 of Streptomyces sp. CNB091. NCBI lineage: Bacteria > Bacillati > Actinomycetota > Actinomycetes > Kitasatosporales > Streptomycetaceae > Streptomyces > Streptomyces sp. CNB091. Next base: position 13,312 of record NZ_KB899013.1, read on the forward strand.
GCGTCCGCCGCGCCGATCGGCTCGGCCGGGACGGGAGCCCGCACGGCGGCGGCGTACGGAACGGCGGCGACGGGCCGGAGGACGGCGACGGGCCGGGGGGCCCTGAAGAGCCGGGCGGGCGTGGGGCGCCGGAGGGCGGGCGTGGGGCGCCGGAGGGCGGGCGTGGGGCGCCGGAGGGCGGCCGCCGGGCGACCGCAAGCAGGGGCGGGAACGGCGGCGGCGCCCGGGCGCGCAGCAGCCGACGTGCGCCCAAGAGCGCCAAGCGGCGGGTGCTGCGCTGGAGCGCCTCCGTACTCGCCCTGCTGATACTCGCCACCGGCGGCGCCGGTTATCTCTACTACGAGCACCTCAACGGCAACATCAAGAAGGAGGATCTGACCCTCGGCGACCAGCAGATGGCCGATCACAAGGTCAACGCCGCCGGTCAGACCCCGCTCAACATCCTGCTCATCGGTTCCGACGCCCGGGACTCCAAGGCCAACCAGAAGCTGGGCGGGGCGAAGGAGACCTTCGGCGCGGAGCCGCTGGCCGATGTGCAGATGCTGCTCCACATCTCCGCGGACCGCAGCAACCTCTCCGTGATCAGCATGCCGCGCGACACCATGCTGAAGATGCCCAAGTGCACGGCCCCGGACGGCGAGGTCTTCCCCGCCAGCACCACGGACGTGCAGACCAACCAGAGCCTGGGCCGCGGTGGTCCGGGGTGCACGGTGGCCACCTGGTACGAGCTGACCGGCATCCGGATCGACCATTTCATGATGATCGACTTCGCCGGTGTGGTGTCCATGGCCGACGCCATCGGCGGCGTCCCGGTCTGTGTCGACGCCAACATCAACTCCCGCGGCCGGGACGGCAAGGGCTCCGGGCTGAAGCTGGAGAAGGGCACCACCTACGTCAAGGGCGAGCAGGCCCTCCAGTGGCTGCGCACCCGGTACGGCTTCGAGGACAACACCGACCTGGGGCGGGCGAAGGCCCAGCAGCAGTACATGAACGCGATGGTCCGCCAACTGCGCAAGGGGACCAAGCTCACCGACCCGGCAAAGCTGATGAACCTCGCCGAGGCGGCCACGAAGGCGCTGACGGTCGACAAGGGCCTCGACACGGTCAAGAAGCTCTACGACCTGGCCGAGGAGTTCAAGAAGGTCCCCACGAAGCGCATCACGATGTCGACCATGCCCAACGTGTACGGCACCGGCACGAACAGCGGCCGGGTCTACCCGAAGGCGGGCGACGCGGAGCAGTTGTTCCGCATGGTCCGCGACGACGTCCCGCTGGACGGCAAGGCCTCCAAGCGGAAGAAGCCGGAGGCCACGAAGGACCCGTCGGCGCCGGTCGGCGAGATCGCCGTCGCCGTGCGGAACGGGACCGCCACGGACGCGCTCGGGCCCGCCTCGGGGCGCGCCGGTGACGTGATGGAGCAGCTGAAGGACGCGGGCTTCGCGAAGGCCGCCGTCGACCCGGGCAACGTGACCGGGGCGGCGCGGACGGCGGTCCTGTACCCGAGCGCGGATCTGGAGGGCGACGCGCAGGCGGTCGCCAAGGCGCTCGGGGTTCCGCTGTCCCAGGTGAAGAAGTCCACGGACGTCTCGGGGATCGCGCTCGCCGTGGGCGCGGACTGGCGCGAGGACGGGGCCTACCCGGTGTCCAAGGGCAAGGAGAAGACCCCTGAGTCGGCGGGCGCCCTCAACGGCGACGACGACAAGGCCTGCATGAAGGTAAACCCGAACTACACCTGGTGACGCCGTAACGACACGTGTACGCGAAGGGCCCCACCGCCGAGCGGTGCGGCCCTTCGTACGCGTCGGGCGACCGGACCGGTGTCAGACGGTCTCGCTGCTGCCGTTCATCGCCGGGCGGCGGCTCGCGATGACCCGCTTGGCCAGCGACCGGGGGCTGGTGAGGAAGCCGAAGCCCCAGCACATGTGCATCGTCGCCAGCGCCACCGGAATCTGTGCGCGGGCCTTCAGCGAGAGGCCCTTGCCCGCGGGCAGCGACCCGGCGACGATCGCGGCCACGTATCCGCCGGGCACGATCAGGGCCCACGGGGTGACGGCCGCGCCCAGGACCAGACCCGCCGCGATGGCGACGACGGCGGTCGGCGGAGCCAGATAGCGGAGGTTGATCGAGCCGGAGTGGTAGCGGGCGACAACGTGGCGCCAGCGGCCGTAGTCCTTGTACTGCTTGGCGAGCGCCTTCACCGTGGGGCGCGGGCGGTACTGGACCTTCAGCTCGGGCGAGAACCAGATCAGCCCGCCGGCCTCGCGGATGCGGAAGTTCAGCTCCCAGTCCTGGGCGCGGATGAACTCGACGTTGTAGCCGTCGGCCCGCTCCAGGGCCTCGCGGCGGAAGACGCCGAGGTAGACGGTCTCGGCCGGGCCCGCCTGGCCGCCGGTGTGGAAGGCGGCGTTGCCGACGCCGATCTTGGAGGTCATCGCGGCGGCGACGGCGTCCTCCCAGGCGTTCTCGCCCTCGGCGTGCATGATGCCGCCGACGTTCTGCGCGCCGGTCTCCTCCAGGAGGCGGACGGCGGTCGCGATGTAGTTCGGCGAGAGCATGCCGTGGCCGTCGACCCGCACGACGACGGGGTGACGGGAGGCCTTGATCGCCGCGTTGAGGGCGGCGGGGGTGCGGCCGGTGGGGTTGGGCACGGTGTGGACCCGGGGGTCCTCGGCGACCAGCTCGGCGGCGATCTCGTCCGTACGGTCGGCGGAGGGGCCGAGCGCGATCACGACCTCCATCTCACCGGGGTACTCCTGCTCCAGGATGTGCCGGACCGAGTTCCTGAGATGACGTTCCTCGTCGAGCACCGGCATGATCACGGAGACGGCGGGGTACTGCGCGGCAGACATGTGGTCCTCGGGTGGTCCTCGGGGGCGCCGGGGGTGCCGCACCGCGGGTGGCGGGGCGCCCCGGGAGGTGGCGTTATTCGGCCGCCACGTTACCGCGAATGGGGGATACCGGTGCGCGCCGCCGGGTCGCGGGCCGGAACGGAGATCGTATGGGCCTACCGTGCGATGGTCCCCTTGCACCGCAGAGGTGTCTCCCTTGCACCCCGGAGGTGTCTCCCCGTGCCCGCACCGCAGCGCCCGCCGCGCCCCCGCGCCACTCCCCCGCGCCGCCGCCCGCCCCCGGGCACCCGGCCGGTCCGCCGCCGCAAGCAGGACGAACGGCCGCGCTGGGGCATGCGGGTGGCCACGGGCCTGTCGGTGCTGGTGCTGGGGGCCGGCGGGATCGGGCACGCCGTGGTGACCAGCCTGGAGGGCGGAATCGGCCGGGTCGATCCGTTCAAGGACATGAAGAACCGCCCGCAGGGGGGCCACGGCACGAATCTGCTGCTCGTCGGCACCGACGGCCGGGACACGATCACCAAGGCCGAGAAGAAGAAGTACAAACTCGGCGGTGCGCCCTGCCACTGCACCGACACGATCATGCTGGTCCATCTGTCGGCCGACCGGCAGCGGGCGAGCGTGGTCAGCCTCCCCCGGGACAGTTACGCCGAGATGCCCGCCCACACCGACCGCACCACGGGCAAGCGCCACGCGAGCCACCCGGTGAAGCTGAACGCCGCTTATGCGGAGGGCGGGCCCGCGCTGACCGTGCGGACCGTCGAGAACATGACCAAGGTCAAGATCGACCACTATCTGGAGGTCGACTTCACCAGCTTCATGAAGACGGTCGACGCGGTGGGCGGGGTGAAGATCTGTACGGCGCGGCCGATGAAGGACGCGTACACCGGGCTGGACCTGCCCGCCGGCACCCATGAGCTGGACGGCGGCCAGGCGCTCCAGTACGTGCGCTCGCGCCATGTGGACGTGGCCTCCGACCTGGGCCGGATGGAGCGCCAGCAGAAGTTCGTGGCGGCGCTGATCAAGCAGGCGACGAGCAGCGGGGTGCTGTTGAACCCGGTGAAGTTTCAGCAGGTCTCCGCCTCGGCGCTCGGCTCGGTCCGGGCCGACGAGGGCTTCGGTACGGAGCAGATGCTGGCGCTTGGCAAGGCGATGAAGGACTTCGGGCCGGCCTCGTCGGAGTTCGCCTCCGTGCCCGTCGGCAACCCCAGTTTCCCGGTCGAGGGCATCGGCTCGACGGTGCAGTGGGACGCGAAGAAGGCGAAGAAGCTGTTCCAGGCCCTGCGCGAGGACCGGCCGCTGGCTCCGTCGAAGCCGGAGCCGGCGGCCGGTCCGAAGAAGCCTCCGGCCACGCTCGTGGACGTGGCGCCGAAGGAGGTCCGGGTGCAGGTCTACAACGGGACCCCGGAGGCCGGTCTCGGCCGGACGGTGGACGAGGCGCTGCGGGCGACCGGCTTCACCACCACCGAGGCCCCGCTCAACGGGGAGGTGCGGGAGCTGAAGCGGACGCTCGTGGAGTACGACCCGCGCTGGGACCGGTCGGCGAAGTCCCTGGCCACGGCGCTGCCCGGGAGTGAACTGAAGGCGGTGAAGGGCCAGGGACCGCAGCTGAAGGTGACGGTGGGCTCGGACTTCACGAAGGTGCAGCGGGTGAAGGCGGAGAGCCGGGAGACGGGCGAGTTCTCGACGGTGCGCGGCGACGAGGTGGTCTGCCCGTAGCCCGGTGGCCGTAGCCCGGTGGCCGTGCCCCGGTGGCCGTACGGGCGGCTCAGTCGTCGATGCCGTCGGCGGCGCGCTTCTCGCGGAGCTCCTTGATCGCGCGACGGCGGGCGAGCCGGTGGGTGCGCCGGATCTGCGCCTCCTGGTAGCGCCGGTTGTCGCGCTCGGTCTCGGGGATCACCGGCGGTACGCGGCGCGGCTTGCCGTCACCGTCCACGGCGGCGAAGACCAGATAGGCGCTGCCGACCTGCTGGGCGGGGGTCGACTCGTTCCAGCGTTCGGCCATCACGCGGACGCCGACCTCCATCGAGGAGCGGCCGGTCCAGTTGACCTGTGCGCGTACGTGGACGAGGTCGCCGACCCTGACCGGCTCCAGGAAGACCATCTCGTCCATCGAGGCGGTCACCGCGGGCCCGCCGGAGTGCCGTCCGGCCACCGCGCCGGCGGCGTCGTCGACCAGTTTCATGATCACGCCGCCGTGCACCGTGCCGAGGAGGTTGGTGTCGCTGCCGGTCATGATGTGGCTGAGGGTGGTCCGGGACGCCGCGGTCGGCTTGCCCGGAATCTCGCCCTCCGGGCGGGTGGCCTGATCTGTCATACAGTCCACCTTATGCGGGGGCCCGCGTCCCGCAGAATGCATCAGGTTCGCAACAGCCCTGGTGCGATTTCCCTTACACCCTGTAATAGCTGTGGGCCGGGACGGCACACTGTGCGGATGAACGATTGGCCCGATCGACGGACCGGCGACCGCAGCGAGCGCTACGGACGGGGCAGTGCCAACCCCCAGCCCGAGAGTGCGCGGGCGATGCCGCACATCCAGCGTCGCCCCGCCCCGCAGAGGCCCCCGGCGCCGCCGCAGAGGCCTCAGCAGATGCCTCAGGTGCCGCAGCAGGGTCAGGGATACGACGACCGCTACGGCAACAGCCCCGACCCCGGGTACGACAGCGGCTACAACACGGGCCAGGTCTACGGATCGGGCGACGGATCGGACGGCCGGGGCGGCGGAGGCGGTCGACGCGGCGGCGGTGACGGGGGTTACGTCCACGGACGCCCGGCCCCGGACTGGGGCCGCCGGATCAAGCTCGGCGCGCTGACCCTGGTGGTCGTGGTGCTCGCGGTCTCGATCTCGACGTACTTCTGGGCCGACTCGAAGCTGAAGCGCGAGGTCGACCTCGCCAAGGTCATCGAGCGTCCGGAGTCCGGCGACGGCACGAACTACCTGATCGTCGGGTCGGACAGCCGTGAGGGCATGTCGGCGGAGGAGAAGAAGCGGCTGCGCACCGGTTCCGCGGAGGGCAAGCGGACCGACTCGATGATGATCCTGCACGACGGCTCCAACGGCCCGACGCTGATCTCGCTGCCGCGCGACTCCAACGTCGAGATCCCGTCCTTCGTGGGGTCCGAGTCCGGGAAGAAGTTCGAGGGCACCGGCCGGCAGGTGAAGCTGAACGCCGCCTACGCCGAGGACGGCCCCGAACTCCTCGTCCGTACGGTCGAGTTCAACACCGGTCTGCACATCGACCACTACGTCGAGATCGGCTTCGGCGGCTTCGCGAAGATCGTGGACGCGATCGGCGGGGTCGAGCTGGACATCCCCCAGGCCTTCAAGGACAAGAAGTCCGGTGCCGACTTCCAGGCCGGCAAGCAGACGCTGAACGGCGAGCAGTCCCTGGCCTTCGTCCGTACGCGGTACGCGCTCAAGAACAGCGACCTGGACCGTACGAAGAACCAGCAGAAGTTCCTCGCGGCGCTGGCGAGCCAGACGGCGACCCCGTCCACGATCATCAACCCGTTCAAGCTGTACCCGACGATGGGCGCGGGCCTGGACACGCTGATCGTGGACAAGGACATGTCGCTCTGGGCGCTGGGCAACATGTTCTTCGCGATGAAGGGCGTCACGGGCGGCGACGGCACGTCGATGAACATGCCGATCTCGGGCAGCGTCGGCGGCAACCTGGTCTGGGACAAGGCCAAGGTGAAGCAGCTGGTGGAGCAGCTCAACAACGACGAGAAGGTCACGGTCAAGGGCAACTGAGCCTGCGGGAAGAGCCGTTGAAGGGCGCCGGGCTGTTGCCCGGCGCCCTTCTCCTCTGCGGGGCCGTCTACGAGCCGTAGGTGATGTTCCCCTTCTCGTCCATGAGGGGGTGGATCTGGGAGGGGCCGTAGTCGTCCACGTCGGACGGGCGCGACTTCTCCGGCCCGTCCGGCCCGATCCGCATCACACGCTCGACCCGGACCACCTCGTACCGACGCCCCCGCACCACGAGTTCGTTGGGCCTCCGGCGCGCGGTGAACTTCTTCGCGGCCCGCGCGTGGACGGCCGCCTCCTTCTCGTCCACCTTCATCCAGGCGGGCAGCTCCGGCATGTCCGGCAGATCCGGCAGTTGGGGGACGGGCCTGGTGAGGTGGTGGACGAGGGCGCGGCGGGCGCCCTGCGGGGTCGAGTACTGTCCGGTCACCATCGACCAGGTCAACTCCTTCCGCTCCACCACCCGGAACGTCGTCGGGAGGAGCACGACCCCGGGGTGGGTGACCAACGCCCGCCGGGAGTCGGCCCGTACGTCCTCGGGGAAGCGGGCGGCGGTGTAGGAGAGCCCCAGCAGCCCGGCCCGGTCGATCCCCTCGGTCAGCCCGACGGCGGCGGCGTGGTCGACCACGAAGCCCTCGGTGCGGCAGGGGTCGGGTGCGTCCAGGTCCCAGCTGTCCTCGTCCGGGTCGGTGGCCCGGGGCGGCTCCAGACGGTCGCCCCCGATCCGGGCGAACTCGTCGGCGCGCACGACCCGGTAGCGGACGCCGTCCGCCGACACCTCGTCGGTCGCCTCGACCTCCAGCCGCGCCACGGCGTCCAGCAGGGACCTCCGCACCGCCGGGTCGTCGGTGTCGTCCCTCGCCCTGAACCACAGAAGCGAGTTGAGCTCGTCCCTGGCCATCTGCGGGAAGCCGCAGTCCAGTTCGCCCAGCAGCCGCCAGCGCGGCCGGTCGCCGCGCCGCTGCTCGGCAAGCCCGAAAAGGGGCCCCCGGACCACGATGTTCGGGTACTTGCGGACCGAGGCGAACGCGTCCGCCTCGGTGACCTCGGAGACCGGGTCGTCGTGACGGGTGACGTTGATCGTGAGGTGATCCGGCGATTTCTCCGGGTGAGCGTTCATGTACTCAGTGTGCCGAAGGGGGGGTGTCGGTGTCAGGGGTTTCCGCCGCAAAGGGCTTGCTCCGCCCGGAGTTCACGCCGCCGAGCGCGTTCCGCCGCCCGCCGGGGCCGCTGAACGCGCTCGGGTCCGGGCGGGTGGCGCGTGCGCTCAGCTACCGGCCTCCGCACCGGAGGCGTACGGGACGAAGTCGGCCCAGGCGGCGGAGGTGAAGCCGAGCTGCGGCCCGGCCAGGTCCTTGGAGTCGCGGACGTGCACGGTGCGGCGGGCGGCGGCGACCTCGACGCATTCGGGGCCGTCGTTGCTGCTGTAGCTGCTCTTGAACCACTCCAGAGCGGAGCCGTCTCCCCCGGACATGTTGCGCGTCATGTCTCTCCCAGCACTTTCTCGACGAACGCCATCGACTCCCGGGGAGTGAGAGCCTGGGTCCGGACGAAACCGAGCCGCTGCTCCAGGATCCTCAGCTCTTTGGGGGCGAAGGTCAGGCCGTTGAACAACTGTCCTTCCAAGTGTCCCACCACCGTTCCGTCCTTGAACTTGAGGAGCTGGAGCTGACCGCCCATCCCGGCGTGGTCCTCCCGGTCGGTCGGCATCACCTGGATCTCGACGTTTCGCAACTGGCCCAGTTCCAGCAGGTGTTCGAGCTGGCGACGCAGCACGGCACGCACCGGGTCGTGACGCGCCACGATCCGGTGGGGGCCGACCGGATCGTGGCCCACCGCGACCCGGTGGATCGCGACGTCAACTACCTAAAGAACCAAGAGAAAATTCCCAACCCCACCCCACCTGATCCCGGTGGTCAACTGCGGGACGGGCTGGTCACCCACATGGGTGAGATTCGCCAACTGGTGGGGATTTCGGTCGGGTTGGCAGGCATATGCTCGCGCTGACACACAACCCCAGACATGAGACGGCCCCCGCCGGGACGGCAATCCCGAGCGAGGACCTGACCACCAAGGAAGAGAGACGCTTCCCCATGGATACCCAGCACGATATCGCCCTTGCCCACGCCCTGGCAGAGATTCCCGGGCCACTGCCGTCCTCCGGCGTCATCCAGCTCGCGATCCCGCACACGAGCCGCTTCACGATCGTCGGCAACCACCTCGCGCAGCACGCCGAGCTCTCCCTCACCGCGATCGGGATCGGCGTTCACATCCAGTCGCTGCCCGCCGGGTCCCGGGTCGGCATCAAGGCGCTCGCGGCCCGCTTCGCCGAGGGCGAGAAGACGATCGCCGCCGCCCTGCGCGAGCTGGCGACCCACGGCTATCTGCACCGGACCCGCGAGAGGCTGACGAACGGCCGGATGATCACCCGTACGGTGTTCTGCAACCAGCCTGCGGCATTGCTACGGGGCGGGGCGGTGATGCCGGTGCCGGTGGTGACGCCTGCGGTGCCCGCACCTGCGCCCGCGCCCCCATCCTCGCCCGAGCCCACCCCCGTACCGGAGGAAGCGCCCCCGCCGGTCCGCGTACCGTCGCGCATCGGGCCCAAGCCTCCGCGCCGGCCGCTCCCGCAGCCCGGCGAGCTGACCCCGGAGCTGCACCGGGCCGCGTCCGCGCTCCTCGCCGACCTTCGGCGGCACGCGCCGGAGCTGGTGCTCTCCGAGGACGACGTCGAGGAGCTGGTCCCCGGCGCCGCTGCCTGGCTGGAGCGCGGCTCGCACCCCGATGCCGTCCGCCACGCTCTGACGACCGAGCTCCCGCAGCCGCCCAAGTACCCGGCGAAGATCGTCAGACACCGCCTCACCGTGCTCCTGCCACCGCCGCTCCCGGGAGCCGCCGAGCTGGCCCCGGTCCACCGGACGCCCGTCACCCCCTTCCAGACCTGCGAGGGCTGTGACCGCGCCTTCCGCTCCCCGGAACCCGGCCACTGCCGCGACTGCCGGGCCCAGTACTGGGAGGCTGCGTAGACCCTGCCTCTCCGGTCGCGCCCTCCGGTCACGAGAGTTGGGGCGAGCTGGGGCCGGCCGGCCTGCCCCAGCCGCGCTCGACCGATCGGCGGCATCGGGCGGGCCCGTCTCCCGCGCTGGTGAACAGGGCGGTCAGCATGGGGACCCCGTGAACAAGGGTCCGGTGTGGCAGGGGGCCTGTGGCGACGAGGGATGCGAGTCCGTGGCCGATGGTCCAGCTCTGTGTTGCCAGTTCCAGCGGGTCGACCTCGTCACGGAAGCGGCCGCTCGCCTTGGCCCGCTCGATGGCCTCGACGAGCCGGTGGAGGGTTTCGTCTGCGGCGCCGGTGTCTTCGAGGTCGAAACCCGCGTCGAACATGACGCGGTACAGGTCAGGGGTTTCCAGGGCGTTGGCCACGTAGGCGCCACCCAGGGCGGCGAGGTCTCGTACCGGGTCCGCCGACATCTTGACGGCTGCGAGACGGGTGGCCAGGCGGGTGAAGCCTTCTTGTCGCAGCGCTTTCCAGAGACCGTCCATACCGCCGAAGTACGTGTAGACGGCCATCGTTGACACGCCGGTTCCGGCGACCAGGGTGCGCAGGGTGACCGGTTGCCTCGTCCGCAGCATCTGACCGGCCCTCTCAAGGAGCAGGGAGCGGACCGCTGGATCTTTCGTCCTTGCCATCCGCCACACAATACATAGCATCGCTATGCTTTGATGAGGGCTGATCTTGCTGCTCCTGACCCAAGAGGAAGAGGCCGTTCATGCCGGTGACGCTGTTCAACCCCGAGGGATTGCCGAAGCCCGAGGCCTACCGGCAGTTGTCGGTCGCCACCGGTTCGAAGCTGGCGTTCCTCGCGGGACAGGTCGCGCGCGACGCCGACGGCCGGCCCGTGGGCCAAGGGGACCTCGCCGCTCAGGTCGAGCAGTGCTACCTCAACATCGCCACCGCCCTGGCCGCGATCGGCGGCTCCTTCGACGACGTGGCGAAACTGACCGTCTACGTCGTCGACTGGAGCCCCGAGAAGATGCCGCTGCTGGGCGAGGGCGTGGGCCGGGCGGCAGCGAAGCTGGGCATCGACCCGGTCAAGCCGATCACCCTGCTGGGCGTCGCGGCGCTGGGAGAACCGGACCTCCTGGTCGAGGTCGAAGCCACCGCGGTCATCGAATAGCCGTAGCACTGCGAGCAGGGAGACTCCACGCTCGGCCCCGCGCCCCGCGCCGCGCCCTCGGTGCGGGGCCGGGTCCTTCCTGCGGCTACGCCTGGCGACGGCATCCGGCGAGGAGGGTCGCGACCATGCGCCCGGCGTCGGCCCGGTCGTAGTCGGGGCCGGTGATGCAGAGGTTCCCGATGGCGCGCATGAGCGTGTAGGCGGTGACGTCCGGGGCGATCTCGTCGGCGGCGACGCAGGCGTCGAGCAGCGTGGCGCAGGCCGGGACCAGGGTGTCGAGCATGAGGGCGTGGAGGTTCTCCAGCCCGGGATCACCGGATCCCAGGGCGGCGCCGAGGCCGTGCTTCGTCACCAGGAACTCCACGAACGCGTCCGCCCAGCCGGTCAGGGCGGTGAACGGGGAGGCCGATTCATCCAGGAGCCGGGGCGCGAGTGCGGCGCAGATGTCGATCTGGTGCCGGTAGACGGCGGTGACGAGGTCCGCCCGTGTCGGGAAGTTCCGGTAGATCGTGCCGATGCCGACGCCGGCGCGTTCGGCGATGTCACGGATGGGGGCCTGGACGCCCTGGCCCACGAAGACCGCCGCTGCCGCCGCCAGCACGCCGTCGCGGGTGCGCTGCGCCTGCGCCTGGCGTACTCCGACCGACTCCGGCACGAGGCTCTCCCTTTACTCGCGGAACAATGTTCCGCTAAGTTGGCGGAACGGTGCTCCGCCAAAGTATGGCAGAGCCATCCCGTGGAGAAAGCACAGGTCTCCCATGCCTTCCAGCCACCTCGGCCCAGACCCCGATCTCGACCGCGACGGCCAGCGCGACCAGCGCGACCAGCGCGACCAGCGCGACCAGCGGATCGTCGCGGTCAAGCCCATCACCGTTCCCACGCCCGGCCGCGCCCTCGACCTCCAGGTGAAGGTCACCGCCCCGGTGTCGGGCCACCACCTTCCCGTCATCGTCTTCTCCCACGGCAACGCCTGGTCCATGGACGGATACGGACCCCTCGCAGACCGGTGGGCGGCCGCCGGATTCGTCGTCGTACAGCCCACCCACCTGGACTCCCGCCGCAACGGCATCGGGTGGGACGATCCGCGCTTCGCCACCGTCTGGCGCGTCCGGATCGCCGACCTCCACGCGGTCCTCGACGGCCTCGGCGACATCCTTGTCCAGGCCGGCGGCCTGGAGACCCGCGTCGATCATGAGCGCATCGCGGTCGTCGGCCACTCCTGGGGCGCGCAGACCGCCGGGGCAATCCTCGGCGCGCGTGTGCTGGACGCCGACGGGGTTCCCGGAGAGGACTTCTCCCACCCCGCCGTGTCGGCCGGCGCGCTGATCGCCGCTACCGGAACCGGCGACACCCTCACCCCGTTCGCGGCCGCACACCTTCCGTTCATGAGGCCGGACTACTCCACCATGACCACCCCGGCCCTGGTCGTCGCGGGCGGCAAGGACCGGTCCCAGCTCTCCACCCGGGGGCCGGACTGGTTCACCGATGCCTACCACCTCAGCCCGTCCCCGAAGAGCCTGCTCACCATCGCCGAGGGCGAGCACACCCTGGGCGGCCTCGCCGGCGAGGCGGTCGCCGAGACCACCGACGAGGACCCCGCCCGCGTCGCCCTCGTCGCCGACGCGGTCTCCGCCTACCTCCTCGACGCCCTCAAGCTCGACCACGCCGCGTGGAGCGCCCTCGACAACTCCGCTGCGGCCGACGACGGCACATGGAGCGTCGTCGCCAAGTGAACCCGTGGGCGACACGTGAGCCTGTGGCCGCCTGGCGGCATGACCCGGCGGCGGTCAGCCGGCACGCACCCCTCGCAGGACGGTCTCCGCCACCTCTGCGGGCACGACACCCGTCGTGTCGATCTCCCGGGCCTCCCGGCGGAGCCACGGCAGGGCCCGCTCGTAGTCGGTCAGATGGTCCAGCCGCCACTGGCGGGCGCCGGCGCTCTCGGGTGCGCTGTCGGTCTCGATGCGTTCGACGAGCGTGTCCCGGTCCGTGTGCAGCAGGACGTGGTGCACGGGGATACCGGCCCGTGTCAGACCGGCGTGGATCTCCTGCCAGTACGGCTCGACCAGAACCGTCTGCGTGACCACCAGCGTTCCGCCCACATGGTCGAGCACCTGCCGCGCGGTCTCCACCACCAGGCCCCGCCAGGGCGGGAAGTCCTGGAAGTCCTTCTCCGGCACGCCGAGCACGTGCCAGAGCATCTCGCCGACCTTCTCGGTGTCGAACAGCCGGGAGTCCGGGAGGAGCGAGGTCACCTCCTTCGCGGTGGTGGTCTTTCCCGCGCCGAAGGTTCCGTTCAGCCAGATGATCATCGCTCCACTCTAGGCGCGGCCGAGCTCTCCGGGTCCGGCGCGGCCGAATACTCCGCGCCCCGGAGCGACCGTTACCCGTAGGTTCGGACACATCCGTCGTGACGACGGACCGACCTACGTATCAGGGAGCCCGCATGGCAACCGTTCACCGCACCACCATGGAGCCCACCAAGCTGGAGCTGCTCACCGGCTGGCTGCCGAAGCAGAGTTGGTACGCGGGCTCCGGGGAGACGCCGGAGCTGGTCAAGGCCGGCGGGTTCCGGCTGGACGACCCGGAAGGGGAGGTCGGGATCGAGTTCATGGTCGTGGCGGACACGGCCGGGCAGGAGCCGGTGGCGTATCTGGTGCCGCTGGGCTACCGCGGCGCGGCGTTGGAGGGTGCCCCCGAGGAGGCGCTGATCGGCACCTCCGAGCACGGGGTGCTCGGCACCCGGTGGATCTACGACGGCGCCCACGACCCGGTGGTGCTGGCACGGCTGCGCGCCCTTCTCCGCGGCGAGGCGAAGCCGCAGCAGCAGAGTGTGAGCGACACCCCCGACCCGACCGTCATCGTGTACGGGGTCGGTGCCGACCAGGGCGCCGACGTCCGGATCAACCGCGTCCTGCGGGCGACGGAAGCCGAGCAGGGGTCTCCGGGGAGTCTCGTCGCCGGCTGGACCTGGCCGGACGGAACAGCCGTACGGGGAGAGCTGGCGGCCGTCGCGCCGCAGTAGCGTCCGTCACTCCCGCCGTGGGCGGGGCCCATACGAACGGCCCCCGGCGCCGCGCCGGGGGCCGTCGGGAGGAGGCGTTACGGCAGGTTGCGCGCCATCACGATGCGCTGGACCTGATTCGTACCTTCGTAGATCTGGGTGCTCTATGGCATACATTCACCTGACCTGCCAAAACACCCCACAAGTGAGGTAGCCGCCCAGGATTCCCCCAGGATCGGTCCAGAAGCGGTGCTCTGGCACGTTGGTTACGTGACCAGCCTGCCACTCACTCTGGGGAAGACGAGTACCTTTCGACACTGGCCCGTCCCGTGGAGCGGTCGAGTAGGCGGAGCTCCCAGGGTCCACTGTTCACGTCGAAGTCCTTCCCGAAGCCGACCCACTTGCCTGCCATGCGGCGGCCTGTCGGCTCGATCAGTAGCTGGACGGCACCGTGGTAACGGGCGCCGTGGTAGTAGCCGTCCACCGCCGTCTGTTCCGTCCACGTGCCTGTGATGATGTTCCGGTCCACGGACAGGTCCAGAGACAGAGGACTGTCCGGGTTGGTCGACGCTCCAGGCAAGCTCTGGGCTGTCAGCCTGTTGCCGTGCTGGACGATGACGACATGGTGCTTGCAGTCGAACGTCTCGTCACGGCTGGACGAGTAGAACTCGTACCGAGACAGCCAGATCCCCGCGTACTCGCCTTGCGTCTCCGGCTCCGGGCTTGTGACGGCACTGGTCGTGCCGACTTCTCCAGCTTCCATGTCGTGGCCTCCTGCGCCGTCTGAGTGGACGCGTGTCATAGGGATCGCAAACCCCAGCGACTCGGGGGCGCGGCCAGTGAACTGTTTCAGCGCTCGCGCGTACAGGGGGCGGCACGTCCTGGTCTTCCCGGACTCCCAGCGTTGCACGAGTCGCTTGGAAGCGTCGTTCGGTTCGCCCAGTTCTTCCCCCGCGCCACGTAATCCCTGGCGAACTCGTCTTGGCTCAGGTTCATCGACTTGCGTACGGAGGTGAGTACGTCGTTGGGAACTCGGTCACGCTCGGGCGTAGTCGTCATGGTCCGAGGCTAGCCAGGCAGCACCTCGAATGACACCGGTTTGACGCCCTCTGAGTGACACCGACATGACGCCTGAGGGTTGCCTCGAACGTCGCCGCGATGGTCGAGGTTAATCCGGAGCATGGTCGACATGTCCATCCGCATCAGCGCCTACAAGGTGACAGCCGACGGTACGCAGACCGAGCCTCGAACCCTGTACGAGGGTGAGGGCGGGGAGCCCCTCGCGACTGGCGTGATGCCCCCGTGCCTGTGTCCCAGGTGCAGACGCGGACGGCATGAACGGAGCACGTCGGACATCCAACTACGTGGAGGCAAGCCAGCATGAATACGGCAGTAGTGATCCGCGACCCGAAGACGTACGTCACGCCGGACGTGTGGGAGCGGGAGGTAGCCCTTCTCCTCCGGAACCCGGAGAACACACGCGAACTGGCGGAAGCCAAGTTCGGGCAGGCCATCGCCTACCTGGTCACGTGCGGCGAGAACCCGGACCTTCTCACGGGTCCGTCCGAGCAGGTGGACGAGGCGTGGCACTCGTTCATGCTCGACTCGATCCCCTATCACCACTTCACCAACCGGCACTTCGGCCGGTACATCCACCACGTTCCCGAGCTTCCGGGAACGGCTGCCGGGGTCCAATGCCTCAGCGACGACGAGGCGACGCGGGACGGGCACGACTCCAGGACCGGCGGCCCGCTGGTCCTGGAGCAGACGATCAAGGCCATCAAGGCGGCCGGGTTCGCGATCGCCCCCGACCTGTGGGGCATGGAGAGTGCAGCCGACTGCAACCAGTGCCATGCCGGGTGCCACGACTCACCCAAGTAGACTGCATAGCCGTTGAGTTGGGGCCTACCCCGTACGTTGGGAGTAGGCCCCTTCCGCTGGAAAGGATCACCGCATGTCATTGGCTGAGTCCTGGGACAAATACGCGGTCGGAAGCAAGCCGCGCAGGGCAGTGAACGCCACGGGCGAGACGACGTGGCTGAACTGGACTCAGTACGCCGATCACGGACCGAACGAGAGCGTTCTAGGCCCCGTCGCCGGACGTCGGGTGCTGGAACTCGGCTCAGGCAGCGGGAGCAACCTGGCACATCTGGTCACGCTCGGCGCGACGGGTCTGGGAGTGGACGTTGCGCCTGCTCGCGAAACTGTCGCGAAGGAGCGTTGGGCCGGCCTGGCGGGTCTTGAGTTTCGCACGGCAGAGGTGACGGCATTTCTGAGCGAGACGGACGAGACCTTTGACGTCGTGCTCTCCATCTTCGGCGCCGTGTGGTTCGTCGATCCGCGCACCCTGCTACCGCTGATTCGGTCCCGTATGGCTTCGGGGGGCACTCTCGCGTTCTCCCACCTCCCCGCCGGAAGCCAAGATGTGAAGCCGGGCGGGGCGGGGTTGCGTCACAACCACAGCCTCGACGCATGGGAACACCTACTCACAGGCCACGGATTCGCGGCAGTGTCAGCATCACTGATCGATCCGCCGCAGGGCATGACCGTGGGCACGATGCTCGTACGCGCGCTGGCGTGCTGACCGCGCATGACAGCCCTTGGGTGGCGTGCCACCCCACGCGCCGAACCGGCACGCGGGTACTTCAGTAGTGTCCAGGGCTGGACGAATGAGACAGCGTCATCCGACAGGCCCCTTCGGTTCGAGTTCGGCGAAGTCCTCGTGGAGCGCGTCGAGATGGCGGCCCGTCGGCGCTCCGGCCGGGTTCAGCTCCGCCAGCCGCCAGCCGGGCAGCTGCGCCTCGACCTCCGCCGGGAGCGACCCGTCCGCCGGGTCCGCCAGGGCGTGCAGCACCCCGAACGCGGTCTCCCTGGCGACCTCGCGGGCCAGTGCGCCGAGATCCTCGGGGGTGAGCCCGGCCGCGAGGGCCCGGTCGACGGCGTCGGCCGCCGCCCCGTCGCTGCGGTAGGCGTCGACCCATTGCGGGGCCGCCGTGCCCCAGGCGTCGATGTCCTGCCACACCGTCCGCAGGAGGCGGTAGCGGGCAAGCTGCGGCAGCCCCTCCTCCGCCTCGGACTCGGCCCAGTCGTGGGCGTCGCCATCCGCCCCCAGCGCGGCGAAGAGGGCGGTCAGCCTGTCGAGTTCGGTCATGGGGAGGGAGGCTACCGGCCGAGGCCGGGGTGTGGCGGGGGGCGGTGCGCGGTGCGGGGCCGATGAGTTTTCGCGGAGTGTGCGGTCTGTACTTCCGTAAGACTGAGAGGCGACGCCGGGCACCGACCGGGCCCCGCAACGACACAGCCAGGAGACCTGATGCGCACCCTGATCAGCACCGCCTTCGTTTCGCTCGACGGCGTCATGGAGGCCCCGGGCGGCGAGCCCGGCTACCGGAACTCGGGGTGGACGTTCAAGGACGTGGAGTTCCTGCCGGAGGCGTACGAGCTCAAGAGCCGGGAGCAGGACGAGGCCACGGCCCTGCTGCTGGGCCGGGCGAGCTACGAGGCGTTCAGCCCGGTGTGGCCGGGCATGGAGGAGTTCACGGGGTACAAGGCGATGCCGAAGTACGTCGTCTCCACCCAGCTGACCGACGGCGACCTGGTGTCCGACTGGGGCGAGACCACGATCCTGCGGTCGCTCGACGAGGTCGCCGCCCTGAAGGAGACCGAGGGCGGCCCGATCATCGTCCACGGCAGCACCGAGCTGAACCGGAACCTCGCGGACGCCGGCCTGATCGACCGTTACCACCTGCTCGTCTTCCCGCTCCTGCTCGGCGCGGGGAAGCGCCTGTTCAGCGCGACGGACAAGGACGCGCAGAAGCTGAAGCTGGTCGAGCACGAGGCGTACGCCAACGGCATCCAGAAGAACGTCTTCGAGGTCGTCCGCTGACGTGGCGGCAACCGCCGGGCCCGCCCGCCCTCCTCAGCCCGTGCCCACGGAGAAGGGGCGGGCCCGCTCCTCCAGGAGGGCCGTCAGTTCCTTGCGGTCGACTTTCCGTTGCGGATCAGAGGCAGGGCGTCGAGCACCGGACAGCGGCGCGGAATCTTGAACGCGACGAACCTCTCGAAGAGGACCTCCCCGTGATCCGTCTCCTGCCCGGCGGGGGCGCTCATGCGGAGGCCTCCGCCCCGGGAGCAGGCTGCGCCGGGGCCTTCGGGGGCGCGGTGACCCGTACCCCGATCAGCAGGGGCAGGACGGCCAGGGCGCAGACTCCGCAGAGCACGCCGATCGTGGTGAAGGAGAAGCTGCCCTGGAGGAGGGCCGCCGCGATACTGGTGGCCAGCGTCATTCCGGCGTACTGGGCCGAGCCGTTGAGGGCCAGTGCGGTGCCGCGCATCTCCGGGCGCAGCTCGCTCACCAGGGTGTTGAGGACCGGCTGGCCCACGCCGACAGCGGTTCCCCACAGGATGAACACGATGAGCACGGGGACGAGGTGCTCGCCGATCAACGGTACGGCGCTCACCCCCGCGGCGGCGACCAGCGCGGCGGCGACGAGCACGCGGCGCTTGCCCAGCCGGTCGGCGATCCGTCCGCCGAGGAGGGCGCCGGCCATGCTGCCCGCCCCGGACCCCATGATCGCGAATCCGGTCTGGGCCTCGTTGAAGCCGAAGCGCTCGGCGAAGAAGATGCCGATGTTGGAGAACATGCCGTACAGGGCGGCGCTCCACAGCAGCGTCGAGCCCAGTACGCAGAGCAGGGCGGGTGTGGTGACGGCGCGGCGGATCATGCCGAAGTAGCTCGCCACCGGGTTGCCCGGAGCTCGCTCCTGCGGATCCTTGGGGGCCATGACCGGGAGCCGTACCAGAACCATCAGGTAGACGGCGGCAGCGACGACCGCGACGGCGACGAACGCGGCGCGCCAGCTCATCAGGTAGGCGAGGTAGGCGCCGAGCGGTACGCCGAGCACGGTGGAGCTGAGCAGTCCGGCCACGACGATGCCCATGATCTTGCCGCGCTTCTCGAACGGGAAGTTCTCGGCGATCATGGCGTAGACGCTGGGCATGATCATGGCCGAGCCGAGGCCGGCCACGGCACGGCTGATCAGGATGACGGTGAAGTCGCCGCCCAGGCCGGTGAGCACGTTGGCCAGCGCGAAGATCACCAGGCCGGTGCAGAGAATCCGGCGCCGTCCCAGACGGTCCGACATCGCACCGCACAGCGGTGCCACGAGGGCGAAGAGCAGCGCGTAGGCACTGACGAACAGACCGCCCGCACGGGCGGCCGTGTCCGTGTCGGCGGCGATCTCGGGAATCAGCGGAACCGTGATCATCGAGTCGAGGCCGACGAGGAACGCGCTGCACACGGCAACGGCCAGCACACGGCCCGGCAGGACCGGGGCCGATGTGGGGGTGGTCATGAGGAACAGTCCTTCGGTCGTCTTGGGGGCCCGCTCACACGCGGGACGGGATGCGCCTGGTACGCAGTCCACGACCACGGTCGCGGCGGTGACGGAGTCCGTGGCGAGGGCGGCGGCCGGCTGCGCCGGGAAGACGTAGTGCTGGACGCTCTCCCCGGCGGCCGAGGCCGCGCCGGTGGCGCCGACCGGCACCCGACCGACCTGGAACAGCGCGCCGTGGAAGGTACGGCGGTCCCCGCCGATCCGGTCACCGGTGACACGACGGGAGACGGCGGAGTCCACCGAGGCGACGGTGGTCCGCCGACCCGAAGTCGTGCCCCTGGTGGTACGTCCGCCCATGGGCGACCAGGCCGATACGGGCGGGGCCCCACCCGGTGTCGGCGAGCACGCGGCCGACGGCTCGAACAGCCATCTCGGGCGCCGCCAGGTCTTCCGGGACCGGCACCTCCGTGGATGCCGGCTCCTCGGGGTCAGCGGCCGTCAGGCGTCCGGCGGAAACCATCTCGCTCACGCTTTCCCGGCCGTCGGTAATCCACGTGGGGGCGTCCAGCAATAATGACGACGCCAAATTCACTGAAGCCTCTCCCCCGTTTTCAGCGGTGCGCAGCAATATGCGCACTTGGCGCCGCCCCATGGACCAGAGATCATTACTCCCACCGGCGCTCTTCGCCTCGGACCCTGTCAAGAACCCAGTCGGCCTGTCAAGGCAAATCCTGTGGAGCGACCCCGCCCTGTGGGCAATGGCGCAAGTGCATTGCTTCATCTCCCACGAAACGGAATGTTTTTCTTTACCGATATGGCGCCCCGACAAGGCAGCAGCCCAGGGAGAGAGCGAAAGCGGAACGGATCCGACCGCCTCCCATTCGAGAATCGGCCATATCTTGAGCAGTCGGCTCGCCCCTCGATCCCCGGCGTTCGGCCCACGGAACGGCCGAGCGGAGACCACGGCAATAGAATGGCATCGCAACACATGTGCGGGCATGGTGACGGTCGTCAACAACAGGTCGGTCAGAGATTAATTCCAGGCTTCCCACCGCGGAAATAAGCCGCACGCTTCCGCCCACAACGACAAAGCCCCCGGAGCGATTCCGGGGGCTTTGTCGTGTCGACGGGTCAGCAGCCGTTTCCGGCCCTGGCCGAGAACACCGTTACGGCAGGTTGCGCGCCATCACGATGCGCTGGACCTGGTTCGTGCCTTCGTAGATCTGGGTGATCTTGGCGTCGCGCATCATGCGCTCCACCGGGTAGTCCCGCGTGTAGCCGTAGCCGCCGAGCAGCTGGACGGCGTCCGTGGTGACCTCCATGGCGACGTCGGAGGCGAAGCACTTGGCGGCGGCGCCGAAGAACGTGAGGTCGCCGTCGACGCGCTGGGACTTGGCGGCGGCCGAGTAGGTGAGCTGACGGGCCGCCTCCAGCTTCATCGCCATGTCGGCGAGCATGAACTGGATGCCCTGGAAGTCCGCGATCGGCTTGCCGAACTGCTTGCGCTCCTGGACGTACCCCTTGGCGTAGTCCAGCGCGCCCTGGGCGATGCCGAGGGCCTGGGCCGCGATGGTGATGCGGGTGTGGTCCAGGGTCTTCATCGCGGTGGCGAAGCCGGTGCCCTCCTCGCCGATCATCCGGTCGGCGGGGATGCGCACGTTGTCGAAGTAGACCTCGCGGGTCGGAGAGCCCTTGATGCCGAGCTTCTTCTCCGGGGCGCCGAAGGAGACGCCCTCGTCGGACTTCTCGACGACGAACGCGGAGATGCCCTTGGAGCGCTTGGCCGGGTCGGTGACGGCCATGACCGTGTAGTACTCGGAGACGCCCGCGTTGGTGATCCAGCGCTTCACGCCGTTGAGGACCCAGAAGTCTCCGTCGCGCACGGCCTTCGTCTTCATGCCCGCCGCGTCCGAGCCGGCGTCCGGCTCGGAGAGGGCGTACGAGAACATCGCGTCGCCCTTGGCGAGCGGGCTCAGGTACTTGCGCTTCAGCTCCTCGGAGCCGGAGAGGATCACCGGGAGCGAGCCGAGCTTGTTGACCGCCGGGATCAGGGAGGAGGAGGCACAGGCGCGGGCCACCTCCTCGATCACGATGACCGTGGCGAGCGCGTCGGCGCCGGCGCCGCCGTACTCCTCCGGGACGTGGACGGCGTGCAGGTCCGAGGCGACCAGGGCGTCCAGCGCCTCCTGCGGGAAGCGGCTCTCCTCGTCGACCGCGGCGGCGAAGGGGGCGATCTTCGTCTCGGCGAGCGCGCGGATGGTCTCGCGGAGCATGTCGTGCTCCTCGGCCGGACGGTACAGGTCGAAATCGGTCGAACCCGCCAAGACGCTCACTCCCCAGATGCTAACTACCGTTAAGTAACCCAATTTTAGTGCGCCGGCCGCCGGACGGCATACGTTCCGCGTACGTGAGCTTGCCGACAGGGGTAGGACATATCCGGCGCAGCGGACAGATCGAGCGGTGAATTCCGGCCTTCCGCTGCCCGACTATGCTCGGTCCGCACGTCCGTCCGCATCTCCCAGGAGCACTCCATGGCCCTCAGGATCACTGTGATCGGCACCGGCTATCTCGGTGCCACCCATGCCGCGGCCATGGCCGAGCTGGGCTTCGAGGTCCTGGGGCTCGATGTCGTGCCGGAGAAGATCGAGCTGCTCTCCTCCGGCCGCGTGCCGATGTACGAGCCGGGTCTTGAGGAGATGCTCCAGCGGCACGTCGCCGGTATCGAGGGATCCACCGGGCGGCTGCGCTTCACCACCTCCTGGGAGGAGGTCGGGGAGTTCGGCGACGTCCACTTCGTCTGTGTGAACACCCCGCAGAAGCACGGCGAGTACGCCTGCGACATGAGCTACGTCGACAGCGCCTTCGACTCGCTTGCACCGCACCTGACCCGGCCCGCGCTGGTCGTCGGCAAGTCGACCGTCCCGGTGGGCTCCGCCGCCCGCCTCGCCGCCCGCCTCGCGGAGCTCGCTCCGGCGGGCGCCGACGCCGAGCTGGCCTGGAACCCGGAGTTCCTCCGCGAGGGCTTCGCCGTGAAGGACACCCTGCACCCCGACCGGATCGTCGTCGGCGTCGCGAGCGAGGGGGCCGAGAAGCTGCTGCGCGAGGTGTACGCCGGGCCGGTGGCCGAGGGCTCGCCGTTCGTGGTGACGGACTTCCCGACCGCCGAGCTGGTGAAGACCTCCGCCAACTCCTTTCTGGCCACCAAGATCTCCTTCATCAACGCGATGGCCGAGGTGTGCGAGGCCGCCGACGGGGACGTCGTGAAGCTCGCGGAGGCCATCGGGCACGACGACCGCATCGGGAAGAAGTTCCTGCGGGCCGGGATCGGCTTCGGCGGCGGCTGCCTGCCCAAGGACATCCGCGCCTTCATGGCGCGCGCCGGCGAGCTGGGCGCGGACCAGGCGCTCACCTTCCTCCGCGAGGTCGACTCCATCAACATGCGCCGCCGCGGCCACATGGTGGAGCTGGCCCGGGAGGCGGTCGGCGGCGACTCGTTCCTCGGCAAGCGGGTGGCGGTGCTGGGCGCGGCGTTCAAGCCCGACTCCGACGACGTACGCGACTCCCCCGCGCTCAACGTCGCCGGGCAGATCCACCTCCAGGGCGGCCAGGTGACCGTGTTCGACCCGAAGGGGATGGACAACGCCCGCCGCCTGTTCCCGACGCTCGGCTACGCGGACTCCGCGCTGGAGGCGGTGCGCGGGGCGGACGTGGTGCTGCACCTCACCGAGTGGCGCGAGTTCCGCGAGCTGGACCCGGCGGAGCTGGGCGAGGTGGCCGCCCGCCGGATCATCCTGGACGGCCGCAACGCCCTGGACAGCGCGGTGTGGCGCGAGGCCGGGTGGACGTACCGGGCGATGGGCCGCCCGAAGGCCTGAAGGCCGGCGCCACCACCACCGCCGTGAGGGCGAGCGCTTCGGGGCGCTCACCCCCACGGCGCTCACCCCCACGACGCCGGGCGCCGAGGCCTGCCGACGTCAGCCGAGCGGGCCGTCCAGCTCCGCGATCGTCGCGTGGGACGGGCCGCGCCGGCTCTGCTCGTCGCGGGCCACGGCTTCCGCGTCGCGCAGCACCCGTACGGTGTTGCGCCAGGTCAGCTTGGCGAGGTCGCCCTCGGACCACTTCCGCCGCAGCAGCTCCGCGATGAGGTTCGGGTAGCCGGAGACGTCCTCCAGGCCGCGCGGGGTGAACGCCGTGCCGTCGTAGTCGCCGCCGATGCCGATGTGGTCGACGCCCGCGACCGCGCGCAGGTGGTCGAGGTGGTCCGCGACGGTCGAGACGGTGGCCTCGGGGCGCGGGTTCGCCGCCTCGAAGTCCTCGTGGACGCGCATCGCGGTCGGGGTGGTGTCGAGGTGGTGCAGTCCGTGCTCGCGCATGTTGCGGTCGGCGGCCAGGGTCCAGGCGACCGCCTCGGGCAGCACGAACTTCGGGACGAAGGTCGCCATCGCGACGCCGCCGTTGGCCGGGAGGGCCGCGAGCACGTCGTCGGGGATGTTGCGCGGGTGGTCGCAGACGGCGCGGGCCGAGGAGTGCGAGAAGATCACCGGCGCGGTGCTGGTGGCGAGCGCGTCGCGCATGACGCCGTCCGCGACGTGGCTGAGGTCGACCAGCATGCCGACGCGGTTCATCTCGCGGACGACCTCGTGGCCGAAGGCGGAGAGGCCGCCGAGGCGCGGCAGGTCCGTGGCGCTGTCGGCCCAGTCGATGTTGTCGTTGTGGGTGAGCGTCAGGTAGCGGACGCCCAGGTCGTACAGGGCGCGCAGGGTGCCCAGCGAGTTGTTGATGGAGTGGCCGCCCTCGGCGCCCATCAGGGAGGCGATCCGGCCCTCGGCGCGGGCCTTCTCCAGGTCGTCGGCGGTGAGCGCGCGGCGCAGACGCGTCGGGTAGCGGGCGATCAGCTCGCCGACGACGTCGATCTGTTCCAGGGTGGCGCTGACGGCCGCGTCGCCGGTCAGGTCGGTGCGGACGTACACCGACCAGAACTGGCCGCCGACCCCGCCGGCCCGCAGCCGGTTCAGGTCGGTGTGGAGCAGGCCGCGCTGGTCGGCGGCGATGTCCCGGGCGTCGAGGTCGTAGCCGACCTGTTCGCGCAGGGCCCAGGGGAGGTCGTTGTGGCCGTCGACGACGGGGTGGACGGCGAGGATCTCGCGGGCCCGCTCCAGGTAGGCGTCGTTCATGTGGCCGCCCCCTACTTTCCGAAGCCGAAGGAGTCCGCGCCCTGGACCTTGGCGCGCAGACGTTTGCCCTTCTCGGTGGCCTGGTCGTTCAGCTCCTGCAGGAACTCCTGCATCCGCTCCTGGAGCGCGGGGTCCGACGCGGCGAGGATCCGCGCGGCCAGCAGGCCGGCGTTGCGCGCGCCGCCGACGGAGACCGTGGCGACGGGGACCCCGGCCGGCATCTGGACGATGGAGAGCAGACTGTCCATGCCGTCCAGGTACTTCAGCGGCACGGGAACACCGATGACCGGCAGCGGGGTGACCGAGGCCAGCATGCCGGGCAGCGCGGCCGCGCCGCCCGCGCCCGCGACGATCGCCTTGAGGCCCCGGCCCGCGGCCGCGTCACCGTAGGCGATCATCTCGCGCGCCATGCGGTGGGCGGAGACGACGTCGACCTCGTAGGGGATCTCGAACTCGTCGAGCGCCTTGGCGGCGGCCTCCATGACGGGCCAGTCGGAGTCCGAGCCCATGACGATGCCGACGAGAGGGGCGGCGGGGGATCCGGTGCCGGGAGAAGTCATTCGGTGATCGTTCCTCGCAGGTAGTCGGCCGCGTGCCGGGCGCGCTCCCGCACGTCCGCCAGGTCATCGCCGTAGGTGTTGACGTGTCCGACCTTGCGGCCGGGCTTCACGTCCTTGCCGTACATGTGGATCTTGAGCTGCGGGTCGCGGGCCATGCAGTGCAGATACGCCTGGTACATGTCCGGGTAGTCGCCGCCCAGGACGTTGCACATGACCGTCCAGGGGGCGCGCGGGCGCGGGTCGCCGAGGGGGAGGTCGAGGACCGCCCGCACGTGGTTGGCGAACTGGGAGGTGATCGCGCCGTCCATGGTCCAGTGGCCCGAGTTGTGCGGGCGCATCGCCAGCTCGTTGACCAGGATGCCGGGCTTCCCGTCGGGTCCGCGGGTCTCGAACAGCTCGACCGCGAGGTGTCCGACGACGCCCAGCTCGGCGGCGATGCGCAGCGCGAGCTGCTGGGCCTCGCCGGCCAGTGCCTCGTCCAGTTCGGGGGCGGGGGCGATCACCGTGTCGCAGACGCCGTCCACCTGGATGGACTCGACGACCGGGTAAGCGACGGCCTGTCCGTGCGGCGAGCGGACGATGTTCGCCGCCAGCTCCCGTACGAAGTCGACCTTCTCCTCCGCGAGGACCGGGACCCCGGCGCGGAACGGCTCGGCCGCGTCCGCCTCGGAGCGGACCACCCACACGCCCTTGCCGTCGTAACCGCCGCGCACGGTCTTGAGGATGACGGGGAAGCCCCCGGCCTCCTCCGCGAACGCGGCGGCGTCGGCCGGGTCGCTCACGATGCGGTGGCGGGGGCAGGGGGCGCCGATCTCCAGGAGCTTGGCGCGCATCACCCCCTTGTCCTGGGCGTGCACCAGGGCATCGGGGCCGGGGCGCACGGGGATGCCGTCCGCCTCCAGGGCCCGCAGATGCTCGGTCGGCACGTGCTCGTGATCGAAGGTGATCACGTCGCAGCCGCGCGCGAAGGCGCGCAGCGTGTCCAGGTCGCGGTAGTCGCCGATGACGACCTCGCTCACCACCTGGGCCGCCGAATCCTGGGGGGTGTCACTGAGCAGCTTGAATTTCAGGCCGAGGGGGATACCCGCCTCGTGGGTCATGCGGGCGAGCTGACCGCCGCCGACCATGCCGACTACCGGGAACGTCACGTCCCCAAGGATATCCGCCACGCCGGTGCTTCCCG
This sequence comes from Streptomyces sp. CNB091, assembly GCF_000377965.1. NCBI lineage: Bacteria > Bacillati > Actinomycetota > Actinomycetes > Kitasatosporales > Streptomycetaceae > Streptomyces > Streptomyces sp. CNB091. The sequence goes on from NZ_KB899013.1 coordinate 39,338, forward strand.
GACGGCCGTACGGATGCCGTGCGGCCACGACCCCCGCGGACTCACGGGCGTCACACGGGTGGGCTGGTTAGCATGGCGGAGTTGACGTGCTTGCGTCGACACGTCTTCCAGACGCCTTCCGACGGACGGGGCCAGCGATCACCATGAGCGAACGGGGCGCACTGCGGACCCGGCTTGAGCTGCTGGCCCGGGAGGTCGCCAAGTTCGGCGCGGTCGGCGCTTTCGGCCTGCTGGTCAACATCGCGGTCTTCAACCTGCTGCGGCACACGACGGACCTCCAGGTGGTCCGGGCGAGCGTGGTGGCGACGTCCGTCGCGATCCTCTTCAACTACGTGGGCTTCCGCTACTGGACCTACCGGGACCGCGACAAGACCGGCCGGACCCGTGAGCTGGCCCTCTTCCTGCTGTTCAGCGCGGCGGGCGCGGTGATCGAGACGGGCGTGCTGTACCTGGCGACGTACGGCTTCGGCTGGAACACCCCGGTGCAGAGCAATGTCTTCAAGATCGTCGGTATCGGGGTCGCGACCCTGTTCCGCTTCTGGTCCTACCGGACCTGGGTCTTCAAAACTCTGCCCGCCAAGGAGGCCGTGCTCAACGCGGAACGGTTTCTGGAGCAGCGCAGGCCGGCGGAAGAGCGGGTAACGCCCGACGCCGTACGGAACTGAACCGGCGCCCGACCCCGTACGGAACTGAACCGGCGCCCGGCCCCGTACGGAACTGGCCCGCGGCACCTCTGCTGGACTGACCCGCGGCACCTCTGCGGAACTGGCGGCACCTCTACAAAACTGACCCGCCGCCCGTACGGGAACCGGTTCGCCGCGTCCGTCGTTGTTCAGCGCACCGGGCGCTCAGGGGACCTGCGGTCGACCGGGACCCGGCTGAGGAAGAGCGCGAAGACCGCCGGGTGCTGCTGGAGCAGCTCCAGCCGGCCGCCGTCCGCCTCCGAGAGGTCGCGGGCGACGGCCAGGCCGATGCCGGTGGAGTTGCGGCCGCTGATGGTCCGCTCGAAGATCCGCGCCCCCAGTTCGGCGGGGACGCCGGGGCCCTCGTCGGTGACCTCGATGACCGCCTGGTTGCCGGTGACCCGGGTGCGCAGGGCGACGGTGCCGCCGCCGTGCATGAGGGAGTTCTCGATCAGCGCCGCCAGGACCTGGGCGACCGCGCCCGGGGTGCCGACGGCCTTCAGCCCGTGCTTGCCGGAGCAGACCAGTGCGCGGCCGGCGCTGCGGTAGGCGGGGCGCCACTCCTCGATCTGCTGTTTGACGATCTCGTCGAGGTCGAAGACGACGGCGGAGCCGGTGCGCGGGTCGCGGGAGTTCGTCAGGAGCCGTTCGACGACGTCGGTGAGACGCTCGACCTGGGTGAGGGCGATGTTCGCCTCCTCCTTCACCGTGTCCGGGTCGTCGGTGACGGAGATCTCCTCGATCCGCATGGAGAGGGCGGTCAGCGGCGTCCGGAGTTGGTGCGAGGCGTCCGCGGCGAGCCGGCGTTCGGCGGTCAGCATCCGGGCGATCCGCTCGGCCGAGGAGTCCAGGACGTCGGCGACCCGGTCCAGCTCGGGCACCCCGTACCGCTTGTGGCGCGGGCGGGGGTCCCCGGAGCCGAGGCGCTCCGCGGTCTCGGCGAGGTCGGTGAGCGGGGAGGCCAGCCGGTTCGCCTGGCGTACGGCGAGCAGCACGGCCGAGACGATCGCCAGCAGCGCCACCGCACCGATGATCAGGAGCGTGCGCCCGACCTCGCGGGTGACGGCCGAGCGGGACTCCTCGACGGTGACGGTCTCGCCCTGCTCACCGGTCTCGACGGCGCGCAGGACGCTGCCGACGGGTCGCTCGCCGACGGCGATGGGCTCGCGGCCGGGGATCTCGACCAGGGCGTACCGCTTGGGGTCGATCTGCTCGGCCAGCACCCCGGGATTGATCCGCTCCGCGCCCAGCAGCCGGCTGTCGACCACGCTGATCAGCCGGAGCGCCTCGGACTCGACGCTCTCCTGGGCGCTGGCGCTGATGGTGCGCGTCTCGACGATCACCAGCGAGACGCCGAAGACGGCGATGACGACGAGCACCACGGCGAGCGTGGAGTTGATCAGCCGGCGGCGCATACCCGCCTCTTCAGGTCGTCGGAACGCACGTGGCCACCCGCGTCGGGGTGGTGTCCGGAGCGGTCTTCAGCGTGCATGGGGGCTTCGGGTGCATGCGGGGTTCCGGAGCATGAGGGTTTCGGGTGCATGCGGGGTTCGGGTGCATGGGGGTTTCGTACGTCAGCTCTTCTCGAACCGGAAGCCGACGCCCCGGACGGTGGCGATATAGCGCGGATTGGCGGCGTCGTCGCCGAGCTTCTTGCGCAGCCAGGAGATGTGCATGTCGAGGGTCTTGGTGGAGGACCACCAGGTGGTGTCCCAGACCTCGCGCATCAGCTGGTCGCGGGTGACGACCCGGCCGGCGTCCCGGACCAGGACCCTCAGCAGGTCGAACTCCTTGGCGGTGAGCTGCAGTTCCTCCTCGCCCATCCAGGCCCGGTGCGACTCGACGTCGATCCTGACCCCGTGGGTGGCGGGCTGGGGAACGGGCTCGGAGGCCCCGCGGCGCAGCAGGGCGCGGACCCGGGCGAGCAGCTCGGCGAGCCGGAACGGCTTGGTGACGTAGTCGTCGGCGCCCGCGTCCAGGCCGACGACCGTGTCGACCTCGTCGGCGCGGGCCGTCAGGACCAGGATCGGAATGGTGTGGCCGCCGGCCCGGAGCCTGCGGGCGACTTCGAGACCGTCCATCCCGGGCAGCCCCAGGTCGAGGACGACCAGGTCGATGCCGCCCTGGAGTCCGGCGTCGAGCGCGGTCGGACCGTCCTGGCGGACCTCGACCTCGTAGCCCTCCCGACGCAGTGCGCGGGCCAGTGGCTCCGAGATGGATGCGTCGTCCTCGGCGAGCAGTACACGGGTCATGGGCTGATGGTAGTCCGGACGGGGGGTCCGAGGTGAGGCCTACGACGTCACCTGCGGGTCAGCACCATAAAGCGGACGGGGACCTTTGAATATGGGAGTGTGGTTCCACCCGGGCCTGTGATCCATGTCTCAAGTCCTTCCATATCCTGCCGTGTCGTGTCGTATGGTGTCCCAACGCCTGTTGCACCACTCAAGGACCTTTGGGCAGCCATGAGCGCCAAGGGTCTCTTTTGTGTGCGGGGCCGGTTCCCGCCGGCTCCTGAGTGAATGACCTGTGAGCCGGGCCCGGAGCGCGAGGACGCGCGACGGGCGTGGATCCCGACGCGGTTCTTCCCCGCTCCGCCGCCGTATCTCCGTCAGGAGCCCGGCCGCACGGAGCACGTCCCCCGCAGGCGTGGGGCCGGGGTATGCCGCGCCGGTGCCGGCTGCCCCCCACCGGGCGCGTACAGCTCACGAGGCGTCGCGTCCCGACCAGCAAGGATCGACCATGGCGTCCAGCCTGACGAAGGACTCGCCCAGTTCCGGCGAGAAGACCTTCTTCGGCCACCCCCGCGGTATGGCCACCCTGTTCATGACGGAGATGTGGGAACGCTTCTCCTTCTACGGGATGCGCGCCATCCTCACCCTTTACTTGGTGGCCGCCGTGCTCGACGGCCCCCTTGAGGACCGGGAGGCGCTCGCCGCCTCCATCTACGGTGTCTACAACGCCGTCGTCTACATGGCCGCGATGCCCGGCGGCTGGGTCGCCGACCGCCTCTGGGGCGCCCGCAAGGCCGTACTGGTCGGCGGGATCGTCATCGCACTCGGCCACTTCGCGCTCGCGCTGCCGAGCGACATCGCGTTCTTCTTCGGTCTCGCGCTGATCGCGGTCGGTACGGGTCTGCTGAAGCCGAACATCTCGGCGATGGTGGGCGCGCTCTACGAGGGCCAGTCCAGCGCCCGCCGTGACGCCGGTTTCACCCTCTTCTACATGGCGATCAACATCGGTGGCTTCGCCGCTCCGCTGCTGGTCGGCTACCTCGGCGAGAACGTCAACTGGCACCTCGGCTTCGGTGTCGCCGGTGTGGGTATGACCTTCGCGGTCATCCAGTACGTGCTCGGCTCCAAGCACCTCGGTGACATCGGCAAGCTGCCCGCGAAGCCCGCCTCGCCGGAGGAGCGGCGGTCGATGCTGCGCAAGGTGGGCCTGTGGTCCGGCGTCGCGGTCGCCGCGCTGCTGATCGACCTGGCCCTGGGCACGTACGACATCGAGCACATCGTCAACGTCCTGGCCGTGCTGGGCGTCGTCGTGCCGGTCGTCTACTTCATCACGATCTTCCGGGACCCGGCGCTCACCAAGGAGGACCGGCCGAAGATCAAGGCGTACGTGTGGTTCTTCATCACGGCCGTGCTCTTCTGGATGATCTACGACCAGTCCGGATCTCTGCTGACGATCTTCGCGGACAACAAGACGGACCGCTTCATCGGCGGCTGGGAGTTCCCGGCCTCCTGGCTGCAGTCGGTCAACCCCGCACTGGTCATCATCCTGGCCCCGATCTTCGCCACGATCTGGGTCAAGCTGGCCACACGCAACCGTGAACCCAGCACCCCGATGAAGTTCGCACTGGCGATGCTCCTCATCGGCGGCTCGTTCGGCATCATGGGCCTGGCGGGCGCGGCCGCCGCGAACAGCGAGACCGGCAAGGTCACCGTCTTCTGGCTGCTCGCCGTCTACCTGGCGCAGACCATGGGCGAGATGTGCCTCTCCCCGGTCGGCCTGTCGCTGTCCACGAAGCTGGCGCCGAAGATGTTCATGGGCCAGATCATGGGCCTGTGGTTCCTGGCCACGTCGACGGGCAACGCCCTGAACGGCTGGACCACGAAGCTCAACGCCCCGCTGGGCGACGCCGCGTACTACACGTTGCAGGCGGCCGTGGCCGTCGCGGCGGGCATCGCCTTCATCGTGGCGGGACGCAAGATCCGCGCCCTCATGGGCAACGTCAAGTAGCTGCCCGGTCCCGCTCACGCTCGGGACACGACAGCGGTGATGCGGGCACGTTCTGAGCATGACGGGGGCCCCGCCCGGAGAAACGTTCTCCGGGCGGGGCCCCCGCTCGTGGTCCGGCTCAGCGGGCGCCGCGCAGCCTCCGCCACGGGGTGAACGTGAACACCGCGCCGCCCAGCAGGATCGCCGTGCCGGCGACCAGGCCGAGCGCCCTCAGCGCGCCGTCGTCCTCGGCCCCGGTGGCGGCCAGGCCGCCGCCGGAGTCCGTGCCGCCGCCGGACGCCGCGACTCCGCCGGAGTCCGCCGCGCCGCCGCTCCCGCCGCCTCCGGACGCGCCGCCCGGCTGGGCGGAGGTGTCCAGCTCCAGGGAGACGGCCACGCCCGCGGGCGGGGTGCAGGTGGTCGTCGTACCGGCGGCCATCACCGTGAGGACGCCGGGGCTGAGCGTGGACGTGCCGCTCGCGCCGGGCTTGTACGTGCCGGTGAGGTCGGGGATCTCGATCGGGGCGCCGGTCTTGATGACCTCCTTGTTCACCGGTCCTTCGACCTTGACCGTGCCCTTGTCCGCACCGCCGAGCTCGACGTCCATGGACGGCTTCACCTGGCCCGCCGGGATGTCGATCGGGCTGTCCATCACGGACTTGCTGAACGCCACCGTCAGGTCGTAGTCGCCGCCGCTCTTGCTGGCGCTGATCCTGACCGGTGAGGTGGCGTTCTTGTCCCCGATCGGGGTCTTGCACGCGTAGGCGACGGACACCTCCTTGCCGGGGAAGTCGGTCTCCCCGCCCCCGCCGCCGGTGCTGCCGCCGGATGTCGTGCCGCCGGACGTGGTTCCTCCGGTGTCGGCGCCGCCGGAGGAGGCGCCTCCGGCGTCCGTGCCGCCGCTGTCCGCGCCTCCGGAGGTCGTACCTCCGGATGTTGCACCTCCGGATGTTGCACCTCCGGATGTCGTGCCGCCCGTGGTAGAGCCGCCGCCCTCGGTGACCTTGATCGTGGCGCCCGCCCGCACCTCTTCCTTCGGCGCGCACTTGGTGTCCGTGGAGATCGGCTTGGACACGTTGATGTCGTACGCGCCCGGCGTCAGGGTGATCTCCCCCGCGGTCTCCAGCTTGAGCGTGCCCTTCATGTCGGGCAGCACCATGGGGCTGTTCTTGGGGATCGGCGGGTTCTGCCGGGGGCCCTCCAGCTTCAGTTCGCCGCTCGCCGAACCGCCGAGGGTGACGGTTCCGGTCGGTTTGACGGTGTCCGCTGCCAGATCCAGCACGTCCGGGTTCTTGGACGCGGCCTCGACCGTCTTCCAGACGATCTCGATCTCGTCGCCCACCTTCGCCTCGGCCGGCACGGTCAGCTCCACCTTCGTGGTGCCCTGCACCGCGGGCAGTCCCGAGATCGGCGGCGGAACGCACTCCGTCGCGTAACTGACCTCGGCGGCCTGGACCGGACTCGCGGCCATCAGGATGCCCGCGCCGCCGAGCATCAGCGCGACTCCGGCCGCGCTCATCCTCCGTTGCGTGCTCACGCTTGTCCCTTCGTCGTGGGTCGGGGTCGGGGTCGGGGTCGGTTCTCCGACGGTGCGGAATCCGGGGTGAACCACGGCAGCACGGCCGTGGTCGCGTCTGTGGGCGCGTCTGTCGTCGTGGCGGCGTTCGTGGTCGCTTCAGTGGTCGCGCCCGGGGCCGTGGTCGCGTTCTGGCCGGCGCTCGCGCCGGTGCGCCCGCGCCGCTTCGGCCTCCGTCGCGTGGCCGGCGTACGCGTACGGTGCGAGCCGGCGGGACGCGGCCGGACCTTGTCCACGACCGCCATGCCGATACGGAAGACGGCCGCCGGGACGACCAGGCAGAGCAGGACCCAGAAGAGCGTGACGCCCCAGGGGCGGCCGACCCCCCACGGCTGTTCGGCCAGCACCTTCTGCCCGTACCGCAGGGACACCTGGTAGTCGCCGTGCGCGCCCGCCGACAGTTCGACCGGCAGCTTGATCTGCGCCTTGGCGCCCGGGGCGACCGTGCCGCGCCACTGTCGCTCCTCCCACTGCGGCGCGTAGACGCCGTGCGCGGTACCGATCTCGAAGACGGGGTCCTTGACGGGCGCGGACCCGAGATTGCCCACGGTGAAGACGAGCCGGCGGGCCGGCGGGGCCCCGAACCAGGTGAGCAGGGAGCTGTCGCCCTCCAGGCGGGTGGTGGCCAGCACCGCGAGCTTTCCGCCGCCGGTCCGCTTCGGCAGATCCGCGGTGGGGTGGCCCGCCACCGTGAACACCGCGTCGGCCAGCTCCTGTTCACCGGTCACCGTGGCGACGTGCACCACGCAGGGGCACGGCTTCGGCGGTTCCGTGACCGGCAGCTTCTTGCTGAAGGCGCCCTTCTCGTCGGTCGTGACGGCGCGGCCGTCGGCGTTGGCACAGGCGTTGGTGCCGCCGACCACGCCCTGCTCCGGCGTGGACTGACCGCAGATCAGCAGCATCAGCAACGCCTCGGCGCGCCAGCCGCTGCCGCTGACGGTGATCTCTCCGCCCTTGCCCGCCTCCTTCTTGGACAGACTGACGGTGGGATCGCCGTCGGCCGCCCGCGCGTCCGGCGCCGCCAGGACGGACAGGGCGGGCAGGAGGGCCAGGAGGGCAGCCGCCAAGAGCAGGAGGACGGGTGGTGCGGTGCGCCGGGAGGCTCCGGGGCCGGGCTGCCACGTCACGATTCCGCTCCCGCCTTCACCAGGGGTCCCGCGTTCGCCAAGGGGCTCGTCCCTGTGGCCGGTCGCCCGTCGTCGGCCGGTACCGCGGCCGCCGGTTCGGGGTCGTCCCGCCCGCCGCGCCGCCGCCGGTACGCGCGGGTGCCGAGCAGGGCCAGGCCGCCGAGGGCCAGCAGCCCGGTGCCGACGGCCGGCGCCACCGGGACGTACGTCGCCGAGGCCTCGGCCTCGTCCCGGGCGCCCCCCGGGGCGGTGACCCGCAGCCGTACGGTGACCGCGTCCAGGGCCGGGGCGTCGGGCCAGGGTTCGGCCCGCTCCACCCGTCGGCCGGGGGCCAGTTCCAGCGGCAGGGGCCGTTCCCAGCGGTCCAGCAGCGTGCCGAACATCCCGTCGGCGCGTACCGCGAGCCGGGGCTCCAGCATCGCGTTGCCTCGGTTGACCAGGGCGTACCGGATGGTCCCGCCGGATATCTCGACGTCCTCGACGGTGAGCGCCGCCAGCGTCGGACCGCCGATCCGGACCCGGACCGGTACGCGGATCTCCGCGTCCCCGTCGTCGGCCACGACCTCCCCGGAAGCGTCGCCGGGCACCGCGTCGGGCGGCACCGTGAGGGCGAGCGGCACCTCGGCGCGGGTCCGGGCCGGGACGGTGACGGTGTCCGCGGCGAACCCGATCCAGGACCCGGCCCGGCCGTCGCCCCGTAGCCGTACGGTCAGCGGGGCGCGGCCCGGGTTGGTCACCGCGAGACGGTCCTGGAGGGCCGTGCCGGGAGTGCCCTCCAGATAGACGTACGGCCGGGCATCCCGGCCGGCGCCTCCGCCGGCGGGCCGGGCCGTCCAGCCCGCCGGGCCGTCCGCGGCGGCCGGGGCGGTGTCGGCCGGGGAGGCGGTGTCGGGCGGGGTCGCGGTCTCGGCTGGAGTGTCCGCAGGGGCCGGGGCGTCCGCGGCGGCCGGGAACGGGGTGAGCGCGCACAGGTGCGCGGCGAGCACCGCCGTGAGGACGAGCAGCGCCCGGCGGAGGCGCGGGGTGGGTGGCGACATGGGGCGGCTCCTCTGCCTTCCGGCGGCGACGCTGCGCTGGACCGTGCCGGTCTCAGCCTGCGGAGCGCTGTCCTCGCCGGGTCAGCCAGAGCACGCCGGCCGCCCCGCTCAGCAGGACGGTGCCGCCGAGCGTGCCGAGCGCCGCCGCCGAGTCCAGCGGGCCGGTGCGGGGCAGCTCACCGCCACCCGAAGCGCCGCCGGTGGAACCGCCGGTCGAACCGCCGGTCGAACCGCCGGTCGAACCGCCGGTGGACGCGCCGCCCGTCGAACCGCCGCCGGTGGAGCCGCCGTCCGATGAACCGCCCGCCCCCTGGACGTCGAGTTCGAGGGAGGGGCCGGGGCTGTTCTTCGGCGTACACGTGGTGGTCGTACCGAGGGCCTTGATGGCGAGGACCCCGGCGGTGAAGGTGACCTTGCCGCTCTTCTTCGGGGTGTACGTCCCCGACAGGTCACTGATCTTGATCGGGGCGTTGGCCGGAATCGCCTCGCTGTTCGCCGGGCCTGTGACCTGGACCTTCCCCTGCTCCGCCCCGCCCAGTTCGATCACGGCGCTCGGGTTCATGGCCCCTTTGCCCAGTTCGACCGGGCTGGAGGAGACGCCCTTCTGGAAGGACATGGTGAGCTGGTAGCCGTCGCCGCTCTTCACGCCCTTGATATCGATGGGCGAGACCGCCCCTTTGGGCCCGATGGGCGTCACGCACTGGTAGTTGACGTCCACGACCTCGGCGTGCGCGGCGGGCGCGCCCGCGACCACGATCGAGCCCGCCAGCGCAGCCGCCAGCGCGAGAGTGGTCCGCTTCTGGTTCGACACCTCGTGTTCCCCTCAGCCGGACGCCGCCGCGCGCCACGACCCGTACGGGCGCATATTACTGACGGCGCATCAGATTGGGCGCCCAAGGTACGCCCGGGGTCTGATGGAGGGAAGACAAAGAGCGCGCCGATCCGGCGCGCTCCTGTCGGTGCGGGTGAGAGGTGCGCCCGAGGCGTACCGGTGGGGTGTACGGGTGAGGAGAGCGGCTAGGCGGGGGCGGCGAGCTCCGCCCAGACGGTCTTGCCGGGTGCGTCCGGAGTGCGCAGGACGCCCCAGTCGAGGCAGAGGCGCTGCACGATGAACATGCCGTGCCCGCCGGGCCGGCCGGCGCGGTGCGGCGTACGGGGGGCGGGCTGACCGGCTCCCCGGTCGACGACCTCCACCCGCAGCACCTTGTTCGTGTGGCCGATACGGAGCTCCTCGGGGCCCTCCGCGTGCAGACAGGCGTTCGTCACCAGCTCGGAGACGACCAGCAGGACGTCCTCGGCGGCGGCCCTGCGGTCCGCGGTGGACGCCGGGAGCCAGCCCCAGTCGTGCAGCGCCTGCCGGGCGAAGTCACGGGCCGTCGGAACAATGCCGGCGACCCGCCCGAGTGAGAGCGTGCGCCACTGCCGCTCGGCCGGGACGGTCGAGGCTGCGCCCGCTCCGTCCGGCTCGCGACCGAGGTCGCCCGGCGGATGCTGCCGGGTGGTGCTCATCAGCGCTTCACCTCACCGATTCGCCATGTCGCCATGTCGCCGTTCAACAGATAGTGATCAGTTACCGAGTGTGCCGGAGCCCTTGCGGGGCACCGCCGGGGTGTCTCCTGCCCTGCCGTGTCGCAACAACACCCTCTTGAGGCACACGATCGCGTGACACGGCCGACATCGAGGACATCCGCGGTCTCACGCTCCTGCCGGGTCAGGTGGCCAGGGCCTCTTCGAGCGTGGCGTGGACGGTGAAGACCGCCTCCGCGCCGGTGATCTCGAACACCCTCGCCACGACGGGCAGCATTCCGGCCAGATGAACCCCTCCACCGGCCGCCTCCGCCTTGAGGCGGGCGCCGAGCAGGACGTTCAGCCCGGTGGAATCGCAGAAATCCAGCCGAGAGCAGTCGACCACCAGGCGTGACCGCCCCTGCTCGACCGCCTTCTCCAGGGGCTCGCGCAGCAGATCGGCGGTGTGGTGGTCGAGCTCACCCACCGGCGTCACGACCTCACTGCACCCCTCGGTCCGGGCCTCGACCTGAAGTCGACCCCGGTTAGCACTGCCGACCGTCCCGCGGTCCATGCCTGACCCTCTTCGCCGTTCGTCACCGTGCGCGTCACTGCCTGTGCGGCTATATGCATAGCTGCCGCCGACGTGCCTAAAACAGTACGCGTTCCGTTCGCCACGCGGTAGTCGGAGACCTCAACAAACCGGACATATGGCGGCAATTGGCGCTTGTCACTGCTGGCCAGGACCGGGTATGGGTAGAGGGACACCAGAAACACAACCGGCTTTGGAGGCGCCGCTTCACCGCAGGAACACGTATGGGCATCGGCAGCCATATGCCGAGAACGATGGAGGAGACCCATGTCACCCCGGCTCGACGAAGCGCGTACCCACAACGCGCCGTCGGCATGTCCTCAGGGACCGACCAATTCCGACTCCCCCGCCGCGAGCGCCGTTCCCGGCCCGCGCACCAGCACCACCAGCACCACCAGCAGCACCAGCACCGGCGTTACTGGCACCACCGGCACCACCTCAGACTTCTCCGGCGCGGCCGGCGAGGGACTCGAAGGGCTTCCCGAGATCCCGCCCTACGCCGAAGTGGGCGCTCTGGACGCCAGGGCCCTGTCGAAGACGCTCTTCGAGCGGCTGGAGTCCCTCGAAGAGGGCACCCACGAGTACAGCTACGTCCGCAACACCCTCGTCGAGCTCAACCTCGCGCTCGTCAAGTTCGCCGCCTCCCGGTTCCGCTCCCGCAGCGAGCCGATGGAGGACATCGTCCAGGTCGGCACCATCGGCCTGATCAAGGCGATCGACCGGTTCGAGCTGAGCCGCGGCGTGGAGTTCCCCACGTTCGCGATGCCGACGATCGTCGGCGAGATCAAGCGCTTCTTCCGTGACACCAGCTGGTCCGTGCGCGTACCGCGCCGGCTCCAGGAGCTGCGGCTCGACCTGGCGAAGGCCGGCGACGAGCTCTCCCAGCGGCTGGACCGCGCGCCCACCGTGGCGGAGCTGTCCGAACTCCTCGGCATCAGCCCGGAGGAGGTCGTCGAGGGCATGTCCGCGAGCAACGCGTACACCGCGAGCTCGCTGGACGCCAAACCCGAGGAGGACGACAACGAGGGCGCCCTCGCGGACCGCATCGGCTATGAGGACCACGGTCTCGAAGGCATCGAGTACGTCGAGTCACTGAAGCCGCTGATCGCCGCGCTGCCCTCCAGGGACCGGATGATCCTCTCGCTCCGCTTCGTCAGCAACATGACGCAGTCGGAGATCGGCGAGGAGCTCAACATCTCGCAGATGCACGTGTCCCGGCTGCTCTCCAGGACTCTGGCCAAGCTCCGCAAGGGACTGACCGTGGAGGAGTGACCCCGACCCCGACGCGGCCCGCAGTCCCTCCCATGGGGCTCCACGGCCGTTCGAGCAGCACCGCGGAAGGACCCGCCCCGGATGCCGGGAGCGGGTCCTTCCGCGTGCGGGGCGCGGGGCCGGTTGCAAGCCCGCCTCGGGTGCCGGCCTGCCCCGGGTGCCGGCTGCCCCGGGTACGGCTGACGAGCCGATCCTCAGGGCGCCAGGCTCCGGGTGAGTTCGCGCACCCGCTGGCGCAGCGCGGCCGTCCACTCCTTCGCATGGGGTCCCGCGATCTTGAGGTGATCGCTCTCGGCACTCTCGGCGGCCCGCCAGTCCACCTCGATGTTCGCCTTCTCGGCCAAGGCCAGCACCGTGGCGACGAACCCTTGGGACAGGGTGGCCATGACGGCGTGCCTCGTGACGCCGTGCCAGACGAGCAGAGCGTTGGCGAACGCCGCGAAGACGGTGGGGTCGATCCGGCACTCGTCGACCTCCGTAGGGCTGATACCGGATGCCATACCCAATTCGGCCTGGTAGAGGGCTACCTGACGCATGAACAGCCGCGATGCGCCGTTCGACGGGTTCCACAGGGTTCGGTCACCCATTTTGTAGTACTGACTCACGTCACCCTCTCCCTGTTGGCCACGGGGGCCGACCTTACGGCTCGTCAGACCCTCACGGAAGACGAGCCGGGGCCCGTTCCCGTCGAGCGTTCGATCATGAACGCGCCCCGGCCCCGGCCCCCGGGGCGCCGTCACATCACCCGCTGCCCGCTCCGCCAGACCGCGCTGACCAGCGGGACGCCCGGGCGGTAGGCGAGGTGGACGTGGCTCGGGGCGTCGAGGAGGACCAGGTCGGCGCGGGCGCCGGGGGTGATCCGGCCGATGTCCGAACGCCGCAGAGCCGCGGCCCCGCCCGCGGTGGCGGACCAGATCGCCTCGTCCGGGGTCATCCCCATGTCGCGCACGGCCAGCGCGACGCAGAACGGCATGGACGAGGTGAACGACGAGCCGGGGTTGCAGTCCGTGGAGAGCGCGACCGTGGCTCCCGCGTCGAGGAGCCGGCGGGCGTCGGGCCAGGTGGCGCGGGTGGAGAACTCCGCGCCCGGGAGCAGCGTGGCCACCGTGTCGCCCTGGCCGAGCGCGTCGACGTCCGCGTCGGTGAGGTGGGTGCAGTGGTCGGCCGACGCCGCGTCGAGCTCGACGGCGAGCTGGACGCCGGGGCCGTACGTCAGCTGGTTGGCGTGGATCCGGGGGTGCAGCCCCTTGGCGCGGCCCGCCGTGAGGATGGCGCGGGCCTGGTCGCCGTCGAAGGCCCCCTGCTCGCAGAACACGTCGATCCAGCGGGCGTGCGGGGCGCAGGCCTCCAGCATCGGGCCGGTCACCAGGTCGACGTACCCGGCGGGGTCGTCGGCGTAGTCGGGGGAGACGATGTGGGCGCCGAGGTAGGTGACCTCGTCGGTGTGGCGGGCCGCGATCCGCAGGGCGCGGGCCTCGTCCTCGACCGTGAGGCCGTAGCCGGACTTGGTCTCGAAGGTGGTGGTGCCCTGGCGCAGGGCCTCGGCGAGGTAGCGGGCGACGTTGGCGGAGAGCTCCTCGTCGGTGGCGGCCCGGGTGGCGGCGACGGTGGTGCGGATGCCGCCGGCGCGGTAGGGCTGCCCGGACATGCGGGCGTTGAACTCCTGGGTGCGGTCGCCCGCGAAGACCAGGTGGGAGTGGGAGTCGACGAAGCCCGGGATCACCGCGCGGCCGGCCGCGTCGAGGACGTTGTCAGTGGCGGGTGCTTTGCTGGATTCACCGGTCCAGACGATGCGGTCGCCGTCGATGACGACGGCCGCGTCCTGGATCAGGCCCAGGGGGGTCCCGTTGCCGAGGGAGGGGTCATTGGTGACCAGGCTGGCGATGTGGGTGACGGCGGTGGTCGTCATCTGGAGAGTGTTCTCCTTGCGTTCCGGGGAGTCCGGTTCCGGTTCTGCGGGCGGGTTCCGGTCCGGGGTCTCGGGCGGGTTCCGGTCCGGTTCTGCGGGCGGGGTCCCGTCCGGGGGCTCGGGCGGGTTCCGGTCCGGTTCTGCGGGCGGGGTCCCGTCCGGGGGCTCCGGCGGGTCCGGGGTCAGTGGTGCAGGGCGGCCACGGCCTCGGCGAGTGCCCGAGGCACGTTCTCGATGCGGGTGTGACGGCCGTCCCGGACGATGTGCCGGCCCGCCACGACCGTGTGCCGCACATCAGCGGCGGAGGCGGCGAATACGGCGGTCTCCGCTGCCAGTCGGGGCACCGGCCCGGCCGTCCTGACGGAGTCCAGGGCGACGGTGGTCAGATCGGCAGGGGCGCCCGGCTCCAGCACGCCCGCGTCGGGGCGGCCGAGTGCGGCGTGCCCGTCGGCGGAGGCGGCCCGGAGCAGGGCCGCGGCCGTCCAGTGGCCCCGGATGTGCGTGCGCAGCCGCTCGTTGAGCTCCATCGAGCGCGCCTCCTCGAAGAGGTCGATCACGGCGTGGCTGTCGCTGCCCAGCGAGAGCGGCGAGCCCGCCTTCTGGAGGGCGGCGGCGGGGCCGATGCCGTCGGCCAGGTCGCGTTCGGTGGTGGGGCACATGCAGGTGCCGGTGGCCGAGGAGCCGAGCAGCTCGATGTCCGCCTCGGTCAGGTGCGTGTTGTGGATGCCGGTGGTGCGCGGGCCGAGGACCCCGTGGTCGGCCAGCAGCCGGGTGGGGGTGCGGCCGTGGGCGGCCCGGCAGGCGTCGTTCTCCGCCGTCTGCTCGGAGAGGTGGACGTGGAGCGGGGCGTTCCGCTCCTCGGCCCACCGCACGACGGTGGCCAGCTGTCCGGCCGGGACCGCCCGGACGGAGTGGACGGCCGCACCGATGAGGGTGTGGTCGTCGCCCTTGAGGAGGGAGGCGCGCTCCGCCCAGGCCTCGGCGGTGGTGTCGGAGAAGCGCAGCTGGTGCCGGTTGGGCTTCTCCCCGAATCCGGCGGCGAGATAGGCGGTGTCCAGCAGCGTGATGCGGATCCCGGCCTCGGCGGCGGCCGCGATCAGCGCTTCGCCCATGGCGTTCGGGTTGGCGTAGGGGGCGCCGCCGGGGGCGTGGTGCAGATAGTGGAATTCGCCGACGGCCGTGATCCCGGCCAGGGCCATTTCGGCGTACGTGGCGCGGGCCAGGTCGAAGTAGGTGTCCGGGGTGAGCCGGGAGGCCGTCCGGTACATCAGCTCGCGCCACGTCCAGAAGGTGCCCGAGCCGACCTGGACGGTGGCGCGCAGGGCCCGGTGGAAGGCGTGGGAGTGGGTGTTGGCGAGGCCGGGAAGGGTCAGGCCGCGCAGCGCGGTCGCGCCGGGTGGCGGGGTCTCGGCCCCGGTCCTGATCCCGGCGATGCGGCCGTCCGCGACGTCCAGGGTGACGCCCGGCTCGACATGGGTGCCGAGCCAGGCGTGGTCCATCCAGTACGTCGCGGTGACGGGTGCGCCCGCCGTCCGGTGTGTCAGCTGCACGCGAGACCTTCCAGTACGTCGGCGAGCGCCCCGACCCCGGCCGCGCAGTCGTCCTCGGTGGCGTGCTCGGCGGGTGAGTGCGAGATGCCGGTGGGGTTGCGTACGAAGAGCATGGCGGTGGGGGTCGAGGCGGACAAAATACCCGCATCGTGGCCCGCGCCGGTGCCGAGGACGGGCAGGGGACGCCCCGTGTCGCCGCTCGCCTCCAGGATCTTGCCGAGCTCGTCGCGCAGGGCGTGCTCGAACGCGACGACGGGCGTGAACGACTCGCGGACGACGTCGAGGTCGATCCCGGCCCGCTCGGCGTACTCCCGGGCGGCCCGCTCGATTCCGGTGACGACGGCGTCGAGGGTGGCCTGGTCGGCGGCGCGGGAGTCGAGCCAGCCGCGTACGAGGGAGGGGATGGCGTTGACGCCGTTGGGCTCGACCGCGATCTTGCCGAAGGTGGCGAGAGCGCCGGTCAGTTCGGCTTCGCGGCGGGCGGCGAGCACGGTCTCGGCGTACGTGAGCATCGGGTCGCGGCGGTCGGCGAGCCGGGTGGTGCCCGCGTGGTTGGCCTCGCCCCGGAAGTCGAACCGCCAGCGGCCGTGGGGCCAGATGGCGGAGGCGATGCCGACGGGGTCGCCGGTCAGGTCGAGGGCGCGGCCCTGCTCGACGTGGAGTTCGACGAACGCGCCGATCCGGGCGAGCCGTTCCGGGTCGGGGCCGATGGTCCCGGGGTCGTATCCGGCGGCTTCCATGGCGGCGGGCAGGGTGGTCCCGTCCGCGTCGCGCAGCCGGTGGGCGTCGGCGACGGCGAGCTGCCCGGCGGCGAGCCGGGACCCGACGCAGGCCAGGCCGAAGCGGGCGCCCTCCTCGTCACCGAAGTTGGTGATCGCCAGCGGCCGGGTGAACTCCACTCCCCTGCGGTGGAGTTCGTCGAGCGCGGCGAAGGAGGACACCACGCCGAGCGGGCCGTCGAAGGCGCCGCCGTCCGGGACGGAGTCCAGGTGGGACCCGGTGACGACGGCGTCCCCGGCCAGGGGGTCGCCGAGCCAGGCCCACTGGTTGCCGTTGCGGTCGGCCTCGTACGCGAGACCGCGTGCCTCGGCCTGCGCACGGAACCAGGCCCGGCAGTCGAAGTCCGCCGGTGACCAGGCGTAGCGCCGGTAGCCGCCGCTGTCGGAGTGGCGCCCGACGGTGGCCAGCTCCCGCCACATCGAGAGGAAGGAGTCACCCGCGCGCCACCGCTCCCGGGCGCCGGAGGAGGTGGCGGGCTCGCCCCCGGGCGTTCCGGGCGTGCCCCCGGGCGTTCCGGGAGTGTCCCCGGAGGTGCCGGGGGTGTCCCCGGGGGTGCCGGGCGTGCCGGGGGTGCCGGGAGATTCCCCGGGCGTGCCGGGGGTGCCGGGCGTGCCCCCGGACAGGCCGGGCGGCATCAGTTGCCCTCCGTCATGGGGACACGTACGCCCTGGTCGGCGGCGACGTTCTCGGCGATGTCGTACCCGGCGTCCACGTGGCGGATGACGCCCATGCCCGGGTCGTTCGTCAGCACGCGGCGGATCTTCTCGCCCGCGAGCTTCGTGCCGTCCGCGACGGAGACCTGGCCCGCGTGGATGGAGCGGCCCATGCCGACGCCGCCGCCGTGGTGGAGGGAGACCCAGGAGGCGCCCGAGGCGACGTTGACCATGGCGTTGAGCAGCGGCCAGTCGGCGATGGCGTCGGAGCCGTCGAGCATGGCCTCGGTCTCGCGGTACGGGGAGGCGACCGAGCCGCAGTCCAGGTGGTCGCGGCCGATGGCCAGCGGGGCGGCCAGCTCGCCGCTCGCGACCATGTCGTTGAAGCGCTCGCCGGCCTTGTCGCGCTCGCCGTAGCCGAGCCAGCAGATGCGGGCGGGCAGGCCCTGGAAGTGGACGCGCTCGCCGGCCATCTTGATCCAACGGTGCAGCGACTCGTTCTCCGGGAACAGCTCCAGCATCGCCTTGTCGGTCTTGTGGATGTCGGAGGCCTCGCCGGAGAGCGCGGCCCAGCGGAAGGGGCCCTTGCCCTCGCAGAAGAGGGGGCGAATGTAGGCGGGGACGAAGCCGGGGAAGTCGAAGGCGCGGTCGTACCCGGCGAGCTGGGCCTCGCCGCGGATGGAGTTGCCGTAGTCGAAGACCTCGGCGCCGGCGTCCATGAAGCCGACCATGGCCTCGACGTGGCGGGCCATCGACTCGCGGGCGCGCTGGGTGAAGTCGGCGGGCTTGTCGGCGGCGAGGCCGGCCATGTCGTCGAAGTCGACGCCGAGGGGCAGATAGGCCAGCGGGTCGTGGGCGCTGGTCTGGTCGGTGACGATGTCGATGGGCGCGCTCTCGGCGAGCATCCGGGGCAGCAGTTCGGCGGCGTTGCCCAGGAGGCCGATGGAGAGCGGGCGGCGGGCGTCGCGGGCTTCGACGGCGAGCTGGAGGGCGTGCTCCAGGCTGTCGGCCTTCACGTCCAGGAAGCGGTGCTCGATCCGGCGCTCGATGGCTCGCGGGTCGCAGTCGATACAGATGGCGACGCCGTCGTTCATGGTCACGGCGAGCGGCTGGGCGCCGCCCATGCCGCCGAGTCCGGCGGTCAGGGTGATCGTCCCGGCCAGCGTCCCGCCGAACTTCTTCGCGGCGACGGCGGCGAAGGTCTCGTAGGTGCCCTGGAGGATGCCCTGGGTGCCGATGTAGATCCAGGACCCGGCGGTCATCTGGCCGTACATGGTGAGTCCGAGCGCCTCCAGCCGGCGGAACTCCTCCCAGTTGGCCCAGTCGCCGACCAGGTTGGAGTTGGCGATGAGCACGCGGGGCGCCCACTCGTGGGTCTGCATGACGCCGACCGGCCGCCCGGACTGGACGAGCATCGTCTCGTCCTGCTTGAGCGTCCGAAGGGTGCGGACCATCGCGTCGAACGAGCGCCAGTCGCGGGCGGCCTTCCCGGTGCCGCCGTAGACGACGAGCTTGTCGGGGTGCTCGGCGACCTCGGGGTCCAGGTTGTTCTGGAGCATCCGCAGGGCGGCTTCCTGCTGCCATCCCAGGGTGGTCAGCGCGCTGCCGCGCGGTGCCCGTACGGGGCGGGGTCCTGACATGGCGGTGCCTCCTCGCGACGGTGAAAATCTATTCACATCCTGATGCTCTGAATAGTCGTAGTCAACAGGTGCGGTTCGCGCCGCGGCCGGGAACAGGTTCTGCCAGTGATGCGCAGCATGGACCGGAGGCGTCGATGAGCACTGCCGAATCCCCCACGACCGGCGATCCCACGAACCCTGGAGGATCGCCGCCGCTCAAGCGCGCCCTCGGGACCAAACTGCTGGTCCTCTTCGTCATCGGTGACATCCTGGGCACCGGCATCTACGCGACCACCGGGAACGTGGCGGGCAAGGTCGGCGGCGCGCTGTGGCTGCCGTTCGCGATCGGTTTCGCCGTCGCCCTGCTCACGGCGGCCTCGTACGTGGAACTCGTCGGCAAGTACCCGAAGGCGGCCGGGGCCGCGCTCTACACCCAGAAGGCGTTCAAGGTCCCGTTCCTGACCTTCGTCGTCGCCTTCATGGTGATGTGCTCCGGCCTCTCCTCGGCGAGCGCGGCGGCACGGGCGTTCAGCGGCGACTATCTGGCGGAGTTCACCGACGCGGTGCCGCCGACCCTGATCGCGATCCTGTTCGTCCTCGCCCTCGCCGCGATCAACCTCCGCGGGGTCGCCGAGTCGGTGAAGGCGAACGTCGTCCTGACCCTGGTCGAGGTCAGCGGACTCGTGGTGATCCTCGCGATCGGCGCGTACGCCGTGCTCAGCGGCGACGGCGAGCCCTCCCGGCTGACCCAGATCGAGACCGGCGGCACCGGGTACGCCCTGCTCACCGGGGTGCTCGGCGCCACTGCCCTGGGCTTCTTCGCCTTCGTAGGCTTCGAGGACTCGGTGAACATGGCCGAGGAGACCAAGAACCCCGCCCGCGCCTTCCCCCGCGCGATCTTCATCGGGGTGGGCATCACCGGCACCGTCTACGTCCTGGTCGCCCTGGTCTCCTCGCTCCTGGTCGACTCCCGCACCCTGGCGGGCTCCAGCGGCCCGCTGCTGGAGGTGGTGAAGGCCGGGGGCGTCGACTTCCCGCCGAAACTCTTCGCGCTGATCGCCCTGTTCGCCGTCACCAACTCGGCGCTGATCAACATCATGATGGCCTCACGGCTCTGTTACGGCATGGCCAACGAGCGCATCCTGCCGCCCGCGATGGGCAAGGTGCTGGCCGGCCGCCGCACCCCCTGGGTCGGGATCGTCTTCGTCTCCCTCCTGGCCATCGGCCTGGTCTCCACCGGCGAGATCGAGGGGCTCGGCGACACGACCTCGTTCCTGCTGCTCTGCGTCTTCGCCGTCGTCAACGTCGCCGTGCTGGTGCTCCGCAAGGACCGGGTGGACCACCACCACTTCCGTACGCCCACGGCGCTTCCGGTGCTCGGCGCGCTCACCTCGCTGATCCTGGCGAGCCCGCTCGCCGACCGGGGCTCCGACGTGTACGTCCGAGCCGGGATCCTGCTGCTCATCGGGATCGGACTGTGGGCGCTCAACAAGGCGGTGATGGCGGCCCGCGAGAGGTCCGGCGCCCCGGACGCCTGACGGACGCTGCCCACCGCCACCGCGTTCCGGCCGCTCCTTTACACCGCGGGCCGCATGTACCAAAGGAAAATGCCAGAACCTCCACCCGCAGTAAGCACGTTGCGTAGCCTCTGCGTTACAGCCGTACGCCACGTCGGGAGGGGAGATCCGCGTGCCCGGAATCGACGAGTGCCTGCTCGAAGTCATGAGGCTGCCCGGTGCCCGGGGCGCCTCGGTGGTCGACTGGACGAGCGGTCTCGCCCTCGGCACCATCGGGGAATCCCCCAACGGCGACCACGAGGCGACCGCCGCCGAGACGGCGGAGGTCGCCCGGATGACCGCCGAGCAGCCGGCCTTCGCCCACCTCGCCCCGGACGGCGGCGAACGGCACCCCGGGCAGGCGCCGAGCACCCCCGTCGAGGACGTCATCGTCACCACCCGCGACGGTTACCACATGCTCCGGTTCGTCGAGACGGACTTCGACAGCAGCGTCTTCCTGCATCTGTGGCTGGACCGCTCCGAGGGCAATCTCGCACTCGCCCGGATGCGCCTGGGCGAGCTGGCCGAGCGCCTGGTGTTGGCATGAGCGCGATAGCCGCCGACCCCGACGCCCCCGGTACGGACCGGCTCCCGGTGCTCTCCCCGATGCTCCAGCGCCTCGCCGCCGAGCGCGCCACCGGCGCCCTGATGCGCGACTGGGGCACGCTCTACCTCGCCGACGGCGAGGTGGTGCACGCCGAGAGCCCCGCCACCCCCGGCATCGACGTCCTGCTCACCGCCGGCGGGACCCTGCGGCACGAGGGCTGGTGGGACGCCGTGGCCCAGGCCGGAGCGCACCGCCGGGTCGGCCGCTACCTCGTCGACAGCGGCCATGTGCCGGGCGGCGCCCTGGAGTTGTGCCATCTCGGCGCGTTGTACGACGCCGCGTTCTTCGCGCTCGCCCCGACCGGGACGCCCGCCCGTTTCCGCTACGGGGTGGCGCACTGGATCGGCCCGGTGCGGCCGGTCCCGGTGGCCGCCGTGGAGCGCGAGACGCTGCGCAGACGGGAGTTCCTGGACCGGATCTGGCCCGACCCCGCCTGCGACGGCGCGCCGCTGCTGCGGACGGCGGCGCATCCGTCCGACGCCCCGGTCCCGGCCCGGCAGCGCCGGCTGCTGGAGCTGGCCGACGGGGTCCGTACCGCCTCGGACATCGCGCAGGCGCTGGGCCGTTCGGCGTTCCACATCCTGGTCGACCTGCGGCGCCTCGCGGCGGCCGGCCTGGTGGAGGCGGTCCGCGTCCAGCCCCTGCCGGCCTCGTCCCCACCCGGCCGGATCGCGCTCCCCGAGGTGACGGCCGACCCCGACGTCGCCCTGCTGCGCCGGCTCCGAGACGCATTGGAGGCCCTGTGATACGCGCGCTCAGACAGCGTGCCGGGAGGAGACAGCTGATGGTGCCCGAGGCCGAAGTGCGTGATGTCCGCGTCGAGCTCCAGCGGTTACGCGCCCGGGTCCCGCTGCTCTCCGGGGCGCTGGCCGCCTCCACCGACGGTCTCGTCCTGGCCCACGACACCCCGGGCGTCGAGGCGGAGGGCGTCGCCGCCCTCACCGCGGCCGCCCTCGGCGTCTCCATCCGGATGACCGACGCCACCGGCCGGGGCGGCTTCCGCGAACTGCTCGTCCGCGGCGACAGCGGCTACATCGCCACCTACGCCGCGGGCTCCTCCGCCGTCCTGACCCTGCTGGCCGAGGACCGCATCAACGTCGGGCGGCTCCATCTGGAGGGCCGCCGCGCGGGCGCCCGTATCGGAGAACTCGTCGACGCCGCGCTGCCACGCACGGAGCGCCCCGCCACCGCCGCACCCCCGCGCCCCGCCACCGCGCCCGGCCGCACCCTGCCGCAACGCCCCACGTAGGCGGCCCGATCCCCACCCGCACCGCCACCACCACCGGGACCCACGCCATTACGCAGAAGCCCGCGCACCGGCCACCACAGCAGCCACCACAGAAACGGACCCGGTCACCGCGACCGGCCAGGGAAAGGAAACGAGCCTCCATGGCGAACACCGAAGCGACACTGAAGGAAGCGATGAGCTCGATCGAGGGCGCCACGGGTGTCGCCCTCGTCGACTACACGAGCGGGATGGCCCTGGGCACGCTCGGCGGCGGCAAGGACTTCAACCTGGAGGTCGCCGCCGCGGGCAACACCGACGTGGTCCGCGCCAAGCTCCGCACCATGGAGCACCTGGGCATCAAGGACGAGATCGAGGACATCCTGATCACGCTCGGCACCCAGTACCACCTGATCCGGCTGCTCAAGACCCGTGGCAACAACGGCCTGTTCCTGTATCTGGTGCTGGACGCGAGCCGGGCGAACCTGGCGATGGCCCGCCACCAGCTGAAGAAGATCGAGGCGGGCCTGGAGGTCTGACGCGGGCACGGCCCGACCTCTGCGAGGTCAGGCTGAAGGTCGGACCCCGGCAGGGCCCGACCTCTGCGAGGCCTTCGGTCCGGCCCCTGAAAGGTCCGGCCTCACCGGCGGCGACGCCGCGCCCCGCCCGGCGCGGCGTCCCCCGCCTCCGGCCCCGTCGTCCGGTACGCCTTCACCCGCTTGCCCACCGCGCCCCCGTGCCCGGTCCAGTCGGTGCGCACCCAGTACAGGACGTCGTCACGGCGTTCCCGCTGTCCGATGCGCACGGCCTTCAGCCACAGGCCCGCACCCGCCCCGGCGAGCAGCAGCCCGCCGGTCCCCGGCAGCGCGAACGAGGACGCCACCGCGACGACGAACGCCCCCAGCAGCCACCACCTGCGCCCGCGCCGCCACCTCCGTACGGTCACGGCCCGGTCCTGGAGGAAGTCGCCCCGCCCGGCGCGGGAGGCGCTCCGGGCCAGTTCCGCGTACCGCTTCCCACGCGCCAGGGCCACGACGGCCACGGTGACGACGAAGAGCGCCGCCCCGGCCAGCAGCCCGATCCGACGCCCGGTCAGACCCGGGACGAACGCCCCCGCCGCCGCGGCCACCAGGCCCGCCCACCACAGGGGCGCCGCCCCGGCCCGTACGGTCACGGCCACTCTCGCCAGCGACTGCCCTCCGCGCCCCACGTCCGTACCCCTCTCACTCCACGACGCCGCGATGCGGCGAACCCGCGTTCCCGGTTTCCGCGATCCATGATCCCGCGCACCGCCGATGCCGCGGTGCTTCTGGGCGCGGAGATTAACCGCCGCAGATGAGCGATGCCTGAGAAATCCGCGAAGGGCCTGGCGCGGGCCCTCACTCCACGAACAGGCCGCGCGCCGCCGCCCGGGCGTCGAACTCCTCCAACCGGGCCTGGGCGTCGGGAAGTCCGTCGCACATCGCCTCCAGCAGCACCCGGCCGAGGAGCATCGGCGCGCAGACGGTGTCGAAGGAGAGCCCGGAGCCGATCGCCGCCGGGAGCAGCAGATCGCTGTGCTTGGCGACGGGCGCGAAGGCGGAGTCGGCGACCGTCACCACGGTCAGCCCCTGGTCCCGGGCGTACGCGAGCGCGTCCACGCTCTCCTTGGAGTGGCGCGGCAGCGCGAAGCACATCAGGACGGTGGCCCCGGCCCGCCGGGCGGAGTCGATCCGGTCGGGCAGCATGCTGCCGCCCTCGTCGAGGACCCGGACGTCGGGGTGCACCTTGGCGGCGAAGTAGCCGAAGCCGCGCGCCTGCGAGGAGGCGGCGCGCAGCCCCAGCACCGGCAGCGACCTGGAGCCGGCGAGCAGCCGGCCGGCCCGCTCGACGGGCGCGGGGTCGGCGAGCACGTCACAGAGGTGCTGGAGGTTCTCGATCTCGGCGCGGACGGCCTGCTGGTACTCGTTGTACGTCTCCCCCGGGTCGTCCTGCTCCCCGTCGGCGGGCGCGACCTCGCGCAGGTGCCTGCGCAGCGCCGGGTAGCCGTCGAAGCCGAGGGCGACGGCGAAGCGGGTGACGGAGGGCTGGCTGACCCCGGCCAGTTCGGCCAGCTCGACGCTGGAGAGGAACGGCGCGTCGGCGGCCCGGCGGACCATGCAGTGCGCGATACGCCGCTGGGTGGGCGTGAGCCGGTGGCCCTCGAAGAGCCGCTGCAACCGTGCGGCGGGGCTGCTCCCACTCATGCCTGTCCCCTTGCTGGATCCGTCGCGCCACGACCGGCGCCGACCGTTCTATTCAGCCAGGAAGGTCGTTGTATGTCCATATGCAGTGCGGTGGGGCGGGCGGGGAGGGGTGTTCCGCTTCGAGAGCCGAAGCCCGGACTAACGCCATTCCGCTGGGATGCGGGCCAGTTGCTCAAGGATGTCCCAGTCCCGGGGCTTGAGGGAGGGGGAGTGCCATGCCGCACCGCTCCCCGTCCAGTAGCCGCGGTAGTTCCGGACCCCCATGAGGCTGGTGTCGGACACATCTGACTCGTTTCCGCAGCACACACAGATGAGCGCTGTGGGCCATCCGTCTTCCCAGAAGAGGTCGCCGTCGTCGTGTCCGCACACCCGGCAGGCGGATTCCTCGTCCGGACCGGGGGGAACGAGGCCGTCCTGTGGCATGGAGCCGTCCTGCGGCATGGAGCCGTCCTGCGGCAAGGAGCCGTCCTGCGGCATGGAGTCGCCTTTCATCCCTGTCAGCGCTCTCGCCGGCCTTTCGCCTTGAGGCAGTCCTCCAGCGTAGGCCACCGGCCGAAGGCGAAGCCGTGTGGGCCGGTAGGACTCGGAGGGGGGTTAGCCCCACGAAACCCGGGGGTTAGCCCCACTGCCACCGCGCCTCGGTCTCCGTACCGTCGTAGTCATGGAAGCCCGTGACCACGAGCTCAAAAAGGAGCTCGCCGCCACCCTCCAGGCCCGTGGCGAGCTGGGCGCGGAGTACGAGACCGCGCTCATCGACTCGTTCCTGGAGAAGGTCGAGCAGCGGCTCGACACCACGCTCGACCGCCGGGTCCGCCGTCAGCTCGCCGAGCAGCAGATGTCCGTCGCCCGGGGGGCGCGTCCGGCGGAGCCGTGGAGCTTCGGGGAGCGCCACGGTCTGGGGATCGTCTCGCTGATCCTGGCCATCCCCCTGTCCGCGATCGGCGTCGCGAACGCCGGGATCGAGGGGCTGGTCGTGGCCTGGCTCGGCATCGTCGGCGTCAACGCGTTCCAGGCGGCGCGGGGCGGCGGCCTGTTCCGCCGCCGGGAGGAACGCACACCGTCCGACTGGAGGGACTGAGCGCCGCCACGATCATCCACGACGGGCGCGAGCCTCCCGGAGCCCGGAGCCCGGAGCCCGGCCGAGGCCCGGGCATGACCGCGTGGCCGGACCCACGGGGAGTCCGGCCACGCGGTCGTCTGCGGGATCTGCAGGGCCTGCAGGGCCTGCGAAGTCTGTCGCGGGGACCGCCGCACCCCCGGTCACCCGGGGGGCGGGACGACGGCGGTCCCCGCGAGGGACGCGGTCCGGGTCAGGGCCGGTTGCCCGCGTCCGGGCGACGGTGGAGGTCCGGGAGCCGCTCCGTAGTCCGGTGTCGCCGTTCTGGGGGCCGGCGGATTTCCCTGCCGACACCCACCAATGTGCCGGAGCCGTGTTAAGCGGGTGCTGCGCGGACGTGACGCGCTCGTACCGTTTTCGCGAAGGGCCGCCGCTTCCGCGAAGGCCCGCCGCCGACCCGTCAGACACCGCGGCCCGGCCCCTGCTTCCGGCCCGTCAGGCCTTCGAGGTGCCCGCGTCCTTGGCGAGGAACGCCAGCAGGTCCTGCCTGCTCACGACGCCCTTGGGCTTGCCCTCGACGAGCACGATCGCCGCGTCGGCGCCGTCCGCGCCACTGAGCACGGCCATCAGGTCCTCGACCGGTTCGCCGGAGCCGACCTGCGGCAGCGGGGCCGACATGTGCTTCTCCAGCGGGTCGGTCAGCGAGGCGCGCTGGGTGAACAGCGCGTCCAGCAGCTGCCGCTCCACAACCGATCCGATGACCTCGGCGGCCATCACGTCCGGGTGACCGGCGCCCGGCTTCACGATCGGCATCTGGGAGACGCCGTACTCGCGGAGCACCTCGATGGCCTCGCCGACCGTCTCCTCCGGGTGCATGTGGACCAGCGAGGGCATCGGGCCCTCCTTGAAGTCCAGGACCGCGCCGACGTTGGCGGAGGCGCCGGTGTTCTCCAGGAAGCCGTAGTCGGCCATCCACTCGTCGTTGAAGATCTTGCTCAGGTAGCCGCGCCCGCTGTCGGGGAGCAGCACCACGACGACGTCCTCGGGGCCGAGCCGCCTGGCGACCTCCAGAGCCCCGACGACCGCCATGCCGCAGGAGCCGCCGACGAGCAGCCCCTCCTCCTTGGCGAGCCGCCGCGTCATCTGGAAGGAGTCCTTGTCGGACACCGCGACGATCTCGTCGGTCACGGTGCGGTCGTACGCGCTGGGCCAGAAGTCCTCGCCGACGCCCTCGACCAGATACGGCCGCCCCGAGCCGCCGGAGTAGACCGAGCCCTCCGGGTCCGCGCCGATGACCTGGACCGCGCCCTCGCTGACCTCCTTGAGGTAGCGCCCGGTGCCGCTGATCGTGCCGCCGGTGCCGACGCCCGCGACGAAGTGGGTGATCTTCCCCTCCGTCTGCTCCCACAGCTCGGGACCGGTGGTCTCGTAGTGCGAGCGCGGGTTGTTCGGGTTGGAGTACTGGTCGGGCTTCCAGGCGCCCGGCGTCTCGGTGACCAGCCGGTCGGAGACGTTGTAGTACGAGTCCGGGTGCTCGGGGTCAACGGCGGTGGGGCAGACGACGACCTCCGCGCCGTACGCGCGCAGCACGTTGATCTTGTCCGTGGACACCTTGTCCGGGCAGACGAAGATGCACTTGTAGCCCTTCTGCTGGGCGACGATGGCGAGGCCGACGCCCGTGTTGCCGCTGGTCGGCTCGACGATCGTGCCGCCGGGCTTCAGCTCACCGCTCTGCTCGGCCGCCTCGATCATGCGCAGCGCGATGCGGTCCTTCACCGACCCGCCGGGGTTGAAGTACTCGACCTTGGCCAGGACCGTCGCC
The DNA here is from genome assembly GCF_000377965.1 of Streptomyces sp. CNB091. NCBI lineage: Bacteria > Bacillati > Actinomycetota > Actinomycetes > Kitasatosporales > Streptomycetaceae > Streptomyces > Streptomyces sp. CNB091. The sequence goes on from NZ_KB899013.1 coordinate 66,352, forward strand.
TGGATGCCTGCCGTGACGTTGCGCAGCCTCACCAGCGGGGTGTTGCCGACAAGACTGATCATCGAATCGTGGAATTGCACCGTGTACTCCGGGATCTCCGAGATGGTCCGGCCCAGAGTATGCGTACGGGACGCACTCCGCGTACGGGAAGGAGTACACCGAGCCCCCAGCGGGGCAAGTAGGTACGTGTACGGCTGTACGGCGAGGAGGAGGTGGACCGGACTGTGTCGAGAGCAAGGGTGGCACGGCGGATCGCGGCGGGCGCGGCCTACGGCGGTGGCAGCATCGGGTTGATCGGTGCGGCGGCCGTGGGCGTGTTCCTGGCGGAGGTCCAGCTCGCGAAGAGGCAGGTGGGCGGCGGTACGGCTCCGGTCCCGCCGAGCGCGGACGGGCGGTACGGAGTGGCGTTCGCCGGGCCGAACGACGCGATGCGGCTCGGGATGCTCGGGGACTCGACGGCCGCGGGCCAGGGCGTGCGGCGGGCCGGGCAGACCCCGGGCGCGCTGCTGGCCTCGGGGCTCGCGGCGGTGGCCGAGCGGCCGGTGGACCTGCGCAACGTGGCCCTGCCGGGGGCCAGGTCGGACGATCTGGAGCGGCAGGTGTCGCTGCTGCTGGCGGACCCGGCACGCGTCCCGGACGTCTGCGTGATCATGATCGGGGCGAACGACGTCACGCACCGGATGCCCGCGACCCAGTCGGTGCGCTGTCTGACGACGGCGGTGCGCAGGCTGCGGACGGCGGGGGCGGAGGTCGTCGTCGGGACCTGCCCGGACCTGGGCACGATCGAGCCGGTCTACCAGCCGTTGCGCTGGGTGGCCCGGCGGGTGAGCCGGCAGCTGGCGGCCGCGCAGACCATCGGCGCGGTGGAGCAGGGCGGGCGCACGGTGTCGCTGGGCGATCTGCTGGGCCCGGAGTTCGCGGCGAACCCGCGCGAGCTGTTCGGCCCGGACAACTACCACCCCTCCGCCGAGGGCTATGCCACGGCGGCCATGGCGGTGCTGCCCACGCTGTGCGCGGTGCTGGGCCTGTGGCCGGAGACCGACCGGCTGGACGGCGCACGCCGCGAGGACATCCTCCCGGTGGCGAAGGCCGCGTCCCAGGCGGCCCGGGAGGCCGGTACGGAGGTCACGGGGGCGCGCGCTCCCTGGGCTCTCCTCAAGCACCGTCGGCGGCGGCGCCTGCCCGCCTCCACGGAGCCCGCTCCGCACCCGCACCCGCACCCGGACGCCGCCCACGGGCACACGTAGGGGGTCGTCGCCACCCGGCAGGAGTTCGGCAGGACAAGCGGCAGGACATCCTGAGCAAGCGCTTAGAAAAGAGTCCCGCATCACACGGCCTGCCGGGTGACCCCGACGATACGTCCGGGTAACTTCCAGAGGAGTTCCGTCCGTCCACACAGCCTTCCAGCCCCCTTGGAGCCGCGTGATGCCCGAAGCCGTGATCGTCTCTGCCGCCCGTTCGCCGATCGGCCGCGCCTTCAAGGGGTCCCTCAAGGACCTGCGCTCGGACGACCTGACCGCCACGATCATCCAGACCGCGCTGGCCAAGGTCCCGGAGCTGGACCCGAAGGACATCGACGACCTGATGCTGGGCTGCGGTCTGCCCGGCGGCGAGCAGGGCAACAACCTCGGCCGCATCATCGCCGTGCAGATGGGGATGGACCACCTTCCCGGCTGTACGGTCACCCGCTACTGCTCCTCCTCGTTGCAGACGAGCCGCATGGCGCTGCACGCGATCAAGGCGGGCGAGGGCGACGTCTTCATCTCGGCCGGCGTCGAGATGGTGTCCCGCTTCGCCAAGGGCAACTCCGACAGCCTCCCGGACACGCACAACCCGCTGTTCGCCGACGCCGAGGCCCGCACCGCCGCCCGCGCCGAGGAGTCCGGCGCGAGCTGGCACGACCCGCGCGAGGACGGCCTCGTGCCGGACGCGTACATCTCGATGGGGCAGACGGCGGAGAACCTGGCCCGGTCCAAGGGCGTCACCCGCCAGGAGATGGACGAGTTCGGCGTACGGTCGCAGAACCTCGCCGAGGAAGCCCTGAAGAACGGCTTCTGGGAGCGGGAGATCACCCCGGTCACCACCCCCGACGGCACCGTGGTCGCCAAGGACGACGGCCCGCGCGCGGGCGTCACCCTGGAGGGCGTGCAGGGCCTGAAGCCGGTCTTCCGCCCCGACGGTCTGGTCACCGCGGGCAACTGCTGCCCGCTCAACGACGGCGCCGCGGCCCTGGTGATCATGTCCGACACCAAGGCGCGCGAGCTGGGCCTGACCCCGCTGGCCCGGATCGTCTCCACCGGCGTCTCCGGTCTCTCCCCCGAGATCATGGGGTACGGCCCGGTCGAGGCCAGCAAGCAGGCGCTGAAGCGGGCCGGCCTGACCATCGACGACATCGACCTCGCCGAGATCAACGAGGCGTTCGCGGCCCAGGTCATCCCCTCCTACCGGGACCTCGGCCTGCCGCTGGACAAGGTCAACGTCAACGGCGGCGCGATCGCCGTCGGCCACCCCTTCGGCATGACCGGCGCCCGCATCACCGGCACGCTGATCAACAGCCTCCAGTTCCACGACAAGCAGTGGGGCCTGGAGACGATGTGCGTGGGCGGCGGCCAGGGCATGGCGACGGTGATCGAGCGGCTGAGCTGAGGTGCAGCGGAGGGTAGGGGTCGCGCGAGATACGAGTGCGGCACCTGCCCGCAGCGGAGGCGAAGCTCAGCGCGACCACCAACACGAGCGGCTGAGCTGAGGTGCAGCGGAGGGTAGGGGGCGCGCGAGATACGAGTGCGGCACCTGCCCGCAGCGGAGGCGAAGCCCAGCGCGACCACCAGCACGAGCGGCTGAGCTAACCCCACCGAGCCCCGACCGTGACCGAATCTCCCCCAGGATGTGATCTGCGTCCCGGGGGAGAGTTGTTTCCGCAGGTCAGCGCCGGTATGGGGCTAACCATCGGACCGAAAGACCTGTCCATTTCGTGACGTAATGCACTGACAGCACGTACCGGTACAGGTCAAGCTGATGTAGGAAGTCGGGGGTATCGATAGAAACCGGGAGTATGTCAGTGAGCGCCATGTCATTTGCCCTGTTGCTGACCACCGCCGCTGCCACGGCCGTCGGCGCCGCCGGACTGCACGCCGCTCACGGGCTGCGCAAGCAGGTCGCGGCGCTGCGCACGGAGCTGGCCGCCGGTCACGCCTTCCATGCTTCCGTGCCACCACAGAGCCGCGGTACGGCCACTCCCGCCGAGGAGATACGCGCGGCCGTCTCCGAGGCTCTCGCCGAGGAGCGCGAGCGCGAGCTGGCCGAGGCGCGCGCCTTCTGGGCCGCCCAGGAAGCCCGTGACGCCGCCGACGCCCCGTCCCTGCTGGGCGGCCTGTCCGGCCTCGGCGACGACGCCCCGTACTACCTGCCCCGGCAGGCCGACTTCGCAGGCCTGGAGTCGATGGACCTCGAAGCGGCCGAGGCGATGGAAGAGCTCGCGGAGCTGAGCGAGCGGACCCTCGCGGAGCACGAGATCGGCGAGCTGACCGACCTCCCGGAGATCGCGGAGTTCCCCGAGGACTCCCCCGAGCTGGCCGCCGCCCGCCGCCGCCACCCCTCGCACCCGGACTTCATCCCCGTGCAGACGCCGGTGGTCACCGACCACGAGCGCACGGTGAACCGGCTCGGGGAACTGGCCGACACCGCGACCGAGCTGACCGACGTGCGGCCCGGCCCGCTGGGCACGCTCGACGTGTACGTCTTCGCCGACGGCACCACGCTCTGCATGACCCCCGGTCACCGCGAGACCGCCGAGCGCCTCGCCGACGCCCTGCGGGCGGGCCGGCAGCCGGTGCTGCTGGGCGGTTCGGGAGTCTCGGGCGCCTACGCGCTGACCTTCTCCTGCGGCGAGGACAACGTGTACATCCTCGCCGACCGCGTCATCGCCTCGCTCTGACCGCCGGGCGCGGGCCCCGCACACGCATCACGCGAACGCCCGCGCCGCCGCTTCCCCGACATACCGCACGGCCTCGTCCAGCTTCTGGGACGGGGCCGTTTCCAGTGCCACGGCCAGGTCCCGCCCGGCGACGGCGAGTTGGTCGCCCACGGCGAACACCCCGGCGTCGGGCAGCTCACGCGGCTCGGCGTCCGGGTCCTCCAGGCGCTGGGCCCGGCCGGCGAGTTCGCGGGCCGCGGCCAGCGCCTCGGCGGCCGTTCCGCGCTGGAGGCGGCTCTGCGGGGCCGAGCGCAGCCGGTCGGCGAAACGGTCCACGGCCAGGATCAGGGGCGTCGTATCGAGCACCCGGCCGACCCTACGCGGCCCTCCCGCCCGGCTGCCAACGCCCCGGGGTGGCAGGAGACGCGGAACGGCCCGCAGGCACGATGCCTGCGGGCCGTTCCGGTGTCGCGGGTACTGCGGGTGTTACGGGTGCTCCGCGGCCGGTCAGTCGTCGCCGCTGAGGATCGCGACCAGGCGCAGCATCTCGATGTAGATCCACACCAGGGTCACGGTGAGGCCGAAGGCCGCCAGCCAGGACTCCTCGCGCGGAGCGCCGTACGCGATGCCGTCCTCGACCTGCTTGAAGTTCAGGGCGAGGATGCACGCGCCGATGACGATGGCCACGATGCCGAAGATGATGCCGAGCGCACCGCTGCGGAAGCCGAGGCCGTCACCGCCGCCGAACACGGCGAACAGGAGGTTGACCATCATCAGCAGCGTGAAGCCGATGGCGGCCGCCATCACGAAGCCGTAGAAGCGGCGCGTGACCCGGATCAGTCCGGTGCGGTAGGCGATCAGCACACCGGCGAAGACCGCCATGGTGCCGATCACCGCCTGCATCGCGGCGCCGGGTGCCCAGTAGACACTGACGATGTTGCTGATGACGCCGAGGAAGACACCCTCGAACGCCGCGTACGTCAGGATCAGCGGCGGCGAGGGCCGGCGCTTGAACGAGTTCACCAGCGACAGCACGAAGCCGATGATCGCGGCGCCGATGGCGACGCCGATCGCCGTGCCGACGTTCGCCTTGTCGACCGGCAGCGTCCACCATGCGGCGGTCGCGGCGACGATCACGGTGCCGAGCGTCATCGCCGTACGCGTCACCACGTCGTCGATGGTCATCACGTCGGGACGGGCGGGCGCCTGCGGGGCGCCCTGGATGTCCGTCTGCGCGTAGGGGTTGGTGGCGTACGGGTTGGCGGCGGTGCCCTGCGCGTACGGGTTGCCCGTCGCGGGGGCCCCGGCCTGCGGCGTCGCGTTGAAGCCCGCGTGGCCGTTGTCGCGGCTGAACCCCCGTCGCGAGAAGACCGGGTTGCTGCTCCTCATCTCACTCCTCCATGGCCACACTGCGTGGCCTTGCCACAAGAGTAATGGGTAGGCAAAAGAATCACCCTAGTGCCAGGGGAGGATCTTTGCGGCAGCCGTGGAGTGATGCCCGCCGAGGGCTTGGGGGAGCTGTCGTGCGGGGCCGGAATCACGGACCGGGCACCGGGACTCGAACCTGCTCCGCCCTGACGCCCTGACCAGCGAAAACGCCCTCACCTGCAAAAACCCACCCCGATCCAGGCCCAGCCAGACCGATCCAGGGGAAGCCAGAGGGGGCCAGTCGGGTCCTCGTGCGCCAGATGGCGCACGGCTTGGCGCACCCCCGGGCGCCTCATCCTCCGACTCCGGGGCGATGCACCCCTGGCCCTTCACCCAGCCCGGGGGCCACTGCTGACCGTTGTCGCTCACCGCGCCACGGAAGACCTCCGCAGAGGTCACGCCGAGGAACCGCCCGCCTTGCCAGTCGCCATCACGGGCTCCGCCCAGCCGCCACTGCACCCGGCAGCTGGTGGTCTCTCCGACCTTGTTCTTCACTGGATCCACGTATGCCACGCACGCAACGTAGTCACCGCACGCCAGGCGTGCGCCAGCAACAAGAAGGCTACCCAGGGGTAGCGCAGCGTTCCTGCTGGTGACTGGCCGTATTCGAAAGAGTGCCCGGAGCCGGACTCGAACCGGCACGCCCCCGAGGGGCAGCGAGGTTTAAGCTCGCCGTGTCTACGTTCCACCATCCGGGCGTGCCGCGCGACTCCGCGTTTGGCTACCGACCCTAGCCGGGGGCATCCCTCGATCAGCGGAACCGTGGCGCGATGTTGTCTTATTTTATTGACCGCTTGAGGGTCCGTCAGGACATCAGGCCAAGCTGACCGCACGCCTGCGGCCGATCTTGGGCAGTCCGCGCACCGCACGGGAATGACGGAAAGTCGCCGCACTCGTACGGCCCAACGCGCCAGGTCCGCGCCATGCTTCGCCAGGGCATCCGCCACCCTCCGGTCCGGCTCCGCCCCTGCCCCGGGGCCGGGGCGGAGCCGGAGGGGCCTGCCCACCGCCGGGGCCGCTCCCCGCTCACGTCCGGCCGCACTCACGGTGGGTGATCACGAAGCGGTGGCCACGCCTCCGGTCAGGGTCGATGTCATACCCGAGGAGGACGGATCCACGCCCTTGATGCGACTCAAGACGGCCACGGGAACGGGCATCGGGAGTGACGACCGGGGCCGATCGGGACGTAACGATGGAGTAAGACCCGCCGGTGGGTCCAAGTCCCCCGCGGCATGGCGGCAGCGCCCGCCTCAGCACGGCCCATGCGTCCGCATCACCCGAACCAGGAGTGTCCCTGTGACCACCACCCCCACCGTTCACCGCGCCACCGCGGTGGCTGCCCGCGCCACGGAGCTGTCGAAGGTCTACGGCGAGGGCGAGACGCAGGTCGTCGCCCTGGACCGGGTGACCGTGGACTTCCCGCAGGGCGAGTTCACCGCGATCATGGGCCCCTCGGGCTCCGGCAAGTCGACGCTGATGCACTGCGTCGCCGGACTCGACAGCTTCAGCAGCGGTTCGGTGCGCATCGGCGAGACCGAGCTCTCCACGCTGAAGGACAAGCAGCTCACGCAGTTGCGCCGGGACAAGATCGGCTTCATCTTCCAGGCGTTCAACCTGCTGCCGACGCTCACCGCGCTGGAGAACATCACCCTGCCGATGGACATCGCGGGCCGTAAGCCGGACGCCGCGTGGCTCCAGAAGGTGATCGACATGGTCGGGCTCTCGGACCGGCTGAAGCACCGCCCGACCGAGCTCTCCGGCGGTCAGCAGCAGCGCGTCGCCGTGGCCCGCGCCCTGGCCTCGCAGCCCGAGATCATCTTCGGTGACGAGCCGACCGGAAACCTGGACTCCCGCTCCGGCGCCGAGGTCCTCGGCTTCCTGCGCAACTCGGTGCGCGAGCTGGGCCAGACCGTGGTGATGGTGACGCACGACCCGGTCGCCGCCTCCTACGCGGACCGGGTCGTCTTCCTCGCCGACGGCGCGGTCGTCGACCAGATGATGCACCCGACCGCCGACGGGGTCCTCGACCGGATGAAGGCGTTCGACGCGAAGGGCCGCACGAGCTGACGCCGTCGGCGGCCGGCCCACACGGCCGCCGCACCGGCTGACGCGGGCGCCCGCCGTACCCCGGCCGCCGCCCCCGCGCGTCCCCGCCCCCCTTCCGGAACCCATCCCAGGACACACAGACATGTTCCGTACCGCCCTGCGCAATGTGCTCGCGCACAAGGCCAGGCTGCTGATGACCGTGCTCGCCGTCATGCTCGGCGTAGCGTTCGTCTCCGGCACCCTGGTCTTCACCGACACCCTCGGCAACGCCTTCCGCAACCAGTCCGCCAAGAGCTACGACAACGTCGCCGTCGCCGTGGAGACGTACGCTGGCGGGCACGACGAGAAGACCCCCGGCATCGACGAGGCCACCCTGGAGAAGATCCGGGGCCTGGACGGCGTGGCCGCCGCCACCGGCCGGGTCAACGGCTTCGCCGGGGTCGCCGACCCCGACGGCAAGCTGATCGGCAACGGCTGGTCCAACACCGGCGCGAACTTCGCCCCCGGCAAGGACGGCAAGGACGCGAGCTACGACTTCACCGACGGCTCGGGCCCGGCGAAGAACGGCACGATCGCGCTCGACAAGGACACCGCGAGCAAGGGCGAGTACCGCGTCGGCGACCCGGTGCGGGTCGCGACCAACGGCCCGGTGAAGGAGTACACGCTTTCGGGGATCTTCACCACCGAGGACGGCGCGGTCAACGCGGGCGGCAGCCTCGTGCTGTTCGACACCGCGACCGCCCAGAAGCTCTACCTGAAGCCCGGCGTCTTCCAGAACGCCACCGTCTCCGCCGTCGGCGGCGTCTCCGACCAGAAGCTGCTGGACGCGATCGAGCCCCTCCTGCCGAAGGACGCCAGCGCGCAGACCGGCAAGGCGCTGGCGGACCAGCAGGCGAAGGACATCGAGAGCGGCCTGTCCAACCTCAACGCCATGCTGCTGGCTTTCGCGGGCATCGCACTGTTCGTCGGCGTCTTCCTCATCGCCAACACCTTCACCATGCTGATCGCCCAGCGGACCCGTGAACTGGCCCTGATGCGGGCCATCGGAGCCACCCGCCGCCAGATCAAGCGCTCGGTGCTGCTGGAAGCGGCCGTCGTCGGCACGCTCGCCTCCGTCATCGGCTTCGCCCTCGGTCTCGGCCTCGCCACCGGCCTGCGCTCCGCGATGGGCCTCCTGGGCGGCAAGATCCCCGCCGGGCCGCTGATCGTCTCGCCGACCGCCGTCCTCTCCGCCTTCGCCGTCGGCGTCCTGATCACCGTGCTGGCCGCCTGGCTGCCGGCCCGCCGGGCCGCGAGGATCGCCCCGGTGGCCGCGATGAGCAGCGTGCACGCCACCGCCTCCACCAAGTCCCTGGTCGTACGGAACTCCATCGGCGGCGTGATAGCCCTGCTCGGCGCCGCGGGGATCGTCGGCGGCGCGGCGTCCGGCGGCACGTCCGGCAGGCAGCTGGTCGCGGGCGGCGCGTTCTTCGCGCTGATCGGCATCATCATCCTGATCCCGCTGCTGTCGCGGCCGGTCATCGCGCTGGTCCGGCCGTTGCTGAAGAAGCTGTTCGGCGTCTCCGGGAAGCTGGCCTCGCAGAACGCGGTCCGCAACCCGCGGCGTACCGGAGCCACCGCCTCCGCGCTGGCCATCGGGCTGACCCTGGTCACCGGCATCTCAGTGCTCGGCGTCACGCTCGGCCAGGCCATCGACAAGATGACCACGGACAACATCAAGGCCGACTACATGGTCACGATGGCCAGCGGCGACACGCTCGACCAGTCCGCCCTCAAGGCACTGGCGAAGGCCGACGGCGTCGCCGCGCTCTCCCCGCAGCAGGCGGCCTGGCTCGAGGTCGACGGCGGGGGCTACTCGGCCTCCGGCGTCACCCCGGGCGACGTGGAGAAGGTCTTCTCCCTGACGACCGTCTCCGGTTCGCTCGGCTCGCTCGAGGACGGGCAGGTCGCGGTCGGCTCCAAGACCGCCAAGAACCACGGCTGGAAGACCGGCGACACCCTCCCGGTGACGTTCGACGACGAGAAGAAGGGCGAGGTGAAGATCGGGGCGCTCTACGAGGAGAACGAGTTCCTCTCGCCCTTCCTCATCCCGAAGGAGCTCGCGGACCAGCACAGCGCGGCTTCCCGCCCCGACATCCGCGAGATCTGGATCAAGGCGGACGGCGGCGCGAGCAAGGCCAACGAGCAGTCGATCGTGGACGCGCTCGGCGACAACCCGGCGATGAACGTCATGGACCGGCAGGACATCCGTGACATGTTCGGCGGCTTCATCAACACCGCCCTGAACATCATGTACGGGCTGCTCGCCATGGCCCTGCTGATCGCGGTCCTCGGGGTCGTCAACACCCTCGCGATGTCGGTGTTCGAGCGGCAGCAGGAGATCGGCATGCTCCGTGCGATCGGCCTCGACCGGGGCCGCGTCAAGCGGATGATCCGTCTGGAGGCCGTCGTCATCTCGCTCTTCGGCGCGGTGATCGGGGTCGGCCTCGGGGTCTTCCTCGGCTGGGCGATCGGCCGGACGCTGTCGGCCGACATCCCCGGCTACGCCCTGGTCATCCCGTGGGACCGGCTCGGCCTCTTCCTGCTCCTCGCCGGCCTGGTGGGCGTCCTCGCCTCGCTGTGGCCCGCCCGCAGCGCCGCGAAGCTCAACATGCTGACGGCGATCAAGACCGAGTAGCCCGGGCCCGGGGGTACGGCAACGGGTGAGGGGCCGGGGCACCGCTAAAAAGCGGTGCCCCGGCCCCTCACCCATTGCCGTACGAGACAGGTACAGGTACGCGTACGGGTCAGGCCTCCCCGCCCTCGGCGGACTCCGTCCAGGCGCGGGCGCGCAGCGGCATCCGGGAGCCGCCGCCGTCCAGCGGGCGCACCGCGAGGATCTGGTTGACGCCGATCTTGTTGTGCTCGAAGGAGAGGGCCGAGGCTGCCATGTACAGCCGCCAGACCCTGGCCCGGCCCGGGGAGGTGGCGCGTACCGCCCACTCCCAGTGCTGCTCCAGGTTGGCCACCCACCGGCGCAGGGTCAGCGCGTAGTGCTCGCGCAGCGTCTCGACATCCCGGGCCTCGAAGCCGGCCTCCTCCAGGATGGACAGGGTGCGGCCGAGCGGGGCCAGTTCGCCGTCGGGGAAGACGTAGGCGTCGATGAACGCGTCGATGCGGTAGGCGTCCTCGTCCTTCTCGGGGCGGCGGGCGATCTGGTGGTTCAGGAGGCGTCCGCCGGGCTTCAGGAGGGCGTAGAGGTCGTCCGCGTACTCCCGGTAGCGGACCGATCCGACGTGCTCGGCCATGCCGATCGAGGAGATCGCGTCGTACGGGCCGTCGCCGACGTCCCGGTAGTCCTGGACCCGGATCTCGATCCGGTCGGTCAGGCCCTCCTCGGCGATGCGCTTGCGGGCGTGGGCGGCCTGCTCCTGGGAGAGGGTGACGCCGGTGACCTGTGCCCCGTACGCACGGGCGGCGTGGATGGCCATGGAGCCCCAGCCGCAGCCGACGTCCAGGAGCCGGTCGCCGTCCTTCAGGCCGAGCTTGCGGCAGACCAGGTCGAGCTTGTCGCGCTGGGCCTCCTCCAGGGTCCCCCCGTCCTGCCAGTAGGCGCAGGAGTAGACCATGGAGGGGCCGAGCACCAGGGCGTAGAAGTCGTTCCCGACGTCGTAGTGGTGGCTGATGGCCTCCTTGTCGCGGCGTCTGGTGTGCAGGGGGCCGGTGCGGCGGCGCACCTCCTCGGCGGGCGGGGCCGGGGGCGGCCAGGGGCCGGCGAGGTCGAGGAGGCCGCGGGCGAAGGCGCGGACCTTGGGGTCGCGGACCGGGTGGACGGAGTCCTTGGCGTCGGCGCCCCGGTCCCAGAGCAGCCCGGCCAGATGACCGAGCGCTTCGTACAGGTCGCCCTCGATGTCGATCTCCCCCGCCACCCAGGCGCGGGCCAGGCCCAGTTCGCCCGGCTTCCATAGGAACCGGCGCAGGGCACGGCGGTGGCGGATCACGAGGACCGGGGCCCCGGGCGGCCCCGATTCGCTGCCGTCCCAGGCCCGGACACGGACCGGCAGGGGTTCCGAGAGCAACTCCTCGGCAAGAGCGGTCAGCCGCGACGCGGCGTCTGCCATGGCGCACACCTCCGTGGTGTTTCCCCGACAAGCACGACAAGCACGACAAGCACAGGCGAACAGACATGCTCGTAGCCCCGCCGCGCCACCCCGGTGCCGTGGCGAGGTACGCCTGCGTCAACTGTCCTCGCACACTCCGTCATTCCGCTACCGGGCAACGAATCGGCAAAAAGCATGCATGCACCACCCATACGGGCGGCAACCGGCCACGGCCCGCCGTCGGCCCGGTCCGGGTCCGCGCCCGGATACGCCGAAGGGGCCGTCCGCACCACGGATGGCGGACGGCCCCTTCGGGCGTCGTACGGTGCGCTCCCCGCGGAGCGCTTCACCAGGAGGTCAGGAGGCCTTGGCCTTCTCGCCCTCGGACTTGGCGGCGGCCTGAGCCGGGGCCGGCTTGGCGGCCTCGTAGAACTCCTCGCGCGGCGTCTCCATGGCGCCGAGCGAGACGACCTCGCGCTTGAGGAACATCGCCAGCGTCCAGTCGGCGAAGACCCGGATCTTGCGGTTCCAGGTCGGCATGGCCATGCCGTGGTAGCCGCGGTGCATGTACCAGGCGAGACGGCCCTTGAGCTTGATCTTCACCTTGCCCATGACGATCATCGCGACGCCCTTGTGCAGGCCGAGACCGGCGACCGCACCCTTGTTGGCGTGGCTGTACTCCTTCTGCGGGAAGCCCCGCATACCGGAGATCACGTTGTCGCCGAGGACCTTCGCCTGACGCAGCGCGTGCTGGGCGTTGGGCGGGCACCAGGCGTTCGGGTTGCCGGCGCGGCGGCCGACCATGTCCGGCACCTGGGCGTTGTCGCCCGCGGCCCAGATGTAGTCGGTGCCCTGCACCTGGAGCTTCTCCGAGGTGTCCACGTGGCCGCGGGGGCCGAGCGGCAGGCCGAAGCGCGCCAGCGCCGGGTTCGGCTTCACACCGGCGGTCCACACGATGGTGCTGGAGTCGACCTCCAGGCCGTTCTTCAGCACCACGCGGCCGTCGACGCAGGAGTCCATCGAGGTGGAGAGGTAGATCTCCACGCCGCGGCTCTCCAGGTGCTCCTTGCCGTAGGCGCCCAGCTTCGGGCCGACCTCGGGAAGGATCTTGTCGGCGGCGTCGACGAGGATGAAGCGCATGTCCTCGCGCTGCACGTTCGTGTAGTACTTCGCCGCGTCGCGGGCCATGTCCTCGACCTCGCCGATGGTCTCCGCGCCGGCGAAGCCGCCGCCCACGAAGACGAACGTCAGCGCCTTGCGGCGGACGTCCTCGTCGGTGGTGGAGTCGGCCTTGTCCAGCTGCTCCAGGACGTGGTTGCGCAGCCCGATGGCCTCCTCGACGCCCTTCATGCCGATGCCCTGCTCGGCGAGGCCGGGGATCGGGAAGGTACGGGAGACCGCGCCCATCGCGATGACCAGGTAGTCGAAGGGCAGCTCGTAGGCCTCGCCGACGAGCGGCGCGACCGTGGCGACCTTGCGGTCCTGATCGATGGTCGTGACACGACCGGTGAGAACCTCAGCCTTGGGCAGCACGCGTCGCAGCGGGACGACGACATGCCGAGGCGAGATGCTGCCTGCGGCAGCTTCGGGGAGGAAGGGCTGGTACGTCATGTACGACCGCGGGTCGACGACCGTGACGGTCGCCTCTCCGTATCGCATCTTCTTCAGAATGCGACGAGCTGCGTACAGGCCTACGTACCCACCGCCTACAACGAGGATCCTGGGACGCTCCGTGGTGCTCATGCCATCGAGTATCCACCCCGCCCCAGGGGGGTGCTCGTGAGCCCCTTCACAAGGATTGGGCCACCCTCTGCTACACTTCGCCGCCCACGTGACCCAGGTCATGGGCACGAAAGGGAACCACAGCACCGCGGGAAACGTTGTTCACCACCTGTGAGCTGGCCCTTGACCCGTCGCGGCGGGTGGACCACCCCTCCCCTTCGCGCGGTCGCAACGCTCCCGGAACGCGTGCGCGACACCTCCGCACGCCCTCCCGGGCGACCGGTTCCGGCCTAATGGGCTCCAGCTGCGACCAACAGGGCCCCATTCCTTGTGAAGAAGTTCACGAAGTTTCCCGCGGCGCGCCCCCAGAGGGACCCCGGACGACCCGGAGGGGCCGGGTCGGGGCTCAACGGTGCAGGTGACAATGCGATTGAGCGGGCAGCGGAAGGTGGCTGACGGCAGGGCTACGCGGCGCTCCAGGCGATGCCGTCGAACACCACTTGTCACAGCGGCCACCACCACCGCCGCGTGTACACGAAATTGCGTACACTTGGGCCATGGCCGAGAGCACTGTGACGGTACGGGAAGCCCGCGCACGCCTGGCGGACCACATCAACTCCGCAGAGGAGGGCACCCCCACGGTGATCACCCGCAACGGCGAACCCGTCGCGGCGCTCGTTCCGATCGCGGACTTCGACGCACTGGAGGCGGCGGCCGACGTACTGCTCGCCCGGGAGGCGGAAGCGGTCCTGGCCGAGGGCGGCCCGACCGTGACGATGGCGGAACTACTGGCAGACCTGTTCACCGAGCGCGCCGAAGACGCGGCGTGAAATACGCGTTCCGGTTCACCGCTGCGGCACAACGGCAACTCCGCGCCATCGACCGACCCGCCGCCATGCGGATCCTCGCCGCGCTGACGGCTCTCGGCGAGGATCCGTACCGTGAAGACGCCGACATCAAGAAGCTCACCGGCCCCTCGGGTCTCTACCGGCTCCGGGTGGGCAACTACCGAGTCGCCTATCAGGTGGAGGACGGCGAGTTGATCATCCTTGTCGTCAAGGTGGGCAGCCGGCGGGACGTCTACCGCACCATGTGAGAGCGGGCAGGTCCCGCCTTGTTACGTCACCGGGTGCACGACTGGAACCGAGGCCCCTTCTGGATTCGGTGCCCCGTCATGTCATCCGCTACCTGGTCGGGACCGGGACCTTGGCAGTGCGCCCCGCATCCCGGTTTCGGTCACGCGGCGCTCCAGGCGATCCCGTCGAGGATGTCGTGCTCGCTGACGACGACCTCGTGGGCCCCCGTCCGCTCCATCACGGCGAGCAGGACGAGCGCCCCCGCGCCGATCACGTCGACCCGGCCCGGGTGCATCACGGGGATCGCGGCGCGCTCTTCGTGGGTGGAGCGGAGCAGGTGCTCGGTGATCGCGCGGACCTGGCCGCGGGTGACCCGTGAGTGGTGGATGGCCCCGGAGTCGTACTCCGGCAGTTCCAGCGCGATTCCGGCGATCGTCGTGACGGTGCCCGCCAGACCGACGAGGGTGCCGGCCCCCTTGAGCTCCACGGTCTGCTCGGCGAGGTCGAGTGCGGCGTCGACGTCCGCGCGGATCGCCGCGGCCCGCTCGTGGCTGGGCGGGTCCATGACGACCCCGTCCACGGCCAGATGACGCTCCGTCATCCGTACGCAGCCGATGTCGACGGACCGGGCCGCCTCCACCCGGTCCGAACCGAGGACGAACTCCGTGGAGCCGCCGCCGATGTCGACGACCAGATACGGCTTCGCCAGGTGGTCGCTGCCGGCCAGCTCCTTGGTGGCCCCGTCGAAGGAGAGCTGCGCCTCCTGGTCGCCGGTGATCACCTCGGGCTCGACGCCGAGGATGTCCCGTACCCCGGCCACGAAGTCGGCGCTGTTCTCGGCGTCCCGGGAGGCGGAGGTGGCGACGAAGCGGATCCGTGTCGCGCCCAGTTCCTCGATGGCCGTCGCGTACTCACGGCAGGCGGCGAACGTCCGCGCCAGCGCCTCGGGGGCGAGCCGGCCGGTCCTGTCCACGCCCTGGCCGAGGCGGACGATGGTCATGCGCCGGTCCAGCTCGGTGAAGGAGCCGGTGGCGGGGTCCACGTCGGCGACGAGCAGCCGGATGGAGTTCGTGCCGCAGTCGACGGCGGCGACCCGGGTCACGCGTCCTTCCCGTCGGCGGCGCCGTCCAGGGGGCGGAAGGCGAAGTGGCCGCCGTCGCCCTCGTCCACCGTCCAGCCGTCGCCCTGCGGCACGCAGGGCGTGACGCAGGGGCCCTTGGCCCACCACTCGGGCAGCATCGCGATGGCCTCGTCGCCCAGCGGGTTCACCCCGGGGCCGGCGGCCAGCGAATGGCCGACCAGGACGTGCAGGCACTTCACCCGGTCCGGCATGCCGCCGGCGCTCGGGAAGCCCTCCAGGACCTCGATGGCGTCGCGGCGGGTGATGTAGTCCTCGTGCGCGGCCCGGTAGGCGTCGGCCAGCTCCGGATCGGTCTCCAGACGGGCCGTCATCTCCTTCATGACCCCGTTGGCCTCCAGCGTGCCGATCGCCGAGGCGGCCCGGGGGCAGGTCAGGTAGTACGTCGTCGGGAACGGCGTGCCGTCCTCCAGACGGGGCTGGGTCTCCACCACGTCCGGGTTGCCGCAGGGGCAGCGGTGCGCGATGGCGCGCAGACCGCGCGGCGGGCGGCCGAGCTGCTGCTCGAACGCGGCGATGTCCGCGTCGGTGGGCTGGGTGGACTCGGTCTGCGGAGGGGGCGTTTCCATGCCTGCCTTGGTTCTGCTCGGAAGTCGGAAGCTCGTAGAGGTGGGCGTACGGATGAACGTACGGGGTCGGTGTCAGTCGCGGTCGTCGTCACGGTCGGCGCTGTCCACGCCGTCCCAGAGGTTCGAGTGCCACGGCCGGTCGCTCGCGCCCGACTCGCCGCGGCGGTCCCGGGCCGCGTCGGGGTCGGCCACGGTGTAGCCGGTCTCCCCGGGGAGGACGTAGTGGAGGTGCTGGCGGGCCAGCCGCATGATGTACGCGTCGTCCTGGAGCCGCGCCTTCTCGTCCCGCAGCTCCTCGGTGCGCCGCTCCGCCTGCTGCGAGAGCCGCTCCTGCTCGGCGATCTCGTCGCGCTGGGAGACGTACTGCCGCATCGGGTAGGCGAGCGCCACCACCAGGGAGCAGACCACCAGCGCCAGGAACGCGGCCCGTCCGGTGAGCCGGGAGCGGCGGGCCTGCCGGCGGTTCTGGGATCGGTACACGCGGGCCGCGGTCTGCTCGCCGAGCAGTCGCAGCCTGGTCGCGGTGGAGAACCGGTCGCGGTCCTTGCCGGCCATGTCTCCCGCCTCCCAGAGCTTGTCGTCAAACTGCCGTCGTCGCCCGAAGGGCGGCCGGGCGGCGACTGGTGCGTGCGATCGCAAGGCGCCGGGATGGTCTCGTAGCGGAGCTACTTGGCCATTTCGGCAACGCCGCGAGCGTGCGTGCCAGACGCCACCCGGCAGGCGGCAGTTTGACGACAAGCTCTGACGCACGTCCGTCCCCGCACACGGTACGGGACCGGGTGCGGGGACGGACGGAGGCTACCGTCTTGACGCTACGGGTCAGCCCTTGAAGCGCGGGAAGGCGGAACGGCCCGCGTACACCGCGGCGTCGTCGAGGATCTCCTCGATGCGCAGCAGCTGGTTGTACTTGGCGACGCGGTCCGAGCGGGCCGGGGCGCCGGTCTTGATCTGGCCGCAGTTCACGGCGACGGCGAGGTCGGCGATGGTGACGTCCTCGGTCTCGCCGGAGCGGTGCGACATCATGCACTTGAAGCCGTTGCGCTGGGCCAGCTCGACGGCGTCCAGGGTCTCGGTCAGCGAACCGATCTGGTTGACCTTCACGAGCAGGGCGTTGGCGGAGCCCTCCTCGATGCCGCGGGCCAGCCGCTCGGGGTTGGTGACGAAGAGGTCGTCGCCGACGATCTGCACCTTGGCGCCGATGCGGTCGGTGATGACCTTCCAGCCGGCCCAGTCGTCCTCGTACAGCGGGTCCTCGATGGAGACCAGCGGGTACGCGGAGACGAGCTCCTCGTAGTACTCGGTCATCTCGGCGGCCGAGCGGGACTTGCCCTCGAACTCGTAGACGCCGTCCTTGTAGAACTCGGACGCGGCGACGTCGAGCGCGAGCGCGATGTCGCGGCCCGGGACGTAACCGGCCTCCTTGATGGCCTCGACGATGAGGTCCAGGGCGGCGCGGTTGGACTCCAGGTTCGGGGCGAAGCCGCCCTCGTCGCCGAGTCCGGTGGACAGGCCCTTGGTCTTGAGGACCTTCTTCAGCGTGTGGTAGACCTCCGCGCCCCAGCGCAGGGCCTCGGAGAAGGACTCCGCGCCGATCGGGGCGATCATGAACTCCTGGACGTCCACGTTGGAGTCGGCGTGCGAGCCGCCGTTCAGGATGTTCATCATCGGAACGGGCAGCAGGTGCGCGTTCGGGCCGCCGAGGTAGCGGAAGAGCGGCAGGTCGGACGCCTCGGAGGCGGCGTGCGCGACGGCCAGCGAGACGCCGAGGATGGCGTTCGCGCCGAGCGACGCCTTGTTCTCGGTGGCGTCGAGGTCGAACATCGCCTGGTCGATGAGGCGCTGCTCGGTGGCGTCGTACCCGACGAGCTCCGGGCCGATCTGCTCGATGACGGCGAGGACGGCCTTCTCGACGCCCTTGCCCATGTAGCGGTTGGGGTCACCGTCGCGAAGCTCGATGGCCTCGAACGCACCGGTGGAGGCTCCGGACGGAACAGCAGCACGGCCCGTGCTGCCGTCGTCGAGGCCAACCTCGACCTCGACCGTGGGGTTGCCCCGGGAGTCGAGGATTTCCCTGGCTACGACGACGTCGATGGACGGCACGAGGCATCTCCTTCTGGGATCTGACACTGGTTGTGCAGGGTCACTGTGGCCTTGCGGCACGAGCCTATCGGGCCCGGCCGTGTCGACCGGCCGACCGCCCGCCTCCTGGGACGAAAAAGGGTCCAAGGAGCTGCATCACGGGACAAAACTCTGGAAATCTACTGAGCGGTAACAATAAGAGGTGAACGCATGCGGGCCATCAGCGCCCGCCGCTCACGAAGAACCCGGCCCGGCGCGCTGGGGGGACGAGCGCGCCGGGCCGGGGAGCCGTGCGAGGAGAAGTGCCGCCGGACGCTTCTCCTCCGGGAGGAGAGACGGCGATTACTTCAGGTGGAGCTGCTGACCCGGGAAGATCAGGTCGGCGTCCTTGACGATGTCGTCGTTGAGCTTGAAGAGCTTGCTCCAGCCGCCCTTGACGCCCTCCGCCTCGGCGATGGTGCTCAGGGTGTCGCCGGCCTCGACCTTGTACTCGCCGTCACCCTTCTGGACCTTCTCGCCGGTCGGGGTGGTGACGGTCTTCTTGCTCTCGGCCTTGGGGGCCTCGCGCTGCTCGGAGCGCGTGGTGGGCTGCTCGGCCTGGCGCTCGGGCTGCGCCTGCTCGGGCTTGCTCTCGCCGGAGCCGGAGCCGGAGCCGGTGTTGACGCCCGGGTCCACACCGTCGTTGGTGAGGCCGCCGGCGCCGGCGCAGGCCCAGGCGCCCGGGCCCTGGAGGTCGAGGAGCTTCTCGGCGGTGGCGATCTGCTGGTCCTTGGAGGCCAGGTCGGCACGGGAGGCGTACTGCGTACCGCCGGCGGCGGCCCAGCTGGACTGCGAGAACTGCAGTCCGCCGTAGTAGCCGTTGCCGGTGTTGATGGACCAGTTGCCGCCGGACTCGCACTGGGCGACGGCGTCCCAGGTCTCGACGGAGGCGGCGGAAGCGTTGGTCGCGCCCATCAGCGGGATGGCGACGGCGGCACCGGTGACACCCGCGAGGGTGGCGATACGGGTGGCCTTGGACGGGCGGCGGTGCTTGCCCTTGCTGTTCAGCAGCATGGAACGAATCTCCTCACCGACGCCTACGAGGTGAGCTGTCGGGTTCGGGCTGATGAGTTGCCCGGTCGCGCGGTGCTGCTCGCGACTTCACCCCTAGCCGTTCCCGTACGTCCTCGTCGGTTCGACGAGGCGTCCGGACCCGGCGGCTTACCTGGGTCCCCCGCTCCTGCCTACGGCGCTTACGCGTCTGTTCCCTTCGACCGACGGCAGGATTCGGCGTGACGGTCGACGGGGCCCGCGGTGCGAGCGGTCCGACCGTAAACACAGGCAACCCCGACATTCAAAGATGGACATAGGGGGCAATCGACCCGAACTCGCCGTGGCCAGCAGGGCGTTTCCGCAGGTGGGGAGCGATTCGCCCGGACCAGCCGGACGAGACGCACCAGTTGAAGCAAAGAGACCCATGTCTCACTTACGCAAAAGTGGACATAGGTCTCTTAACTGCCTCGATTTTCGGGGTGTTTTCCCGATTCGATCAGTTGGCGGCGGGCGCCCCGGCGGGTGTCTCGGCGCCCTCCGGGGCGGCCGGGGCCGCGCTCTTGGCCGCGCCCCGGCCCGCGTCCTCGCCCGCACCCCTGTCCAGGCCCAGGTCCAGGTTCTGGCCGGGCAGGATCAGGTCCGGGTCGGAGCCCAGGAGGTCCTTGTTCGTCTCGTACAGGCCGGTCCAGCCGCCGGGGATCTCCCGGGCGTCGGCGATCGCCCAGAGGTTGTCCCCGGGCCGCACCGTGTACCCGTCGGCGGTCGCCGCGCCACCGTCCCGCGCGTCACCCTCACCACGCGAGGCGTGCCGGCCGGACTCGCGGGGACCGTCCTTCTGACCCGCGTCGGCCTCCTCGGGCGCGGGGGCGCCCCGGTGCTTGCCCCCCTTGCCGTCCTCGTCCGCCGAGGCGTCGGGGGCGGTGGAGGGGTCCGAGGCGTCGGGGGCGTCGGAGGCGGGCGGGGCGGAGGGCGTCACCGAGGAGTCGGGAGCCTCGCTCCCCTTCTCCGCGCCGCCACTACCGCCCTTGTCCGCCTCATCACGCTTCTCACCCGTGCCGGTTTCACGGGACTCACCGGGTTCACCGGTCGCATCCGCTTCGCCGGTCGGGGTGGAGGTCGGGTCGGCCGAGGGGTCCGCCGACGGATCGGCGGACGGGTCGGCCGACGGCTCGGCGGACGGATCCGCGGACGGCGAGGTGCCCGGGTCGACGCCGGGCAGACCGCCGTCCACCGCGAGGCCGGAGATGACCGCACAGCTGGGCCACGCCTTCGGGCCCTGGTCGTCCAGGACCTTCTCGGCGATGGAGATCTGCTGCGAGCGGCTGGCGAGGTCGGCGCGGGGCGCGAACGCCGTGCCGCCGTAAGCCGACCAAGTCTCCTGCGAGAACTGGAGCCCGCCGTAGTAGCCGTTGCCGAGATCGGCGCTCCACATGCCGCCGCTCTCGCACTCGGCGACCCGGTCCCAGGTGGTGGCCTCGGCCGCGTGCGCGCCGCCGGCGCCGAGCAGCGGGATGGCGATGGCCGATCCCGTCACGCCTGCGGCGACGATGATGGCGGGTGCCTGACGAGGGCGGCGGTGTCTGCCGTTCGCGGAGCCCATGGGTATGCCTTCCGTGCGACTGACAAGCGAGTGGCCTGAGCGCCGCACAGCGGACTCCGTGCCGGACTCCGTGTCTGCTTCGGCGCACAGGTGACGCGTGAGCAAGGTGCGACCGACGCGTCGAACCGTGAACCTAGCGGGACTCGAACGTGTGTCACAAGTCGATGCAGCGCAGATCACGTGAAAGTCACGGAGTTGACACTGTGTCACTTTTTCCGGATCGACTACCCGGTTCGAACGCGACCGGAAGGGTGCGCAGTCCACGCATGATGAGCCCGCCGCGCCAGCGCAAATCGCCCGGTTCTCCCGCAAGTCGCAGGTCAGGAAGGCGCCTCAACAGGGTGGTCAGCGCGGTCTGTCCCTCCAGTCGGGCCAGCGGCGCCCCCAGGCAGTAGTGGATGCCGTGCCCGTATCCGAGGTGCTGATTGTCACGCCGCGCAAGGTCCAGGGTGTCCGGATCCGTGAACCGCTCCGGGTCGCGGTCGGCCGCCGCCAGCACCACGAGTACGGGGTCCCCGGCGGCGATCTCCTCGCCGCCCAGGGTCAGCGCCTCGGTGGCGTACCGCCAGGTCGCCATCTCGACGGGCCCGTCGAACCGGAGCAGCTCCTCGATCCCGGTGGCCAGCAGGTCGCCCTCCCCCGCCGCCAGGGAGGCCTCCAGCCGGGCGCGCTGCTCGGGGTGGCGCAGGAGGGCGTAGGTCCCGTTGCCGATGAGGTTGACCGTCGTCTCGAACCCGGCGAACAAGAGGATGAACGCCATGGCGGCCGCCTCGTTCTCCGTGAGGTGCTCGCCGTGGTCGCTGGCCCGGATCAGCCCGGAGATCAGGTCGTCGCCCGGATTCTCCCTCTTGCGGTGGATGAGTTCGGCGAGGTAGCCGCGCATCTTCTTCACCGACCGGGCGACCCCGCCGCGCGGCCCGCCGCCGTGCCGGATCATCATGCCCGCCCAGTCACGGAAGTCGTCCTGGTCCTCCTCGGGGACGCCGAGCAGGTCGCAGATGGCGTAGATGGGGAGCGGGAAGGCGAAGTCGTGGATGAGGTCGGCGCTCCCCTTCTCCACGAAGTCGTCGATGAGCCGGTCCGCCAGCTCCTGCACGCGGGGCGCGAACTCCGCGACCCGGCGCGGGGTGAACGCCTTGGACACGAGCCGGCGCAGCCGGGTGTGGTCCGGCGGGTCGATGTTGAGCAGATGCGTCATCAGCTCCGCTTTGCGCTCTCCCGGGATCCCCGTCTTCCCCTTGGCGTGCGGCGACTCGGCGTGGTTGGCCGGGTTCTTGGAGAGCCGCGCGTCGGCGAGCGCCTCCTTGGCGTCCCCGTACCGGGTCACGAGCCAGGCCTCGACCCCGCTGGGCAGCGCGGTGCGGTGCACGGGGCGGTGCTCGCGGAGCCAGGCGTAGGCGGGGTAGGGGTCGGTGGCGAACTCCCAGGTGAAGAGTGTGGGGGCGGCCGGGGTGGCCCCGCTGTGGGGGCAGGCGGGGAGCTCGGGGGTGCGGGGGGCAGGGCTGTCGTTCACTTCTCGACGGTATCGGGCGCGGCGTCAAGGGCTTGCTGCGGCCTTCCTCGGAGATGCTCCAAGGTGACGGGGTCGGGCGGCAGCCTGATGGCCTCCCTCAGCCTTCTCGCGTAGTCCGCCGCCGTCGGGCTCCCGTCCTCGACGCTGCGGTCGAGCCAGAACAACGCCCGGTCGACGAGCACGGTCACGAGGTGGTCCCGCGCGTCGGTGTACCCGACCTCCGCCGCCCGCTCCAGGTACGGAACGGCTTCGGCCGTCTTCCCCCGGGCCGCGAGAGCCCGGCCCACGATCCCCGCCGCTTCGACGCCGCCCGCGTCGGCGGAGTGGCTGTACCACTTCTCGGCGACCTCGGTCCGCCCGGTCGCTTCGTGCAGGTGGCCGAGGACCAGGGCGACCTCCGGATCTCCGTCTGCCAGATGACCCAGCGCATCCTCTGCCGTGGCCACCACGGCGCCCAGGTAGGAAGGGACCGCACGCATCGCTTTCCCTGCGAGCAGCCAGAGGCCGAGCGGTACGGGCGGGGTGTCCGGCCGGGTCTCCGCCTCGCTGAACAACGAGGTGTGGACGCGCCAGGTATCCGGGGCTCCCCCCGGGATCAGCATCCCGGCCACCCGGTGACGGAGGGCCGTCGCCCACTCCAACGCGTCTTCGAGGGGCTCCCCGGCCGCCCGCGCCACTTCCTGCTCGTACAGCGCGCACGCCTCACGCAGCACGGCCAAGGGGATCGGAGCATCGTCGGTCCCGCACCGGGCGAAGTCGATGGCCGCCCGCACCAGCAGGTGCCCGTGGGGGTGGGCGTTCAGGCGGCGGGCGCGCCACCACTCGTCCCACAGCTCCGGTGCCACAACGAGGTACTCGGTGACACGAGCGCCCTCACACCAGGTGTCGGCATCCTCCAGCCTGGAGTCGCCGCAACCGGCCTCCAGCCGCAGCAGCTCGGACCCGGTCCAGTCCGAGCTCAGCTCCACCGGGTCGGCACCGGCCAGCACCCGGGCGCGCGCCTGTCCGCCGAAGCGGTGGCCGTCGTAGGCCTCGTCGCTCATCGTGGCGATCACCGGAACGCGCAGGCCGACGAGTTCGGCGAGGAGCGCCGGGGTCAGGCCGTGTTCCCCGAGGTGGCCCTCCAGTTCGTCCAGCCAGATCACGCACTGCTCCCCGCCCCGGCCCCGCAGCACGCCAGGCAGACCGCGCAGATCTGTGCCGGTCGCGGGGGCGAGGAGGCGGGTCGAGCCCGGGAGGCTCGTGAGCATCCCCGCCCAGGCGGTCCGGCTCTTCCCGGACAGGGGCTCGCCGGTCACCAGCACCAGTCCGCCCGTCTCGGCGGCCGTGCGGACCCTCCCCTTCAGCACGACGTCGACGTCCCGTGCCACGTACGGCGGCAACGGCGCCTCGTCGCCGATCCGCCGGGCAGGCCTCACGCCGAAGGCGATCGGATCGGCCGCGTCGAGTCGCGGCCAGTCGGTGACCGGGGGCAGGCCGGTGTGCTGCGCCGACCCGTAATAGGTGTGCATGCCACCGTTGACGGTCCCGGCCTGGACGACCGGTTCGCTGAACGTGCCGCCCGAGATCGCGTTGCTGGTCGAGGTGGCGTCGGGTGCGCGTCGTGGCGGTACGAGACCCGTGCGTGCCCACTTGTCCTCGGCGAAGACGTCGGCGATCGTCTTCAGCTCCTCGTACGCGATGGCGTCCTGGCGCCGGGTCACACTCAGAACATCGAGCAGGTCCCGGGCTACCAGCGGCCCCGCGACGGAGTTCCCCTGGTATCTCTTGAACACCTGGTCCAACCGTGGCACCAGCAAAGGGGCCGTGGCGCTTCGGTGCGAGGTCTCGATCAGTAGCTCGCGCACGTCGGAATCGCCCGCGGCTACCGCTCGACCCAGAATTTCGGCCAGTGCATGCAGTTCAGCGTCCACGTCCGCCCCCGCCCCTCCTCGAACCCCTACGGTCACCGTACTAACCAGCCCCGCCCTCCGCCGCCAGGATCGCGTCGCGGTAGGCGCGGGCGGCAGCGCGCAGGGCGGCCTCCGGGTCGGTGCCGTTCGCCTCGGCGGAGACCGCGAGGGCGAGGAGTTCGTAGCCGATGGTGTCGCCGGTGGGGAGGGGGACGTCCAAGTTCGCCGTACGGGCGCGGCTAGCGAGCTTCGCGGCGAGGGCCAGGCCGGGCTGGCCGAGGGGGACGCCTTCGGTGACCGAGGTCCGCTGCTTCTCGATCGCCTTGGTGCGCAGCCAGTGCGCGTGGACGTCCTCGGGGGTCTCGGCGCTCTCGTCGCCGAAGACGTGCGGGTGGCGGTGGATCAGCTTCTCGACCAGGCCGCCCGCGACGTCGTCGATGGCGAAGGGCGCCTCGGCATCCTCCTCGGCGATCCTGGCGTGGAAGACGACCTGGAGCAGGACGTCGCCGAGCTCCTCGCGCAGTTCGTCCCGGTCGCCGTCCTCGATCGCCTCGACCAGTTCGTACGCCTCCTCGATGGCGTACTTGGCGAGGCCCCGGTGTGTCTTCCGCGAGGTCCAGGGGCACGCGCGGCGGATCCGGTCCATGACCTGGACCAGGTCCAGCAGGCGAGCGCCGGGCAGGTCGTAGGAGCCGGGGAGCAGTTCCAGGTCCGGCATGGCCACCCGGCCCGAGCCGCCGAGGCGGGCCAGACCGTCCGTCAGGCGGCTGTCGCCCTCGCCGCCGACCAGGACGACGACGGTCCGGCCGCCCGCGCAGTCGGCGACCAGTTCGTCGGCGGAGGGCGTGGCGTGTTCGACGCTTACGCCCGCCTCGCGGAGGTAGGGGAGCTGCGGGTGGTCCGGGCCGGCGACGAGGACCCGGTCGGCGGCGTGCAGCGTCTGCCAGGCCGGCCAGGACAGCAGGCCGGGCGCGACCCGGTGGCTGGCGGTGAGCAGGACGATGCGGCCGGGGTCGGCGGGGGTCTCGACGGGGGCGTCGGGGGCTTCGGCGTTCACCCTGCGAACCTACCTCCGGCCCCGGGGTCCCCGGCCCGCCGGTTCAGGCGCCGGTCGCTTCGGGCACTCGCCGGTTCAGGCGCCCGTCGCTTCGGGCACCCGTCGGCTCAGGCGCCCGCCGGTTCAGGCGCCCGCCGGTTCAGGCGCCCGCCGGTTCAGGCGCCGGCCGGTTCAGGCGCCGGCCGGGGCGTCCTTCGGCGCGAACTCGGTGACCTGGGTGATCCAGGGCGCGCTGTAGTTGCCGAGCTGCATCTTCTGGTCGTCCCAGGTGCCGAAGCGCGGGTTGACGTCGATGTCGAGGGCCTTCGACGCCTTGGTGAGGGCCTCGCCGACGACCTGCTGGCCGGCCGGTGTGCCGAGGTCCGCGCCGAGCGCCTCGGCCAGCTTCGGGAGCTGGACCTCCTGGCGCATGTCGGCGTCGATCTGGTCCGGGGCGACCCAGCGCTGCTGGAGCATCATCGCCTCGAACCGCTCCTCGCCGCCCTGCTGGGCGCGGCTGGCCTTCCGCATCTCCTGGATCTCCTTGCGGGTGACCGTGACCCCCGCGTCCGCGGCGGCGCGGTCGAGGATCCGGCCGAAGATCAGCCCGTGCAGTTTGGCGCGGCTGAGCTGGCCCGACTTGTTCACCAGCTGGGCGGCCTCCGGGGAGCTCTCCTGGGCGCTGCGGACGTCCGCGGCCCGGCCCTGGACCGTCGACACCTCGATCCGCTCGCCGCCCACGACGGCCGCGGCGCCGGGGTGGGGCTGGTTGCCGCAGGCCGAAAGGAGTGGCGCGGCGACGAGTGTCGCGGCGAGGACGGCGAACGCGGTGCGACGACGGCGGTGCAAAGGAGCCTCCCGGGGAGAGTTTGTGCATGAGTGCACAAAGCCTTGCGGTGATCGATGTTAGGCAGTGGAGGTGGCCGGTGCCACTGATTCGACCAACGATTCGGGAGGAGTTGGGGATGTGGGCGGGAATGTGGCCCGGTGCGGGGGCGGTACGGGTGTGCACCGGGTCTTCACGGGGTGCTGTACGGCGTGTTGTACGGGGTGTTGTACGGGGTGTTGTACGGGGCGCTGTCAGCCCCCGCGGACGTCCCGTTGGTGGCTGAGCAGGCGGCGCAGGTCCATCGGCAGCGGGTGGTGCGGCCCGTAGGTGCGCTCGGCGTCGTACAGCAGGGCCTGGAGCTGTGCCCGGCCCGCGGTGTGGTCGCCGACCGCCAGGAGCAGTTGCCCGATGCGGTGCCGGATGTCGAGTGCGCGGCCGGGGTCGGAGGCGATCGGACCGTAGGCGTTCTCGTAGTACGGGAGGATCGCGCGGTACTCGACCAGCGCGGCCCCGGCCTCGCCGAGCTGTTCGAGGCACTGGGCTGCGTCGTAGCGGAACTGGAGGGCCTGGGCGTCGGCCTGGCCCGCTTCGGCTGTGCGGTCCTCGGCGAGGCGGCGCAGCTCGGGCAGGGCGCGGCGGTACTGCCCGTCGTCCATCAGGGTCGCGGCGTACTGCTTGCGCAGGATGCGGACGACCGGTGAGTGCTCGCCGTGCTCGGCGGCGGCGGCCGGGAGCGTGGCGCCGAGGACGTCCACGGCCTGGGTGATGCGGCCCTCGCCGAGCAGCTTCTTGACCTCGTCCACGGCCCGCGCGACGTCCGGCCGGGCGGGCGGCGGCGGGGTGCTCGGCGGCGGGGTGCCCGGCGGCAGGTGGGCGGGGCGCGCGGGGGCCGGTGCGGCGGCCGGGGGCGGGGTGAAGGACGGCGGAGCGCCGGCGGAGGGGGGCGGCGCGGCGAAGGTGGCGGGGGCGGGCACGGAGGCCGGGGTGGCCGCCCGGTCCGGCCAGGGGGCGTGCGGGCGCAGGAACGGACGCGTCGGGTCGAGCGGCTCGGCGGGGGTCCCGTGCTTGGGCAGCAGCGGGGCGAGGTCCTCGTACACCTCCTGGGCGGAGGCGGGCCGGTCCTGGGGGTCCTTGGCGAGGAGCCGCAGCACGAGGGCCTCCAGCGCGGCGGGGACCTCGGGGCGGGTCTTCCGGACCGGGAGCGGGGGCTCGTAGAGGTGGCGGTGCAGGACGCCGAGCGCGGTGGACCCGGCGAACGGCACGTCACCGCTGAGGAGTTCGTGCAGGAGCACCCCGAGGGCGTACAGGTCGGTGTACGGGCCGACCGCGCCGCCCATCGCCTGCTCGGGGGCCATGTAGGCCGGGGAGCCGATGGGTGAGCCGGTGTGGGTGAGGCGGGTGGTGTCCGTGTCGAGGACGGAGGCGACACCGAGGTCGAGAACGGTGACGGTGCCGTCGGGCCGGACCATCACGTTCCGGGGCTTCAGGTCGCGGTGGACGATCGGCACCGCGTGCACCGCGCAGAGGACGGCACAGAGCTGGGCGGCGACCGCGACGGCCCACGGCCAGGGGTACGGGTTCCGCTCGGCCAGATGGTCGGCGAGGTCGGCGCCCTCGACGTACTGCATGACGAGGTAGAGGTCGTCGTCCTCGCTGCCCGCGTCGTGGACGGTGACCAGGCCGGGGTGGTCGACCTGGGCGGTGACCCGGCACTCGCGGACGAACCGGCGGCGCAGTTCGTCGGCGGCGTCGCTGCCGGCGGGCCCGGCGACCCGGTCGGGGCGGAGCAGCTTCACGGCGACGCGGCGGTCCAGTCGCCGGTCGTAGGCCGTCCACACCTGTCCCATGCCGCCCTGGCCGAGGATGGTCGCCAGTTCGTACCGGTCGGCGATGATCCGCCCGCTCACCGGCCCTCGCCCTCCCGGTTCTCCTTGCGGAGGTAGTCGCTCAGCTCGTCCAGCTCGGCGCGGACCTGGTCGAGGCGCTGGGGCGCGGGGGTGGGCGTGGGCGGCGGGGTCGGCACGGTGTACGGGTTGGGCTGCGGGCGCTGGTTCTGGTGCTGGTTCTGGTGCTGGTTCTGGTGCTGGTTCTGGTGCTGGTTCTGGTGCTGGTTCTGGTGCTGTTGTGCGGGGTGTTGCTGGTACGGGAGGAGCGGTGCGGGGCGCCCGGGAGCGGTGTACGGGGCCGGGTAGCCGAGGGAGCCGTAGTGGCGGATCTCCACGTACAGGTAATAGGTGATCACCCCGGCCAGCAGGGCGACGATCCAGAGGAGCATGAACAGCACCGCCGCGTCCGACATCTCGTCGGGGTCGTCCGGTGTGGCCATGATGAAGGCGAACAGCGCGACGTTGAGGACGATCACGACCGCGAGCAGGAACCAGTCCCGCGGCCTGCGGGTGACGATCGCCAGCCGCAGCATCGCCACCCAGGCCAGCAGGCCGCAGCTCAGCACGGTCACCGTCACGAGGATCACGCGCACCGCCGTGAGCGTCGCCGAGGACGGCCGGGATGTCGTCTGCTGCTGCGGCGTCGGGCCGTAGCCGTGCATGTGCTGCTCCTGGGACGCGTATGTCGGACGTGTGGGGTGAGCGTATACACCTCCACCGACCGGCCGACCCCGGGTTGTACCCAACCGTTGTGCTTCGCCCCGCCCGCGGCCCCGCGGCCCCGGTCACCCGGCCGGTGCCGGGGCTCCGCCCGTGAAGTCCACCTCGGCGGCCGTCAGTACGCGCACCCGCCGTCCGGGGAAGCGGAGGTTGCGGTAGATCTCGTTGTGGTGCGCGACGGAAGCCTCCGGTGCGGCGTACGGGCCGGGGCCCGGCCGGACGGACGTGGTGTGGCCGTCCGCGACGAGTACCACGTCGTACCCCCGGCTCAGCGCCTGCCGGGCGGTGGACTCGACGCAGATCTCGGTGGCGAACCCGGTGACGACGACCTCGGTGACCCCCCGGGCGCGCAGGACCGCGTCGAGTTCCGTGTCGAGGAACAGGACCGCGTCCAGTTCCGTGTCGAGGAAGCTGGTGGGCACCGTGCCCGGACCTTCCGGCCCGGGCATCACAGCTGGTGCCGCACCCAGACGTTGGGCTCGACGTAGACCGCGTAACCGTGCGCGAGCGCGCAGTGCACCGGGAGGAGCGCCCCCGGGACCTCCACCGGACCGTCCGTGTCGAACGGCAGCCCGGTCCACTCCCGCCACTGCGCGAGCGAACCGCTCACCGTCATCGACACCGTGGCGACCGAGTCCACCTTGCCGCCCGCCCGGGCGTGGACCCGCAGCCAGGGGTCCTCGGGCAGCCCGTCCTCGGGGCGGGTCAGCCGGGCGTACTCCTCCATCGGCAGTCCGGACCGCAGGTGCTTGCCGTTCGGCCGCACCGGGGCGACGACCTGTCCGAATCCGAGCCGTCGCGCGTTGTCGCGCATCGCGGCGAGCATCCGGCCCGATATCCCCTTGCCCAGATGGCCGGTGGCCACCGTGATGTCGATCGCGCTGACCGTGTCGGGGGTGTTCCCGCGCCGCAGGTCCGAGAACGCCCACAGCATCACCTGGTCCCAGCCGCCGACGGGCAGTTCGCCGCGCCCCGGAGTGTCCAGCAGGAAGGGCACGCTGAACGCGCGCGCGACCACGACGCCCTCGGGGTCGGTGGCGACCAGCACGTACTGGGGGAACTCGACGGCGATCCGGGGGAAGTTCGCCCAGCCGACCAGGTCCTCCAGCATGAACTCCGGCCAGGTGTCCGGCATCCGGTCCAGGGCGTCGGCCAGCTCCGGGCGCTCGGCGAGAGTGGTGATGTTCAGGTCCATACGCGCGACCCTAAACAGCCGCAGCATCTCCGACCAGCGAATATCGGCTCGGAACCACCGCGCGCCCACCACGCGCCCACCGCGCGCCCGCCGGCTGGTTCCGGCCGGAACCGACCGGGACCAGCCGGAACCATGAGGTGTTCATGCCGCGTCCCCACCCGTGACTTCGTACCCGTGACTTCGCGCCCGTGACGTCGCACCCGGGGCGCCACTCGTCGAGGAGCAGAACCATGACCCAGCCCGCCACCACACCGCCCCGCCCCCGGAGAGCCGCCGGGTGCCTCCAGAGCATCGTCGTGCTCGCGGTGATCCTCGGCCTGGGCTACGGGGCGTCCAAGATCTTCGGTGACGACTCCTCGAAGAGGTCCTCGGAATCGTCCTCTTCCTCCTCGTCCGCGTCGGACGGCAAGGGCGGCTCGTGGGAGATCGGTGACTGCGGAGGCCCCGACCCGGAGAACAAGCCGGACGGTTACCGCGCCTACGAATGCGACGAGTCGGGCGCGACCTTCAAGGCCCTGAAGATCGAGGACGCGAGCTTCCTGCCCAACGCGATCCAGTGCCCGGCCGGAACGGACCTGATCATCCAGGTCTCCCGGGTCTTCGGCTCCGGCGACGGCAAGAAGGGCGGCGGCATCCCGACCAACACGGTCTGCGGCCGCAACCTGACCGGCGACCACCCCGGCGACGCGGGCGCCGGCGGCGGCCAGCTGGTCGAGGGCGACTGCATCTCGGCGACGGCCAAGGAGATCGCCTGCGCCTCGGCCGGGGCGGACGCCTTCAAGGTCCTCGGCCTCGTCAAGGAGAAGACCGAGTGCCCGGCGGCGACCACGGAGCCGATGCAGCTGATGATGGCGATGGGCCGGCCGTACGACGTGATCTGCGGAGGCAAGGTCTGAGACCCGCCCGCTCCCCGGTGCGGTGGCTGCCGCCCAGCAGCCGCTCAGTTGCCGCTCAGCCGCCGCACTGGGTGAGCATGGTCCGCTTGTCGGCGGCCGTGACCGGGAGTTCGTACTTCAGCGAGACCTGGGCGAACCGTACGGCGTAGGAGCAGCGGACCGGCTTGTACGGCGGCAGCCAGGAGGCGGGGCCGGAGTCCCGTTTGGCGTTGTTGGCCGGGCCGTCCACCGGGATGAGGTTGAGCGGGTCGTTGGCGATCCGCTCACGCTTGGCCTCGTTCCAGCGGGCGGCGCCCATCTGCCAGTTGTAGGACAGCGGCATCACATGGTCGATCTGCACCTCGGTGGCCCGCCGCTTGCGCCAGTCGATGCTCTCGCCGGTGTAGGGGTCCTGGAGCGTCATCGACATGACGACGCAGTCGGATCCCGCCTTGTGCTCGATGTCCTTGCCGTCCCGGGCGAGCAGGTCGTTGCGGGTTATCTCCATCCCTCTCCCGATCGCGATGCACATGAGGCACAGCCGTAACCCACTCCTGGCCCTCATCGTTATCAGCCATGCCATGAGGCACATGAGTAACGACGGAGACAGGAAGCAGATCCATGACGTTACGCACGGAGAAGGCCGTCTCGCCCACCACCGGCGAGACCACCTGGCTCCTGGTCGACGAGGAGACGTACGCACCCCACCCCGAAGCCCGCGAGTTCTCCCTGTAGCTGCGCGGAGCCGGGCGGTCACCGCAGACACAGCGCGCGTACATCCCCAGAATCGGCCGCTTCCTCAATTGGTGCGCAGAGCGGGGCACCGACTGGAGGACCGTCCGGCTCGGGGACATGAGTCTGTTCAAGTTCCACGTCGAGCGGACACCGACCCAGTACGGGCGGCCTCCGTCCGGCAAGACGGTCAACGCCACGCTCACTGCGGTGTGTGAGTTCCTCCGCTTCTGCGCGGTTCAGGGACATGTGGGTCACGAAGTCGCCGCGCGTCTCAGCGAGCCGCGCTTCCTCGCCCACACCCCGGCCGGCTTCGATCCCGGTGAGGGCGGCCAACACCTGATGATCAAAGCCCGCGTCCTGAAGGCACCGGAGATCGAGCGGGCACCGCAGACGCTCACCCGAGCCCAGACGGATCAGATCCTCGACGCCGCTCGCACCGAGCGTGACCGGCTGCTGCTGATCGTCCTCCTGGAAGCCGGCCTCCGCATCGGCGAAGCCCTCGGGCTGCGGCGCGAGGACATGCATCTACTCCCCGATTCCAGCCATCTCGGCTGCCGGATCGGTGGCGCGCACCTGCACGTCAGGCCTCGGCAGGACAACGTCAACGGGGCACGGGCCAAGGCCGGGCGCCCTCGCATGGTTCCGCTGACGCCAGAGGCGGTCCATCGGTATCGCGATCATCTCGCCGAGCGTGAACAGGTGGCCGGCTCCGCCGCCTGTGACTACGTCTTCGTCAATCTCGTCGGCACGCACGCGGGACGGCCCTTGTCGTACTCCAACGCCAAGCAAGTGGTCGAACGGATCGGGAGACGCTGCGGTCTGACCGCCCGGCCGCACATGATGCGGCACACGGCCGCCACCCGCTGGATTCGCAACGGGGTCGCTCCGGACGTCGTGCAGACACTCCTGGGCCATGCCTCGTCGGCGAGCACAGCCGTGTACGTGCACGCCCAGGACGAGGATCTCCGCGCGGCCGTCGACAGCCTCGCTTCGGAGCTGCCGCGATGACCATTGCACCTCTCCGCTCGGCTGTCGTTGCCTCCGTCTCCGTTGAACCGGAGTGGTCGTCATGGCTCGCGGCGCGCCTTCCGTCAGGCTGGCGGACAGATGAGTGGGACCCCGTTCAGGCACTGTTCACCGCCGATCCTGGTAACCCGACGACCAGCGTGTTCGTCTGCTCCGTGGCCTCCTGCACCACCCATGTGGCGAGCAACGGCTCCCGCTGCGACGCCTGCCGGAAAGCCCGATACCTCCTGGGGAACCCTGCGTCCTTCGACACCACGCACACCCCGGATCCGTCTCGCCGCAGGCCCAACGCCTCCGCGAACGGGGCGATGCCCGGCGTCTCCCAGTTCTCGCTCGCGGGTGTGGGCTCCGCGGTCCGCCAGGAGCTCTTGTACGGACTGCAACAGCGCGACGACGCCGGAATCAGCCTGGTCCCCCAGCGGGTACGCCGCATCGTGGCCGGCCTCCCCGCCGGACTCGGCTCGCTCCTCGATCTGGACGCCTCCTTCTCCTCCGGGCTTCCAGCCGCGACCTCCGGCGTCCTGAACGGCGTTCTCCAGCACGTCCGACGCGCACGCATCGAGTTCGAGGGCACCGATCCGACCTCGGGCGACGTTTGGGAGTGCGCTCTCATCGGGCTGACGGCAGGGCGCGGTCGCAGGTACACCGCTGTCCACGGCGACATCGACTTCCGTCCGGTACGGCAGCACTGGCTGCGGGAGCTGGTCAAGGAGTACGGCCGCACGGCACGCCCCAACGTCATGGACCTACGGCAGACCGTCTACGCGGCGACCATCGCGTCCTCCGCGCTGGCAGGCCGCCCCCACGGGGATGAGCCCGGGCTCCTCGCCATGGCTGACATGAACGCCGTAGTGGACATGTTCCGAATCACCAAGCGTCCCGAGGACGGTCACGACTACTCCACCAGCCACCGCAGAGCCCTGCTCCGGCACTGGCGCGCGTTCCTGGACTACGCCCGTCAGGCCGGGATGATGGATCACGTTCCCGGCGGGTTCGCGCTCAACCCCCGCTTCCACAGCATCGCCGCCGTGGAGGTGACCGAGGACGATCTCGGCCGTGCGATCCCCGAGCATGTCATCGCCCAACTCGACGCGCACCTCGATCTGCTGGGCACCTCGACGGGGTACGCGAGCGACGGCTGGGCGGCCGCCGACTTCGCGCGGATGTACCAGGTGGTCTACGCGGTCCTCCGGGACACCGGCCGGCGTCCGGGAGAGGCCACCAGCCTGCGCCGCGACTGCCTGGAGCGGGTCGACGGCAAACCGACGCTGATCTACGACAACCACAAACGGCGACGCCACGGCCGTCGGCTGCCGATCTCGGAGAGCACCGCCCGGCTGATCGAAACCTGGCAGAAGGAGCTCGATGCGCTACCGGCCGTACCGGCCTGCGCCCAGTGGCTGTTTCCCTCGCCCGGCCAGCGAAACCGTCCGCGCCGCGGGCATCTGAACACTTCGCACTACTGCAACCGTATCTTCCGGAACTGGCTCGACGAACTGATCCCAGACCTTGTGGACGACCGGTTCGACGAGGACGGCGCCCCGCTCGCTTACGACCGGACCCAGGTCGTCCCGTACGGCTTCCGCCACGCTTACGCCCAGCGGCATGCGGACGCGGGCACTCGCCCCGACGTCCTGCGGGAAGTCATGGACCACCGTTCACTGGACGTGACCATGGGGTACTACAACGTCTCCCTCAGCCGAAAGCAGGAGGCCGTACGCACGGTCGCGGCACTCGCCGTCGACCGGCACGGAGCAGCCCGCGGATTCGGCGATCCCCTCGCCTACGAGGTGGAAAGCGTCGGGGTCCCCTACGGCGGCTGCACCGAGCCGAGCAACGTCAAGGCCGGCGGCGGGCACTGCCGCATCCGCTTCCAGTGCGCCGGATGCGACTTCTACCGCCCCGATCCCTCCTACCTCCCCGCCCTGGAACAGCAGGTCGCGGACCTGCGAGCCGACAAGGAAGCCGCCCTCGCGATGGAGGCCGCCGACTGGGTCGTACGCAATCTCGATGACCAGATCCGCGCCTACTCGAAGTCGGCCGACGAGATGCGGCGGAAGCTCGACGCCCTGCCCGTCGAGGAACGGGCCGCCGTCGAATCCGCCTCACGGGAGCTGCGCAAGGCACGCTCCGCAGCGGCCTTCGTCCCCCTGCAGGCGCTGACGACACGGAGCTCTGAATGAAACGTCCTGCCACCTCCGGCGCCAATGACCGGAGCGCACGGATCGAGCGCCTGCGCGTCAGCCGCGCCAAAGACAGCGAAGCCAAGACCAGGAGCGCCCTCGACGCGGTGGACGACCTTCTCCGCTCGGGACGGCGTATCACCGTCACCCAGGTGGCACGGGAGGCAGCGGTGTCCACCTGGTTCGTCTACAACCAGCCCCAGGTGCACCGGGCCGTTCAGGACGGCATCACCACCCAGCGAGAGCAGGGACGTCGGAACTCCACCGTTCCGGAAGCACAGCAGGTATCCCATGCCGGGCTGCGGACGGATCTAGCCCTCGCCCGCGAAGAGATCAAGGACCTCAAGAAGGAACGCGACCGGCTACGGGAGCGCGTCCAGCTCTCACTGGGGGCGGAGCTGGAGGAAGCGAACCGCAGCCGCCTGATCGACAGGATTCAGGAGCTGGAGCGTCAGAACGCTGCCTTGGTCCAAGAACTGGCAGAGTCCCAGGATCGCCAGACCGCGTTCGAGCAGCGTCTGCACACCGCAGAGGACGAACTCACCGCTGCCCGCGCAGGCCTCCGCAGAGCGATGCGGTCAGTTCCGAACCGCTGACGCCGAGTTGTCGTCAGGGGCCGACCTCCGGCGACACCTTCCCCTCCGGTGCGTCGGCGCGCCCCGGGGTCGCCGACGACCAAGGCCGGACCGAGTCTGCTGTCGGCAGAAAGACTAACAAGGGCACCGCGGCCTGCCAGCATGACCCGATGAACAAGCAGACGGCAGTACGTCGGCTCGATCTGGGCTACTTCATCCGGCCGGCTTCGGAAACCGGCGGCCCGGAGCCACGGGTCGAACCAGTCCTCGCCTATCTCGTGCAGCGCGACGAAGGGCTACTCCTCTTCGACACCGGAGTCGGCGCTGCTGACCCAGAAACCGAAGCCCACTATCGCCCTCGCCGCCGGCCGCTTGAGGCAGCCCTCGCGGCAGCAGGAGTCACCCTCACGGACATCTCCCTGGTGGTGAACTGCCATCTCCACTTCGACCACTGCGGTGGGAATCCCCTGCTGGGTGGTAAGCCCATCCTCGTGCAGTCCACGGAGCTCGCCACCGCCCGCCAGGGCGGCTACACGATCGAGGAACTCGTCGACTTTCCCGGCGCGACCTACAAGGAAATCACTGGAGAAGCCGAGGTCTGGCCGGGCGTCCGGATCGTCCCGACCCCCGGGCATACCGCCGGGCACCAGTCGCTCGTGATCCAACAGAGCGACGGCACTCTGGTCCTCGCCGGCCAGGCCCACGACTTCGCGTCGCACTTCGCCTCGGACCACCTGGCCCGCCAGGCCGCCCTCCAAGGCGACGAACCACCGCTTCCCACCTATCAACCATGGCTGGAGCGGCTCACTGAATTCGATCCCCGCCGCGTGCTTTTCGCCCACGACTCCTCAGTCTGGGAGCCCCCCGAGCACAGGGGTTAATACCACCACTCCCAACCATTACCCACTCAACCAGGACA
The DNA here is from genome assembly GCF_000377965.1 of Streptomyces sp. CNB091. Classification (NCBI taxonomy): domain Bacteria; kingdom Bacillati; phylum Actinomycetota; class Actinomycetes; order Kitasatosporales; family Streptomycetaceae; genus Streptomyces; species Streptomyces sp. CNB091. The sequence goes on from NZ_KB899013.1 coordinate 102,418, forward strand.
ACAGCTTCAGTCATCACACTGGTTGAGCATCATCGACTTGTCCGCTCTTGTCACCGGAAGCTCGTATTTATCGGCGACCTGCGCGAACCGCACGACGTACGCACATCGGATCCTCTTGTTCGGCGGCAGCCAGGACGCGGGCCCGGAGTCCCGCTTCGCCGAGTTGGCGCGGCCTTCGACAGGAAGCAGATTGAGCACGTCGTTCGCCAGCTGCTCGCGTTTGCTCTCCGCCCATCCGGCGGCGCCCATCTGCCAGCTGTAGGACAGCGGGATCACGTGGTCGATCTGCACCTCGGACGCCTTCGCCTTCTTCCAGGAGATGTCCTTGCCGGTGTACGGGTCGTACAGGTCCATCGAAACGACTACGCAGTCGGAACCAGTACGGAACTCGACTTTGCGCCCGTGGAGTTTCAGCAAGTCGTTCCGCGTGTCACAACCGTTCCTCGCGAGCGGTACCCCGTCCGCCGTGTCCATCCACGCATAGCCGAACTCGGCCCGTTCGTAGCCCGTCTTCGGACCACGGCCCTTCGTGGTGAGCCCTTCTATGAGCTTGCGCGCGTTGAGCTTGTCCGCCTCCGAGGTGAGCGCCGCAAGTCCCGGCTTCGTCCCCTCGGGATTCGCCAGCGGGCTCACCGCCTGGCCGGCAGCTGCGTCCGGTTCGGATCCTGCGGAGCTTCCTCCCGGCTCCAGCCCATCACAGCCTGCGACGAACGCGGCGACAACGATGACCGTAAGCGCGGCTTTCTTCCCGCACGTCCGCAGGAGCCCGTGACTCATGTGCCTCTCAGTACGCACAGCCGACCACACCCTGTATACGCTGCGAGAACAGCCCCACCACAGCGCGAACCATAGAGATAATGCGGGTGTCGCAGCCGTTGCGGGCGAGCGGGATGCCGTCGATCCCGTCCTTCCAGGCGTAGCCGAACTTCTTCCGCTCGTAGCCGGTCTTCGGGCCGCGCCCCTTGGTGGCCACCTTCTCGATGATCCTCCGGGCGGTGGCCCGGTCCGCGTCGGTGGTGAGGGGGGCCAGGCCCGCCTTCGTACCGTCGGGGTTGTCCAGCGGGCTGGCGCCGAAGCCCTCGGCGGACCGCGCGCCGCCGTTGGTCCCGCCGCTCGTGCCGTCCCCGCCGCCGGCCGCGAGGCCGTCGGGGCCGCAGCCTCCCGCCAGGGCGATCGCGACGAGAGCGCCGATGGCGGGCAGGGCCGCCGCCCGGTGCGTACAGCGGCGGTGCGTACGGCGGCGGTGCGTACGGCGGCGGTGCGTACGGGGAGCTATCACGTGAAGCCGTCCTGACGGGGAGAGAGCCGAACGCCGAGAATCCTATGGGCGCCTTCCCCGCCGGAGGGGTTTCCATGACGGCGCTTCAGCACGCAGTGCGCCCCGGCCCGGTGACCCCTTCCCGATGCCCAGGGTGTTCTCGGCAGGCAGCATCCCCGACCCGATGACCACCAGCCCAGGGCTCCCCCAGCAGCTCCCCCAGCCGCTCGCGCCCCTGCTCCCCCAGCGCCCGCCACGGCCCGGCGGCCTCCTCGTCGGTACGCAGCTCCACCTTTACGCGCAGCTCGCGCCCCGCGTCCGTGGCCCCCGGCACCCCCGCTCCTGATGTGTGTACGGGTGGTCACTGACCAGGCTGCCTTGAGGCATCGCGACCGGTCCACGCGAGAAATGCCTTCGCCGTGGAAACCTGCTCCCGGCATGATTCCTCTGTGCATGAAGACGAGGGCTGTCGCGGGCGCCCGCGGTACACGCTGGCCAACGAGGAGCACGGGCATGCCTGGGGCCTCTGCGCCGAGGTGGAAGGGCTGTTCGGGGAGCCCCAGCAGGGGACCTACGAGCTGTTCGGCTGGGTTCCACAGGCGGACGTGCGCGGTTGGGTCGGCGACCGCGTGTGGCTGGTGCCGGACGATGAGACGCTCGATCCCTGGCTGCTGGAGGACGCGGAGAGCGTAGGCCGGCCCCTGGGGACGGACAGTCTCGTCCTCACCGGCCTGGACGACTACGAAGGCCCACCCGAGGGATACAGGGGCCGGGTTCGCGTGCACGATGGGCACCGCTGGCTGGGCTCCTGCCGAGAGTTCGGCCGCGTCCTGCCGTCCGAACAGTCGGCGTCCCCGCTCGTCCTGCGGGGGCTCGCCCAGGGTGATCAGCTGCGGGCGGCACTGATGAAGGGCACCCGGCGGGCGTTGGACCTGGAAATGGCCGCCCTGGAGATACAGGACGACCAGGGCGAGCCGCTCACCGAACGCCTGCTCTGGGCCAGAGTCAGCGCCTGGGGCCCATCGTCCTACGGGCCGGACCGGATCGACCTGGAGCTCGAAGGAGAGCTTTTCACGCCCGTGCCCCCCTACGCCCGGCCCATCTGGGAACGGTGGTTCGCCGGGCCGCCGGACACCCAGGGTGCCTGGGCCGGCCTCGACACCCGGCACCGCGGAGCCTGGCTCGACCTCGTCCGAGAGCGGGCCTGCCGGCGCACCCACCGTGACCGGCCGGCCGGTCAGGCCTACGAACTCGACGGCCGACACGTCACCGACCTACCGGGCCTCTACCTGGCGCTCGGCGAGGCGGTGAACGGTCCGGGCGGCTACTTCGGCGGCTGCCTGGCCGCCCTCGACGACTGCCTGCGCGGCACCTTCGGCTACACCGCCCCCGCAACCCTGCTCTGGCGCGAAGCCGCGACAGCACGCGAGCATCTGTCCCAGGCTCTGACGCCGGACGGCCGGCCCTACGACCTGTTCAGCGTGGTCCTCGATGTCCTGGCCCAGGGCGGCATGCACGTCACCCTGGTCTGAGCCGCTGCCAAGGACCTCGCCACCCTCTCCTTCGTCGAGGCCAAGGCCCACGTGGCTCGGCTGGGGCAGCCCGGGTCCGGCAAGACGCATATCGCCGTCGCCCTCGCCCTCGCGGTCGCGGTCGCGGTCGCGGTCGCGGCCTGCCGGGCCGGCTACTCGATCTACTTCACGACCCTCGACGACACGGTCCGCAACCCCAAGACCGCAGAAGCCGCCGGACGACTGGTCCCGCCACCGCGATCCTCGACCGCCTCCTGCACCACTGCGAGGTCGTCTCCATCAACGGCAACAGCTACCGGCTCAAGAACCGTCTCAAGCTATCGAGCGGGACACCGACATGGCCTGAGTGGACACCCTGGAGGCCAGTCACAGTAGGTGAGCGAACGTGCCGACCCCATCGCGAATAGGACCCAGCCTGTCCTAGATCTCTCATAGCTTCCCCCTCATGAGCCATGAAGACACGTCAGCACCCACGTTCCGCTACTCGGCTGTCACCTTCGACTGCCCTGACCCCGCCGAGCTGGCCCACTTCTACGGAAAGGCCCTCGGCCTGCCTGTGGTCTTCTCCACCGACGATTTCACCCTGCTCGGCCAAGAGGGAGCTGCCGGACTGGGATTCAACCGGCTCACCGACTACCGCCGCCCCACTTGGCCGGACCCCGCTCAGGAGAAGCAGGCCCATATAGAACTAGGTGTCGACGACCTGGACTCCGCTCAGGCTCGCCTGCTCGCTCTGGGGGCCGTCAAGCCCGAATTCCAGCCGGACCCCGACCGGTGGCGGGTCCTGCTGGATCCCGCAGGCCACCCGTTCTGCATCTCCACCTTGGTCTGAGCACGACCGTCCCTCTGAAGCTGGTGCACATTCCTCTGTACTGGGTGGAGCGCTCACCCCAGTACGGTGCCGCTTCCGGTCCCTCACCGGCCTGATCTTCACTCCGGAGGGGCCGGGGCGACGGCGGACGGACAGCCGGTGACGGGGCCGGCGGTATCAGTCGGCTTCGGGCGCGAACTCGTACTGAACCTCGTACAGGTGACCCGCCTTGACCATCACCGTGGCCTCGATGGGCCGGTCGTCGTCGCTGAACACCACCCGCAGCGTACGCAGGACCGGATGGTCCCCGGGAAGCCGGAGCAGCCGGTACTGCTCCTGCGTCGCCACACGCGCCGAGACCCGGTCCACGCTGAGCCGGGGAGGGTGGCCGAGCGAGGCCAGGAGGGTGGGCGTGCCTCCCTGAATGCGGCGGCGTTCGGTGATGGCAGTGCCTTCGGCGATGTCCGGCGGGTAGTACGAGGAGACAAGTTCCGCAGGTTCGTCGTCGATCGACAGGAGTTGGTGGCGGAGGATCGCCGTGCCGCCCGGCTGGAGCGCCAGCGCGTCCGCGACGTCCGCCGGCGGTTCGGTCTGCGTAACGTCCAGGAGCGTGCTGCGGGCGCGCGTGACGGAGTTCGCCGCCTCGGTCAGCCAGCGGTAGGGCTCTCCCGAAGGTGACGGCGCCATGTACGCGGCGGGCCGTATCGTGCGCTGCCGATGTTCGCGTACGGTCACCGACGCGCCTGCCCTGCCGACCACGAGATGCTCGCCCTTGAGGAGCTGCAAGGCCTTCTGAACCGTGGCGTTCGCCGCTCCGAACCGCTCCTTCAACTGCGCGGTGGACGGCAGGCTGTCGCCCGGAGCCAGGTCCCCGGACATGATGTCGTCCCGCAGATCGGCAGCGATCCGCTCGTGCAGCGGACGGCCGTCCGCTTCTCCCGCCTCAGGTCCGTGCACCGTCATCCGATCCTGATCTCGTACCGCAGCCTCTGACCCCGGGAAGGCATGACCATCACATCGGCCTGGATCGGCCGGTCGTGCGCGTCGAGTGTGAGCCGGGTCAGTTCGAGGACCGGCTCACCGATCCTCAGGGCCAGCTCCGCCCGTTCACTCTCGGACGGCATGCGAGCGGCCACGTCTTCCCTGGCACGGACTCCCACGTGCCCGAGTTCGGCGAGCAGCCGAACGGCTCCTCCCCGGATCTTCGTCGTGCCGGCCAGCCCTGTGCCCCGCGCGATCTCCAGGGGGTAGTAGGTGTCGGTCAACTCGCACGGTTCGCCGTCGAGATACATGATCCGCCGCCGCCCGACGACCTGTCCGCCCTGTTCCACCGCGAGCAGGCCGGCCACGCGCTCCGGGGCGACGACTTGACCGGCACTCACGATCTTCTGCGTGCCCCGTCGCCCCGCCGACGCCGCCTCGGCACTCCAGACGTCGCTTCCGCCCTCCGCCGTCGTCAGGTAGTGAGCGGACGCGCTGATCACTTCACCCTCGCCCATGGCCTCCTCCTTCGCCGACGACGGACCTTGCCGGTGCACACGGTAGGCGACTCCGTCGAACACCCCAAAGAGTACCTTGCCGCCTTTCGCGAATAGCAGTGCGGTCATCTCGTTACGGCCCACGAGCAAGGCGGTGAACCACCGTGTCCTCTTCGCAGTTACGGCGCTTCCCCCGACGGCGCACATCCGTCGGTGCCTCACGCGATTTCGTCGTCCATGTCCTCAGGGAGTGGCAGCTCACGGACCTGATCGACGACATAGAGCTCTGCGCCTCGGAGCTGACGACCAACGCCCTGCTCCACGGCGTCCCACCGGGACGGGAATTCGCCGTCCGGCTCGACCTGACGGACGACCTCGTACGACTGGAGGTCCGGGACAGCGGCGACGGGCGGCCAGAGATTCAGCACGCGGACGAGAGCAGTTGCTCAGGACGCGGGCTGTTCCTCGTCGGTGAACTCGCCGCAGACTTCGGCATCGACCACCACGTCGTGGGCAAGACGGTGTGGGCCGCGTTCAAGCGGCCCGCGACGCCGTAGCGGCCCCGGGCCAGACGCATCGGGCCCCGCCGGTCAGCCCGGCGGGGCCCGATCGTTCACGCAGCACCCGGCGCTACGACCCCAGGATCGCCGTCAGGAACTCCCCCGTCCACGCCAGCAGTTCGCGGCCGATGACCGGCTTGCCGCCGATCTTCCCGGCGGTCGGGCGCGGGACCAGGATCTGGTGGGCGGTCGGCTTGATGACCGTCTTGGGGTGCAGGCGCTTCAGCCGCAGCTCCTGGGACTCGCGCAACTCCACCGGGGCGAAGCGGATGTTGGAGCCCTGGAGGACGATCTCGCCGACGCCGCAGGCGCGGGCCAGCATGCGCAGGCCCGCGACCAGGAGGAGGTTCTCGACCGGTTCGGGCAGGGGGCCGTAGCGGTCGGTCAGCTCCTCGCGGACCGCGCGGATGTCGTCCTCCGATGAGGCCGCGGCGATCGAGCGGTAGGCCTGGAGGCGCAGCCGCTCGCCGGGGGCGTAGTCGTGCGGGACGTGCGCGTCGACCGGGAGCTCGATCTTGACCTCCAGCGGAGGCTCCTCCTGCTCGCCGCCCTCCATCTGGGCCCGGTAGTCGGCGACCGCCTCGCCGACCATGCGGACGTACAGGTCGAAGCCGACGCCCGCGATGTGGCCGGACTGCTCGCCGCCGAGCAGATTGCCCGCGCCGCGGATCTCCAGGTCCTTCATCGCCACGTACATGCCCGCGCCCATCTCCGTGTGCTGGGCGATGGTGGCCAGGCGTTCGTGGGCCGTCTCCGTCAGGGGCTTCTCGGGCGGGTAGAGGAAGTAGGCGTAGCCCCGGTCGCGGCCTCGGCCCACCCGGCCGCGCAGCTGGTGCAGCTGGGAGAGGCCGAAGTTGTCGCCGCGCTCCACGATCAGGGTGTTCGCGTTGGAGATGTCGATACCGGACTCGACGATCGTCGTGGAGACCAGGACGTCGAACTTCTTCTCCCAGAAGTCCACCACCACCTGTTCCAGGGACGCCTCCGACATCTGGCCGTGGGCCGTGGCGATCCTGGCCTCCGGGATGATCTCGCGGAGGCGGGCGGCGGCCCGGTCGATGGACTCGACCCGGTTGTGGATGTAGAAGACCTGGCCCTCACGCAGGAGTTCACGGCGGACCGCCGCGCCGATCTGCTTCTCCTCGTACGGGCCGACGAACGTGAGGACCGGGTGGCGCTCCTCCGGCGGGGTGGTGATCGTGGACATCTCGCGGATGCCGGTGACCGCCATTTCGAGCGTACGGGGGATGGGGGTCGCTGACATCGTGAGCACGTCCACGTTGGCGCGGAGCTTCTTCAGCTGCTCCTTGTGCTCGACGCCGAACCGCTGTTCCTCGTCCACGATGACCAGGCCGAGGTCCTTGAACTTCGTCTCGGAAGAGAAGAGGCGGTGGGTGCCGATGACCAGGTCGACCGCCCCGTCCCTGAGGCCTTCGAGGGTGGCCTTGGACTCGGTGTCCGACTGGAAGCGGCTCAGGGCGCGGACGTTGACCGGGAACTGGGAGTAGCGCTCGGTGAACGTGCCGTAGTGCTGCTGGACCAGGAGAGTCGTCGGGACCAGGACCGCCACCTGCTTGCCGTCCTGGACCGCCTTGAACGCCGCCCGGACCGCGATCTCCGTCTTGCCGTAGCCGACGTCGCCGCAGATCAGCCGGTCCATCGGGACCGTCTTCTCCATGTCCTCCTTGACCTCGGCGATCGTGGACAGCTGGTCGGGCGTCTCCGCGTACGGGAAGGCGTCCTCCAGCTCCCGCTGCCAGGGGGTGTCCGCGCCGAAGGCGTGGCCGGGGGCCGCCATCCGGGCGGAGTAGAGCTTGATCAGGTCGGCGGCGATCTCCTTGACCGCCTTCTTCGCCCGCTGCTTCGTCTTCGTCCAGTCCGCGCCGCCGAGCCGGTGCAGCGTCGGGGCCTCGCCGCCGACGTACTTGGTGACCTGCTCCAGCTGGTCGGTCGGGATGTAGAGACGGTCGCCCGGCTGGCCGCGCTTGGCGGGGGCGTACTCGACGAGCAGATACTCGCGGGTCGCGCCCTGGACCGTGCGCTGCACCATCTCCACGTACCGGCCGACACCGTGCTGCTCGTGGACGATGTAGTCGCCGACCTCCAGCGTCAGGGGGTCGATCGTCTTGCGGCGGCGGGCCGGCATCCGGCCCAGGTCCTTGGTGGCGGTGCGCTGACCGGTCAGGTCCGTCTCGGTGAGCACCGCGAGCTTCAGCGCCGGGTCGACGAACCCCTGCTCGATGGCCCCGCAGGAGACGTGCACCAGGGACGGGGTGAGCTCGGCCAGGTCCGCGTCGAGGCGGGCGGCGATGCCCTCGCCGCCCAGCACCTCGACCGTACGGGTGGCGAGGCCCTGGCCCTCCGTCACGTACACCGTGCGCCAGCCCTCGGCCAGCCAGCCCTTGGTGTCGGCGAGCGCGCGGGCGGTGTCGCCCCGGTACGCCTCGGGGGCGTGCATGGAGAGCTGGAGGGTGTCGTCGTCGTGGTCGGCGGCGTCGGCCGCGAACGGCGAGATCGACCACCACATCATGTCCAGCTCGCGGGCCCGGTCCCGGACGTCCGCGATGCCCCACAGCGAGGCCGCGCCCACGTCGATGGGGGCCTCGCCGCCGCCCGCGCTCGCCGCCCACGACGCCTGGAGGAACTCCTGGCTCGTGGCGACCAGGTCGGCCGCCCTGGTGCGGACCCGCTCCGGGTCGCAGACGATCGCCATCGCGTCCCGCGGCAGGACGTCGAGCAGCAGTTCCATGTCGTCGACCAGGACCGGGGCCAGGGACTCCATGCCCTCGACCGCGATGCCCTCCGCGATCTTGCCGAGCAGCTCACCCAGCTCCGGGTGGGCCTCCGCCAGCACGGCGGCCCGCTCCCGCACCTGGTCGGTCAGCAGCAGCTCGCGGCAGGGCGGGGCCCACAGCCCGTGCGCGGCGACCTCCAGGGACCGCTGGTCGGCGATCTTGAAGTAGCGGATCTCCTCGACCTCGTCGCCCCAGAACTCCACCCGAAGGGGGTGCTCCTCGGTGGGCGGGAAGACGTCCAGGATTCCGCCGCGTACGGCGAACTCGCCGCGCTTCTCGACCAGTTCGACCCGGGAGTACGCGGCGGCCGCCAGCGCGTCGACGACCTCCCCCAGATCCGCGCTCTGCCCGCCGGCCAGCGCCACGGGCTCCAGCTCGCCGAGCCCCTTGACCTGCGGCTGGAGCACGGAGCGGATCGGCGCGACGACGACGGAGACGGGGCCGGTCTCCGGGTCGTCCTCGCGGGGGTGCGCCAGGCGCCGCAGCACGGCGAGGCGGCGACCCACGGTGTCCGAGCGGGGCGAGAGCCGCTCGTGGGGCAGGGTCTCCCAGGACGGGTACTCGGCGATGGTGTCCGGCGGCAGCAGGGTGCGCAGGGCGGCGGCCAGGTCCTCGGCCTCCCGGCCCGTCGCGGTGACGGCCAGCACGGTCCGGCCGGTCTGCCGGGCCAGCGCGGCCACGGCGAACGGCCGCGCGCCGGGCGGGCCCACCAGGTCGACGTGGGCCCGGTGCCCGTCCCCGGCGGCCTTCACCGCCTCGGCGAGCGCCGGGTCCGTAACGACGACATCCAGCAGACCGTGCAGACTCATGAAGTTTCCGTCCGGGGTTCAGATCAGGTGCGGCTCAGGGTTCACCGGCAGCCGGCTGCTACCGGGGCAACGCGAAGGGCCCGACACGTCAGGAGTGCCCGGACCGCCGGGCACCCCCGGGGGCCGGGGTGGCTTCCAGAGTACGACCCGGGGACGACAGCCGCGCCCGCAACCGGTGAGCCCGCGGTCGGTGCCACCGCCGTGCGGATGCCGTCCCGCCCCCGTCCCGCCGCCCGTGTCCCCGGACGGGCCGCCCGGTTCACGCCCGGTCCGGGGCGCCCGGTTCACGCCCGGTCCGCCGCCCGTCGCGCCGTCACCGCCGCTCGTCGCCGGTCGCGCACCGTTCGTCTCCGGCCCGGGCGCAGTTCTGCCGGGGGCCCTCACAGGAGTGTCCCGAGCGTCTAGTCTTTGCCCGACCATTGCACGAACACGCGGACGGATACATCGACCGGCGCGCCACCCATGCGGTACGGGACACGGTCAACGGCACGGAGCACGGAGCACGGAGCACAGGGCACAGGGCGCGGTCAACGGCACGGGGCACGGGCGGAGCGAGCAGCGGCCGGGACGGGCGGCGCGGGGCGATCCCCTCGGCGTACGCCTCCACGGCACCAGGCATCGGGGGCGTACGTGGGCGAGAACGAGCTGTCTGCTTTCGGGGTCCCGGAGGCCGAGGAAGAGATCTACCGGCACTTCCTGCGCAACCCCGGCACCCACGCCGACGACCTCCCCCTCCTGTCGCACTCCCGCCCCCGGGAGGCGCACGCCCGGATCGCCCGGCTCCAGGAGCTGGGGCTGCTGCGCGACGAGGACGCCGAGCGGCGGATCTTCCCGGCGGATCCCGAGGTGGCCCTCGCCCGGCTGGTGGACCTCCGGCTGCACGCGCTCCACCAGGAGCTGCGTCGCGTCACCCGGTCGCGGCACGTCATTGACGGTCTACGCGCGGAGCAGGGGGCCGGTACGCCGCCTCCCGACACCTCGCGGGGAGCGCTTCTCGCCCACCGCAGCGGCCTGGTCTCCAGCATCGTCTCCCTGTGCGAACGAATCTGGGACCAGGCGGCCGACGAGCTGCCCCGGGCGGGCGACGGCCCGGGGAGCGCCGAGGGCGCTGCCGCCCCTCGCCCTTCCGGCATCGAGCGACGGGTACTGGTGTCGATGTGCACGGTCGGCAAGGACGAGGCGGGCGCACGGGAGCTGGGAGTGTCGGTACGCACCTATCGGCGGCACGTCGCCGATCTGCTGCAGACGCTCGGCGCGGCCAGTCGGGCGCAGGCCGCACTGCTGGCCCGGGAGCGCGGCTGGATCTAGCGCGGCTGGACCTGGCACGGCTGGACCTGGCACGGCTGCACCTGAGCTCAGTCTGAGCGGGACGACTGAGTAAGCACGAGGTGGCGCTCGGTTTGAGTAATGCACCTCATGCTCGGGCGGCGAGGAACTGGCGAGGATCAGGGCATGGACCCTCGCACGTACGACGCTCTCTACGGACCCGCCCGGATCCCTCCGCCGCGTCGGCGCACCCCCGTGGTGCTCCTTGCCGCAGGGCTGTGGGTGCTGACGATGTCGTCCCTCGCTTTCCTGGGCTTCATGGTCGGGATGACAGCGTTGTGGAGCGCGGCGGAGGGCATGCCGGTGGGGGGCTTCCTCCTGCACTGCTTCGCCGGCCCGTTCGGTGGTGCGGCCGTGCTCGTCGCGGTCCGCCTGACGCCGGCGGTGAAACGCATGTCCGCTGACACACGCAGCCTCCTGCTGGCAGTCCTGGCGTGTCCGATCCCCCTGGTCATGGGGACGACCATGTGGTTCTACGCCGCGTGACCGATTCTCGGCGGTGTGCATCTCCCGCTCGGCGACCAGCCGGCTGCCGTCGCGGGTTGTCGACCTCCGACTTTGGACAGGGCCCCCTGACCGGCGTCCCGTGCCAGGGGGTAGCTGCGGGATGGTGTCAGCAGATGACGTGGACGGCGTCGGTCCTGTTGTCCGCCGAGGCTGGGAGGGTGAAGCCCTCGCCGGGGTTGGCGTGGACAAGGTGTTCCCAGGCGCTGCCGTTCCAGTTCGCGAGGTTCACACGGTGACCGGTGCGGTTGAAGACGGATGTGGCCCGGTCACCGCCGCCCGCGAGACCGATGTTGTCGAACCAGCAGCCGTCCGTCGCGGTGTAGAAGCGCCCCACACCGCCTGCCTCGTCGTACAGGCAGATATTGCCCGCCGGGCAGTCCCAGGCGGCCTGGACGCCCGGTGCCGTCGGTGTCGCTGCGGCCGGCACGGCCGTCATGGTCAGTCCGGCGGTGAGAGCCGCAGCCAGCGCGGCAGCCTTGAACTTCATTACGCACTCCCCAAGCTTTCGGACTCCCCGAAACGGGTGTCCGCATCCAGCGACCGGAACAGTTCCGGTCTGATCACCTCCCTCCTACGCCTGCCGGCAGGACGCCAAGCCTTCCCCCACCCGCACGGCAGTCAGAACCACCCCCACAGCCGAGCGCTCGGCGCTTTCGGCCAGGCCGGCACGTACCGGCTTGCGCACCGGCGCACATCCACGCCCCCGTAGAAGCCGCGCATCAGGCTGAAGGCCCTTCGCGCGGCCCGCACCGAACGGCGGCAGTCGCGGACCGGTCCGGCTCGACACCTGGGTCAGCAACACCCGCAGCAGGCGGGAGAAGTTGAGCGACCAGCAGCGCGAGCAGCTCGCGCGCTGGGGTCGGGGCGGGCGACAGCGACCTGACGCCGAAAGCGACCTGCTCCGCCCGGGGTCAGGGCCACTGCGGTGCTCGCTCGAAGCGGCCCTGACCCGACCCGACCTGGCACGATGGCGGCCATGAATCTCCAGCCCCACCCCTGCCAGGGGCTCGGTTCCGACCAAGCGGCCGCAGACGTCCGTGCGGCTGCCCGACTCGTTTCCGCGCGTTATCCGGAAGCAACCGGCGCGGTGCTGGGCGGTTCCGCCGCCCGCGGTCAGTCCACTCCCAGCAGTGACCTCGACATCACCGTCCTTCTGCCTGATCACGGCAGGAGACGTCGTGAGGTGCTTCGTCACGACGACCGCTTGGCCGAGGTCTTTCTCAACAGTCGCTCCGACCTGCGAACCGCCTTCGCGGAAAGCCGCACAACGCGCAGGGCCACAGCACTCTTCCTCTTCGCCGATTCCATCGTTCTCCACGATGCCGACGGTCATGTCGAGGCGCTTCGCCAAGAAGCGAAAGCCCTGTTGGCAGCAGGCCCAGATGCCCTGACAGGGCCCGAGCGCGATGCCCAGCTAGCCCTGCTCACAGACCTCTTGGACGACCTCACCGACACCGGCCCCCACAGCGACCCACACGAACAGCTGGCGGTGGCAGACCGAGTCCTGCGCGAAGCGGCGCATTTGCTCACCGCGCACCATCGCACGTGGAACGGCGCCGGAAAATGGCTGCCCAGGCGCCTGAAAGCAGCTGATCCCGACCTGGGCCAGCACCTACTCGACGGACACCTCGCCCTGGCCAGACACGCTGACCCGACACCGTTGACGACTTCAGTCATGCGAGTGCTGAACTTGACAGGCGGCCCTCTCCGCGAAGGCTACGTCGACCGCTGACACCTTGAACACCAACGTCAGAGCCACCGATGCCAGCGGTCACGGCATCTCGGCATCTCGGCAGATGGCAATACACCTACTGAGCTCAGCTGAGCCCGAGGACTTCCGGTGGTGTCCATCGCCTGCCGGGGCGGGAAACGCGCTCGGCCCCGGGACGTTTGGAGGAACGTCCCGGGGCCTGCGGGTCATCCTACGGTGACGCCCAGGGGGTCACCGCAGTCGGGAGGACGCCGGCTCATCCGTCCGTCGCGATGGCGTTCAGGACGTTCATCCGGCCTGCCCGGAAGGCCGGGACGAGAGCGGCGAACAGTCCGACGAGGGCGGAGCAGGCGAAGACCGTGAGGATCGTCGGCCACGGGATCTCCAGGACCTCCAGTCCCTCCAGCGCCAGCAGCTTCTGGGCCGCGGTGCCCCAGCCCATCCCGAGTCCGAGTCCGAGCAGCGCCCCGAAGAGGGCGATGACCACGGACTCCAGCCGGATCATGCGGCGCAGCTGGCGGCGGGAGAGCCCGATGGCGCGCATCAGGCCGATCTCGCGGGTCCGTTCGACCACGGACAGGGCGAGGGTGTTCACCACACCGAGCACCGCGACGATGATCGCCAGGGCGAGCAGGCCGTACACGATGTTCAGCAACTGGCCGATCTGGTCCTTCAGGTCTTCCTTGAAGTCGGCCTGGTTCTGCACCTTGTAGACGGGGTACTCGGCCATGACGCTCTTCAGGGCCGCGTACGCCTCCTTCTCCTTGCCCTCCTCCGCCTTGCCGAACATGGCCACGTTCTGCGGCATCCGGTCGGCCGGGACGTATGACGTCGCCGTCGTGAGGTTGGTGTACATCGCGCCGCGGTCGATGTTGGTGTCGTCGGAGGTGATGGCGACGACCTTCAGCTTCGCCGTCTCCCCCGCCTTGAACGCGACGGTGAGGGTGTCGCCGACCTTGACCCCGTGCTTCTCGGCGTAGTCCTCGCCGACGGACATGGCGTTCTTGTCGTACGCCTTCGAGAGGTCGCCGGAGAGTGCGGTGCGCCGGACGTCCTGCTGGTACGTCGGGTCGGTGGCGGTGATCCCGTCGTCCTCCGTCTTTCCGTTGGGGGCGGTGATCTTCGCCTTGAGGTAGGTGTAGCTCGTCATGTGCTCCAGGTGCGGCACGGCGTCCAGGGCCTCGGCGGCCTGGGGCACGATCGGCCGCCCGGCGCCGCTGTCCTGGACGATGAAGTCCGCTCCGACCGACTTGTCGAGCTCCTCGGTGGCCGAGGCCACCATGGAGGACCCGACGACGGAGAGGCAGGCCACCAGGGCGAGCCCGATCATCAGGGCGGCCCCGGTCGCTCCCGTACGCCGGGGGTTGCGCAGGGCGTTGCGCTCGGCCAGCCGGCCGACCGGGCCGAAGAGCCGCAGGACGACGACGCTCAGGGCCCGCACCACCACACCGGCCAGGAGCGGGCCGATCACGATGAAGCCGATCAGGGTCAGCAGCACGCCGAGGGCGAGGAACATCGACCCTTCGGTGGCCTTGTCCGCCTGGCTCGTCGCCCACAGGGCCGCACCGCCGGCCGCCGTCAGGAACAGGCCGATACCGGCCCTGATCCAGCCGGACTTGCCGTCAGCGGGGGTCCCGGCGTCGCGCAGCGCGGCCATCGGCGAGACCTTGCCGGCCCGGCGGGCGGGGATGTACGCGGCGAGGACGGTGACGACGACGCCGAGCACGAGGCCGACCACCGGAGTCGTCCAGGCGACGGTGAGGTCGCCGGTGGACAGCTCCATGCCCACCGCGCCCATCGCCTTCATCAGGCCGACGGCGAGGCCGACGCCGGCCGCGACGCCGAGCAGGGAGCCGACGATGCCGAGGAGGACCGCCTCCACCAGCACGGAACGGTTGACCTGCTTGCGGCTGGAGCCGATGGCCCGCATGAGACCGATCTCGCGGGTCCGCTGGGCGACCAGCATCGAAAAGGTGTTGACGATGAGGAAGATGCCGACGAGGAAGGCGATTCCGGCGAAGCCGAGCATCGCGTACTTCATGACGTCCAGGAAGGCGCCCATGGAGTCCTTGTTGGCCTCCGAGGCCTCCTGCTGGGTCTGCAGCTTGTACGCGCCCGAGCCGTCGAGGGCGGTGGCGATGTTCTTCTTCAGCTGGGTGTCGCTGACGCCGCTCTCCGCGCTCACCAGGATCTGGGTGAAGACGTCGGGGTCGCCGAGCAGCTGCTTCTGGGCGGTGGCGGTGTCGAGGTAGACGATGGCCGCGCCCGGGTTGGTGACGGTGAAGGACGCGATGCCGCTGATCTTCGCCGTGATGTCACCGGTGGCGACGATGATGCGCAGCTCTTCACCGGTCTTGAGCTTGTGCTTCTTCGCGGTGTCGGCGTCGACCATCACCTCGGTGGGGCCGCGGGGTGCGTGTCCGGAGGTGATCTCCATCGAACGCAGGTCGTTCTCGGTCCAGTTGCTCGCGATGGTGGGGGCTCCGGTCTCGGAGCCCATGTTCTTGTTCTCGCTGTCGACGACGGTGACCGCCATGGAGACGGCGGCGCCCTCCGCCTTCTTCACGCCGTCGACCTTCGCGACCTCCTGGACGGCGGAGGCGGGCAGCGAGGCGGGCTTGCCGTCGTCGGGCTGCTCGTCGGCCTCGCCGGCCGTCTTCGGGCTGACGGTGACGTCGGGCGAGGTCACCGCGAAGAGCTTGTCGAAGGTGGTGTTCATCGTGTCGGTGAAGACGAGCGTGCCGCAGACGAACGCCACGGACAGCAGCACCGCCACGGCGGAGAGGGCCATCCGGCCCTTGTGCGCGAGGAAGTTGCGCACCGAGGTCTTCCAGACAGTCATGACGTCCGCCCACGTGCGTCGAAGTGCTTCATGCGGTCGAGGACCTGGTCCGCGGTCGGGTTCTGCATCTCGTCGACGATGGAACCGTCGGCGAGATACAGCACCCGGTCCGCGTAGGAGGCGGCGACGGGGTCGTGGGTGACCATGACGATGGTCTGGCCCAGCTCGTCGACCGACTTGCGGAGGAAGGACAGGACTTCGGCCCCGGCGCGGGAGTCCAGGTTTCCGGTGGGCTCGTCACCGAAGATGATCTCCGGCTGGGCGGCCAGCGCCCTGGCGACGGCGACACGCTGCTGCTGACCGCCCGAGAGCTGGGTGGGGCGGTGCTTGAGGCGCTCGGAGAGCCCGACCGTGTCCACGACCTGCTGGAGCCAGGCGGCGTCGGGCTTGCGGCCCGCGATGTCCATGGGAAGCGTGATGTTCTCGATCGCGTTGAGCGTCGGGAGCAGGTTGAACGCCTGGAAGATGAACCCGATCCGGTCGCGCCGGAGTTGGGTGAGCTTCTTGTCCTTGAGCTTGGTGATCTCGGTCTCGTCGAGATAGATCTCGCCCGACGTCACCGTGTCGAGCCCGGCCAGGCAGTGCATCAGGGTCGACTTGCCGGAGCCGGACGGGCCCATGATCGCCGTGAACTGCCCGCGGGCGATGTCCACATCGACGTGGTCGAGCGCGACGACCCGGGTCTCCCCGGACCCGTACGCCTTCACGACCTGCCGCGCTCGCGCCGCGACGGCCGTACGCCCTCCAGTGCCCCCGTGCCTGGGAATGGTCACAGCCGTTGTCACGGTGTTTCTCCTATGTCGATCGATGACTGGACGTCATTGGGTACGGTCCGAGTCTGGGTTCTGGACGGTGTCCGGCGCGATGGTGCCCAGCGCAGTCTTCAGGTGGGGTTTTCCCCACCTGCCTCCCTGGGATGGGCCCCAGCGGCGACGTAAGAACAGGTTAAGGAAACGCCCCCCGGCGCCACGTCCTCCGCCGGGAGGAACGGGCCCTGGCCACTATGAGGGGGCGCCCCCTAGGGGACTCGTCCCCGAGAGGGAGGCGAGGTCAGGGGCACCGTTCGCCCCGGCGGGACCTCGGGCGGGGCGGCCACCCAAGCGGAGCGGAAGGGTCCGCCGTTGCCCCCCTTGCCCACCGTGCCTTTCCCTTGCCCTTTCCCCTGTCTTTCCCCTGCCCTTCCCCTCGCCGGACCCTCGACCGTTCTCCTCGTCCCGCCCCGTACGGCGCTCCCGGATGAGACAGTGCCCCGGGAGATACGTGCATAGGGAAGGAAACCCGGTGAGCGGCACGGACGACGAGAGCGACGTGGGCGCGGACGGCACAGCGGCGAGCTCCGCCCCCGGCACGGGCGGGACTGGCCCGAGCGGAACCGGCACGGACGGAACCGGTACGGACGCGGACGCCGATGCCGACCCCGGCGCGGGTGCAGGTACGGGTACGGGCCCCGGCGCGGGCGCGAGTACCAGTACGGGCCCCGGCGCGGGCGGCGACGGCACGAACGCGCCGCCCGCCCTCACCACCCCCCGGGGCCGCCGCCCCGTCGTGGCGGCGCTCATGCTCGGCATGGCGCTGGCGGCCATCGACGGCACCATCGTGTCCACCGCCGTCCCCCAGATCGTCGGGGACCTCGGCGGGTTCACCGTCTTCTCCTGGCTCTTCTCCGGCTATCTGCTGGCCGTCACGGTCACGCTCCCCCTGTACGGGAAGCTCTCCGACACCTTCGGCCGAAAGCCGGTCCTGATAGCCGGGATCATCCTGTTCCTGATCGGCTCGATCCTCTGCGCGGCCGCCTGGAACATGGGCGCGCTCATCGCGTTCCGCATCGTCCAGGGCCTGGGCGGCGGCGCGCTCCAGGGCACGGTCCAGACCATCGCGGCCGACCTCTACCCACTGAAGGAACGCCCGCGCATCCAGGCGAAGCTGTCGACGGTCTGGGCCACCTCCGCGGTCGCCGGGCCGGTGGTCGGCGGGCTGCTCGCCGGGTACGCCGACTGGCGGTGGATCTTCCTGATCAACCTCCCGGTCGGGGCGATCGCCCTCTGGCTGGTGGTCCGTCACCTCCATGAACCCGCCCGCCCCCGCCCCGCCGTCCGGCCCCGCGTCGACTGGGCGGGCGCGCTCGCCGTCTTCGCGACCGGCGCCCTGCTGCTCACCGCGCTCGTACAGGGCGGTGTCGCCTGGCCCTGGCTCTCGACGCCCTCGCTCGGCCTGTTCGGGGCGAGCGCGGTGCTGGCCGCGCTCACCGTCGTGATCGAACGGCGGGCGGCGGAGCCGATCATCCCGGGCTGGGTGTGGCGGCGGCGCACGATCGCCTCGGTCAACCTGGCGCTCGGCGCGTTGGGCCTGCTGATGGTCGCGCCGACCGTCTTCCTCCCCACGTACGCCCAGTCGGTGCTGGGCCTCGGCCCGATAGCGGCCGGTTTCGTGCTCTCAGTGATGACGCTGAGCTGGCCCGTCACGGCAGCCCTGTCCGACCGGGTCTACAACCGCATCGGCTTCCGGCTCACCGCGATCATCGGCATCGGCGCCGCCCTGCTGATCCTGCTGGCCTTCCCCCTGCTCCCCTACCCCGGGGAGCCCTGGCACCCGGCGCTGCTCATGCTCCTGCTCGGCGCGGCGCTCGGCCTCTTCCAACTCCCCCTGATCGTGGGCGTCCAGTCGACGGTCGGTTGGGCGGAGCGCGGTACGACGACGGCGTCCGTCCTCTTCTGCCGCCAGGTCGGCCAGAGCATCGGCGCGGCGGTCTTCGGGGCCGTCGCCAACGGCGTCCTGGCCGCCCGCCTCCTCGACGCCCCGGTGGCCGGCCTCCCCGACGACCTGGACGCGGTCGCCCGCGCCCTGGAGGACCCCGGCACCCTCTCGGCGGCGGCGACGGACTACCTGCGCCGGGCGGTCGACGCCGCGGTGGACCACGTCTACATCGGGGCCGCCGGAGCCGCCGCCCTGGCCCTGCTCGCCCTGATCACCCTGGCCCCGCGCCGCTTCCCGGTCATTACGGAGACCGCCGCCGCCCCGAGGACCGCGGGGGCGGCGGACCGGCAGGACAGCCCTTCCTAGGGCCCGGCGCTCTTCGAACCGTTCTACGGGTTGAGCAGGGGCATGGCCGCGAAGGCGTGGTCCGCCCAGATGCGGCGGGATTCCTCGTTGGCGTACGGGGCGATCTCCGGATCGGTGTCCATGAGCCGGGTGAGGCGGCTCGGGGCCCGGTACGGGGACCAGCCCGGGTGGCCGTCCGTGGCGAAGGAGGTCCATGCCCGGCGGAAGTGGGCGGACACGGCCTCGGCCTCGTCGCGGGCTTCGTCGCCGATGAACGTGGCGCTGAACTCCGTGGTGAAGTCGCCGAAGGTGAGCGGGACGTCCAGACCGTGGCAGGCCCCGGCGATGCCGCCGAAGGCGGGCGCGGGCCAGGTGAGTTCGTAGACGTGCACCTGGCCGCCGGCCTCGGCCTGCGCTTCGGCGAGGTGGACCGTGGGCATGCGGAACAGCCAGTCGGAGTGCACCAGTTCGTACAGGCGCTCGGCCGAAGCGTCCGGGAAGGCCTCGCGATAGGCCCGCTCGCCGTCCGGGGCTGGGGCCAGTGTGCCGAGCGCGGCACGCGCCTGATCATCGGTCACCTTGCCGAGGAGTCCACCGAGGAAGAGGGCGAAACGGAACTCGTCGCGGGTGTGTCCGGTGAGCAGCTCCACCTGGCGGGCCGAGCCCGCGGCCACGGGCTGCCAGGGCGCCGCCGGCAGGACGTCGCCGTCGACGACGGGGCAGATGAGCATGGAGGTGTCGGCGATGGCGCCCCAGCGCCGGGCGTACTGCCGGGATGCGGCGGCGTGCGCGCCGGTGGCCTGAGCGAGGGCTGCCGGCGACAGGGCGGCGAGGTCCGTGATGGTCGCTTCCACCCCCAGGGAGGAGGTGATGGTGGAGGCGATGTCCGCTGCCAGTTCCGGTGAGAGGAAGGTTCCGGGCACACTCTGCGCGATGGCCCGGCCGAACAGTCCCCGGGCGCGCGGAATAGCCAGGAGAGCGGCGACGGAACCCGCCCCTGCGGACTCGCCGAAGACCGTGACCCGGCCGGGGTCGCCGCCGAAGGCCGCGATGTTCTCCTGTACCCATTCCAGCGCGGATATCTGATCGAGCAGGCCGCGGTTGGCGGGAGCGCCTTCGATGTGGCCGAACCCCTCGAAGCCGACCCGGTAGTTGAGGGTGACGAGGACGACCTCGCCCTCCTGGGCGAGCCTGGCGCCGTCGTACTCGCTGGACATGCCCATGGTGTAGCCGCCGCCGTAGATCCACACCATGACCGGCAGCCGCGCCCCCGCTGCCGGTTCGGGGGTCCAGACGTTCACCGTGAGCCAGTCGTCGCCGCCCGGCGCATCCGTCGCCGCCGTGGCCGACGGAACCATCGGCATCGGGGTCTGCACCGGCGGCGGACCGAAGGAGGACGCGTCGCGTACGCCGTCCCAGGGCTCCGGGGGGCGGGGGGCGCCAAGCCGCGCCTCGCCGACCGGCGGTCGCGCGTAGGGAATGCCGCGGAAGACGGCCAGGCCGCCCTCCGCTTTTCCGCGGACCGCACCGGACGCGGTGCGAGCCACCGGGCCCGCACTTCCGGCTTCGGCTGTCGATGGTTTGCCTGTCATCATGAGGACTCCATTCGTTCCGTCCGGACCGGCTTCCCGGCCGGGCGCCGTGGGCGTGCGGAGCGGCACCGACGGCCGGGGGCTCCGGCGGCCGACGCGATGTCATCCGCGTGGATACGAGGCACCACTATCTTGATAGGCAAGTTGAAACTTGCCTATCCTGGGGGCATGGCAGGCGATACCTTCAAGGCTCTGGCCGACCCCACGCGGCGCCACATCCTGGACGAACTGACGGAACGGAACGGAACGGAACGGAACGGAACGGTCAGACCCTGTTCGAGGTACGCGCCCGGCCGGCCACCAGACACGGCCTGAGCCTGTCCCGCCAGGCAGTCAGCCAGCACCTGGCCGTCCTGGAGGCAGCGGGCCTGGTCGTCACGCACCGCCAGGGCCGCTACAGAGCCTTGCCCACGTCCACGTGCGGCTGAGCGAGCCAGACGAGGGAGACTCCGACGGGGCCGCCGTGATGCTTGCCGAGGGCGAAGCCGCAGCCCCCGAGCAGGAACAGCACGACGTCGAGACCGTTAAGCCCGTCCCGCGACGCGTCCCCCGCAATTTGTAGGCATCCCCCGAGGCTTGGGGCTCGGGCTTCGGGCCCCGGGCTTCGGGGCGGTCGGGTCACTCTTCTGGGGGTACGTGAGCGGGGCTCCGGCCCGAAGCTCGGGTGCCGCGACTCGGGCGTCGGGATGCGGGACCCGAGGTTCGAGCGCCTTCTGTAACCGGTAGGTAGAAGAGGGAGGTTGGGAAAACCTCCCCTACCTCCCCACCCCCGTAACGGTCAGCAAGTATGACTAATCGTGACAGCTTGCGGCACAGCGTCACGACTGCTTACGGTGCGAGAACTAAACGACCCCGACACGGTGTTAGTCGCACCGGCCGGGGTCTCACCGCAAGATCGATACCCAGAAAGCCGATCCCGTGGCTACCCAGCACACTAGCTCCGCCCTGCCCGCCCCCGCACTCTCCGCCGCTTACCCGATGGCCAAGCCCGGCTACGGCAAGCGCTCCGCGCCCGACCAACGCCCGCGTACGCGCAACGATTTCGCCCTCCTGCCGACGCGAGAACGGTATGTCGCCGGGTTCGTCGACCACCTCCCCGAGGGCGCGGCGATGAGCGTGAAGACACTGGCGAAACAGCTCCCGCTCTACGGCCAGCAGGCCATCTCCACCTCGCTGACCGCCTTGTCCGTCGCCGGGCACCTGCGGCGCGTCCGGTGCGCGGCCGTCGGTGCGGGCGACGAAACCCGCTGGGTCTTCCGCACCTTCTGGTCGCGCACGGCCCGGGACAACGAGTGGTGGAACGCCTACCTCGCCACCGAGCAGGCCGCCCTGGCCGCAGCCCCCGTACCGGAGACGCCTGCCTTCAACGCGGCCCCGCCGCCACCATGGGTCCCGGCTGAGGAACCGCCGCCGCTGCCCGCCCCGGAGGGGAGCGGTACGGAACCGGCCCCCGGGCCCACCGCCGTACCGCACCAGCGCACCCCGGCCCGGACCCCGGACACCGAGCCCGAGCCGCCAACGCCGCCCGCCCCGGCCACCGTTCACGCGACGCCCCACGCCGTCGAAGCCAGCCCCGCCTACCTCGCGCTGGCCCGCCTCGGCCGCGACGACCACCGCCTGGCCCTCTCCGCCGATGACTGCGCAATCTTGGAACCACAGGCAACGGAATGGCTCGCCAGAGGCGTGAGCGTCGACTACCTGACCAGTGCACTGACCGCAGGGCTCCCCGCCCACGTCGACAGCCCTCTCGGCTTCGTTCGCCGCCGCCTCACCGACAAGATCCCACCCCAACTCCCCACCGAAAACACCCGACCCGCCACCCCCGGCCCAACCCGCCGCATCCTCATGGAATGCACCGACTGCGGACGCCCCGGACAGCCAGAAGCCCTCCCCGACGGCCTCTGCCGCCCCTGCCGCACCGCCCACACTCCGGCAGACGAGCCCCCGCCCCACCCTGCCGAGATCGCCGACGTCAAGGCCCACATGAGCAACCTCCGCGACCTGCTCAAACCCGTCTGAACACGAGCGCCACGACCAACTCGCCCCCCGACCGACACAAGCCACGGGCACAGCGCACGACAGATCCCCGAACCTCCCGCACGACAGCCATCCACCTCCGCAAGATCCCGAAAACCACGACAAACGCCCTCCCTCTTGCAGAGACGAGATACCGCACACGACCGGCAGAGGGCAGAATCACCCCTGCACATGCCCAACTCCAGGCCAGGACGGTTTGCCGCATCGAGGAGATATGTCCGTTTCTCGGGAAGTGGGTAAAAACAGCCCCTCGGCCACATAAACCCGCAGGTCACGAACTATGGTCCCCGCGCACGCGGGGGTGGTCCCCCTGGGTCGGTGGCGATGAACTCCAGGTCGAGATGGTCCCCGCGCACGCGGGGGTGGTCCAGCTGCCCGTTGACCATGTTCAGGGCGCTGGCGATGGTCCCCGCGCACGCGGGGGTGGTCCCTCCAAGATGGACGCTGCGCTTGCTGTGCCGAGATGGTCCCCGCGCACGCGGGGGTGGTCCCGTGCCGCACGGCGAGTACCGGTACAACGTCCTATGGTCCCCGCGCACGCGGGGGTGGTCCCTTCGGGTCACTGGAAGCCTGCGAGAAGTACGGATGGTCCCCGCGCACGCGGGGGTGGTCGCATCCTCGGCCAGAACTCCGTCAGCAGCCAGCAATGGTCCCCGCGCACGCGGGGGTGGTCCCGCCTCATCGTGCCCCAACTGCATCCCCTGAGCTGGGGTGTTGCGACGACCGCTGGAAGAAAAGTTCGCCGGTGGGGGCCATGCCCGGGGTCAGCCGAGGGAGTCGATGGCCTTCACCACCAGGGCCCGCGCTGCTGCGCCATACACCGCAGTCTGCCGCAGCTCCTCGAACGCTCTCGCGTACAAGGCGATCTCGCTGGGCTGGGTAATGCGGACCCGGGCCGAGAGCAGCTCGACGGAGACGAGGGAGTTGTCGTAGAGGTGGAACGTCTCGCGCGGCCACTGCTCGCGGTGCGCCGTCTTCGGGATGATGCCGAGGGACACGGCGGGGAGGGCTCCGGCGGTGAGGAGGTGGCCGAGCTGGGCGGCCATCGCGTCGGCATCGCCGATCCGGTAGTGGAGTACGGCCTCCTCGATGAGGAGGACGAAGCGGTGGCCCCGCTCATGGATGATGCGCGAGCGGTCGACCCGGGCGCGGGCAGCTTCGGCACTGTCGTCGACCGGCAGTTCGCGGAAGCGGGCGCTCATTCCGAGGACGGCAGCCGCGTACCCCTCGGTCTGGAGGAGGCCCGGGACGAGCGAGGAAGAGTAGACGCGGAACAGCTCGGTCTGCCGGAAGAACGCGGCGGAGCTGTTCTGCAACTGCTTGAGTCCGTGGCGGACCTGGTGGCGCCACTCCGTGTACATCGACTCGGCGTGGAGCGACTGGGCGATGAGGTCTTCGGCCAGTGCCTCCGCATCCGCAGCACGGCACCAGCGGCGGATGTCGCCGGCAGAGGGGGCGGTGCGGGCGTTCTCGATGCGGGACGTCTTGGCGTGGTGCCAGCCGCACCCGGCGGCCAGCTCGGTGACCGTGAGCCCGGCTCCCCTGCGGAGGTCGCGCAATCGCTTTGCGACGACTTCGCGCGCGGCCTGGGCCGAGGAGGAGGGGGATGTGGTCATGTGCTGGCCTGTCCGGGTGCGGTCGTCAGCGGATCTCGTACTGATCGTGCGGTACGCCTCGGCCCCACACGGCTTCGAACGCTTCGCCGCACAGCTTCACTGCTGACGGGTCGGTGGTGTGCTCCGGGCCTTGCGACGAGCCGTCGCCGGCGAAGTGGTTCCACCGGACGAGGCGGTCGTCGAACAGCCAGAAGTCGTTGCCGGGCAGGGCGATGTCGGAGGCGCGGCGGCGGGGCAGCCACCGCACCTGTTCGCCGGCCTCGATGTTCGTGAAGGTGCCGGAGTACTCGTAGCGGATGTACTCGCTGAGGGGCTCGGACACGATGCGGGCCCGGCGGATGACGACGCCGCGCCCTACGGTCTCGGCGACCAGGTCGAGCCAGGGCCGCCACCAGGACGCGCGGTCTGCTGGGTCGTGGCGGAAGCCGGCGCGCCATTCGGCGAACGGGCCCTTCTCCTTGTCGACGGCGTAGACGTCCCGCATCTCCAGGTGCACAGCGGACCGTTCACACTGGGCAAGGAGGTCAGCGAACGTGGTTGGCACGTTCGAGGGCATCGCACGCCTCCCTGATCATGTCCACCATCCTGGCGGGGATGCGGACCACGGCTTCGGTGTCCGGGATCCCTACGGCGTGCCCGGGGAGTTCGAGGGCGGCGCACTCGGCTTCGAGGTCGGGGCTCGGCTTCCATCCCTGAATGACGAGCTCGCCCTTCCCCTGGTCGATCCACACGGTCGGACTCTCGTCGTCGCCGGTCTGCGGGTCGATTCCGATGAACTGTAACGACATGTGGCACCTCCGGCTGGGGGTGTGCAGTTGTGTGCAACACCGTCAGGCACACCCAGGGCGAGGTCAAGAGGGCGTTCCTGCGGTGGCCTCCCGAAGAGGGCCGTGCGCACATATCTGCACATGGCTGGTGTGCACGCACAGGCGGTCCCTACGGTCGGGCATATCTCACCGACTGCGACGGGGGCACACCCGCGATGACGATCAAGGTGTACGAGGGGGCCGCGACGGGCTCACCCTCATCGTGCGCGAGGGGGCAGAGGTCGTGCCCCCTCGAACAGCCGGAGGCCTCGCACCAGTTCCTCGCCTTCGAGTGCCCCGCGTGCCAGACACACAGACGATGACGTGGTGTTACGCCGACGGCGGCATGCACACCTACCCGCCGAGGACGACACCGGCGCCCACTGCCCTGACCACAGCGTGACCCTGCTCCGGCACGGCCACGCTCCCGCTCACGAAGGAGACAGGATGACCACGCACATCGCACGGGCCGACGATGGCAAGCACGGCGGAGAGCCGTCGGACAAGCCCTGGGTGCCGGACCCCGCCCCGGCCCCGTCGCCGGACGGAAGCCGCCCGCAGAAGCACAGCCCGCAGTCGTGAGTACGGCACAGCAGGAGATGCCCACCTACGCCGCACTCGTGCAGGGCCTCGACCAGCGAGGGTTGCTCAGCCCGGAGTGGCGGAGGGTCTGGGACGCCGTGCCGCGCGCCGACTACCTTCCGCAGGCCGTCTGGCGGCAGCTCCCGGACCGGTGTGAACCGGTCATCGGGACGGACGACCGGGCGGCGCTGGTCCACTCCGACGAGCCGGTCGTCACGCAGCTCGACGACGGGATCGAGGGTGGGCCCGGCATCGCGACGTCGTCGAACTCCATGCCGTCGATGGTGGCCCGGATGCTCGGGCTCCTCGGCATCGAGGACGGGCACCGCGTGTTGGAGATTGGCACCGGGACCGGGCATATTGCCGCGCTGCTCTGCGAGCGGCTCGGCGAGGAGCAGGTCTACAGCGTCGAGCTGGACCCCGTGTTGGCTCAACAGGCCGCGGATCACCTTGCCAGGGCCGGATACCGGCCGCATCTGCACGTCGGTGACGGCGAGCAGCAGCTCCCCGGTATCGACCCGGTCGACCGCCTGATCGCCACGTGTGCCCTCCGGTACGTCCCGCACACCCTGGTCCGGCAGGTGCGGCCCGGCGGCGTCATCGTCGCCCCGCTCGCCCGCGACTTCTGGTCCGGCGCACTGGTCCAGCTCCACGTCCAGGACGACGGAACAGCGATCGGGCCGGTCTGCGGGTCGGCGATGTACATGCCGATGCGCTCGCACCGCCCGGCCGAGCACCAGATCGGAGGCAAGGGCCGGCAGCGCGCCGCGGGCCTCGACCCCGCCCGGACCCTCGACCTCGGGTTCGCCCTGTACGCGGGGGCCCGCCTGCCCGGCGTCCGGGTCAGCGGCACGGGGACCGCGGACGGCGCCCGGGTGTGGGTGAGCCACGAGAGCGGGGCTGCCGCCACCACGGCGACGGGCGAGGCCGTGTGGCAGTACGGGCCTGGCCTGATGTGGGAGGAGATCGAGACGGCATGGCGGGAGTACGAGCAACTCGGCAGCCCGGACCCGGGACTGTTCGGGCTGACCGTGACCGACTGCGGCCAGCAGATATGGCTGCGTGAACCGCATGCGGTGATCGAGGCGAGGCGCGGGTAGAGCCCGCCCCCGTTATGTTTTCTGTGGTTCCGCAACGGAGCCGCTGGCCTCCGGGCTCGGCATGACTGTGTCCCCCTGTCGAAGGAATGACCTGGGGGGTGGTGTCACCGGGCCCGGGGGTGTTCGTCGGAGACGCTGATCAGAGGTCCGGCCACCGTCCGGTCCGGCGCAATGCCGGACAGTTCGCGGGCGGCAGGTCTGCATAACGTGGATGCGCGAGCACGACACCCGAGCCGAGGCCGGCACCGTCAACACCCCTGAAG
>NZ_KB899014.1:0-127797 GCF_000377965.1 Streptomyces sp. CNB091
CCGGCCGCACCAAGAAGGAGACCATCCGGCTGCTGAAACGGGCCATCGCCCGGGAGATGTTCCGCTGCCTGACCACCACGGTCACCATCCCAGACATCGCCGACCTGCGCCCCCTGCGACAGTCGAAGAACATCACCCTCACCACAGCGGCCCGCCACTTCGGCGTCTGGCCCGCCACGATCTCCACCCTCGAACGAGGAATCCGCCGTGACGACCACCTCGCCAACACCTACCGCGACTGGCTCACCGGCGCTTGACAGCCAATAGGAGCATCAGCCACGGCTTCCGAAGTGTCCGGGGACGCCGAGGCGTTCGGCACACGCGGGATCCTCACGGTCCCCGCGGCGCCCGACGGCCGGGCGGCGGAGGTCAGTTCGCGCCGCATGCAGACCCGGGGCCAGCGGTCCAGGCCGTGCTGGGCCTCCTCGGCGCGGATCGCGCGCAGTCCGTCGGTGAGTTCGTCCTCGGCCAAGGCGCGGAAGCCGATACGGGCGTAGTACGGAGCGTTCCACGGCACATCGGTGAAGGTGGTCAGGGTGAGGGCCGCCATGCCCCGGGCCGCGGCCAGGGCGGCGAGGTGAGCGATCAGCTCCCGGCCGATGCCCCGGCGGGCGGCGGCGGGGTCGACCGAGACCTGCTCGATGTGCAGGGCGTCGTCGACGGGGTCGGCGAGCACATAGCCGAGCGGCCGGTCGCCGGTGGCGGAGAGGGGGTCGGAGGCCACCCAGCAGCGGCCTGCCAGCCGGTAGCTCTCCAGCAGGTCGAGCGGGGGCGGATCGTCGTCGGCCACGAAGGCCATGCCCAGGTCCCGGAACGGTTCCCCTGCGGCGCGCTCGATGTCCTGGAGGAGCGGGAGATCCGAGCGTCTGGCGGAGCGGATACGCATGTACTCAGTGTGCCGCGCCGGACGGTGGACCGGTACGCGGTGGCCGGATATGGATGTCCGGGCGACAGCACCCGGGCACGAGTGCGCTCCCCGGGGCTCCTTACGGAGTCGCACCCCGGGATCCTCGCGTCCGGCACCGCGGCACCTGGCCCTTCGCCGTTGCCGGCGCATCACGCGCCCGTGCTCACCAGCTCGTCCGCGGGGCCGTTCACCGGCTGCGGGGTCCCGGTGAGGTCCATGACGAAGAGCGGGAGGCCGACGCCGTCCGCGCGGGCCCGGGCGTCTGCCGCGTATCCCGCGAGGGAGAAGAACACCCCGGTCACCGACGCGCCGACCGCGTTGAGCCAGAGGGTCTCGACCGCGCGCGGCGTCGTCGGCCGGGTGCTGGAGTCGACCCGCGCGATCAGCCCGTCGGCCCGCAGGTCGATGCCGGAGGCCGGACCCGCCCCGGGCCGGCCGACGTCGCGGTAGCCCAGCCAGGTCAGATAGAGGCCGGCCGCGCTCACCGCGTCGTGGCCCGTGCGGATCGTCATCGGCCGGAAGGCCGGGCGGGGGCGCGCGGCGGTGCGCGGAAGCGGGATGTGGGCGGGGGAGACCGGCGGGGCCGGGGCCGGCGCGACGGCCACCGGGCGCACCGGAATCCGCAGGACGGTCCCGCAGGGACAGCACAGCTCGGGCTGGGGCCACTGGTTCTCCCGGGCACAGGACGCGCAGCGGACGGTCACCCACGCGTCGTTCCAGCTGCGGTGGGTGACCAGGACCGCCGGGGCGTCCCGCAGCAGCGGCGGTGCGGTGGGCGTCCCGCACGGGCAGGGGTAGGCCGGTGTGCTGTAGGCGTGGTCCCGGCCGCAGACAGGGCACCGAACCGGCACGAACTCCACGATCGTCTCCCTCCGGCACGGACGGCGCGACCGGCTGCGCTCCGTGCCTCCCTCGTCACGCCATCGTCCATCAGGAGCGAGGCCCTGGGGAGGGGGTTGGCGGACTTCATGAGGGCGGGCGGCCGTCCGCGCCCTTGACGAGGGGCGCCGCACGTTTTAGATTGCTTCCGTATAGCAGAACTAAATTTCCGTAATACGGAATTGGTGCTCTCAGGTGGCGCGACAGAGCCCGACTCCACCAATCCCGAGCAGGAGCACTCAATGCCTCGTATGACCGCTGCCCGAGCGGCAGTTGAGATCCTCAAGCGCGAAGGCGTCAGCAACGCGTTCGGTGTGCCGGGTGCGGCGATCAACCCCTTCTACGCGGCCCTCAAGGCCTCCGGCGGGGTGCAGCACACACTGGCCCGGCACGTCGAGGGCGCCTCCCACATGGCCGAGGGCTACACCCGGGCCAAGGCCGGCAACATCGGCGTCTGCATCGGCACGTCGGGCCCGGCTGGCACCGACATGATCACCGGTCTGTACTCCGCCATCGCCGACTCCATCCCGATCCTCTGCATCACCGGCCAGGCCCCGACAGCCGTGCTGCACAAGGAGGACTTCCAGGCCGTCGACATCGCGTCGATCGCCAAGCCGGTCACCAAGGCGGCGACGACCGTCCTGGAGGCCGCGCAGGTCCCGGGTGTCTTCCAGCAGGCCTTCCACCTGATGCGCACCGGCCGGCCCGGCCCGGTCCTCATCGACCTGCCGATCGACGTCCAGCTCACGGAGATCGAGTTCGACCCCGAGCTGTACGAACCCCTCCCGGTCCACAAGCCCGCGGCCTCCCGCAAGCAGATCGAGCGGGCGATCCAGATGCTGAACGCCTCGGAGCGCCCGGTGCTCGTCGCGGGCGGCGGCATCATCAACGCCGACGCCTCCGAACTCCTGGTGGAGTTCGCCGAGCTGACCGGCGTCCCGGTCATCCCGACGCTGATGGGCTGGGGCATCCTCCCCGACGACCATGAGCTGAACGCCGGCATGGTGGGCCTCCAGACCTCGCACCGCTACGGCAACGCGAACTTCCTGGAGTCCGACTTCGTCCTCGGCATCGGCAACCGCTGGGCCAACCGCCACACCGGCAAGCTGGACGTCTACACCCAGGGCCGCACCTTCGTCCACGTCGACATCGAGCCCACCCAGCTCGGCAAGATCTTCGCCCCGGACCTCGGCATCGCCTCCGACGCCAAGGCCGCGCTGACGCTCTTCGTCGAGGTGGCGCGCGAGCTGAAGGCCGCGGGCGAGCTGAAGGACCGCTCGGCGTGGGCCGCGTCCACGCAGGAGCGCAGGGCGACCCTCCAGCGCCGGACCCACTTCGACAACGTGCCGCTCAAGCCGCAGCGCGTGTACGAGGAGATGAACCGGGCGTTCGGCCCCGAGACCCGTTACGTCACCACGATCGGGCTCTCCCAGATCGCTGGCGCGCAGATGCTGCACGTCTACAAGCCGCGTCACTGGATCAACTGCGGCCAGGCGGGCCCCCTCGGCTGGACGATCCCGGCCGCGCTGGGTGTGGCCACCGCGGACCCGGAGGGCACGGTCGTCGCGCTCTCCGGCGACTACGACTTCCAGTTCATGCTGGAGGAGCTGGCCGTCGGCGCGCAGCACCGGATCCCGTACGTCCACGTCCTGGTGAACAACTCCTACCTGGGGCTCATCCGCCAGGCGCAGCGCAACTTCGACATCGACTTCCAGGTCAACCTGGAGTTCGAGAACCTCAACTCCCCGGAGCTGGGCGTCTACGGCGTGGACCACGTCAAGGTCGTCGAGGGACTGGGCTGCAAGGCGATCCGGGTCACCGAGCCGGACCAGCTGCTGCCGGCCTTCGAGGAGGCGAAGAAGCTCGCCGCGGAGTTCCGGGTGCCGGTGGTCGTGGAGGCGATCCTGGAGCGGGTCACGAACATCGCGATGAGCGGCAGTGACATCGCGTCGGTCAACGAGTTCGAGGACATCGCGACGGACGTGTCCCACGCGCCCACCGCGATCCGCCCCCTGACCGTGTCCTGACGGACCGACCCACCTGCCACAGCCGACAGGCCCCCGCCCCGGATTCCTCCCCGGGGCGGGGGCCTGTCGCGATTCGGGTGGGTCCCTTCCGCCCCGCCGAAGATGTCCTCAATCGCCGGACGGGCTGGATGCGTGCCACCCCAGCCCGTGCCCGCGCCACTCCAGCCCCGTCCGGCGTTTGAGGACGGATGCCTCGCGGGGGAGGGGCCGTGCCATTCCAGCCTGTCCGGCGTTTGAGGATGGACGCCTCGGGCGGGAGGGGCCGCACCACTCCAGCCCGTCCGGCGTTTGAGGACGGAAGCCTGCCGGGGGAGGGGCCGCGCCATTCCAGCCTGTCCGGCGTTTGAGGACGGAAGCCTCGGGCGGGAGGGGCCGAACTCCGCAGGCAGGGTTCATTCAAGGGGGTGTCCCTCGGGCAGGGAGCGGCGTGCTCCGGAGCTACGGTTCCGTCCTCAAGCGCCGGACGGGCTGGGAAGGTGCGGGCCCACCCGGGCCACGGTTCCGTCCTCAAGCGCCGGGCGGGCTGGGAAGGTGCCGGACAGCCTGGGAAGGTGCCGGAGGGGATCGGAAGGTGCCGGGCGCGCTGGGAAAGTGCCGGACGGGATCGGAAGGCGCCGGGCGGGCCGACCCGTGCCCGGCCGCGCGAAAGGGCGCGGAGTACGGGACCGTATCCGTACTCCGCGCCCTCGTTCAGGGGGCGACAGAGGTGTCGCCGGGTGACAGGGACCGCGGCGGCGGCGATCGGCCCGGGGGAGGGCGTCTCCTTCAGGTCAGGAGACGGTCCCCGGGTCCTTCACCACCGCACTGGCATCGCTCGACCGCCGCGGCCTCGTCGTCCTGCCCGTGCCGCGCGGCACCCCTCATCCGGGTGCGCGGTACGGGCAGGGGCCTGGAGAAGCCGAAGCTCAGTCCTCGCGCAGGGCGCGGACGGCCTCCTCGACGCGCTTGCCGTAGTCGGCGTCGGCGGCGTGGAAGTGGGCGAGGTTCTTCTCGATCACGTCGTCACGGGTGACCTGCGAGAGGCCTCCGGCGATGTTCGCGACCAGGCGGCCCTTCTCGTCCTCCGACATGAGCCGGAAGAGTTCGCCCGCCTGGAAGAAGTCGTCGTCCTTGGCGTGCGCGGGCGCCTCGTGCGTGCCCGTCCAGCCGTGGACCGCCAGCGGGGCGGCGAGCGCCGCGTCGGTCTGTGCCGGACCGGCGTACGAGTTGGGCTCGTAGTTCTTGTCGTGGCGCGAGCCGTTGCGGGTCGCGTGGACGCCGTCGCGGCCGTAGTTGTCGACGACGGCGGTGCGCGGCGCGTTCACCGGCAGGTGGGTGTGGTTGACGCCCAGGCGGTAGCGGTGCGCGTCCGCGTAGGCGAACAGCCGGCCCTGGAGCATCTTGTCCGGGGACGGGCCGATGCCGGGCACGAAGTTGTTCGGGGAGAACGCGGCCTGCTCGACCTCGGCGAAGACGTTGTCCGGGTTGCGGTCCAGGACCAGGCGGCCGACCCGCTGGAGCGGGTAGTCGCTGTGCGGCCACACCTTGGTGAGGTCGAACGGGTTGAACCGGTAGTCGGCGGCGTCGGCGGCCGGCATCACCTGGACGTGCAGTGTCCAGGAGGGGTTGACGCCGCGCTCGATGGCCTGGAGCAGGTCCGTCTGGTGGGAGTTGGCGTCCTTGCCGACGAGCTCGGAGGCCTGGTCGGCGGAGAGGGACCGCACGCCCTGGTTCGTCTTGAAGTGGTACTTGACGAAGAAGGCCTCGCCCGCGGCGTTCGTCCACTGGTAGGTGTGCGAGCCGTAGCCGTTCATGTGACGGTACGAGGCGGGGATGCCGCGGTCGCCCATCAGCCAGGTGACCTGGTGCGTAGCCTCGGGGGCGTGCGCCCAGAAGTCCCAGACGTTGTCCGGCTCCTGCTTGCCCGTGAACGGGTCGCGCTTCTGCGAGTGGATGAAGTCGGGGAACTTGATGGGGTCCTTGATGAAGAACACCGGGGTGTTGTTCCCGACCAGGTCGTAATTGCCCTCGTCCGTGTAGAACTTGAGGGCGAAGCCACGCGGGTCGCGGACGGCGTCCGCGCCGCCGAGCGAGTCGGCGACGGTCGAGAAGCGGATGAACGTCTCGGTGCGCTTGCCCACCTCGGAGAGGAAGTCGGCGCGGGTGAACCCCGTGACGTCGTCGGTGACCTCGAAGTAGCCGTACGCGCCGGAACCGCGGGCGTGCACCACGCGCTCCGGGATGCGCTCACGGTTGAAGCGGGCGAGCTTCTCCAGGAGGTGCTGGTCCTGGAGGAGGATCGGTCCACCGACACCGGCGGTGGCGGAGTTCTGGTTGTCGGCGACCGGGGCGCCTGACTCGGTCGTGAGCACACGCTTAGCCATGTGGCGGGATGACCTTTCGTACGAGCTGCTGACGGCTTGAGGAGCGTAGATTCGCCGCGAAGCAACGTCAACAGTTTGTTGAAAACGAAGTGTGTGGTTCCGGGCCGCGGCAGCGCCTGGGCGCGACAGGACAGGTGTCAGCGCCACCGCGGCCCGGAGATCAGAGGGCCCGTCGTGCGGGCCGTGGCCCCGTACGAGGCCAGCGGCTCCTTGCGGAGCCGGAGGGGTCAGACCTGGGAGCCGGACAGCCGCTCGACCGAGCGCAGCAGCGCCGAGTGGTCCAGGCCGCCGTCGCCCTGGGCGCGCAGCGAGGCGACCAGCTGGGCGACCACGCCGCCGACGGGCAGGGCCGCGCCGACGTTGCGGGCGGCGTCCGTGACGATGCCCATGTCCTTGTGGTGCAGGTCGATCCGGAAGCCGGGGGCGAAGTCCCGCTTCAGGAAGTTGTCCTTCTTGCGGGTCAGCACGGTCGAGCCGGCCAGACCGCCGTTGAGGACGTCCAGGGCGGCGGCGAGGTCGACGCCGGACTTCTCCAGGAAGACCACGGCCTCGGCGCAGGCCTGGATGTTGACCGCGACGATCAGCTGGTTGGCCGCCTTCACCGTCTGGCCGGAGCCGTGCGGGCCGCAGAGCACGATGGTCTTGCCGAGCGCCTCCAGCAGCGGCTCAGCGGCGTCGAAGTCCGCCTGCTCGCCGCCGACCATGATGGAGAGAACCGCCTCGATGGCGCCGGCCTCCCCGCCGGAGACCGGCGCGTCCAGGACCCGGATGCCCTTCTCGGCCGCGTTCTTGGCGAGGTCCACGGAGGTCTGCGGGGTGATGGAGGACATGTCCACCAGCAGGGCGCCGCGCTTGGCGTTCTCCAGGATGCCGTCGGGGCCGTAGGCGATGGCCTCGACCTGCGGGGAGGCGGGCACCATCGTGATGACGACGTCCGCGTCCCCGACCGCGTCCGCGATCGAGGAGGCGCCGTTGCCGCCGGCCGCGACCAGCCGGTCGACCTTGTCCTGCTCCAGGGTGTATCCGGTGACGTCGTAACCGGCCTTGACCAGGTTCTCGGACATGGGGGAGCCCATGATGCCGAGGCCGATCCACGCAACCTTGGGGAGGTTGTTGCTCATGAGGGTGCCTTCCTGAAAAACGTTCGTACGTAAGGGGGTTGGGCTCGACGGGGGGTCGGCCCGGCCCGTCCGCAGCCGGTCAGCGGGCCGCTCGGGCCGATGTCGGGAGCCAGTCGAAGGACTCCGCGCTCGGCCGGTCGCCCGGCTTGTACTCCAGGCCGACCCAGCCCGCGTAGCCGGCGTCCTTCAGCTCGTCGAGGAGCTGCTCCAGCGGCAGCGAGCCGGTGCCCGGCGCGCCGCGGCCGGGGTTGTCGGCGATCTGGACGTGGCCGGTCTTCGCGGCGTACGCCTTGATGACCTGGCTCAGCTCCTCGCCGTTCATCGAGAGGTGGTAGAGGTCCAGCAGGAACTTGGCGTTCCCGAGGCCCGTCGCCGCGTTCACCTTGTCGACGACCTCGGTCGCGGCCGGTGCGCTGACCAGCGGATAGAGCGGCGACTCCGGCTTGTTGAGGGTCTCGACGAGGAGGATCGCCCCGATCCGGTCCGCCGCGCGGGCGGCCAGCACCAGGTTCTCCAGAGCGAGCGCGTCCTGCACCACCGGGTCCGCGCCCTCGACGCGGTTGCCGTACAGCGCGTTGAGCGCCGTGCAGCCGACCGAGGCGGCGAAGTCGGCCGCCACCTCGATGTTGGCCCGGAAGCGGTCCGACTCCGTGCCGGGCACGGAGAGCGCGCCGCGGTCGGGGCCGGGTAGCTGTCCGGCGTAGAAGTTCAGCCCCACCAACTGGGTGCCGGCGTCGTCGAGCGCCTTTTTGAGAGCGTCGAGCTCCGCCTGCGGAGGGGTGGGGGTCTCGATCCAGGGCCACCACAGCTCGACCGCCGTGAAGCCCGCCGCGGCGGCTGCCGCGGGACGCTCCAGGAGCGGGAGTTCCGTGAAGAGGATCGAAAGGTTCACATCGAAGCGCTGGTCCGGGTATCCCATGAGGATGTCGGCGCTCCTTCCGTATTGCGGAAGTTAGTTTCTGCTTAACGGAAGATTGCCCGGAGGGTGGCGGGGCTGTCAAGGGGTGCCGGAAAAATTTGCCCCGGCCGGCGGCGTACGGAATCGGTGGCGCGCGCGCCTCCAGGCATGCGAAAGCGGGGCGGGGGCCGTCCTCGCCCCCCGCCCCGCCCGGCTCTCCCGCCGTACGGCCCCCCGGCCCCGCTATCCGGCCGGAACCGTGTCCTCGCAGCTCGTCCCCGCACCCCGGTACGCCCCGACCATCGCGTTGACCTGTGCCGGGGTGAGCACCTGGTCCTTCACATGCAGGACGTGGTCCACCTGCTGGTCGGCCGACCTCCGACACGGCGGGCCGCCCGCCGGCCCGCGCGCCACCCGCCCGCTGCTCCTCGGCACGTACACCTCCGAGGCGGGAGGCGGCGCCGGCATCGGCACCCCCGCCGCGTACGACACCCGCACCGGCGCGATCACTTCCGGTCCGGTGATCACCGGCGTCGAGAACCCCTCCTACCTGGCCCCGCACCCCTCGGGCGCCACCGTCTACGCGGTCGCCGAGCAGGGCGCGGGCGCGGTCACCGCCGTGGCGATCGCGCCGGACGGGACGTACGAGGTGCTCGGCAGCCGCCCCACCGGCGGCTCCGGCCCCACCCACCTCTCCGTCCACGTGTCCGGACGCTGGCTGCTGAGCGCCGCACCAGCGCTCCTCGACCGTCACCGTGTTCGGGGTCGGCCCCGACGGCTCCCTGACCGGTGCGGGCGGCCCCTTCCCGGCCCCGGTCGCGGTCTGCGTCCTGCCGCTTCCGTGACCACCGCGGTCGGGGCCCCGCGCGCACCGGAGCGGGGCCCCGTCCAGCGGTTACAGTCGTGGCCGAGCCGCGGGAGCCCGCACCCGGGGCGAGGACATCATGGAGGCACAGTGCGCTTGAGGGTGGAATTCACCACCGAGCCGTTCGATCTCGACGAGGCGCCCGCCCACGCGGTGGTCGCCCGCGAGGTGATCCAGGGCGCCGGGCTCGACGCCGTGGACGTCGGCCCCTTCGGCAACACCGCGGAAGGGGGCGCGGACGAGGTGCTCACCGCCGTGGACTCCCTGCTGCGGCGGGCCCTGGCCTCGGGCGCCACCCGGGTCTCGCTCCAGGTGAACGTGATCGAGGGGGACGCGTGATGACCGAATCCGTCGATCACCCCCCGGCCGCAGCCGACCCCTCCACCGCGTCCGACGACCCTTCGGCAACGCTCGACCACCCGCTGGTCTCCGCGGTCAAGCCGCTCGTCGACGCGATGGGCGCGGAACTGCTGGGCCCGGACCAGGCCCAACAGGACGACGTCGTGCTCGCCTGGGAGGGCCAGGACGTCATAGCCGTACGCCTGCCGCAGCTCTCCGACTCGCTCGACCACATTCTCGCCGCGATGGAACGACGGCACGGGATGCCGCTCGCCGACCTGGACCGCAAGGCCAAGCAGGGCGTCGTCCGGACGCTGGAGGCACGCGGTGCCTTCTCCGTGCGGCACGGAGTGGAGACCGTGGCGAGCGCTCTGGGCGTCTCCAGATTCACCGTGTACAACTATCTCAACCGGGAACATGCGGCCAAGGGTGAGTAGTTGGCCGAACCCACCGAAGACACAGGAAAGCCGCCGTCCGTATGCCGGGACGGCGGCTTTCTTCGTTCGCGAGATTTCAACAAAGTGTTGACGTCGTGTTGCGGAGGGCGTTAGCTATCCGCAGCCCGAACAACGCACAGCGAAAAACAGCCACGGAGGCTCCCGTGACTTCGAGCTCCACACCGGGCCTCACCCGGTTCAACACCCTGGCGGACGGCGAGGCCACTCCCGCACTGCACGAGGTGTGTGCCAGTGCGACCTGGGGAAACACCATCCTCGCCGGGCGCCCGTACGCCACCGAAGAAGCCCTGCTCTCCGCGAGCGACGCCGTCATGGCGGAGCTCACCGCGGAGGACCTGGCCGAAGCGATGGCGGGCCACCCGCCGATCGGCCGGCCGAAGCCCGGCGACCCGACCTCCTCCCGCGAACAGCGGGGGATGGCCGGCGCCTCCGAGGAGCTCAAGACCGAGATGCTCGAACTGAACCTGGCCTACCAGGAGAGGTTCGGACATGTCTTCCTGATCTGTGCCACCGGCGCCACCGGTGAGCAGATGCGCGACGCGGTGAAGTCCCGGATCGGGAACTCGCCCGAGCAGGAGCAGGAGATCGTGCGCACCGAACTGGGCAAGATCAACCGCATCCGGCTGACCCGTCTCGTGACGGAGACCCTCGCAGAGGGCGCTCCCGCACAGGACTCTTGAGATCTAGGAGAGTGACGGTCTTGAGTACCGACACGACCGCATCGGTGTCCACCCACATCCTGGACACCAGCATCGGCCGCCCCGCCGCGTCCGTCGCCGTCTCGCTCGCCGCCCGCAGCGGAAGCGACGCGCCGTACGTGACGCTCGGAGCGTCCGCGACCGATGCGGACGGGCGCTGCAAGGACCTCCCGGCCCTGCCGGAGGGAACGACCCATGTGCGTCTCGACTTCGACACCGAGACGTACTTTTCGAAGAAGCAAGCCGAGGCGCAGCAGGACGCCCCCCGCGTAAGGGACAGCGGCGCGTTCTTCCCGGAGGTGACCATCGCGTTCGCGGTCGCCCCGGGCGAGCACTATCACGTACCGCTGCTGCTCAACCCGTTCGGCTACTCCGTTTACCGAGGGAGCTAGCACCGACATGCCCACGATTCTCGGCCAGAACCAGTACGGCAAAGCAGAGAACCGCGTCGTCAAGATCGTGCGGGACGGCGACACCCACCACATCAAGGACCTGAACGTCTCGGTCGCCCTCTCCGGCGACATGGACGACGTCCACTACTCCGGCTCCAACGCCAACGTCCTGCCGACCGACACCACCAAGAACACGGTGTTCGCGTTCGCCAAGGAGCACGGGATCGACTCCGCCGAGCAGTTCGGCATCCACCTCGCCCGGCACTTCGTCTCCTCCCAGGAACCGATCCACCGCGCCCGGATCCGGATCGAGGAGTACAGCTGGGAGCGCATCGCGACCTCCGACGGCAACTCCCGCTTCATCGGCGCCGACGAGGTCAAGCACTCCTTCGTCCGCAAGGGCCAGGAGACCCGCGTCTCCCAGATCACCTACGACGGTGAGAACTGGGAGGTCATCTCGGGCCTCAAGGACCTGACGGTGATGAACTCGACCAACTCCGAGTTCTGGGGCTACGTCAAGGACCGGTACACGACGCTGAAGGAGGCGTACGACCGCATCCTCGCGACGGACGTCTCGGCCCGCTGGCGCTACAACTGGACCAGCGACGAGCAGCGGATGCCGAACTGGGAGAAGTCCTACGAGCAGGCGCGCAAGCACATGCTCCACGCCTTCGCCGAGACCTACTCCCTCTCGCTCCAGCAGACCCTGTACCAGATGGGTTCGCGCATCATCAACAGCCGCAGCGAGATCGACGAGATCCGGTTCTCGCTGCCGAACAACCACCACTTCCTGGTGGACCTCGAACCGTTCGGCCTCAAGAACGACAATGAGGTCTACTTCGCGGCCGACCGTCCCTACGGTCTGATCGAGGCCACCGTGCTCCGGGACGGCGTAGAGCCGAAGATCCCGGTCGACATGACCAACCTCTGACGCGGCACTG
This sequence comes from Streptomyces sp. CNB091, assembly GCF_000377965.1. NCBI lineage: Bacteria > Bacillati > Actinomycetota > Actinomycetes > Kitasatosporales > Streptomycetaceae > Streptomyces > Streptomyces sp. CNB091. The sequence goes on from NZ_KB899014.1 coordinate 11,889, forward strand.
AACCGGCCCCCGTCCTTCCACAGACGGGCGGGGGCCGGTCATCCCGGAGGGAACCCCCATGGCACAGCCTGCAACGGGGCCGGCAGAAGGCCCATGCACCACCTCGCCGACCACCGCCGCCGACACGGCGGTTCACCCGGTCGACGAGAAGCTTCCTCCCGCGCGGCTGGTCCCCGCCGCGCTCCAGCACATCGCCGCCATGTACGCGGGCGTCGTCACCCCTCCGCTGATCATCGGCCAGGCCGTCGGCCTGGACACCGCCGGAATGACCCGGCTCATCGCGGCGAGCCTCCTGATAGCCGGGCTCGCCACCATCCTCCAGACCGTCGGTCTCGGCCGTTTCGCCGGCAACCGGCTGCCCTTCGTCAACGCCGCCTCCTCCGCCGGGATCGCGCCGATGCTCGCCATCGCCGAGACCAACGCACCCGGCCACCAACTCCCCGCGATCTACGGGGCGGTGCTCGTCGCCGGAGTCTTCTGCCTGGCCGTCGGCCCCTTCTTCGGCAGGCTGCTGCGCTTCTTCCCGCCGCTCGTCACCGGCGTGGTCATCACCCTCATCGGCGTCACCCTGATGCCGGTCCCGGTCGCCTGGGCGCAGGGCGGCGACGCCACCGCCGCCGACTTCGGCGCCATGAAGTACCTGGCGCTGGCCGCCTTCACTCTCGTCGTCATCCTGCTCATCCAGCGCTTCGGCCGTGGCTTCCTCAAGCAAGTGGCCCTGCTCATGGGCATGTTCGTCGGCACGCTGGCCGCGATCCCGTTCGGACTCGCCGACTTCTCCGCGCTGGAGTCCGCACCGCTCGCCGCCCTGCCGACCCCCTTCGCCTTCGGCGCGCCGGAGTTCCAGCCCGCCGCGATCCTGTCGCTCTGCATCGTCATGCTCGTCCTGATGACGGAGTCCTCCGCCGGGATGCTCGCCCTCGGCGAGATCTGCGACCGCCGCACCGACGGCCGCACGATCACCCGGGGCCTGCGTACGGACGGCATCGCGACCCTCCTCGGCCCGGTCTTCGGTTCCTTTCCCACCAGCGCCTTCGCCCAGAACGTCGGCGTCGTCTCGCTGACCCGCGTACGCAGCCGGTACGTCGTCGCGGCGGCCGGCGGGGCGCTCCTGGTCCTCGGCGCCTTCCCGGTCCTCGGCGCGGTCGTCTCGCTCGTCCCGATGCCCGTCCTCGGCGGTGCCGGCATCGTCCTCTTCGGCTCCATCGCGGTCAGCGGCATCCGTACGCTCTCCGAGGCGGGCCTGGACGACAGCTCCAACATCATCCTGGTCGCCGTCGCGCTCGGCGCCGGCATCATCCCGCTCGCCGCGCCCACTTTCTACGCCGGTTTCCCGGCCTGGGCGCAGACCGTCCTCGGCTCCGGGATCAGCGCGGGAGCACTGGTCGCGGTCGTGCTCAACCTGTTCTTCCATCATCTCGGCACCCACAGCCGCACCGCTGTGGCACTCAAATCCTCCTAGGGTCCTGCCGTGCCCACATCGCCACAGAGAGAAGAAGGAAGCGCCATGGCAGCTTCGGCAGACCCTCAGCGCATCATCATCGAGAACTGTTCGATCGCCACCGTCGACGCCCACGACACGGAGTACGCGTCCGGGTACATCGTCGTGGCGGGCAACCGCATCGAGTCCATCGGCGCCGGCAAGGCTCCGGAGGGCCTCGCCGGAGTCGTCCGGCGGATCGACGGCACCGGACACCTCGCGACGCCCGGCCTGGTCAACACGCACCACCACTTCTACCAGTGGATCACCCGGGGCCTGGCCACCGACCACAACCTCTTCAACTGGCTGGTCGCCCTCTACCCGACCTGGGCGCGCATCGACGAGCCGATGGCCCGCGCCGCCGCGCAGGGCTCGCTCGCCATGATGGCCCGCGGCGGCGTCACCACCGCCATGGACCACCACTACGTCTTCCCGAAGGGTTCCGGCGACCTCTCCGGTGCGATCATCGGCGCCGCCCGTGAGACGGGCGTACGGTTCACCCTCGCCCGGGGCTCCATGGACCGCAGCGAGAAGGACGGCGGCCTGCCCCCGGACTTCGCCGTCGAGACCCTCGAAGGCGCGCTCGCGGCCACCGAGGCGACGATCGACGCCCACCACGACGCCTCCTTCGACGCCATGACCCAGGTCGCCGTCGCGCCCTGCTCGCCGTTCTCCGTGTCCACCGAACTGATGCGTCAGGGTGCTGAGTTGGCCCGTCGCAAGGGCGTACGGCTGCACACTCACGGTTCCGAGACCGTCGAGGAGGAGCAGTTCTGCAAGGAGCTGTTCGGGATGGGCCCGACCGAGTACTTCGAGTCGACCGGCTGGCTCGGCGACGACGTGTGGATGGCCCACTGCGTCCACATGAACGACTCGGACATCGCCGCCTTCGCCCGTGCGGGAACCGGCGTCGCCCACTGCCCGTCCTCCAACGCGCGCCTCGCCGCGGGCATCGCCCGGGTCCCCGACATGCTCGCCGCCGGCGTCCCCGTCGGCCTCGGCGTGGACGGCACCGCCTCCAACGAGTCCGGCGAGCTTCACACCGAGCTGCGCAACGCGCTCCTCATCAACCGCCTCGGCGCCCACCGCGAGGCCGCCCTGAACGCCCGTCAGGCCCTCCGCCTCGGGACCTTCGGCGGGGCCCAAGTGCTGGGCCGCGCCGACCAGATCGGCTCCCTGGAGGCCGGCAAGCTCGCCGACCTCGTCCTGTGGAAGCTGGACACCCTGGCCCACTCCTCGATCGCCGACCCGGTGACCGCCCTCATCTTCGGCGCGGCCGCCCCGGTGACCCTGTCCCTCGTCGACGGCAAGCCGGTCGTCGAGGGCAACCACCTCACCACGGTGGACGAGGACGCCATCGCCCGTGTCACCCGCGACGAGGCCCGCCGCCTCGCGCAGATCGCCGCCGGAGCCTGATTCCGAGCGGTACCCCGCCGGAGTCCGACTCCGTGCGGCATCCCCGCGGAGCCCCACTCCGCGCGGTATCCCCGACCGGCCGGTCGAGGGGGACGGCCCGAGACCGGCCGCCGTGGACCCGAGCGGGGTCCACGGCAGCCGGTCCGGCGGACGCGCGCATGGTGCGCGCCCGCCGGACCGGTGATGAACGCTGCCCGCGCACACCCCCGTGCGCGCCCATCCGCACCCCCCTCCGCACGACTGCCCCACCTGCCCCACCCGCACTACCTGCCCCACCCGCACTACCTGCCCCACCTGCACCACCTGAGAGAGCCGCACCGCCGCACCACTTACGCACCACCTCCCTGAATCCCACGTCGCCGACGACGTGTAACCGACCGGAGGAACCGCCGTGGCCGCCAAGCCCAGGTTTCGCAAAGACGCAGATGCAGCCGCCCCCGACACGACGGCCGACAACGCCGCGGAAGCGGGAGACGACCGGAAACACCCGGTCGACGAGACCCTCCCCCCACTGAAGATGTTCACCAGCGGCCTCCAGCACGTGGCCGCCATGTACGCGGGCGTGGTGGCCCCACCGCTCATCGTGGGGCCCGCCGTCGGCCTCACCGCCAAGGAGACCGCCTTCCTGATGGGGGCGAGCCTCTTCACCGCGGGGATCGCCACCCTGCTCCAGACCATCGGCTTCTGGAAGGTCGGCGCCCGGCTGCCCTTCGTCAACGGCGTCTCGTTCGCCGGGGTCGCCCCGATGATCGCGATAGGCAAGGACCGGGGGCACGACGGGATAGCCGTCATATTCGGCGCGATCATCGTCGCGAGTCTTCTCGGGTTCGTCCTCGCCCCGTACTTCTGCAAACTGGTGCGCTTCTTCCCACCCGTCGTCACCGGCACCGTGATCACTTTGATCGGCGTCTCGCTCCTCCCGGTCGCCTTCAACTGGTCCCAGGGCGGCAACGCCACGGCCGACGACTACGGTTCGATGACCAACATCACCATGGCCGCCGTGACCCTGGTCATCGTGCTGGCCCTGCGCAAGCTCCTGCGCGGCTTCCTCCAGCAGATCGCCATCCTGCTCGGCCTGGTCATCGGCACCCTGATCGCCATCCCGGCCGGCATCACCGACTTCGGCGCCATCAAGGAAGCCGACGTGGTCGGCTTCCCGACACCGTTCGCCTTCGGCGCCCCGCAGTTCGAGATCGCCGCCATCATCTCCATGTGCATCGTGATGCTCGTCTGCATGACCGAGTCCACCGCGGACATGCTGGCCCTCGGCAAGATCGTCGGCCGCCCGGCCGACGAGAAAATCATCGAGGGCGGTCTGCGCGCCGACACCCTCGGCAGCGCCATCAGCCCGCTCTTCAACGGGTTCATGTGCAGCGCCTTCGCCCAGAACGTCGGCCTCGTCGCCATGACGAAGATCCGCAGTCGCTTCGTCGTCGCCGCGGGTGGCGGCATCCTCATCGTGCTCGGTCTGGTCCCCGTCGCGGCCTCCGTCATCGCCCTCGTACCGCTGCCGGTGCTCGGCGGCGCGGGCATCGTCCTCTTCGGCACGGTCGCGGCCAGCGGTATCCAGACCCTGGCCACCGCGGCCATGGAGAAGGGCGAGAACGCGCTGATCGTGGCGGCGGCCCTCGGCATCGGCCTGATCCCGATCGCGGCGCCGCAGTTCTACCACGCCTTCCCGGAGAGCCTGCTGGTCGTCCTCGACTCGGGCATCTCCACCGGCTGCGTGGTGGCGATCGTGCTGAACCTCGCCTTCAACCACTTCGGCCGCAAGCCCGACACGGCGGACGAGGAGCAGGCACCGGGCGAGCACGTCGTGCCGGCCGCGGCCGGGGTCGGCGTCCACTGACCCCTGCGGATGACCCTGCGGATGACCCTGCGGATCTTGACCGGAGTATCCGGGGCCCCGTGCGACGCGGGGCCCCGGCGGCCGTCCGGCGCCCGTCGGCTGTAGCGTCAGGGGCATGGAAGATCAGTCTGTTGTGGATGTCGGCGATGTGCGCCTCGCGTACCGGACCTGGGGCGACGCGTTCGGCTCGCCCGTCGTGCTGCTGCACGGCCTCGGCGGTTCGGGCGCGAACTGGGAGGCGGCCGGCCCCCTGCTGGGCCAGGAGTGGCGGGTCTTCGCCCTGGACCTGCGCGGCCACGGCGAGAGCGACTGGCCCGACGACTACGCCCTGGAGTTGATGGCCGAGGACGTCGTGGGCTTCCTCGACGAACTGGAGCTGGACCGGGTCGGTCTCGTCGGCCACGGCATGGGCGGGGTCGTCGCCCGCCTGGTGGCCCAGGAGCACTCCGACCGGGTGGAGCGGCTGGTGCTGGTGGAGACCCCGGCCCCGTTCCCCGGCGACCCGGGCCCGGCGGGCCGGGGCGAGGGCCCGGTGGACTACGACGAGAACGCGGTGCCCGCCGTACGCGACCAGCTCGCCGACCCCGGCCCGGACGCCGACGAGGCCCTCGGCGACATCGTCTCCCCGACGCTGATCATCACCGGCGGCCCGGAGAGCCCGATGGAACAGCACCGCCAGGCCGACGTGGCCTCCCTGATCCCGGACTGCCGGCTGATCACGGTCCCGGGCGGCCACCGCATGCACGAGACCCGGGCGGACCAGGTGGCCGCGCACATCACGGAGTTCTTCACCAGCTGACCGGACCGCCTGCCGTCACCGGGTTCTCACCGGTGGCGGAACCACCCCGTCGGACCGTGGGTCCCGGGAGCGGTGAGGGGCCCTCTCCTCTCAGCCGCCCGGCCGCCGGTCGCGGACGGCGGCCACGGAGAGCGATCACCCGGTCCAGCACCAGGGCGGCCCGCCACTGGCGTCCGTCCGGTGCGGGGCGAGCACGTCGAGGCGCGAGGGTGGGCGTCGGCGATGGTCCTCGTGACGGCCGTGACGAAAGGGCCGGTGGCTGCCGGGAGCTCGGCCGTCGTCAGGCTGCCCCGTCCTGGTGCCGGGAGTGGCCTCCGGTCGTGTCCACCCCTGTGAGGTGTTCGGAGAGCCAGGTGTGGACGGCGATGGCGGTCGTGCGGGAATGATCCTCCAGAACGGTGAAGTGGTCACCGGACACGGTGATCTCGGAGTGCGGCAGGCTCCACGCCTCGGCGGCCTCGATGCCCGGCAGGCGCTCTCCGGCCCGGACGAAGAGGGTGGGAGCCGCCAGTTCCGCCGGCTTCCAGCGGGCGTAGAGCTCCAGGTAGCCGCCCATCGCGGTGAGCCGGTCGGTCTCGGCCGAGGCGAACTGCGCGGAATTGTCCAGCATGCCCGCGGTCATCGCCGAGAGTGCGGATCCGTCCCCGCGGTCGCCGCCGAGGCCGCTGTCCTCGCACGGATAGGTGTCGATCAGTACGACGGCGGACGGGACCAGACCCGTGCGCTCCAGCTCCTCGGCGACCGCGTGTGCCACCCATCCGCCGGCCGAGCGCCCCAGCAGGACGAACGGCTCGCCGCCCGCACACGCGCGCACGCCGGCGGCCTGTACCGCCACGAAGGCGTCCCGCGTGGCCGGCAGCGGTTCCTGTGGCAGGAACCCGGGGTTGGGCAGGACCGAAACCGGACGCCGGCCCTGGAGAGCCGCCCCGAAACGGGTGTATTCGTGCGGCCCCGACAGTGCGCTGAGGGCGGGGAAGCAGATCAGGCGGGGCCCGGGACCCCCTGTCGCGAGAGTGACGGCCGAAGGTGGCGAGCCGAGGGCCTCGGGGCCCTCGAACACCTCACGGAAACGTGACGCGATCGTCAGGAGGACCATCCCGTCCCACGCCTTGCCACGGGCGCACGCCGTACGGAAGAGCGCGGACAAGGAGTCGGCGTCCGCGCCCTTCGGGGCCGAGGCCCTTTCCGCGCCACCGCCCTGCCGGGAGGAGGCCCCGCCCGGGGCGGTCCCGGCCGCACTGCCGCCGGTGGTGCCGGGAGCGGCCAGAGATCCGAGCGCTTCAGGGGCGTCCTGGGACCAGCGTTCCGCCAGGTGGGCGGCGACCCCACGCGGCGTCGGGTAGTCGAACAGGAGCGTGGCCGGCAAGGCGAGTCCCGTGAGCCCCCCGAGCCGGTTGCGCAACTCGACCGCGGCCAGTGAGTCGAGGCCCAGTTCCGCCAGCGCGCGGTCCGCTTCGACCGCGGAGTCCTCCGAGCCGTGGCCGAGTGCCAGGGCGGCCTCCGCTCGGACCTGCGCGAGGAGCAGAGCACCGCGCTCGTCCGGAGGCGTGGCGGCCAGCCGACGGCGAAGGGAGTCCTCGCCGTCGGTGCCGGGCCCGGTGAGCGATGCGGAGGCGCTCCGTGCGGGCCCCCGGCCCGGTACCCGGGAGAGCGGCGCCCCAGGTGCCCCGGATGCCCCGGTTGCCGCCGGGTCGAGACGAGCTGCCACCAGGACGGAGTCCCGTCCTTCGACGGCGGTGTCGAAGAGCGAGAGGCCCTCCTCGGTCCGCAGCGGGACGAAACCGGAACGGGCCATCCGGCGCAGGTCCGCGTCCCGGAGCGCGGCCGTCATCCCACCGCTCTGCTGCCACGGCCCCCAGGCGAGAGAAGTGCCGGGCAACCCGAGCGCCCTGCGGTGCCGTGCCAGCGCGTCCAGGAACGAGTTCGCCGCCGCGTAGTTGCCCTGACCGCCGGAGCCGAACACCCCGGCCACCGAGGAGAACAGGGCGAACACCGCCAGGTCGCTGCCCCGGGTCAGCTCGTGCAGGGCCAGGGCCGCGTCCACCTTCGGCCGCAGTACGCGGTCCAGCCGCTCCTGTGTGAGTGCCGGGATCACACCGTCGTCCAGGACCCCCGCGGTGTGCACCACGCCGGTCAGTGGGTGCGCCTCCGGCACGCCCGCGAGCAGAGCGGCGAGCGCCGTACGGTCGGCGACGTCGCAGGCCGCCACCGTGACCTCCGCGCCCAGTCCGGTGAGTTCCGCGCACAGCTCGGCGGCGCCGGGCGCATCGGCTCCGCGCCGCCCCACGAGCAGCAGGTGACGCACCCCGTGCGCGACCACGAGGTGACGGGCGAACTCCCTGCCCAGCGAACCGGATCCCCCGGTGACCAGGACGGTGCCGTCCGGGCGCAGCCGACGCGGCGCCCCATCGGCCGTCTCCGTCGCCGCTCGGGACGCGCGGACCAGTCTCGGTACGTACGCGACACCGTCGCGTACGGCCGTCTGCGGTTCGGGGCTCGTCAGGAGCCGTACCAGGGCCCCCGCGGAGGCGGGGTGGTCATCGACGTCGACCAGCGAGAAGCGGCCCGGGTTCTCGGTCTGCGCCGAGCGGAGCAGACCCCACACAGGTGCGTGGACGAGCGCGGCGTCGTCGTCGCGGCTGCTTCCGTCCCGCTCGGCTCCGGTGGCGACGACGCCCGAAGTGAGGACGACCAGACGTGAGCCGGCGAGCCGTTCCTCGGCGAGCCAGTCCTGTACGAGCCGCAGTGCCCAGCCTGCCGTACGGTGTGCGGCCGACGCGCGGTCCGTTCGGTCGGCCCCGGTGAGCGGAGGGCAGGCGATCACGACGGCAGGTGCGTCCGCGGCCGCCGAGGCCGCATCCGGATAGGCCGTCGGCCCGATGCCCGCCCGCAGGAGTGCGTCGTCCAGCCACGGGCCGGGCTCGCCCAGAAGCCCGTACAGAGGCGGCTTCTCCGGCATCGGGACGGACGAATCCGGCAGACGCGTCCAGTCCAGGAGGAACAGACAGTCGCCGTGCGCGCGTACGCCGCTCAACTGCGCGGGAGAGAGCGGCCGCAGGACGAGCGAGTCCACCGTGGCGACGGGGGCTCCGGTCCCGTCGGCCAGCTCCAGCCGGGCTCTGTTCCCCTCCGCCTGGGACGCCCGCACCCGCAGTGTGCGGGCGCCGGACGCGTACAGCCGCACACCGCTCCAGGCGAACGGGAGCGACAACAGCGCCCCGGTTCCGCTACCGGTGTCGCCGTCTTCACCGCCCGGGACGGTCTGGTCCAGCATCAAGGTGTGCAGCGCCGAATCCAGCAGGGCCGGATGAAGGGTGAAGAGGTCGGCGTTTGCGTGTTCCCCGTCCGGGAGTTCGATCTCGGCGAGGACGTCCTCGCCCAGGCGCCAGGCAGCCCGCAGTCCCTGGAAGGCCGGCCCGTAACGGAGCCCGCTGTGCGCGAGTCCCTCGTAGAGGCCGGTACCCGCCTCGGTGCCGAGCGGCAGCGGGACAGCGCCCGCCGGCGGCCAGGGGGACGGCGCGTCCGCGGAGGTCCGCGGTCGCGGAAGGCCGGAGTCCGCGGGGGCCAGAACTCCGGAGGCATGGCGGTTCCAGGGGCCGTCGTCGTATCCGGGAGCGTGCGTCCGCGCGTGGAACACCACGGCCCGGCGCCCGTCCGCGTCCGCTCGCGCCACCTTCACCTGGAGTTCGACCGCCTCGTCCAAGGAGAGCGGAAGCGGCGCGGTCAGCGTCAGTTCCTCCAGTACGGAGGCGCCCACCCGGGCCCCGGCGCGGATCGCCATCTCGACGAAGGCCGTCGCCGGCAGGAGCACCGTGTCCACCACCGTGTGGTCGGCGAGCCAGGGCTGGTCGCGCAGGGACAGCCGGCCGCTCAGCAGCAGGCCGTCGTCGTCCGCCGTCGACGTCACCGCTCGCAGGAACGGGTGGGACGCGGCGTCCGGCTCCGCCGCGGGCCCCGGCAGGTCGGCGTCCAGCCAGTACCGCTCACGCTGGAACGCGTAGGTGGGCAGCGCCGCACGCCGTGCGCCACGCCCGGCGAAGACCGCCCGCCAGTCCACGTGCACACCGTGCGCGTGGAGCGCGGCCACCGTGGCGAGCAGCGCCCCGGCCTCAGGACGCGGGCCACGAAGCGTCGGGACGGCCAAGGGCGCGGAGCTGTCCGCACGGTCGCCCGAGGTGGCCGTGGCCGTCGGGCCGGGGCCGGGGAAGGCGTCACGTGCCAGGCCCACGAGCACACTGTCCGGGCCCAGCTCCACGAAGTGCGTGGCCCCCCGCTCCCGCAGGTACCGCACCGTGTCGGCGAAACGGACCGGCCGGCGCACATGGTCCACCCAGTACCGGGGTGAGCAGATCTCCTCGGTGGTCGCGGGCCGGTCCGCCACCGCGGTGACGAGGGGGAGTTCCGGCGGGGAGTAGACGATCCCCCGCGCGACCAAGCCGAAGGCTTCGAGCATGGGTTCCACGTGCGCGGAGTGGAACGCATGGCTCACCCGCAGACGGGTGGCCCCACGTCCCTGTTCGCGCCAGTGCGCGATGACCTCCAGCACCGCGGACTCGTCCCCGGAGACGACCACGGAGCGGCCGTTCACGGCTGCGATGTCCACCTCCCGCGGTGTGTCCGCTCCGCCCGCCAGATACGCGGTGACCTCGCTCTCGTCCGCCTGGACGGAGGCCATCGCGCCGCCGGCGGGCAACGCGTCCATCAGCCGGCCCCGCGCCGCGACCAGGGTGCAGGCGTCCGCGAGGGACAGCACACCGGCGACGTGCGCCGCCGCCAGTTCGCCGACCGAGTGCCCGGCCACCAGGTCGGGACGTACGCCCCAGGACTCCAGCAGCCGGAACAGCGAGACCTCCAGAGCGAAGAGTGCGGGCTGCGCGAAGCGCGTCGTGTGCAGGAGCCCGCCCGCTCGCGGGGCCTCGTCACCCTCGGTGCCCTCCCGGCCGCCTTCGGCGTTCTCGGTGGCGAACACCACGTCCCGCAGTGGCCGCGGCAGCAGCGGGTCCAGCAGTGCGCAGATCCTGTCGAAGGAACGGGCGTAGACGGGATGGGTCTCGTACAGTTCCCGGCCCATGCCCGCCCGCTGGCTGCCCTGCCCGGTGAACATGAAGACCACCGGGCCCGCCGGGCGGGGACCGCTCGTGCTCAGGCCCGGCCGGTAGCGGCCTTCCGCCACCGCGTCGAGCGAGGCGAGCAGTTCGTCGCGGTCACCGGCCACCACCACCGCGCGGTGCTCGAAATGGGCGCGGGTCGTGGCCAGCGAGAAACCGAGGTCCAGCAGGTCCGCTCCGGGGCGTTCCCCCACGTGGGCATGGAGTCGCCGGGCCTGCGCCCGCAGCCCCGAGGCGCTCTTCGCCGACACCGGGAACGGCACGGCCGACACCGGTGCCCCGGCCGTCCGGGCGGCAGGGGATCCGCTGTCCGGGGACCGCCTGCCCGGGCGGCCCGAGTCATCGGGCTCCTCCACAGGCGCCTGCTCGATCACCACATGCGCGTTGGTCCCGCTGATCCCGAAGGACGACACACCCGCCCGCCGGGGCCGCCCGGTCCGGGGCCAGGGCACCGAACGGGACAGCAACGACACCGCACCCGACGACCAGTCCACGCCGGGGTTCGGCTCCTCGGCGTGGAGCGTACGCGGCAGTACGCCGTGCGCGATCGCCTGGACCGTCTTCATCACAGCGGCCATGCCCGCCGCCGCCTGCGTATGTCCGATGTTCGACTTGACCGAGCCCAGCCACAGGGGGTGTTCCCGTGCACCGGCCTGCCCGTACGCCTCCAGGAACGCCTCCGCCTCGATGACGTCACCGAGTCGGGTGCCCGTGCCGTGTGCCTCCACCGCGTCGATCTCCGCGGGTTCCAGCCGCGCGTCGGCCAGAGCCCGGCGGATCACCCGTTGCTGCGCCGGTCCGTGCGGGGCGGTGAGGCCGTTGCTCGCACCGTCCTGGTTCACCGCGGAACCGCGCATCACGGCCAGGACCGGGTAACCCGCCCGCCGGGCCTCCGACAGCCGTGTCATCAGCAGCATTCCCGCGCCCTCGGCCCACCCGGTGCCGTCCGCCGCCGCCCCGAACGCCTTGCAGCGGCCGTCGGGGGCCAGCGCGCGTTGCCTGCTGAACTCGACGAAGGACCGAGGCGCCGACATCACCGTGACGCCGCCGGCCAGCGCCAGTGAGCACTCGCCCCTGTGCAGGGCCTGCGCCGCCAGGTGCAGGGCCACCAGCGACGACGAGCACGCCGTGTCCACCGTGACCGCCGGGCCTTCCAGGCCCAGGGTGTAGGCGATACGGCCGGAGGCGACGCTGCCCGCGTTACCGATGCCCAGGTAGCCCTCCACACGTTCCGGTGTGCGGGCGACACGGCCGGCGTAGTCGCTGTACATGAGTCCGGCGTACACGCCGGTGGGCGTGGAGCGCACCGTACCGGGATCGATCCCCGCGTGTTCGAAAGCCTCCCAGGCGACTTCGAGCAGCAACCGGTGCTGCGGATCCATGGCCAGGGCCTCGCGGGGCGAGATCCCGAAGAAGGCGGGGTCGAAGCGGTCGACACCGGACAGGAAGCCCCCCTCGCGTACGTAGGTACGGCCGGCCCGTCCGGGATCCGGGTCGTAGAGCCCGTCCACGTCCCACCCCCGGTCGGTGGGGAAGGGGGTGATGGCGTCGACGCCGTCCTCGACCAGCCGCCACAGGTCCTCGGGGCTCTCCACGCCGCCGGGGAAGCGGCACGCCATTCCCACGATGACCACGGGGTCCTCGTCCGTACCGGCGCCTTCCGGACGGCTGGGCGTGGCGGTCGTCGTCCGGCCGGTGAGCCGCGCCCGAAGATGTGCGGCGAGCTCGTCCGTGGTGGGGAAGTCGAAGGGCGCGGCCTCGGACAGCGGGAGACCGGTCGCCGCCGACAGACGGTTGCACAGCACCGTCGACGTCAACGAGTCCAGCCCCAGGTCACGGAAGGCGGTGCCCCGTTCCACCTCGTCCACGGCGCAGCCGAGCACGGCGGCGACCTCGGCCCGCACCAGGGCTGTCAGGTCCACCTCCCCTGCCTCCGTCAGCGAGAGGCCTCCGGCCGGCAGAGGGCGCGCGGGCAGGCCGGCGAGCGCGTACCGCCTGACCTTGCCCGAGGCGGTACGCGGGATCGCGTCCACCTCGTGGAGGATGACGGGCACCTTGAACGGTGAGAGGTGTTTCCGGCAGCCGGCGAGGATCTCTCTCCTGTCGAGGACACCGGCCTTCGCCGGAACCAGGTAAGCGGCCGGGACCTCACCGAGTACGTCGTCCGGGACGCCCGCCACGGCGGCGTCCGTGATCCCCGGCAGCGCCAGCAGCACCGCCTCCACCTCGGAGGGGTGGACGTTCTCCCCGGCCCGGATGATCAGCTCGCTGACCCGGCCCGTGAGGGTGAGTTCACCGCCGGGGCCGATGCGGGCCAGATCACCGGTTCGGTACCACCCGTCGCGCAGGACCTCGGCGGTGTCGTCGGGACGCTGGTGGTAACCGGCCATGACACCGGGTCCGGAGACCCACAACTCGCCCTCGCCCGGAACCTCGGCGCCGCTGCCGTCGCCGATACGCGCCCGCATGCCCGGCAGCACACGGCCGCAGGAGCCGGCTGCCCGGGTGGTGCCCGGTGCCGTCATGGTGACGGGCCCCGCCTCGGTGCTTCCGTAGTGATCGAGGAACGGAACCCGGCAGACTTCCTCGAAGGCCCGCTGGAAAGCGGGCGACGCGGCCGCGCCTCCGCTGACGCAGCCACGCAGCGCGGGCGCCTCCAGCCCGCGGGTCCCCACGGCGTCGAGGAGCTTGCCGTACGTCGCCGGTACCCCGGCCAGGAGCGTGAAAGGGGCGTCGGTCCGGCGTAGTTCACCCAGCACATCCGCCACGGAGAAGCGCGGCAGGAGCAGGGCGGACGCTCCGGTCACGGTCACCCCGAGAACGCACAGGAGCTGCCCCATGGCGTGGTGCAGTGGGAGGGGCCAGAGCAGGCGGTCATCCGCCGACAGGCCGAGGACGGTGACGAAACCGGCCGCCACCGACGACAGCCGGTTGCGCTGAGTGGACAGCACACCCTTGGGCAGACCGGTCGACCCGGAGGTGTAGAAGAGCCAGGCCACCTCGTCGAGCCCGAGATCATCAGGAGCCGGCGCGGGCGGCTCGGTGGCGGCCAGGGTCGCGTAACGGAACATGCCCGCTTCGTCGACCGAGTCGCCACTCGCCCTCGCCGCCGGGCATGCGCCTCGCGTCCCGGCATCCTGGTCCTCGTCCTCGACGAGCACCACGGTCAGCCGGGGACGCTCCGGGAGCAACGGCAGCAACTGGCCCAGGGAGGACCGGTCGGCGAAGACGAACCGGGCCGCGCTGTCGTCCAGCAGGTGCGCCAACTCGGCGGTGGTGCTCCGCGCGTCCATCGGCACACCGACCGCGCCCGCCCTGAGGACGGCGAGGACACTCTCGACGGCCTCCACACGACTGCCCAGGAGGATCGCCGCGCGCTCCCCGTGCCGCAGACCGAGGCTGACGAGATGCCCCGCCAGTCTGCCTGTTCGCTGTTCCAGCTGTTCGTAGGTGACACGGGAACGGTCGTCCTGGAAGGCGGTCTTGGTACCGAGAAGCCGGGCATGCTCCCGGAGCAGGTCCGGCAGAGGACGGAGAGTGGCCAGGTGCGCTGTCACAAGGACGAACACTTCCTTCGTACGGGAGCTGTCGATGATCACGATAGTGACAGGTCTGCCGGGGGAGGCGCCCGGCGAACCCGCAACGGGTCGGACCACGCGTCGGGTTGCCGAGCCGTGCGGGCTCAACTTGCGGCGAGGCTCGTGGTGGTTGGAGTGCGCGTCGCCTCGCATCGGTGTCGACGGCCTTGCCGTGGTTGCCGGGCTGCCACCAGAACAGGCCCCCTCCGGGGCAGGCATTTGGGTCCATGCCCTGCCCGGACCGTGGTTTGGGCAGGGCACACCGGCACATAGCGGAAGGTTCCTCGCCGTCCTCTTGTCGGCGACCCCCGCGCCATGGCATACAGGTCTGGACCATTGCTGTCCGGATGGAAGGCACCACCGTGCAACGCCCCCACATCTCTGCCGCGTTGACCTGTTCCGCCCTGCTTCTCGCACCCCTCCTCTCCGCCTGCGGTGGCACCGCCGAAGCCGACACGCAGCCTCCCGCCACCCCCAAGGGCGTGACGGCCCAGGCCAGCAGCTCCACCTCGGTGCACGTCATGTGGGAAGGCGCCTCCGACAACAAGAAGGTCGCCGGATACGAGATCTACCGTGGAAAGTCCAAGGTCAAGAGCGTCCCGGCGACCAAGACCATGATCGACGTCAACGGGCTGACGGCTTCGACGGACTACACCTTCAGCGTCCGGACCAAGGACACGGCGGGGAATCTCTCCGCGCCCAGCAAGGGTGTCCCCGTCACCACCCAGGCCACCCCGCCCAAGGACGACACGCCCCCCACCGTCCCGGCGAAGCTGACGGGCAGCGCCGACGGGAAACGTGCCGCCACCCTCACCTGGGGCGCGTCCAAGGACGACGTCGGCGTCACCTCGTACGACGTCTACCAGGAGGACTCCCGGATCCACAGCGTCCCGGCCTCCGAGACCACGGCGAAGCTCACGGGGCTGCGCCCGGGGACCGTCTACACCTTCACCGTCCGGGCCCGGGACGCCTCCGACAAGTCCTCGGCCGACAGCAACACGTTCGACCTCACCACCGAGTCCGCCCCCGGCGCACCCGCGAGCACGGCCCCCACCGGTCTGAGGGCCGAGATCGGCAAGGAGGGCGCCGCCTCCACCCTCGACCTGTCCTGGGACCAGCCCGAGACGGGCGGAGTCATCCCCGCCTACGAGCTCCATCTGAACGGCAAGCTGACCACCACCATCGTCTGGGGCGGCACGCCCCCCAAGGGGCGCGCCACCTACCGGCTGGACCTCTCCGACCCGGTGGGCACCCGCTATTCGGTCAAGCTCAGGGCCAAGCTTCCGGATGGCAAGTGGGGTGACTTCTCGGCCCAGCGGACGGTCGTCCTGACGGACTGAGGCCCGACCGGCCACCGTTTCCCAGGCGTGCGGCGCGCCGCCCCCCATGGTCCATTGGTCCTGGAAGGCCAGTGGACCGAAGGGGCTGAACCATGGATCCGGGAGACGGCCCGAGCACACGGGTCGACGCGCTGATGGACGGTCTCGTCGCCGGCCTGGAACGGCTGACGGCCATCCCGCCCACCCCGCCCATCGCGTTTCCCGGCTTCCCGCCCGAGCTCGTGCGCGAGGCCCGCGACCTCCTCGTGGACCTGGTGCGCGGCGCGGGCGTGGAGCGGGTGGCGAGGCGGGAGGAGGAGGTCCGCTCCCTCGCCGGGCCCCAGGACCTCCTGGTCACCCATCTGGAGTCCTTGCGTCCGTTCGGTTCCCCGCTGGGGACCGCGACGGGCGGGAGCACGGCATGAGCAGCGCGGCCGACACGAAGCCGGCCCCGGAGGAAGAGCCCCCGGCCCGGAAGAGGTTCGCCTTCCCCAGCGCCCTCACGATCCTCGCGGTCGTCACGCTGGCCGTCTGGGGACTGGCCTTCCTGATCCCGCCCGGGACCTACGACCGCGACGAGGAGGGGGCCCCGCTCCAGGGCACGTACCACCGAGTCGACTCCGACCAGAGCTTCGTGGACCGCCTGAACGACCTCTTCCTCTCCCCGGTCAACGGCCTCTACGGCGTCCAGGACGCGAAGACGGGCGAGGTCGGCCCGGACCTGGCCGGCGAGCTGTACGGCAGCGCCGGCGTGTTCCTCTTCGTGCTCGCCATCGGCGCGTTCATCACCGTGGTGTTCGCCACCGGCGCCCTGGACCGGGGCATCGGCCGCCTCGCGTACCGGCTGCGCGACCGGGGGGCGCTGCTCATCGCCGGAGTGATGCTGGTCTTCTCCCTCCTCGGCACCGTCGAGGGATTCGCGGAGGAGACGCTCGGCTTCTACGGCCTGATCATCCCGCTGATGCTGGCCCTCGGCTACGACCGCATGGTGGCCACCGGCACGATCATCCTCGGCGCGGGCATCGGCGTGCTCTGCTCCACCGTGAACCCCTTCGCCACCGGGGTCGCGTCCTCCGCCGCCGGCATCTCGCTCGGCGACGGCATCGTGCTGCGCGCGATCATGTGGGTGGTCCTGACGGCGGTGACGATCGGCTACGTCATCCGGTACGCGGGCCGCGTCCGCGAGAACCCCGACCGCTCGCTCTCCGGCTTCCTGCCCGGCGACCGCGAGCACAACGCGGCGGACGCGGGGGAGCCCCCGGAGCTGACCGGGCTCCACCGGATCGTCCTCGTCCTGGTCGCCCTGGTCTTCAGCTTCATGATCTTCTCGGTCGTCCCGTGGTCCAGCGCCCTCACGGGCGACGCCGACGCCACCCCGTACGGCTTCGAACTCGGTTGGTCCTTCCCCCAGCTGGCCGCCCTGTTCCTGGTCGCGGCGGTCCTGGTCGGCGTCGTCGCCCGGTTCGGCGAGCAGAAGCTCAGCGCGACGATCATCCGGGGCGCGGCGGACTTCATCTCCCCGGCGCTGGTCATCGTCCTCGCGCGCGGTGTCACGGTCATCATGAACAACGCGCAGATCACCGACACGGTGCTGCACTCCATCGAGGGCGTGGTCTCGGGCACCTCGTCGGCGCTGTTCGCGGTCTTCGTCTTCGTCGTCAACCTGCCGCTCGCCTTCCTCATCCCCTCCACCTCCGGCCACGCCACGCTGGCGATGCCGATCCTGGCCCCGCTCGCCGACTTCGCGGGCGTCTCCCGCGCCGTGGTCGTCACGGCGTGGCAGGCGGCGAGCGGCTGGATGAACCTCTGGGTCCCGACGACGGCGGTCACCATCGGCGGGGTGGCCCTGGCGAAGGTCGGCTACGACACGTACCTGCGGTTCGTCTGGCCGCTGCTGGCCATCCTGTTCGCCCTCGTCTGCGGGTTCGTGGCGCTGGGAGCGGTGTGGACGTGAGAGGCGAGTCCGTCGGGTAGGGGGCGGCCGAGAGCGTGCAGCGGTGGCTCACTCAGGCCAGGAGCTGACTATTTCCCGCCAGTCACCTGGGTCTTCACAACAAACACATATCATGTGGTTGATCCGTGGCGTGTCGGTAGTCGCGGGCTGATAAGTACATCTCTCCAGGGGGGCCTGTGAGCGTGGATACCCCTGTGCGCCGTGCTCAGGAGGTTCTCGCCCCATGCCCCGACCGCCCCGTTCCCAGCCTTCGGTAGTCCATGACCCCGGTCTCGACAGGCTGAAAGCCGTACTGGACGGCTGGCGGTCCTCGCTGCTGGACATGGGCGGACGCAACCGCCTGCTGAACTTCCGCCACACCCGTACGTCGACGCTGGAGATCACCTCTCCGGAGACCGGCCCTCTGCTCGCCGAGCTGGCCAGGGGCTGGGAGTTCGCCCCGGTGGCGGAGGCCCCGGACGGCGAGGAGGTCCGGTCGGTACCCGCTCCCCGCGGCCGTCCGGGACTGGTCACGCAGAAGACCACGCAGGCGACACTGGACCGGGCCCTCTACCAGCTCCGCCAGAAGTCCGGCCAGATGTTCAACGACTACGGTCTGTGGGTGCTCTGGCTGGGCGTCGGCATGCTCGACTGGCGTGAGGAGGGGGCGCACGAGACCAGTTCGGCACCGCTGCTTCTCGTCCCGGTGGAACTGCGGAGGGAGAGCGGCCACCGCTACCGCCTCCATCCGGCCGACGGCCAGGACCGCGTGCACAACCCGGCTCTCGCGGTGAAGGCGGAACGTCTGGGGGCCGACTGGTCCCCGGTCACCGGCACCGACGTCGGCGATCTGCCGGCGTTGCTGGCGGCCGCCCGCGCCGCCGCGGCCGGACAGCAGGGCTGGACGGTCGACGATCGCGCCGTGCTGGGTCTGTTCGCCTCGCACCGGGAGGCCATGTACAAGGACCTGGAGCAGAACGAGGACCGCATCCTCGCCCATCCTCTGGTGCGCGCCGTCGCCCTGGGACCGGACGCGGGTCTGCCGGACGACCTCATCGGGTTCGAGCCGCCGGAACTGGACCGGATCGACGAGGTCCAGCTGCCCGAGCGGACGCCGCTCGTACTGGACGCGGACGCCTCGCAGCGCCAGTGCATCGCGGCGGCTCTGGAGCACCGCTCCTTCGTGATGAGCGGCCCGCCCGGCACCGGCAAGAGCCAGACCATCACCAACCTGATCGCGGCTCTGATGCACGCGGGTCGCAGTGTGCTGTTCGTCAGTGAGAAGGCGGCGGCGCTCGACGTCGTGCGCAACCGGCTGCGCGGGGTGGGGCTCGGCGATTTCGTGCTGGCCCTGCACAGCGGTGATACGAGCAAGAAGGCCGTCGCCACCGAGCTCGCCCGGGTACTGACCACGGTTGCCCGGGTCAACGGAGCCGCGGAACACGAACGTGAGCGCGCCCGGCAGCTGCGTGAGGAGCTCTCCGCCTACGCGGCGGGCATGAACCAGGTCAGGGATCCTCTCGGGCGGACTCTGCACGACGTCCTCGGCCGCCTGGTCCAGCTCGACCAGGCGGGAACACCGCAACTCTCCCTGTCCGCCGAGAACGCGAAGACCGTCCGGACCCTGAGCGCCGCGGCGTTGCAGGACCTCACCGTGGCGGCCCGAGCAGTGAGCCGGGCGTGGCGCCCCGTAGCGGAGGGCAACTCCTTTCCCTGGCACGGGCTCGTGGGTGCCTCCGCACACCAGACGGCCACCGAGGCGTCCGACGCGCTCGACGCCCTGCGTGCGGCGACCGCCCGCCGTCCGTTCGCCGGTACCCAGGGCGAGCCCCGGTCCGTCCGCGAGCTTCACCAGACCGTACGCTCCCTGCGAGCCGGCCTGCCCGACGGCTTCGGCTCCGGAGACGCAACTCTCCAGGACGACGCCTCCGGTCAACTGGCCCAGCTCGCGGACCTGTTCGGGATGCCCAAGCCGAACGACGGCGAGGCGGCCGCAGCCCTGTGCGCACTCGCCGACCTCACGGCGGCCGCGAACCCCCCGCTGGGCGCCTGGTTCGACGACGCGGAGCTTCGTGGAGCACATCAGGCCGCACAGGCGCTGCGGGAAGCCCTGACCGCGGAGGCCGAAGCGCGTGCGGCGGCCGCGGACGTGTTCGGCGAGCAGACGGTCGAACGGACGGACCTGCCCGAGCTGGTCGCCCGTTTCGAGGGCCCGCACGCCAAGCTGATGGCCCGCTTCTCGGCCCAGTACAAGGCCGACCGTACGGCTGTCGCCGCACTCACTCATGACGGCGCCTGGACAAAGTCGCTGGTCGGGCGCCTGGGCGATGCCCTTCAGTGGCAACGGGCCGCCGACGAGGTGCGCAGGCTCTCCGGCGAGCACGCCGTGCTGCTCGGCCGGTACACGCCCCGCACCCAGGAGGACGTACCCGCCCTCACCGACGCTCTCGCGACCGCCGACCGCATCATCGAACTGGCCGGTGAGCCGGTCCGGCGCGATCTGCTGGCCGACCAGCTGGCCGACGCCGTCGACACCGACCGCCTCCCCGCCCTGTTGGCGGAGAACGCGCGACGTTCCCTCGGTGACTGGTGTGCCGTCGCCGAGCGCCGGGCCGAGCGCTGGTCCACGTCCGTGACGGCTCTGCTCGGCCTCTTCGGCGCGGAGCGCCAGGTGCAGCTCTCCCCTCTGCTGATGGGGCCCCTGGACCAGGCAGGGCAAGCCGTCCGAGAGCTGCTCGCCGACCCGCGGGGCCCTGAGGAGTGGTACGCGTACCGGGACGGCGTCGCCGTCCTCGCCCGACAGGGCGCCGACGCGCTCGTGGCGGGCGCGGCCGAGCGCGGCATCGAGCCGGAGCGGTTGCCGGAGATCGTCGAACGGTCCGTGCTCACCTCCTGGGCGGACGGGATCCTCGCCACCGACAGCCGGCTGCGCACGACCCGTTCGGACGACCTCGACGCCAGGGTGGCCGACTACCGGGAAGCCGACCGCCGCTTGATCGCCGCCGCGGGCGGTGCCGTGATCGAGGCCTGCAACAACCGGCGTCCCAGGGGCATCGGCGGTGGAGGAGCGGCAGTGATCATCAGGGAGGCGGAGAAGAAGACCCGGCACATGCCCGTCAGGGAACTGCTCGGTCGCACCCGTGAAGTCGTGCAGTCCGTCAAGCCATGTTTCATGATGAGTCCTCTGACGGTCAGTCAGATGCTCCCGGCCGACTATCACTTCGACGTCGTCGTGTTCGACGAGGCCTCACAGGTCCGGCCCAGTGACGCGATCAACTGCATCTACCGGGGGCAGACGCTGATCGTCGCCGGCGACGACAAGCAGCTGCCGCCCACCTCGTTCTTCGACTCCGCGGGAGAGGAGGAGGGTGACGAGTACGAGGCGGACATCCCCGATTCCTTCGAATCGCTGCTGCACGCCTGCAAGGCGGGCGCCATGCGGGAGCTGCCGTTGCGCTGGCACTACCGGAGCCGGCACGAGGACCTGATCACCTTCAGCAACAGGTCGTTCTACCGGAACTCCATGGTGACCTTCCCCGGCGCGTTCGACGAGGGCAACGACGTGGGCGTCGCCTTCCTGGAAGCCGACGGCACGTACGACCGCGGCGGTCGCCGGGACAACCGGGCGGAGGCGGAGTACGTCGCCGACCGTGTCATCCACCACTTCGACACCCGCCCCGGCCGGTCCCTCGGCGTGGTGGCCCTCTCCCAGGCGCAGGCCTCGGCCATCGACCTCGCGGTGCAGCAGGCCCGGCTGGGCCGGCCCGACCTCGACCACTGCTTCACCGAGGACCGGCTGGACGGCTTCTTCGTCAAGAACCTCGAATCGGTGCAGGGCGACGAGCGTGACGTCATGATCATGTCCGTCGGCTACGGACCCGACGAACACGGAAAGCTCGGGCTCAACTTCGGCCCCATCAACAAGAACGGCGGCTGGCGACGTCTGAACGTGGCCGTCACCCGGGCGCGCTACCGGATGGAGGTCGTCGCCTCGTTCCGTGGCACGAGCCTGCCCGACAGCGCCAACGAGAGCGTCCAGCACCTGAAGCGCTACTTGGAGTACGCGGAGAACGGGCCCGCGGTACTGGCCCGCGACGTCGTCCAGGCGGACGCGGAGCCCGACAGCCCCTTCGAGGAGTCGGTGCTCGCCGTGCTGGATGGCTGGGGTTACACCGTGCAGCCGCAGGTCGGCGTCGCCGGATACCGCATCGACCTGGGGCTGCGTCACCCGCAGCACCCTGGCGCGTACGCACTGGGGATCGAGTGCGACGGTGCGATGTACCACTCCTCCAAGGCGGCCCGGGACCGCGACCGGCTGCGGGAGCAGGTGCTGAACGGGCTCGGCTGGCGCCTCTACCGGATCTGGGGCACCGACTGGTACCGGGGGCGTGCGGCAGCCGAACAGCGGCTGAAGGAAGCGGTCGAGCAGGCCATCGCGCAGGGCCCGCTCACGGCGGAGACAGCGCGGCCTCCGGCCCCTGTCGAGCCGGACCCCGGGCCGCCCCCGGCCGCCCCGTCGCCTGCCGTCGATGAGGGAGCGTCCGGCACCGCGTCCGGAGACCAGGCTGCCGTCCACGTGCCGGCTCAGGCGAAGCCGGCCGGAACCACGTACGCAAGGGTGCCGGTCGACGCCGCGCCGCGCCGCGAGTGGAGCGCTTCCTACCAGGCATGCCGGATCACGGTCCATTCCTCCCACGAGCTCCACACGCCGGAGGCCAGGAAGGAACTGGGACAGGCCCTCGACCGGATCGTCGCCCTCGAAGGACCCGTCCACGAGGAGCTCCTGGTGCAGCGGGCCCGTGAGGCATGGGGCGTAGCACGGGCCGGGAACCGCATTCGCGACAACGTCCGTACGGTGGCACAGCAACTCGTCCGCTCGGGAAGGCTCGCCTGCGACGACGGCTTCTACCGGGCCGGCGGGCGGACCGCCGACACGGCACGGACGCCGGAGGCCGGGGAAACGGCGCGCAAGGTCACGCACATCGCTCCCGCCGAGCGGCAGCTCGCCCTGAGTGAGCTCGCGGCCGAATGCCCCGGCATGTCCCAGGACGAATTGATCAGGCAGGCCTGCGAGTTCTTCGGATGGCGCAGGACGGGCGCGGACATCCGCACCGCCCTGGAGAGCGACATCGCGGACCTGTACCGGCGGGGCCGCCTCCAGGGAGGGCCGGACCGCATCAGCGTGGTGCGCGGAGGTACCCCGAGCGGGTGAGCCCGCCGACGCTACGGCACAGGGGTGAGCCCGCGGTGTCGGCGGGCGTACGGTGGAGACGCCGGGCGTCGTGGTCACCGGCCGACGAACAGGCGTGCCGTGCACGGCCGTTGCCGTCGCGGTCGGCGAGGGACCGAGCCGTGCGGGCTCAGGCGCACACCACCGCCCCCGGCGCCGTGCGGTGCCGGGGGCGGTGACGGTGCTCGCCGGCGCGGTGCCGGGGGCGGCGATGGTGCTCGCGCCGTGACGTCAGCGCAGCTGCTCGTACGCCGGCAGCGTCAGGAAGTCCGCGTAGTCCTGGTCCAGGGAGACCTGGAGCAGGAGGTCGTGGGCCTGCTGCCACTTGCCGGCGGTGAAGGTCTCCTCGCCGATCTCCTCGCGGATCGCGGCCAGTTCCTCGGCGGCCACCTTGCGGGCCAGCTCCGCCGTGGCGTGTTCGCCGTTCTCGAAGACCACGTCCGCGTTGATCCACTGCCAGATCTGCGAGCGGGAGATCTCCGCGGTGGCGGCGTCCTCCATCAGGTTGAAGATGGCGACCGCGCCCAGGCCGCGCAGCCACGCCTCGATGTAGCGGATGCCGACCGCCACGGCGTTGCGCAGGCCGTCGTACGTCGGGCTCGCGTCCAGGGTGTCGATGGCGATCAGGTCGCCCGGGGCCACCGAGACGTCCTCGCGGAGGCGGTCCTTCTGGTGGGGCTTCTCGCCGAGGACCGCGTCGAAGGAGGCCAGGGCGATCGGGACCAGGTCGGGGTGGGCGACCCAGGAGCCGTCGAAGCCGTCGTGCGCCTCGCGGTCCTTGTCCGCCTTGACCTTCTCGAAGGCCACCTTGTTGACCTCGGCGTCGCGGCGCGAGGGGATGAAGGCCGCCATGCCGCCGATCGCGTGCGCGCCGCGCTTGTGGCAGGTGCGGACGAGGAGTTCGGTGTACGCCCGCATGAAGGGGGCGGTCATCGTCACCGCGTTGCGGTCCGGGAGGACGAACTTGGACCCGCCGTCACGGAAGTTCTTGACGATGGAGAAGAGGTAGTCCCAGCGGCCGGCGTTGAGACCGGAGGCGTGGTCGCGCAGCTCGTGGAGGATCTCCTCCATCTCGTACGCGGCGGTGATCGTCTCGATCAGCACCGTCGCGCGGACCGTGCCCTGCGGGATGCCGACGTAGTCCTGGGCGAAGACGAAGACGTCGTTCCAGAGACGGGCCTCCAGGTGCGACTCCGTCTTCGGCAGGTAGAAGTACGGGCCCTTGCCGAGATCGATCAGGCGCTGCGCGTTGTGGAAGAAGTAGAGGCCGAAGTCGACGAGCGCGCCCGGCACCGAGACGCCGTCCAGCTGGAGGTGGCGCTCCTCCAGGTGCCAGCCGCGGGGGCGCATGACGACCGTGGCGAGTTCGTCGGCGGACTTCAGCGCGTACGACTTGCCCGACCTCGGGTCGGTGAAGTCGATGCGGCGCTCGTAGGCGTCGGTGAGGTTGAGCTGGCCGAGGACGACGTTCTCCCACGTGGGGGCGGACGCGTCCTCGAAGTCGGCGAGCCAGACCTTGGCGCCCGAGTTCAGGGCGTTGATGGTCATCTTGCGGTCGGTCGGACCGGTGATCTCCACCCGGCGGTCGTTCAGAGCGGCCGGAGCCGGTGCGACCTTCCAGGAGGCTTCCGCGCGGACCGCCGCCGTCTCGGGCAGGAAGTCCAGCGTGGAGGTGCGGGCGATCTCGGCGCGGCGCTCACCGCGCCGGGCGAGCAGCTCATTGCGGCGCGGGGTGAACCGCCGGTGCAGTTCGGCCACGAACGCGAGGGCCGCGTCGGTCAGGACCTCTTCCTGCCGGGGCAGGGGCTCGGCATCGACGATGGCCAGCGTGGACGGCGCTGGTGCGGACATGAGCTGTCACTCCTTCAGCGGGCGGCGGCGTCTCATGGCCGCCGGGTCGCCTGAGACGGCACGGCGTGCCATGGCTCCGAGATACGGCCGTGGATGCCGTCTGAGGTTCAGAGGGCTTCTGACCAGTGGATAGTAGTTTCCTTATGGTGGAAGTTCAATGGTTTGTTGATGTCGAGATTCTCCGGGTCGACAGAAACGGGCCGTCGGCGGCGCAGCGTGCCGGGACGGCCACGCACGGTGGACGGCGAGCGGGGGTCCGCCGGGCCCGCCCGGTCACTCCAGGTGCTTCAGGTCCTGCGAGGTGTCGATGTCGTACGCCTCGGCCACATCCGAACACTCCACGAGCGTGATCGCATCGCGGTGCTCGCGCAGATAAGCCCGCGCCCCCCGGTCGCCCACCGCCCCCGCCGCGATGTCCGTCCACCGGTCCGCCCCGAACAGCACCGGATGGCCCCGCTCCCCGCCGTACGAGGCGGCCGCCAGACTCGCCCGCGAGCGGTACGCGAGACGCACCCGCGCCACCGCCTCCGCCCCGATCCCGGGCTGATCGACCAGAAGGACGAGTGCCGCGTCCGTCGCGCCCAGGGCGGCCAGTCCCCGCCGGAGCGAGGAGCCCATGCCCTCCTCCCAGTCCGGGTTCACCGTCACCGCGCAGCCCGCGAGATCCGCGCGGGCCCGCACCTCGTCCGCCGCCGCGCCCAGCACCACGTGCAGCGGGCCGCAGCCGCCGTCGCGCAGCGAGCGCACCGCGTGTTCGATCAGCGGGCGGCCCCGGTGCTCCAGCAGCGCCTTCGGCCGGCCGCCGAGCCGGCGGCCCCCTCCGGCGGCCAGCAGTACCCCCGCGACCTCGGGGTTCCTCGCGGCGGAAGTCATGTCCGCGGCCCTCTCCGTAGCCGTGCCTGTCGTCGTCTCCGTGACCATGGGGCCTGGATACCACTGAGCGCTTCGCACACGCGACACGCATGTCACCCTCAGGGGTCACCCCGATTTCTTTCCGTGGGCTGGCGCGCACTGCCTGTCATGGCGTTAACTTGCGGACACATCCGGGGACTTGGCCACAGCCCGGGTTCGGGGGTCACACCGGCACACGGACGTGCGAGGGGGAGTGCTGTGTTGCGAAGCGTGGGGCAGAAGCAGCTGACCGGCAGCGACGAGGACCCGAGGGTGGCAGAGTTGCGGATGGCCGTCTCCCGGCTCCGCCGGGAACTGGCCGGGCTCCGGGCCGAATTCCCCGACCGGCCGATCGCCGAGGACGAGCTGGCGGCCCTGGACGCGATGGCCGTCAGCGGCGTGCCGGAGATCCCCCGTATGCGCCGCTCCCTGCTGCTGATCGCGGGGGCCATCGGCTCGGTGAGCGCGGTGGCCGCGGCCCTGCGCGAGGTGCGCAACGCGGTCGACCTCTTCGGGGAGCCCCCGCGCGGCTGACCTGCTGCGCGCGAGCCCTCGCGCGGTCGGCCCACGGTGCCCGAGCCCTCGCGCGGCTGACCCACGGCGCGCGAGTCCCCGCGCGGTGGACCCATGGCGCGCGAGTCCCCGCGCGGTGGACCCATGACGCGCGAGCCCTCGCGCGGCGGGCTACGCCGCGCGCCCCGGCTTCACCGGCGGATGAGCCTGCGGGCCGTGGCCGCCGCGACCGCCGACGTACGGGAGTCGACACCCAGCTTGGCGTAGATGTGCACCAGGTGGGACTTCACCGTCGCCTGGCTCAGGAACAGCCGCTTGCTGATCCGCAGGTTCGACAGGCCCTCGCCGACCAGTTGGAGCACCTCCAGCTCCCGCCGGGTCAACGCCTCGGCCGGCGTCCGTATCCGGTCCATCAGCCGGTGCGCAACCGACGGCGCGAGCGCGGAGCGGCCCGCAGCCGCCGTGCGCACCGCCGCCGCCAGCTCCTGCGGCGGCGCGTCCTTGAGCAGATAGCCGCTCGCCCCCGCCTCGACCGCCGCCAGGATGTCCGCGTCGGAGTCGTAGGTGGTCAGGATCAGGACCCGGGGGCCCTCCGGCGCCGCGGTGATCGTCGCCGTCGCCTCCGAGCCGTGCAGGCCCGTACCGAACTGGAGGTCCATCAGGACCACGTCGAAACCGCCCGCCGCGGCCAGGGCGACGGCCTCCTCGGCGGTGGCGGCCTCACCGGTGACCCGGAAGTCCGGCTCGGTGTCCAGGACCGCGCGCAGCCCCGCCCGGACGACCGGATGGTCGTCCGCGAGCAGCAGCCGGATCACGTCCTCGCTCCCGCTCATGCCGCACGCTCCGCTTCCGTCACGGGCAGCGGGAGCGTGACCGCCACCGCCGTGCCCTGTCCCGGCGCCGACTCCACGCTCAGCGCACCGCCGAGCGACCCGGCGCGCGCCCGCATCGCCGGCAGCCCGAAGCCGCCGTCGTCGCGCTCGTGGACCGGCGCCCCCGACGGTTCGAAGCCCTGCCCGTCGTCCACGACGTCCAGCGCGACCGAGGTGTCCATGAAGCTCAGGGTGATCTCCGCCCGCCCGGCCCGCGCATGGCGCACCGTGTTGGCCAGCGCCGACTGCGCGGTCCGCAACAGCGCCACCTCGTACGGCGTCGGCAGCTCCACCGGGGTGCCGCTCACCGCGAACCGTACGGTCAGCCCCGGTGCGGTCGTACGGGCGCAGAGCCGCTCCAGCGCGGCGGCCAGCGAACCGTGCTCCAGGTCCGGCGGCGTCAGCGCGCGGACGAACGAACGGGCCTCGGCGAGATTCGCCTGCGCGGCCTCGCGGGCGGCCCGCACATGCGCGGCGGCGGGAGCGTCCTCGGGCAGCGAGCGCTCGGCGGCGCGCAGCAGCAGCTGGATGCTGGACAGACCCTGGGCCAGCGTGTCGTGGATCTCCCGGGCGAGGCGCTCACGCTCGGCGAGGGTCCCGGCCGTTCGTTCCGCCTCGGCGAGGTCCGCACGGGTGGCGACCAGCTCCACGATCAGTTCGCGCCGCCGCTCGCTCTCCCGGAAGAGAGCGTCGTACCCGAGGACGGTGGCGACGGCGACCGCCGCGCCGATCAGCGGCCCGATGAACGCGCCGGGCTCGATCGCCTGCCGGTGCACGACGAAGCTGGTGATCGCGGCGGCGGCGGTGACCACGACGGCGGGCAGCGCCCACCGCGTCGGCAGGATGTGGAGCTGGAGGAAGTAGAGCGGGAAGGCCACCCACAGGGCGTCCGGCGACAGGACCAGCAGCGCGGCCCACAGGGCGCCGAGCCCCGCCAGCCACACGGCCCCCGCCCGGTTTCCCGGCTGTACGGAGGAGGCGAGCGGCCCCGCCGCGTACAGGGCGGCCATCAGCACCGCCACCACCACGACGGCCGCGGTGTGCGGCGCGTCCTCGCTCGCCGTGCGGACGACCACGAGGGCCAGCAGCCCCATCAGCAGGGCGTGCAGACAGAGCCGCAGGGCTGCCGTGACGTGGGTGTGCGAACGCGAATCCATGGTCCGTCCAGCGTAGCCGCGGCCTCCCCGGACCCGGTCAATCGAAAGGTTGATCCCGGGCCCGTCCGCCGCGCGATGTTCTCCCGCCCGCGCCGCACGACGCTGGAGCCATGTTCGTCGCATGGAGAGACCTTCGCTTCGCCAGGGGCCGGTTCGCGCTCATGGGCTCGGTCGTGGTGCTGATCACGCTGCTCGTGGGGCTGCTGTCCGGCCTGACCGCGGGCCTGGCCCGGGAGAACATCTCGGCCGTCACCGGTCTGGACGCCGACCACCTGGCCTTCGCCGAGCCCCCCGACGGGCAGGCGGAGTCGTTCACCAACTCGACCGTCCGGGAGGACGACTGGCGGAACTGGGCCGGCCGGCCCGGGGTCGAGGCCGCCCAGCCGGTCGGCATCCGGACCCTGAACGCCACCGCCGCCGGTGAGCGGAGTGCCGCCGGTGAGCGGAGTGCCGCCGTCTCGGCCTTCGGCGTCGAACCGGACGGCACCCTCGGGCCGGAGGGGATCGGTCCGGGGCGGGTCGTGCTCTCCGAGAAGGCGGCCGAGGAGCTCGACGCCTCGGCGGGCGACAGGATCGCGCTCGGCCGGGCGGAGCGCGAGGTCGCCGCCGTCGCGACGGACGCCTCGTACAGCCACACCCCCGTCGTCTGGACCTCGCTCGACGACTGGCAGGAGATCGGCCACGACGGCGCCGGCCCCGCCGAACAGGCGACCGTGATCGCCCTGACCACCACCGGAGGCGTCGACCTCGCGGCGGGGGACGCGGCGGCGGGCACCAGCACGCTCACGCTCGACGGCTCCCTCATGGCCATCGGCTCCTACCAGTCGGAGAACAGTTCGCTGCAACTGATGCGCGGTTTCCTCTTCGCCATCTCCGCGCTCGTCATCGGAGCGTTCTTCACCGTCTGGACGATCCAGCGCAGCGGCGACGTGGCCGTGCTGAAGGCGCTCGGTGCGTCGACCCCGTACCTCCTGCGCGACGCGCTGGGACAAGCCGTCGTGATGCTCGCCCTGGGTACGGGACTGGGCACCGCGCTGGCCGCCGGGGTCGGAGCCGTGATCGGCCGAGGAGCCGTGCCGTTCGTCCTGGACGCGGCGACCGTCCTCGTCCCGGCCGCCGTGCTGATCGCCCTCGGCGCGCTCGGGGCCGCCCTGTCCATCCGGCGGATCACCGCCGTGGACCCGCTCACCGCACTCGGGAGTGCCCGATGACGCTCACCCTGACCGACGTCACCCTCACCTACCCGGACGGCGAGGGGCGGCTCACCGCCCTGGACCGGGTCTCGCTGGACGTGCCCCCGGGCACGCTCACCGCCGTGGTCGGGCCGTCCGGCTCGGGCAAGTCGAGCCTCCTCGCGGCCGCCGCCACCCTGGTCACCCCGGACTCCGGCGAGGTCGTGGTCGCCGGGACGCCGACGACCGGGCTCGGCCGGGCCGGGCGGGCGGCCCTGCGCCGGGAGCACATCGGCATCGTCTTCCAGCAGCCCAACCTGCTGCCCTCGCTGACCGCCGCCGAACAGCTCCAGGTGATGCGCCACCTGTCCGGGGGGTCCGCCCGCGGCGCCCGCCGCCGGGCCCTGGAGCTGCTGGACGCGGTCGGTCTGGCCGACCGCGCCGACCGGCGGCCGCACCAGCTCTCCGGCGGTCAGCGCCAGCGGATCAACATCGCACGGGCCCTGATGAACGAGCCGGCGGTCCTGCTCGTCGACGAGCCGACCAGCGCGCTCGACCACGAGCGCGGCGCGGCCGTGCTCGACCTGCTGGTCACCCTGACCCGGGAGCGCGCCACCGCCACGGTGCTGGTCACGCACGATCTGGCGCACCTGGAGCGGATGGACCGCACGGTGACGATGGACGACGGGCGGCTGACCGTCCCGGCCGGGGTCTGAAACGACGAGCGGCGGGGCCCGGTATCCCGGGCCCCGCCGCCTTGGAGGCTCAGCCGCCGTTCGTGCCGTTGCTCGCCAGCGCGTCGGACAGCTCTCCCGCGACCTGCTGGAGGATCGGCACGATCCGCTCCGTCGCCGCCTCCGTCACCCGCCCCGCCGGTCCCGAGATGGAGATCGCGGCCGAGGTGGGGGAGTTCGGCACGGAGACCGCGAGGCACCGCACCCCGATCTCCTGCTCGTTGTCGTCCACCGCGTACCCGGCGCGACGCACCAGCTCCAGGGCGTCGAGGAAGCCCTCCGGGGTGGTGATGGTCTTCTCCGTGGCGGCCGGCATGCCGGTACGGGCCAGGAGCGCGCGGACCTCGTCGGCGGGGGTGTGCGCCAGGAGCGCCTTGCCCACACCGGTGGAGTGCGGCAGGACCCGGCGGCCGACCTCGGTGAACATCCGCATGGAGTGCTTGGACGGCACCTGGGCGACGTACACGATCTCGTCCCCGTCCAGCAGCGCCATGTTCGCCGTCTCGCCGGTCTCCTCCACCAGCCGGCTGAGGTAGGGGCGGGCCCAGGTGCCCAGCAGCCGGGAGGCGGACTCACCGAGCCGGATCAGCCGGGGGCCCAGCGCGTAGCGGCGGTTGGGCTGCTGGCGCACGTATCCGCAGCCGACCAGGGTGCGCATCAGCCGGTGGATGGTCGGCAGGGGCAGACCGCTGCTCGCGGAGAGCTCGCTCAGCCCGACCTCCCCTCCGGCGTCGGCCATCCGTTCCAGCAGATCGAAGGCGCGCTCGAGGGACTGCACCCCACCGCTGGCACCGGAGGGCTTGGAGTCGGCTGTGCTGGCGTGGGACGGCGGCACGTCAACGGTCCTTTCGAAGCGGAAGGCAAGGCAGCAGCCTACCGGGCGGTTCCCGATCGGCCCACAGCTCCCCGGTCGGCGTCCGTGCCGGTCAGGGGCTGTTTTGTCCGGGTGCCGACGGTCGGTGCGGGCGGCTCGGCGCCGCCCCTCCTGGCCCATGCTACGTTCCGCAGTTCGAAATATGACTTTTACTTTGTGGAAACCTCCAGTCGGGTCGCAGGGGTGGTCGGGTGTGCCCCCGTGGCGGAAGGTGGGGTCTTGACGAGGGCGATTCCCGAGTGAAGACTCCATCGAAAGCTTCAACAGTTCGTTGAATTCCTGTTGTGATCATTGCTGGAGTGAAGGAGCACAGGTGTCCGGTCCGGACGTGAACCTGATACTGCGCTCGACGCGCGTCGTCACCCCCGAGGGGACCCGTCCGGCGGCGGTCGCCGTCGCGGGCGGGACGATCGACGCGGTCCTGCCGTACGACACCGGGACGCCCGCGGGCGCCCGCCTGGAGGACTTCGGCGACGACGTCCTGCTGCCCGGCCTGGTCGACACCCACGTCCATGTGAACGACCCCGGCCGCACCGCGTGGGAAGGCTTCTACACCGCCACCCGCGCGGCCGCCGCCGGCGGGATCACCACGCTCCTGGACATGCCCCTCAACTCCCTCCCGCCGACCACCACCGTCGAGCACCTGCGGATCAAGCAGCAGGTCGCGGCCCCCAAGGCGCACGTCGACACCGGCTTCTGGGGCGGCGCGATCCCGTCCAACGTCAAGGACCTGCGCCCGCTGTACGAGGCCGGGGTCTTCGGCTTCAAGTGCTTCCTGTCGCCCTCCGGCGTCGAGGAGTTCCCGGAGCTGGACCAGGAGCAGCTGGCCCGCTCCATGGCGGAGATCGCCGGATTCGGCGGGCTGCTCATCGTGCACGCCGAGGACCCGCACCACCTGGCCGAGGCCCCGCAGCGCCCCGGGCCCGCCTACGCGGACTTCCTCGCCTCCCGGCCGCGCGACGCCGAGAACACCGCGATCGAGGGGCTCATCGCCCACGCCAAGCGGCTCGACGCCCGCGTCCACGTCCTGCACCTCTCCTCCAGCGACGCGCTGCCGCTGATCGCCGCCGCGAAGCGTGAGGGCGTCCGCGTCACCGTCGAGTCCTGCCCGCACTTCCTCACCCTCACCGCCGAGGAAGTGCCCGACGGGGCGACGGAGTTCAAGTGCTGCCCGCCGATCCGCGAGGCCGCCAACCAGGACGCGCTCTGGGCCGGGCTCGCCGACGGCACCATCGACTGCATCGTCAGCGACCACTCGCCGTGCACCACCGACCTGAAGACCCCGGACTTCGCCTCCGCCTGGGGCGGCATCTCCTCCCTCCAGCTCGGCCTGCCCGCCATCTGGACCGAGGCCCGCAAGCGCGGCCACTCCCTCGACGACGTCGCCCGCTGGATGTCCGCCGCCCCCGCCGCGCTGTCCGGGCTGACCCGCAAGGGCGCCATCGAGGCGGGACGCGACGCAGACTTCGCGGTCCTCGCCCCCGACGCGACCTTCACCGTCGACCCCGCCGAGCTCTTCCACCGCAACCAGGTCACCGCCTACGCCGGGAAGACCCTGCACGGCGTGGTCCGCTCCAGCTGGCTGCGCGGTGTCCGCATTGCGTCCGACGGTGTCCTCGCCGACCCCGCCGGCCGCCTCCTCGAACGCGACCACTGACCGAGCCCACCGGTCCGCTCCCGTACGAGACCGTCGACCGGGCTCGCCGGTCCGCTCCCCGTACGCGACCACCGACCGAGCTGACCGGTCCGCTCCCCGAACGCGCCCCTGACCGTGCCCGAAAGGAACCCCTGACCATGACGGACGCCGCGATACCGCGCTTCACCGGCGACGCAAGCCCCTACGCGGGCGGCGACCCGTACGCCGACCACCGCACCGCCGACTTCCCCTTCACCCACCTCGTCGACCTGGCCGACCGTCGTCTCGGGGCGGGCGTCATCGCCGCCAACGACGAGTTCTTCGCCGAGCGCGAGAACCTCCTCAAGCCCGGGCCCGCCGTCTTCGACCCGGAGCACTTCGGGCACAAGGGCAAGATCATGGACGGCTGGGAGACCCGCCGCCGACGCGGTGTCAGCGCCGCCGAACCGCACCCCACCGCCGACGACCACGACTGGGCCCTCGTCCGGCTCGGCGCGCCCGGCGTCATCCGGGGCATCGTCCTGGACACCGCCCACTTCCGCGGCAACTACCCGCAGGCGGTCTCCGTCGAGGCGGTCGCACTGCCCGGCTCCCCGTCCCCCGAGGACCTCCTCGTCCCCGACGTGAAGTGGACGACGCTCGTCCCCCGTACGGCGGTCGGGGGTCACGCGGCCAACGGGTTCGCCGTCGACGCCGAGCAGCGCTTCACCCACCTGCGGGTCAACCAGCACCCGGACGGCGGGATCGCCCGGCTGCGCGTGTACGGGGAGGTCGTCCCCGACCCCGCCTGGCTCGGCGCGCTCGGTACGTTCGACCTCGCGGCCCTGGAGAACGGCGGCCAGGTCGAGGACGCCTCCGACCGCTTCTACTCCCCGGCCACCCACACCATCCAGCCGGGCCGCTCGCGGAAGATGGACGACGGCTGGGAGACCCGCCGCCGGCGCGACCGGGGCAACGACTGGATCAGCTACCGTCTCGCCGCACAGTCCGGGATCCGGGCCGTCGAGATCGACACCGCCTACCTCAAGGGCAACTCCGCGGGCTGGGCGAGCCTCTCGGTACGGGACGGCGAGGACGGCGACCGGACGGAGGTCCTTCCCCGGACCCGGCTCCAGCCCGACACCAACCACCGCTTCGTCCTGGACGGAACCGTCCGCGCCACGCACGTACGGATCGACATCTACCCGGACGGCGGCATCTCCCGGCTCCGGCTGTTCGGATCGCTCACCGACGAGGGCGCCGCGGCCCTGGCGGCCCGTCACCGGGAGCTCGGCGGCTGATCCCTGAACGCGCCCGGCACCTGGCGCACCGCGGTCGCAGGGGGATCGCGGTGCGCCCGGCCAGTCCCGTTACGTGAGGGTGTGTCACCCTGGTCGAGGTGCGGTGAGCGGGCCCCGAAGGCCGGGCGAGCCGCACTTTCCGACGCCTCGACCAGGAGCCCCCCCCATGATCTTCATCGCCGTCAAGTTCACCGCCCTCGACCCCGAGGAGTGGCTCACCCGGCTGGACGCCTTCACCGTCGCCACCCGCCGCGAGCCCGGCAACCTCTTCTTCGACTGGTCGCACAGTGTGGAGAACCCCAACGAGTTCGTCCTGCTGGAGGCCTTCGCCGACGCGGCGGCCGGTGAGGCGCACGTGAACTCCGAACACTTCAAGGCGGCGATCGCGACGATGTCGGAGCTGGTGGCCGAGGTCCCCGAGATCATCAACGTCGAGGTGGAGGGCACCGGCTGGTCCCGGATGGCGGAGGTCACCCCGCGTAACCGCTGACCGGCACGGCCCGTTCACCTCCCGCTAGGCCCTGTCGTCGAACTCCCGTCGTCGCCCGGAGGGCGGCCCCGCGGGGTCAGGTGCGTGCTCTCGGTGTGCCGGGCGCAGGTCCTCGTACTGGACGTACTCGGGCGTGGGCCCGGTGCGGCGAGAGTGCGTGCATGGCGCCGTGGGGCAGGCGGGAGCTCGACGACAGGGCCTAGAACTCCTCGTGGGACTCCGGGTCGCCGCCGAACCGCCGCTGCCGCCCGGACGCGATCGTCGTCAGCTCCTGCGCCGTCAGCTCGAACCCGAACAGATCCAGGTTCTCGCGCTGCCGGCCCGGGTCCGCCGACTTCGGGATCGGCACCGCGCCCAGCTGGGTGTGCCAGCGCAGCACCACCTGCCCGGGGCTCACCCCGTGGTCCTCCGCGATCGCCACGGTCGAGGGATCCTCCAGCACCTCGCGGCCCCGGGCCAGCGGGCTCCAGCTCTCCGTGACGATGCCCTTCGCCGCGTGCACCGCACGCAGCTCCTCCTGCGGCAGCAGCGGGTGCATCTCGATCTGGTTCACCGAGGGCAGCACGCCCGTCTCCCGCTCCAGCCGTTCC
This sequence comes from Streptomyces sp. CNB091, assembly GCF_000377965.1. Classification (NCBI taxonomy): domain Bacteria; kingdom Bacillati; phylum Actinomycetota; class Actinomycetes; order Kitasatosporales; family Streptomycetaceae; genus Streptomyces; species Streptomyces sp. CNB091. The sequence goes on from NZ_KB899014.1 coordinate 46,661, forward strand.
AGCTGCGCGGCGGTGAAGTTGGAGACGCCGATCGAGCGGACGAGACCGTCCTCGCGGAGCCGGATCATCGCCTTCCAGGTGTCCACGTACTTGTCGAGGCGGGGGAGCGGCCAGTGGATCAGATAGAGGTCCACGTACTCGACGCCCAGGCGGGCCCGCGACTCCTCGAACGAGGCGAGCGTCTCCTCGTACCCGTGGTGGCGGCCGGGCACCTTCGTGGTGAGGCGGACCTCCTCGCGGGGGACTCCGCTGCGGGCGACGCCCCGGCCGGTGCCGGTCTCGTTGCCGTAGTTGAGGGCCGTGTCGACCAGCCGGTAGCCGAGCTCCAGGGCCCCGGCGACGGCCTCCTCGGCCGCCGCGTCGTCCAACGGGTAGGTGCCGAGCCCCACCGCGGGGAGTCGCGTGCCGTCGTTGAGCGCCTGAACCGGTGTGCCGGACATGTACTGGTCCCGTCCTTCCCGTCGCTGCCCCCGTCCCGGCCAGCGTAGGGGCGTGGCCGGGACGGGGGCAGCCGGACGGGGCCGACGGAGGAGCGCTCCGGGGGCCGCCCGGGGGAGCGGCGGGCGAGCTACCGTCGGCGGACGGGACCGCGCGTGCGCCGGGCGGTGGCGCAGCTCCGCCCGGGAGCCGCTCAGGCGGCGCTCAGGCCGCGTGGCCGCCGTCCACGACGAGCTCCGTGCCCGTGATGAACCCCGCCTCCGCGCTCACGAGGTATGCGACGAGCGAGGCGATCTCCTCCGTCGTGCCGAAGCGGCCCAGCGCGTTGGCCGCGCGCTGGCCCTCGGCGTACGGTCCGTCGGCCGGGTTGAGATCGGTGTCCACGGCCCCCGGCTGGATCAGGTTCACCGTGATGCCGCGCGGTCCCAGCTCCCGGGCGAGCGGCTTGGTCAGCCCGACCAGGGCGGACTTGCTGAGCCCGTAGAGGGCGGAGCCGGGCCCGCCCACGTACCGGCTCAGGGCGGAGCCCACGGAGACGATGCGGCCGCCGTCGGCCAGCCGCTCCGCCGCCGCCCGGCAGGCGAGGAAGACCGCCCGCACGTTCACCGCCAGCGTCCGGTCCACCTCCGGCCCGGCGAGCGCGGAGATCGGGCCGAGGACACCGATGCCCGCGTTGTTGACCAGGATGTCGAGCCGGCCGAGCGCGTCCGCCGCCCGGTGCACGGCGTCGGCGCCCGCGTCGGCGTCCGCCGCGTCGCTGCGCAGCGCGACGCCCCGGCGGCCGAAGCCCTCGATCTTCGCGACGACCGCACGGGCCGCCGCCTCGTCCTGGACATAGGTGACGGCGACGTCCACGCCGTCCTGGGCGAGCCGCAGCGCGATCGCGGCACCGATGCCCCGGCTGCCTCCGGTGACCAGGGCGGCCCGGGCCGGGAGGGCGGTGGTGACAGTGGCGGGGGCGGTGGTGGGCAGGGTGCTGGACATGGCCGGTTCCTTTGCTGAGGGACGCCGTCGCTTCGACGACATCCCCCAGCAAACGCGGGCCGGGGCCCGCGCACCGGCGGGTATCGGACGCCCACGGCCGACAGGGGATCCGGCAGCCCGGGCCGCCTACCGTGCGGGCAGCAGTGCGGGATCCGTCGCCGCGGCCCGCAGCCGGATCAGGATGGCCCGCGCCGCCTTGTCGTAGCCGAGGTTGTTGTTCTGGAGCACCGACTCGGCGTTGGCCAGCTCCAGCAGGGCGATCACCTCGAACGCCAGCTGGCACACGTCGGTGTCCCCGGCCAGCTCCCCGGCGGCCCTGGCCTCCTCGATCGTCTGCTCCACGAAGGTGACCCAGCCGGTCTGCGCGGACGCCAGGGCGTCGTGCACCCTGCCGCCGCGGGCGTCGAACTCGGCCGTGGCGGCGTAGAAGAAGCAACCGCCCCGGAACACCCGCTCGCGGGAGTACGCGATCCACGCCTCGCACAGTTGCCAGACCCGTCCGAGCCCCGGCGGCACCGACCGGGTGGGGCGCAGCACATGGTCGACGTATATGGCCACCGCCCCCCGCACGGTGGCCAGCTGGAGCCCCTCCTTCGAGCCGAACAGCGCGAACACCCCGCTCTTGCTCAGCCCGAGCTCGGTGGCCAGCCGCCCCAGCGACAGGCCCTCCAGCCCTTCGACCGAGGCGATCTGCACCGCCCGCCCCAGGATCAACTGCCGGGTCTGGTTCCCCCGCTCGACCCGCCCGTCCGCTCTCAACGACGTCATGTGACCACTCCGTGCCTCAGAGTTATCGAGGCGTCAGTCTAGGGAGCGGTGGCGCGGCCGAAGGACCCTGCGGAGTCCGGCCGAACGGCTCGACCGCCGCTGACCACGGGTGATGCCCCGGAACGCTCCGAGCGTTGAGACAGGTGTTCCTTTTTCTGGAGTCCAGCGGATAGCGTGATCGCTCCGCGTGCGAGCCGGTGAGGTCTCCACAACACGTTCCGTGGAGATCACAGGAGATCCAGGTGTCCGCTGTAGCCGTGCCCGCCCTCGCACCCCCGCGCCGCGCCTGGGTCACCGATCTGCCCGTGCTGGCGGTCGCTGTCGTCTGGGGCGCCAGCTACCTCGCGGCCAAGGGCATCACCACCGCCCACACGGTCATCGCCGTCCTCGTCCTGCGCTTCGCGATCGTGCTGCCGGTGCTCGTGGCGACCGGATGGCGCAGGCTGCGGGCGCTGACCGGTGCGCAGTGGCGGGGCGCCGGGCTGCTGGGCCTCGTGCTGAGCGGCATCTTCCTGCTGGAGACGTACGGGGTGGTGCACACCTCCGCCACCAACGCCGGGCTGATCATCAGCCTCACCATGATCTTCACGCCGCTGGCCGAGGCCGCCGTGACCCGGGTGCGCCCGTCGGCCGGATTCGTCGCGGCGGCCGGGCTCTCCGTCGCCGGAGTGGTCCTGCTGACCCAGGGCGGCGGGTTCACGAGCCCCTCGGGCGGCGACCTCCTGATGCTCCTCGCCGCCCTCGCCCGGACCGTCCACGTCCTGGCGATGGCCAGGATCAAGGCTGTCCAGGACGCCGACTCGCTCTCCCTCACCACCGTCCAGCTCGGGGCCGCGGTCGCCGTCTTCGCCGTGCTCGCCGCCGTCCCCGGCACCGGCGCCTCGCCGTGGAGCGCGGCGGCGGACTTCGGCGCCCGGGAGTGGGCGGGCCTGGTCTTCCTCTCGGTGTTCTGCACGCTGTTCGCGTTCTTCGTGCAGATGTGGTCCGTACGCCGCACGTCGCCGTCGCGGGTCAGCCTGCTGCTCGGTACGGAACCGCTGTGGGCCGCCGCCGTCGGCATCAGCCTGGGCGGCGAACGGCTCGGACTGCTCGGCGCCGCCGGGGCGGTTCTCGTCCTGGCGGGCACCGCGTGGGGCCGACGCGGCGCGGACCGGGCTGCCTGATCGACGGCGTCAGGACGTGTTCACCGCTGTCAGGGGCTGACCACCGCCGTCAGGACGTGTTCACCGCTGTCAGGAGCTGATCGCCGCCGTCAGGACGTGTTCATGCCGTCAAGACTTGTTCTCCGGCGTCAGGACTTGATCGAGTCCGCGGCGATCATCACGGCCGCCCCCGCCACGATCAGCACGATGTTGACGAACAGCCCCCGGTCGCTGAGGAAGTCGATCCGCCGCACCACCGTCCACAGCCGGAACCAGCCCGTCCACTCGTACAGCAGCCCGCCTGCGCCCTGGGCGAAGACGAGGAACCCGATCGTCTCGACGATTTTCTTCATGGGCCGAGCCTCCCGCCCGCCCAGCACCCGCCGCGTCGGCCACCGGTCCCGTCCGCCGCGCCGAAAGTAGCCGGTCCCACGACTTTGGTCGCTCCCTCGCCGCGCAGGGCCCCTCCGGGCTTCCCGGCTGCGTAACTTTGTCGATATGACGCGCACCGAGTACCGCTGGCTGCTCCCCTCGGCCATGGCCGATCCCGAGCTGCCCGGCGACCGGTCCCGGACGCGGCGCACCGTGCGGGACTGGGCCGTCGACATCACGGTCTTCCTCTGTGCCGCGGGCTTCGGCCTGCTGGCACTCACCGCGATCGACGCCGACGAGACCACGGCGGACGTCTTCGTCCTCGTCGACTCGGTGGTCGGCGCGGCGGCCTGCTGCGCGCTCTGGCTCCGACGACGCTGGCCCGTCGGGCTCGCCGCCGTGCTGACCGTCGTCTGCATCGTCGAACCCGTGGCCGCCGGGGCGCTGATGGTGGCCCTCTTCAGCCTGGCCGTGCACCGCCCCTTCAAGCCGGTGGCGATCGTCGGCGCGGGCGCGCTGATCGTGGCTCCTCTGCAGCCCCTCCTGCGCCCCGACCCCGCGACGACCTTCCTGGTCTCGGTCATCTTCGGGGTCCTGCTCGTCCTGCTGGTCCTCAGCTGGGGCATGGTCGTACGCTCCCGGCGCCAGCTCGTCCTCTCCCTCCGCGAACGGGCCCGCCGAGCCGAGGCCGAGGCGGCGCTGCGCGCCGAACAGGCCCAGCGGCTGGCCCGGGAGGCCATCGCCCGCGAGATGCACGACGTCCTGGCCCACCGGCTGACCCTGCTCAGCGTGCACGCCGGGGCCCTCGAGTTCCGGCCCGACGCCCCCGCCGCCGAGGTCGGCCGGGCCGCCGGCGTCATCCGGGACAGCGCCCACGAGGCCCTCCAGGACCTCCGCGAGATCATCGGCGTCCTGCGCGGGCCAGGCGACACCGACGAGGGCGACCGGCCCCAGCCCACCCTCGCCACCCTGGACGCCCTCATCGCCGAGTCCCGGCTCGCGGGCATGAAGGTCGCCGTCGACAACAGGGTCGCCGACCCCCAGGACGCCCCCGCCGCCACCGGCCGCACGGTCTACCGGATCGCCCAGGAGTGTCTGACCAACGCACGCAAGCACGCGCCCGGCGCCGAGGTCTCCCTCACCGTGACGGGCGGCCCCGGCCAGGGGCTCACCATCGAGGTGGAGAACCCCGCCCCCACCGAACCCTTCGAGCGGGTCCCCGGATCGGGCCAGGGGCTCATCGGCCTCACCGAACGCGCCACGCTCGCCGGCGGCGGGCTGGAGCACGGCCCGACGGAGGACGGCGGCTTCGCGGTCCGGGCCCGCCTGCCGTGGCCCGCCGCGTGAACCCCCGGGGCGGCGCGGGGCCCCGCCGGAGGGCCGGGACGGTGACGTGTTCCCGGAGGGGCGTGGCAGTGACGTGTTCCCGGAGGGCCGGGACCGTGACGCGTGCCCGGCGGCCCGTGGCCGTGACGTACTCCCGGAGGCCCGTGGCCGCGACGCCCGCCGTACGGGGCCCGCTCACCGGCTGGCTACGGTGGCCGTCATGAACACCCCGGCGTCCCCCACGTCCCCGGCGTCACCCACGCCCCCGCCCGTCCGGCTGCTGATCGTCGACGACGACCCGCTGGTCCGGGCCGGACTGACCCTGATGCTCGGCGGTGACGAGGGCATCGACATCGTGGGGGAGGGCGCGGACGGCGACGAGGTCGAGGAACTGGTCGAACGACTGCACCCGGACGTCGTCCTGATGGACATCCGGATGCCGGTCATGGACGGTCTCACCGCTACCGAACGGCTGCGCCGCCGACCGGGAGCACCCGAAGTCGTCGTCCTCACCACGTTCCACGCGGACGAACAGGTGCTCCGGGCCATCCGGGCCGGGGCGGCCGGATTCGTCCTGAAAGACACCCCGCCGGCCCGGATCGTCGATTCGGTCCGCCGGGTCGCCGCCGGCGACCCGGTGCTCTCGCCCGCCGTCACCCGCCAGTTGATGGCGCGCGCCGCGGGGGGCGGACACGACGACCGGGCCGGCCGCGCCGACCGTGCACGCAGGCGCTTCGACCAACTCGCCGAGCGGGAGAAGGAAGTGGCCGTCGCCGTCGGACGCGGTGGCTCCAATGCGGAGATCGCGGGCTCCCTCTACCTCAGTGTCGCGACGGTCAAGACCCACGTCTCCCGGATTCTCGCCAAACTCGAACTGAACAACCGTGTCCAGATCGCGCTGTTGGTCCATGACGCGGGACTCCTCGACACGGACGGGGAGGGCGGGGGCGGCCTACGCTGACCGGAGCGGGCCGGAACGGGCCGGAACGGAAAAGGGGCTGACCACCATGACTGTGCTCGATCTGCGCGACCTGCCGGACTTCACCGCGAACCCCTATCCGTACTACGCGAAGCTGCGGGCCGAAGGGCCGGTGCACGCCGTGCGCACCGAGGAGATGGAGCGGGTCTGGCTGGTCGTCGGTTACGCGGAGGCCCGCGCCGCTCTCGCCGACCAGCGGCTCGGCAAGGACTGGCGGACCAGCGGACGCTGGACCGCCCCCGAGGCCGTGCTCAGCGCCAACATGCTGGAGCTGGACGCCCCGCACCACACCCGGCTGCGCCGGCTGGTCAGCCGCGAGTTCACCGCCCGGCGCATCGAGGCACTGCGTCCACGCGTCACCGAGATCACCGGCAACCTGCTCGACGCCATGGCGCCCCGGGGCGCCGCGGACCTGGTGGACGCGCTGGCCTTCCCGCTGCCGATGACCGTGATCTGCGAACTCCTCGGCGTCCCGGACATCGACCGGGACGCCTTCCGGGCACTCTCCAGCGGCATCGTCACCCCCACCCCGGAGCAGCGGAACGCCGACCCGGCCGGTGCGATGGGCGCCTACCTCGTCGAACTCATCGAGAACAAACGCCGTTCGCCCGGCGACGACCTGCTGAGCGGGCTGATCCGGACCGGGGAGGAGGACGGCGACTCGCTCTCCTCCGCCGAACTGGTCGGCATGGCCTTCCTGTTGCTGGTCGCCGGTCACGAGACCACCGTCAATCTGATCGCCAACGGCGTCCGGGCCCTGCTCGACCACCCCGGCCAGCTGGCCCTGTTGCGCGCCGACCCCGGGCTGCTCGACAACGCCGTCGAGGAGATGCTGCGCTACGACGGACCGGTGGAGACCGCCACCATGCGCTTCACCCGGGAGCCGGTCACGATCGGCGACACCGTGATACCGCGCGACGAGCCGGTCCTCATCGCCCTGGCCTCCGCCGACCGCGACCCGGGCCGCTTCCCCGACCCGGACACCTTCGACATCCGCCGCGAACCCCAGGGGCACCTGGGCTTCGGCCACGGCGCGCACTACTGCCTGGGCGCGCCGCTCGCCCGCATGGAGGCCCGCATCGCGATAGGCGCCCTGCTGGAACGCTTCCCCGACCTCGCCCGCGACCCGTCCGGCGGCGAGCTGGACTGGCTGCCCGGTCTGCTGATGCGCGGTGCGCGGGGGCTGCCGGTGCGCTGGTGAGGCCCGGACCCCCCGGCCCTGCGCACCGGGATGCCGATGCGGGGGCCGGTGAGCCTCCGGTCGGCGGTGACGGAGGGCCGGGGCCGGTTCAGCCGCTGGGGATCTCCGTCATCGCCACCGGCCGGCGTTCGCGGCGGGAGACCTCGCACGCCTCGGCGATCCGCAGGGCGTGCAGGGCCTCCCGCCCGTCGCACGGATTGGCCCGTTCGCCGCGGGCCACCCGCAGGAACGCGTCCAGTTCCGCCTCGTACGCCGGGGCGAACCGTTCCAGGAACCCCGGCCAGGGCTTCGCCGGTGCGCCGGGGCCACCGGGCTCGGCCGAGGTCAGCGGCGTACGGTCGTCCAGGCCGACGGCGATCTGGTCCCGTTCGCCGGCCAGCTCCATCCGTACGTCGTACCCGGCTCCGTTGCACCGGGTCGCGGTGGCGGTGGCGAGCGTCCCGTCGTCGAGGGTGAGCAGGGCGGCGGCCGTGTCCACGTCCCCGGCCTCCCGGAACATCGCGGGTCCGGAGTCCGAGCCGGTGGCGTACACCTCGCTCACCTCGCGGCCCGTCACCCAGCGCAGGATGTCGAAGTCGTGGACCAGGCAGTCGCGGTACAGCCCGCCCGAGAGCGGGAGGTAGGCGGCGGGCGGCGGGGCGGGGTCGGAGCTGACCGTGCGCACGGTGTGCAGCCGGCCGAGCCTCCCCTCCCGTACGGCGGCCCTGGCCTCGCCGTACCCGGCGTCGAAGCGGCGCATGAAGCCGAGCTGGAGCACGCTGCCCGCCGCCTCGACCTCCGCGAGCGCGGCGAGGGTGCCCGGCAGGTCCAGGGCGATCGGCTTCTCGCAGAAAACGGGCAGTCCGGCGCGGGCGGCGCGTGCGATGAGCCCGGCATGGGCCGAGGTCGCCGAACAGATCACCACGGCGTCGGGCGGGCCCCCGGCGGCGGCGTCCTCCCCGGCGAACAGATCGTCCACCGGGACGGCCGTCCCTCCCGTCCGCGCCGCGGCTCCGGCCGCCCGCTCCGGGTCCGCGTCCGCCAGCAGCAGGGCGTCCACGGCTGGGTGACGGCTCAGCACCTCCGCATGGAATGTGCCGATCCGTCCCGTTCCGATCAGTCCGATGCGCATGGGCCCCAAGGTGACGTTCGCCCGGTCATCATGTCAAGCGTTTGTCCTGACAAATGGTGGCCGCACCGATCGGCGGCTCCTCGTCCCGGTACGCCATGGCTTTGTCCGGACAAGCGAACTACGCTCGCCCCGTGACCGCACATGGATCCGACCGGCCGCTGCCGCTGAGCGTGGACCGCACCAGCCCGGTGCCGCTCTACTTCCAGCTGGCACAGCAGCTGGAGGCCGCCGTGGAGCAGGGCCGGCTGGCCCCGGGCGCCCTGCTCGGGAACGAGATCGACCTCGCAGCCCGCCTCGGCCTGTCCCGGCCGACCGTCCGCCAGGCCATCCAGTCGCTCGTCGACAAGGGCCTGATGGTCCGCCGCCGGGGAGTCGGCACCCAGGTCGTCCACAGCAAGGTCCGCCGCACGCTGGAGCTCAGCTCGCTCTACGACGACCTGGAGGCGGCCGGCCAGCGCCCCGCCACCAGCGTCCTGCGCAACACCATGGAACCGGCCACCGCCGAGGTCGCCGCCGCGCTCGGCGTCGCCGAGGGGAGCGAGGTCCACCTCGTCGAACGGCTGCGCAGCGCCCACGGCGAACCGATGGCCCTCCTGCGCAACCACCTGCCCCCCGGGCTGCTTCCCCTGCTCACCGAGGAACTGGAGTCCACCGGCCTCTACCGGCTGATGCGGGCGTCCGGCGTCACCCTGCACAGTGCCCGCCAGACCGTCGGCGCGCGCGCCGCGGACGACCGGCAGGCGCGGGTGCTGGTGGAGCCCGTGGGCGCGCCGTTGCTGACGATGGAGCGCACGACATACGACGACACCGGCCGGGTCGTCGAGTTCGGCTCGCACGTCTACCGGGCGGAGCGGTACGCCTTCGAGTTCCAGCTCCTGGTACGCGCCTGAGCGGTAGGCGAACCCGCTGATCCAGCCGTCCGGCGTTTGAGGACGGAACCGTCGCTGTGGACGAGGCCGCACCTGGCGGGTGGCTGTGCTCCGGGTCCCTGTGTCTGCCGGCCCACCCACGCAAGGGTTCCGTCCTCAAGCGCCGGACGGGCTGAAATGGTGCGGGCACACGGGTTGCGCTCGGCGGGTCCTGTGCCCCAGGCTCCTGTGTCCGTCGGGCCCGCCCACGCAAGGGGTCCGCCCTCAAACGCGGGACGGGCTGGGGGTGCGGGCGCCGAGGGGCGGCGCTCGGGGATACTTGGGCAGCCGGGCCGGGACCGCACACTCCCCGGCCCCGTCAAGCAGCACAGCGAGCAGCAGTAGAAGGGCACGGCGTCGTGGCAAGGGTTCGGACAGGGGTACGCGCGATGGGCGCCGTGCTGGCAGTGGTGCTGGGCGCCTCCCTCGCGGGATGCAGCAGCACCGGCGGCAAGCGCGCCGAGGAGCGCGCCGCCGCCGCGGCCGAGGGACGGGCCGCGGTGAACACGCCGCGCTGGACCTTCGCCATGGTCACCCACTCGGGCGACGGCGACACCTTCTGGGACATCGTCCAGAAGGGCGCCGAGCAGGCGGCCCTCAAGGACAACATCAACTTCCTCTACTCGCACAACGACGAGGCCAACCAGCAGGCCCAGCTCGTCCAGACCGCGATCGACAAGAAGGTCGACGGGCTGATCGTCTCGCTGGCCAAGCCGGACGCGATGAAGGCCGTGGTCGCCAAGGCCGTCAAGGCCGGCATCCCGGTCGTCACCGTGAACTCCGGCTCCGCGGAGTCCAAGGAGTTCGGCGCGCTCACCCACATCGGCCAGGACGAGTCGATCGCCGGCGAGGCCGTCGGCGACGAGCTGAACAGCCGGGGCCGCGAGAAGGCCCTGTGCGTCCTGCACGAGCAGGGCAACGTGGGCCACGAGCAGCGCTGCGCCGGGGCGAAGAAGACCTTCGACGGCACGATGCAGAACCTGTACGTCGACGGCACCAACATGCCCGACGTCACCGCGTCCATCGAGGCCAAGCTCCAGTCCGACAAGAGCATCGACGCGGTCGTCACCCTCGGGGCCCCCTTCGCCGACGCCGCCGTCCAGGCCAAGCAGACGGCCGGCAGCAAGGCCGAGATCGACACCTTCGACCTCAACGCCAAGGTCGCCACCGGCCTCCAGACCGACAAGCTCGGCTTCGCCGTCGACCAGCAGCCCTACCTCCAGGGCTACCAGGCCGTCGACCTGCTCTGGCTCCACCGCTACAACCGCAACGTCCTCGGCGGCGGCCTGCCCGTCCTCACCGGCCCGCAGATCATCACCAAGGACGACGCCGACGCCCTGGCCGACCTCACCAAGCGGGGAACCCGATGAGCGGCTCCACCGCCGCCCCCCAGGCGCCGTCGCAGGTGGACGAGCGGCTGGTACGCACCTCACCGCTGCGCAAGCTGCTCGGCCGCCCCGAACTCGGCTCGGTCGTCGGCGCGGCGGCCGTCTTCCTCTTCTTCGCGATCGTCGCCGACAGCTTCCTCCAGGCCTCCAGCCTCGGCACCGTGCTGTACGCGGCCTCCGTCCTCGGCATCATGGCCGCGCCGGTCGCGCTGTTGATGATCGGCGGCGAGTTCGACCTCTCCGCCGGGGTCATGGTGACCAGCTCCGCGCTGATCTCCTCGATGTTCAGCTACCAGATGACGGCCAACGTCTGGGTCGGCGTCCTCGTGTCGCTGCTGGTCACGCTCGCCATCGGCGCGTTCAACGGCTTCATGCTGACCCGCACCAAACTGCCGAGCTTCATCATCACGCTCGGCACGTTCCTGATGCTGACCGGTCTGAACCTCGGCTTCACCAAGCTCATCAGCGGCACCGTCTCGACCAAGACGATCGGCGACATGGAGGGCTTCGACTCGGCCCGCGCGCTGTTCGCCTCGACGCTGACCCTCGGCGGCGTCGAGTTCAAGGTGACGATCCTGTGGTGGGCGGCGCTCGTCGGCGTGGCCACCTGGATCCTCCTCCGTACCCGCTTCGGAAACTGGATCTTCGCCGTCGGCGGCGAGGCCGACGCGGCGCGCGCGGTCGGCGTCCCCGTCATCCGCACCAAGATCGGGCTCTATCTGGGCGTCGCCTTCGCCGCCTGGGTCTCCGGCCAGCACCTGCTGTTCAGCTACGACGTCGTCCAGTCCGGCGAGGGCGTCGGCAACGAGCTGACGTACATCATCGCCGCCGTCATCGGCGGCTGTCTGATCACCGGCGGCTACGGCTCCGCGATCGGCTCGGCCGTCGGCGCCTTCATCTTCGGCATGACCAGCAAGGGCATCGTGTACGCCGAGTGGAACCCGGACTGGTTCAAATTCTTCCTGGGAGCGATGCTGCTCATGGCCACCCTGCTCAACGCGTGGGTGCGCAAGCGCGCGGAGGCGACGGCATGACGGCCACCCCTGAAGAGACCGCGGGAGCGACCGGGGAAGCGACCGCCGGACCGCTGGTCGAGCTGGACGACGTGTCCAAGTTCTACGGCAACATCAAGGCCCTGGAACACGTCTCGCTGGAGGTCCACGCGGGCCAGATCACCTGTGTCCTCGGGGACAACGGCGCCGGCAAGTCCACCCTCATCAAGATCATCGCGGGGCTGCACCGGCACGACGCCGGACGCTTCCTGATCGAGGGGGAGGAGACCACCCTCGCCAACCCGCGCGACGCCCTGGACCGGGGCATCGCCACCGTCTACCAGGACCTCGCCGTCGTCCCGCTGATGCCGGTCTGGCGGAACTTCTTCCTCGGCTCCGAGCCCACCGTCGGCTTCGGCCCCTTCAAGCGCCTCGACGTCCGGAGGATGCGCGAGACGACCCGTACCGAACTGCTGCGCATGGGCATCGACCTGCGCGACGTCGACCAGCCCATCGGCACCCTGTCCGGCGGCGAGCGCCAGTGCGTGGCCATCGCCCGCGCCGTCTACTTCGGCGCGAAGGTCCTGGTCCTGGACGAGCCGACCGCCGCCCTCGGCGTCAAGCAGTCCGGCGTGGTCCTCAAGTACGTGGCGGCCGCCCGGGACGCCGGCCTCGGCGTGGTCCTCATCACCCACAACCCGCACCACGCCCACCTCGTCGGAGACCGCTTCATCCTCCTCAAGCGCGGCGCGATGTCCGGCAGCCACACCAAGGACGACGTCACGCTGGACGAGCTGACCCGGCAGATGGCGGGCGGCAGCGAGCTGGAGGAGCTCAGCCACGAGCTGGAACGCACCCCGACCCCCACCCTCCCGGGCGCCCACGGCGCGAAGGGCGGGACTCCCTGAGCGGCGACCGTCCCGGCGCGGCCGACCCCGCCCACCGGCCCGCCGGTGCCGGGCAGTGGCAGAATCGAGCCCGGCGGGCGCCGTCCGCCGCCGGCCGCGACAGCGGCCCGGCCCCCCAGACCCCGCAGGGACGATGAGCACGTACCGCGACTTCGCACACCGCGGCTCCGCCCGCGCCACCGTCCTCAAGACCGTCGGCACCAAGGAACGCCGCTCGCATCTCACCGCCCCCCGGGTCCCCACGGTCGGGATCGACATCGGCGGCACCAAGGTGATGGCGGGCGTCGTCGACGCCGACGGCAACATCCTGGAACAGCTCCGCACCGAGACGCCCGACAAGTCCAAGAGCCCCAAGGTAGTCGAGGACACCATCGTCGAACTGGTCCTGGACCTCTCCGACCGCCACGACGTCCACGCGGTGGGCATCGGCGCGGCGGGCTGGGTGGACGCCGACCGCTCCAAGGTGCTGTTCGCCCCGCACCTCGCCTGGCGCGACGAGCCCCTGCGCGACGCGATCGCGTCCCGTCTGGTCGTCCCCGTGATGGTCGACAACGACGCCAACACCGCCGCCTGGGCGGAATGGCGCTTCGGGGCGGGGCGCGGCGAGGACCATCTCGTCATGATCACCCTCGGTACGGGGATCGGCGGCGCGATCCTGGAGGACGGTCAGGTCAAGCGCGGCAAGTACGGCGTGGCCGGTGAGTTCGGCCACATGCAGGTCGTGCCCTCGGGCCACCGCTGCCCGTGCGGCAACCGGGGCTGCTGGGAGCAGTACAGCTCCGGCAACGCCCTGGTCCGCGAGGCCAGGGAGCTGGCTGCCGCCGACTCCCCGGTGGCGCACTACCTGCTGGACCGGGTGAAGGGGAACATCCCCGACATCACCGGCCCGCTCATCACCGAACTGGCCCGCGAGGGCGACGCGATGTGCATCGAGCTGCTCCAGGACATCGGCCAGTGGCTCGGCATCGGCATCGCCAATCTGGCCGCGGCGCTCGACCCCTCCTGCTTCGTCATCGGAGGCGGCGTCAGCGCCGCCGACGACCTGCTGATCAACCCCGCCAGGGACGCCTTCAAGCGTCACCTCACCGGCCGCGGCTACCGCCCCGAGGCCCGGATCGCGAAGGCGCAGCTCGGCCCCGAGGCGGGTATGGTCGGCGCCGCGGACCTGGCCCGGCTGGTCGCCCGCCGATTCCGCCGGGCCAACCGGCGGCGCGTCGAGCGGTACGAGCGGTACGCCCAGATCTACGACCAGGCGGCGAGCACCCTCCGCAACACGCGGTCCACCCGTATCGCTGACTGAACCGCAGCCGCCCTTTCCGGCGTCCACCTTTCAGTACGCCGTCACCGCAGCACCTTGAGGACCACCTGATCATGATCGCAGCCGAGCACCCCGTGGTGCCGCACCAGTCGGAGTCTCCGGGCGACGGCGAGGGCAAGCCGCCCGAGGACCGGCGGCATGTGTTCAAGCGGCGTTTCATCACCGCGACGATCATCGTGCTGCTGATCGGCATCCCGGCCGGCTACCTGCTGATCTCGGCCGGTCAGAGCCGCCGCTCGGGCCAGGACAAGGAGGCCGAGGCGGCCGCCGTGGGCCTCCGGGAGGGCTGGCCCTCCAAGATGCAGCGCCGGATCTTCGAGATCCCGATCCCCGGCAACGGGCAGGGCGTCCAGTACTACGAGACGAACAACTGGAAAGCCAGCCGGATGTACGCGAAGTTCCGGACGACCTCCGCCGGTCTCGACCGCTTCCTGACCGGGGTGGGCACCGGACGCGCGGCGCTGGAGCCGGACACGGTCGACATCAGCCCCCGGGACATCAAGATCACCGGCTGGACCTTCGGCCCGGGCGAGGAGTGGGCCAGCACCACGCACAAGAACAAGAAGCCCCGCCCGACCCAGAACATCACCGTCAACATGACCGATCCGGCCAGTCCCGTCGTGTATGTCGTATCGGCGGCGACCCCCTGACCGGGGGTCGGCGGGGCGCTCAGTAACCTGGAGCGAGTGAGCGAAGTGAGCGAGACGACCCCGCAGCCCGTGCAGGCCCCCCACCCCGGTGGGCCCGCCCCGCACCCCGGAGCGCCTCACCAGGCGGTTCCGGCCCCCCACCAGGGACCGGACGCCGTGCCCCTGTCGGCGGCCCCCGTGCCCTTCCCGGGGCACTACCCGGCCCCCGGCGACAGCGGGACGCCCGAGTTCCCGCAGGCCCCGGTGACCGCGCAGCCGGCCCTGACCCCGCTTGCCCCGCAGGCCACCCACGTACCGCCGGCCGCCCACGTACCGCAGGCCACGGCTGTGCCCCAGGCCGCACTTGCCGCGCAGACCGGCTCCGTACCCCAGGCCGTGCAGGCCGCCCCGGGGCCGGGGGCCGCTCCCGTCCCGCCGGCCACCTCCGTACCGCAGGCCGCTTCAGCCCCGCAGGTCACCGCCGCCCCGCCGGTCGCCTCCGTCTCGCAGGCCACCTCCGTACCGCAGGCCGCTTCAGCCCCGCAGGTCACCGCCGCCCCGCCGGTCGCCTCCGTCTCGCAGGCCACCTCCGTACCGCCGGCCGTACTCGCCCCGGAGGAAGCGCGGGTGCCGACCGGCGCCCCGCGGACGCTTCAGTACCGCTTCGACGGGCCCGAGGACGCCCCGGTCCTGGTCATCGGGCCCTCGCTGGGCACGACGTGGCACATGTGGGACCGGCAGATTCCCGAGCTGTCCCAGCACTGGCGGGTCTTCCGCTACGACCTTCCCGGCCACGGCGGCGCCCCCGCGCACGCCGCCGCCTCCGTCGCCGATCTGGCCGACCGGCTGCTCGCGACGCTGGACGGACTCGGCGTCCAGCGCTTCGGCTACGCGGGCTGCTCGATCGGCGGGGCCGTCGGCGCCGACCTGGCCCTGCGCCACCCGCACCGGGTCGCCTCGCTGGCGCTCGTCGCCTCCTCGCCCCGGTTCGGCACGGCCGACGAGTTCCGCCGGCGCGGCGTGATCGTCCGCACCAACGGCCTGGAGCCGATGGCCCGCACCGCGCCGGAGCGCTGGTTCACCCCCGGCTTCGCCGCCGCGCAGCCCGCCATCGTCGAATGGGCCGTGCAGATGGTCCGCACCACCGACCCCGGCTGCTACATCGCCGCCTGCGAGGCGCTCGCGGCGTTCGACATCCGCGGCGCGCTGGGCCGGATCGGGGTCCCCACCCTGGTGCTGGTAGGGGCGGAGGACCAGGTCACCGGGCCCGCCGAGGCCCGCACGCTGGTCGCCGGGATACCGGACGCCCGCCTGGCGCTCGTCCCGGGGGCCTCGCACCTCGCGCCGGTCGAGCAGCCCGCCGCCGTCAGCGACCTGCTGCTGATGCACTTCTCCACCGCCTGGCAGCAGGACACCTCGGCGGCGATCCCCGTGCTGCCGCTGGTCCCCGGGCTCGCGACGCCCGCGGCCCCGTTCGCCCCGGTGGCCGAGATCGCCCCGGCCGCCGCGATGCCCGAGACCTCCGCGCCGACGGCGGACGACCGGCACGAGCAGGGCACGAAGGTACGCCGGGAGGTGCTGGGGGACGCCCATGTCGACGCGGTGAACGCCTCGGCAGACGGCTACACCGAGGACTTCCAGGAGCTGGTCACCCGGTACGCCTGGGGTGAGGTCTGGAGCCGGGACGGCCTCGACCGCCGCACCCGCAGCTGCATCACCCTCACCGCGCTCGTCGCCTCCGGCCACCTGGAGGGCCTGGCCGCGCACACCCGCGCCGCCCTGCGCAACGGCCTGACGCCCGCCGAGATCAAGGAAGTTCTCCTCCAGACCGCCGTCTACTGCGGACTCCCGGCCGCCGGAGCCGCGTTCGCCGTCGCGCAGAAGGTGATCCAGGAGGAAACCACGCCGCCCGCGTAGCAGGATGGAGCCATGAACGCATCGCCCGGGGCTCTCGCCCTCACCAAGAAGACCCACTCCTGCGTCCGTATCGAGAAGGAGGGGCGGGTCCTGGTCATCGACCCCGGGGGCTTCTCCGAGGACGACGCGGCGCTCGGCGCCGATGTCGTCCTGGTGACGCACGAGCACCCGGACCACTTCGACGAGGCGCGGCTGCGGGCGGGCCTGGAGGCGAATCCGGCGGCCGAGATCTGGACGCTGCGCAGCGTGGCCGATCAGCTCTCGGCCGCGTTCCCCGGGCGGGTGCACACCGTGGGCGACGGGGACGCGTTCTCCGCCGCCGGATTCGACGTCACCGTGCACGGCGAGCTGCACGCGGTGATCCACCCGGACATCCCGAGGGTCACCAACGTCGGCTTCCTCGTCGACGGTTCGGTCTTCCACCCCGGCGACGCGCTCACCGTTCCCGACCGCCCCGTCGACACCCTCCTGCTGCCGGTCATGGCCCCCTGGAACAAGATCTCCGAGGTCATCGACTATGTGCGCGAGGTCAAGCCGCGACGCGCCATCGACGTCCACGACGCCCTGCTGACCGATCTGGCACGGCCGATCTACGACAACCAGATCGGGGCCCTGGGCGGCGCGGAGCACGGTCGGCTGGCCCCGGGCGGGGTCACCGAGCTGTGAGCCCCCCGGCGACTGTCAGTGGGAGCCGCTAGGTTGGCTGCCATGCGCATCGCCACCTATAACGTCAATTCGATCACCGCCCGGCTGCCGAGGCTTCTGGCCTGGCTGGAGAGCAGCGGCACCGATGTGCTGTGCGTCCAGGAGACCAAGTGCACGGCGGAGCAGTTCCCCACCGCCGCGCTCGCCGAGCTGGGCTACGAGTCCGCGGTCAACGCCACCGGCCGGTGGAACGGGGTCGCGCTGCTCTCCCGCGTCGGCCTCACCGACGTCGTCACCGGGCTGCCCGACGGCCCGGAGTACGACGGGGTGCAGGAGCCGCGCGCGATCGCGGCGACGTGCGGCCCGCTGCGCCTCTGGTCGGTGTACGTGCCCAATGGCCGCGAGGTCGCGCACGAGCACTACGCGTACAAGCTGCGCTGGCTGGAGGCCCTGCGGAAGGCCGTGGCGGCGGACGCCGCGAAGGCCCTGCCGTTCGCGGTCCTCGGCGACTTCAATGTGGCCCCGACCGACGAGGACGTCTGGGACCCGGCGCTGTTCGCCGGCGCCACGCATGTGACGCCCGCCGAGCGCGCCGCCCTCGCGGCCCTGGAGGCGGAGGGTCTGAGCGAGGTCCTGCCCCGCCCCCTCAAGTACGACCGCGCCTACACCTTCTGGGACTACCGCGAGCTGCGGTTCCCCAAGAACAAGGGCATGCGGATCGACCTCACCTTCGGCAACGCCCCGTTCACCGCCGCGGTCAAGGACAGCTACGTCGACCGCGAGGAGCGCAAGGGCAAGGGCGCGTCGGACCACGCCCCGGTCGTCGTCGACCTCGACCTCTGAGCCGGGACCCACGGGGGACGGAGGCCTCACCCTGCTGACAACTCAAGGTTGACAGCCCTCAGGTGTCAACCTACGGTTGTCACATGACGCAGCCTCTTCCTGTCACCCCGTCCGTGCGCCTCGACGATCTGATCGAGGCCATCAAGCAGACCAACGACGACGCCCTGGAGCAGCTCTCCGGTGCGGTGCTCGCGGCCGACCACCTCGGAGACGTGGCCGACCATCTCATCGGCCACTTCGTGGACCAGGCCCGGCGCTCCGGCGCCTCCTGGACCGACATCGGCCGGAGCATGGGGGTCACCCGCCAGGCCGCCCAGAAGCGCTTCGTGCCCAAGAAGGGCGGCGGCTCCCCGGACCCGGACCCGAACGAGGGTTTCAACCGCTTCACCCCGCGCGCCCGGAACGTGGTGGTCGCCTCCCACAACGAGGCCCAGGCCGCCCGGCACGCCGAGATCGTCCCGGCCCACCTGGTCCTCGGCCTGCTCGCCGAGCCCGAGGCCGTCGCCGCCCGCGTCCTCGCCGGGCAGGGTGTGACGACGGACGCGCTGCGGGCGGCGGCGACCGCCGTGCTGCCCGCCGCCGTGGACGAGGCGCCCGAGCTGATCCCGTACGACGCGGACTCCAAGAAGGTCCTGGAGCTGACCTTCCGCGAGGCGCTCCGGCTCGGCCACAACTACGTGGGCACCGAGCACCTCCTGCTGGCCCTGCTGGAGTTCGAGGACGGCTCCGGCGTGCTCACCGGCCTCGGTCTGGACAAGGAGGCCGTCTCCGCCGCGGTGGAGCGGGCGGTGGGAGAGGCGGCACAGGCCCTCCAGCAGTAGAAGCCCCGAGGCCCCTCACGACGGGCGGCGGGCCTGGCGCACCGACAGTCGGTCACCGCGACCCCGCCGCCCGGGGCGCACCGACGGCCGGTCACCGACAGCCCGCCGCCCGGGTGCACCGGCCTCAGTGCACCGAGAATCCGCCGCCCGGGCGCACCGGTCCTCAGTGCACCGAGAACCCGCCGTCCACGAACACCGACTGCCCGGTGACGTACGCCGAGGAGCGCCCCGCCAGGAACACCGCGGCCCCCGCGAAGTCCTCCGCGAGGCCGTTGCGGCCGATCAGGGTCCGCGCGGCGAGCGACGCCACCTTCTCCGGGTCCGAGGCGAGGCGCTCGTTCAGCGGTGTCAGCACGAACCCGGGCACCAGGGTGTTCACGGTGACCCCGTGCGGGGACCACGCCTCGGCCTGGGAGCGGGCGAGGGACTCCAGGCCGCCCTTGGACACCCCGTACGCGCCGCTGTTCACGAAGGCCCGGTGTGCCTGCTGCGAGGTGACGTGGATGATCCGCCCGTAGCCGCGCTCGGCCATGCCGGGCCCGAAGCGCTGCCCCAGCAGGAACGGCGCCTTCAGGTTCACCGCCATCGTGGTGTCCCACGCGTCCTCGCCCAGCTCGCTCATCGGCGGCCGCAGATTGATCCCGGCGCAGTTCACCAGGATGTCCGGCTCCCCGAACGCCCGCACGGCCTCGTCCGCCCCCGTGCGCACCCCCTCGGTGGTGCTCAGGTCCGCGCTCACCCAGGCGGCCCGGCAGCCCTCGGCGGTCAGCTCGTCCACGGTCGCGCGCAGCTCGGCCTCCCGGCGAGCCACCACGACGACGCCCGCGCCGGCCCGGGCCAGGGCGCCGGTGATCCCCCGGCCGATGCCGGAACTGCCGCCGGTGACCACCGCCACCCGGCCTTCCAGCGAGAACAGTTCCGAAACGTAAGCGTGTGCACTCATGTGCGTACTTTAGATATCTGCTCGGATTCCCGGCCGGGGCGGGGTGGGGGATCGGTGAACGCCGCGCGCCCTGTGGTGCGGAACCCGGACGGGGTGGGACCCTAGTGGTATGAACATCCCTTTCTTGGACAACTGGCGTAAGCGTCAGGGGGGTACGCGTTCAGGCGCACTCGCCGCCGCCGTCGAGGCAGACCCCGACGGTGTGGCCGAACTGCTCGCCGAATGCGAACTGCTGCGCGTCAGGGCGGGGCAGCACGGACTCGAACTCGATGACACACCCGCTTCGTTGGCCGCGCTCGACCAGCTGCCGCCCCGCTGGCGCGACGACCCCGAGGAGCTTCCCTGGCTCGGCAACGACGCCGGTCTCTACCTCGGCACCGTGATCGTGCGGACCGTCCCGGGTGCGGCGTGGGACGTCTGGCCGAGCGGTCAGCCCGTGGTGCGGCTGGAGTCCGGGCGCGAGATCGACGTCGTCGCGGCCGGTCTCGACTGGGCGATGGCGGGCAGCCCCGAGCTCTCCCAGGTGTATGGGGAGTCCGCCGAGAACTGAGCCGGCGGCCGGCCGGGGCCCTGCTCTCCTCACCTAATCCAGTTAAAAAGCCTTTTGCGCCATTTACGCGTGTCGGGTGCGAAGTCCCTTTTCGCGATGGATAGTTTGCGCTGACCTCGACACAGCGACAAGTGGGTAGGGCAGCGCATGGCCGTCGATCCGTTGATCGAACTGAGGGACGTCAACAAACACTTCGGAGAGTTGCACGTACTTCAGGACATCAATCTCACCGTCGGCCGCGGGGAGGTGGTGGTGGTCATCGGCCCCTCCGGCTCAGGGAAATCCACCCTGTGCCGGGCGATCAACCGGCTGGAGACGATCGAGTCCGGCAGCATCACGATCGACGGCAGACCCCTCCCCGAGGAGGGCAAGGGCCTGGCCCAGCTCCGTGCCGAAGTCGGCATGGTCTTCCAGTCGTTCAACCTCTTCGCCCACAAGACCGTGCTGGACAACGTCTCGCTGGCCCAGCTCAAGGTCCGCAAGCGCAAGAAGGACGAGGCCGACCGGCGCTCCCGTGAACTCCTGGAGCGCGTCGGCCTGGCCGCCCACGCGGACAAGTTCCCCGCCCAGCTCTCCGGCGGCCAGCAGCAGCGCGTGGCCATCGCCCGCGCCCTGGCCATGGACCCCAAGGCGCTCCTCTTCGACGAGCCCACCTCGGCGCTCGACCCGGAGATGATCAACGAGGTGCTGGAGGTCATGCAGCAGCTGGCCCGGGACGGCATGACCATGGTCGTGGTCACCCACGAGATGGGCTTCGCCCGCTCCGCGGCCAACCGCGTGGTGTTCATGTCCGACGGCTGCGTCGTCGAGGACCGCACCCCGGAGGACTTCTTCACGAACCCTTCGAGCGACCGCGCCAAGGACTTCCTGTCCAAGATCCTCAAGCACTGAGGGGAGGCTTCCATGTTGCGCACGAGGAACACGCGTACGGGCAGGGTCACCGCCCTGGTGGCCGGTCTCCTGCTCGCCGCACTCGCCGCCGGCTGCGGCAGGGACGGCAGCCCGCCGGTCAAGGGCCCCAAGGCCGAGGCCCTGCCGGTGTACCAGGTCGACACCGGCTTCGAACTGCCCGACTCCCGCACCTGGACCAAGGCGAAGAAGCGCGGCTATCTGGTGGTCGGCGCCAAGGAGGACCAGCCGTACCTCGGGGAGAAGGACCCGGCGAGCGGGATCTACTCCGGGTTCGACATCGAGATCGCCCGGATGATGTCGGCCTCGCTCGGCTTCGACCCGAAGACGATCCGCTTCCGCACGATCGCCTCCGCCAACCGCGAGACGGCCTTGCAGAACGGCCAGATCGACTACTACGTCGGCACCTACACCATCAACGACATGCGCAAGAAGCTCGTCGGCTTCGCCGGTCCGTACTACCTGGCGGGCCAGGGCCTGCTGGTGCGCACCGACGAGAACGACATCGACGGGCCCAAGGACCTGGCGGGCAAGACCGTCTGCTCGGCGGCCGGCTCCACGCCTTACCAGCGCATCGCCGCCGACTACCCCAGGGCGACGCTCGTCGCGTACGACACGTACTCGATCTGCGTCGACAACCTCCTCACCTTCCAGGTCGACGCCGTCACCACCGACGACGCGATCCTGCTGGGCTTCGCGGCCAAGGCGCCCGACGAGATGAAGGTCGTCGGCAAGCCCTTCTCCGAGGAGCCGTACGGCATCGGCGTACCGCGCGACGACAACGCGCTGCGCGACGCGCTCAACGACGCGCTGGAGGCCAACGAGAGAGACGGCAACTGGAAGAAGGCGTACGAAGCGACGCTGGGGCTCTCCGGAGCGCCCGCGCCGACCCCGCCGCCGATCGACCGCTACCCGGCGAACTAAAGGGGACGGCCCCACCCATGGACGTACTGACAGAGAACTTCTCCCTCTACGGCAAGGGCTTCCTCGGCACCGTCGAGCTGACCGTCTACGCCTCCGCGCTGGCGCTCGTCCTCGGTTTCCTGATGGCGTCCTTCCGGGTCGCGCCCGTCGGCTCCTTCCGGGTGCTGGGCACGGTCTGGGTCACCGTGCTCCGCAACACCCCGCTGACGCTGCTGTTCTTCGCGGTCCTGCTCGGCCTGCCCCGCTTCGGGCTCGTCCTGCCGTTCCAGGTCTTCGCGGTGCTGGCGCTCGGCTGCTACACCTCGGCCTTCATCTGCGAGGTGCTGCGCTCCGGCATCAACACCGTGCCCAAGGGCCAGGGCGAGGCCGCGCGCAGCCTCGGCATGAACTTCGGCCAGACCCTGAGCACCGTGGTGCTGCCGCAGGCGTTCCGGTCGGTGATCCCGCCGGTCGGCTCGACCCTGATCGCGCTGGCGAAGAACTCGGCGATCGCCGGGGCGTTCAGCGTCACCGAACTCCTCGGCACCTACAAGACGCTCAACGAGCTGGGCTACAGCATCATCTGGTCCTTCATCTGGATCGCCGTCGGCTACCTGATCATCACCCTGACCATCAGCGCGGTGTTCCACGTGATGGAGAAGCGCTGGGGAGTGGCACGATGACCAAGACCCTCACCCGCAGGCCCACACTGCCGGCGGCCACCGCGCTCTACGACATCCCCGGCCCGGTGACCCGTAAACGGCACCTGATGTACGGGATCGCCTCGACGGTGGTGATCCTGGCGCTGTTCGGCTGGATCGTCTATCTGCTCTTCGACACCGACCAGTTCACCGCCGAGAAGTGGACGCCCTTCACGTACAAGGGCATCCAGGAACTGCTGCTGCGAGGACTCGGCAACACCCTGAAGGCGTTCGCGTACGCCGCGGTCCTCTCGCTCGTCCTCGGCGCGGTCCTCGCGGT
The DNA here is from genome assembly GCF_000377965.1 of Streptomyces sp. CNB091. Lineage (NCBI taxonomy): Bacteria > Bacillati > Actinomycetota > Actinomycetes > Kitasatosporales > Streptomycetaceae > Streptomyces > Streptomyces sp. CNB091. The sequence continues at coordinate 69,637 of NZ_KB899014.1, forward strand.
CGGCCGGCTCTCCGAACACCGGGTGCTGCGCTGGGTCTCCACCCTGCTCGTCGAGTTCTTCCGGGCCATGCCGGTGCTGGTGATGATCTTCTTCATCTTCGTGGCGCTGAAGGTCCAGCCGCTGCCCGCCCTGGTCGCCGGGCTGACGCTCTACAACGGCTCCGTCCTCGCGGAGGTGTTCCGCACCGGGATCAACTCCGTGGACCGGGGCCAGCGCGAGGCGGCGTACGCGCTCGGCATGCGCAAGACACAGGTCACCACGTTCGTCCTGGCTCCCCAGGCCGTGCGCGCGATGCTGCCGACCATCATCAGTCAGCTGGTGGTCGCGCTCAAGGACACCTCACTGGGCTATCTGATCACCTACGAGGAATTCCTCCACGCCGGAAAGCTGATCGCGTCGAATCTCGACTACGATCTTCCCTTCATCCCCGTCGTGATGGTGATCTCTCCGATCTACATCGGGATGTGCATGCTGCTCTCGTGGTTCGCCACCTGGGTGGCCCGTCGTCAACGGCGCAATCCGAAGACGGAGGCGGTGGGGGTGGCCCCGGCCGAACCGGGGACGCTGCTGCCAGGAGGGCAGTAGCCGGGCCCTGCCCGCCCGGCAGCAGTCGGTGATCACTTCTCGCGCAGCGGGACCGAGAGATGACTCGGGTCCGTGCCTGGCGAGGAGAAGGTCAGCTGCGCGCCGGTCGGGTTGTGCTCGATGTACAACGGATCGACGGTGTCGATCACCAGGGCGAGCCGGTGACCGGCCGGGACGTCGTAGGCCGTGGAGTACAGCTCCAGGTCGACGGGGAACGGCCGGCCCGGCGTCTGCCCGTGGAAGGTGTACGGAGCGTTGCTGACCAGTTTGCCGATGCCGAGCGGCCCCACGTCGTAGAGATACGCGACGAGGGTGCCGCTCGGCTCTGTGCTGGTGACCGTGGTGTGCAGCGCGGACGTGCCCCGGATCCGCTGCTCGGTGGCGTACCGCTCGGACTGCCAGGTGCTCGCGAAGGCGCGCGGCAGCAGGGGCACGGAGACCGTCGGCGGCAGCTTCAGGAACTGGTCCAGCGCGTTGGACAGGATCGCGATGCCGCCGTTGGCGCCGGAGTCGACGTTCGCCCACACCTTCCTGGTGCCGTCCAGCGGGATCCGGTTCTTCACGGCCCCGACCGACTTCCAGTCCGGGTAGCCCTCGTAGCCCTTGTCCGTACGGGACTTGAGCTGGACCGGCAGCTCGGTGTCGATGCCGTTGCGCTCGCTCTTGAGATAGCGGTCGAACCAGCGGCGGGTGCTCGTCCAGGTGTCGTTCGGGAGCCCGAGCAGTCCGGTGGCCTCGGCGGTGGCGTGGTCGCCGGGGCGGAACTCCAGCCGCTTGGGGCCGGTGAGCTTGGCGTAGAACGAGGCGTACTGGTTGGGCGGGAAGATCGTGTCGCCCCAGGCGTTGCCCATCATGATCGCCGCGCCGTTGGCGTTGATCCGGTCCAGATACGTGGCGGGGGAGCGCTTCTTCCCCCAGGCGATCATCTCCGGCTCCTTGTCCAGGTCGGAGCCGAGGAAGTCCTTGAGCGTCCGGTTGAGTTCGTCGCCGGGGCGGCCGGTGATCAGGCCCGCGCCGCCGAGCAGGGCGGCGGCCTGGAGGTGCTGGGTGCGCCCGCTGTAGATCGAGTCGATCAGGTCGGCCCAGCCGCTGAGCGCGGCCACCGCCTTGATCCGCGCGTCGTGCCCCGCCGCCAGCAGGCTGATGCCCGCCCCGTAGGAGACGCCGCCCATGCCGATGCGTTCCGGGTCGGCGGAGGTGTGCTCCAGTGCCCAGTCGATGACGGCGGAGGCGTCCGCTATGTCCGGCGGGCCCGCCACCTCGATCTCCCCACCGGAGAGCCAGAAGCCGCGCGAGGTGTAACTCACCACGAAGTAACCGGAGTCGGCGAGCTTCTGGGCCTGGGCCAGATACTCGATCTGCGGCATGGCCCAGCTCGTCGGGAAGACGATCAGCGGATGCTTCGTCCCGGCCGCGGCCCCGGCGGGCGTGAAGACGTTGCCCTTCAGGGTGATGCCCCCGGCCCCGGGGATGTCGTGGAACGTCAGGCCCTGGGCGGTCGCGCCCGCGGGCACGGTGCCGGGGGCCGCCGTCGCGGCCGGGGTGGCGGCGAGCGCGGTCCCGGCGAGCAGGACGGCGGCGGTGGTGATCGAAGCAATGGTGCGCCGTGCCGGTTTCGGACGTGCCACGGGGTCACTCCTCACGCGTGTCAGTGCAAAGTGACCCGACGGTAACCCCGGTTGTTTACCGCTGGTAACTACTGGGGCGTTGCGTGAAGGTAACGATTGTTGGACGTGGTGTCAGTAGTGCTGCGGGCCCGGAGTGCCACGCACGCGCTCGGGCCCGCGGCGGGCGCTACCGGGTCACCTCAGGGCGCTCTGCGCCGCCCAGTCCTCCCACGAGAGGTTCCACGCGCCGTACCCGTTCCCCTCGGCGACCGTGCCCTTCGCCTGCGTGCCGGTAATCTCGAACGGGTCGCCCACCCGCACCTGCCCGTACAGGGCCGCGGCGTCCGCGTCGCTCATCCCGACGCAGCCCGAACTCCGGTTGGCCCGGCCGAAAACGCCCGCGTTCCACGGGGCCGCGTGCACGTACATCCCGGACCAGGTCAGCCGCATCGAGTAGTCGACCATCTTGTCGTAGGCGTCGCCCAGGCCCACCGTCTCGGAGCGCATGTTGATCGTGCCCTCCTTCGACATCAGCACCGCCGTGCCCCGCCAGGAAGCCTTCTCGCCGCCCGGGGTGCCCGCCGACATCGGGATGTCCAGGACCTGCTTCCCGTCCCGGTGCAGGGCGAGCCGGGACCGGTCCAGGTCGACCTTGACCACCTGGGCCGCGCCGATCGTGAACGTCGTCGTGTAGTCGCGGACGAACCAGCCGCCGTCCGACCCCGTGTCGACCCCGTTCAGCTGTGCGTCCAGGGTGACCTTCGTGCCGGGCTTCCAGTACTCCCTGGGCCGCCAGTCGACGCGGTCCTTGCCCGAGTAGTCCTGGAGCCAGCCCCAGGAGCCCTCGGTGTCGTTGGAGGTGGAGACCTTCAGCGCCTTCTCGACGGCCGCCTTGTCCTTCACGGGGTGGTCGAAGACGACGGACAGCGGCTGGGCGATGCCCACGGTGGTGTTCTTCCCCGGCGCGAGGAGCAGCTTGTTGACCTTCTCGGCCTCGGCGGTGGCGAACGTGGCCCGGTCGCTGCCGCCGTCCGCGTCCTTGGCCTCGACCGTGTACGCGGTGCCGGGCGCGGCGACCCGATCGGATGTCCAGGTCCGCCCGTCGGCGGATATCTTCCCGGTCAGCGCGCCGTCCTTGCCCGCCGTCACCGACACTGTCCTCAGCTTTCCGTGAGCCAGCGTCACCTTCACCGGTCCGCCCGGGGCCGCCGCCCTGCCCTTCAGGTTCACCGAGACGCTGGTGCCGGGCGCCTCGGCGTCCCCGCCCACCTCTGCTGAGCCCGAGGGGTCGCCCGAACACGCGGTGAGCGCGGCGGCGAGCAGGGCCGCCGGCCCGGTCAGGGCGAGCCGGCCCCTCCGGCCGGCCGGGGCGGAACGACGGATGCGCGGACGTGCGAAGAACAACGGAAAAACCTCCAGGGCAGGGGTGGTCACCAGGGGAGAGGCATTTCCCTCATGTCGGGTTCCTTCCTTTCCCCGGAGAAACCTCACTGCCCGGTCCGGAGTACGCTCCACCGTCGGCCAGCACCTCGGAACACGGGAGACCAGCAGTGAGCGCGACCGCCGACAGGGCTCGGGCTCCTGCTTCGTCGGAGCCCCTGCGATGAAGGTGGAGGGCCCAACGCGTCTTCGACGAAAGGGGCCGCCGACAAGTCGACGGGCCCTTCACGAGCAACTGGATCAACGGCTCCATCAGTTCTCTTCGACGATCTGCGGCCGAAGATCTTCTACCAACTCTGCTGCGTTCATGTCTTCAGCCAGCTGCCGAAGTCGTTCGTGATATGCAGAAGAGATCGCGAGGTCGTCTTCGTGGATCCACCCGCAAAGCGTTTCAAAAGCCAAGGCGTATTCGCCGACCGCCAGGAACTCTCTCACGTCCTTGACCACCTGCTCCCGGACGACAGGGGAGTCGGTCAAGAGTTCCGTGATCACGGTTCGATAGCGTGGATTCTGCATCATGGCACCTGATTTCCCCTCCATCGCCCGGCCTTGAGCGGGTCAACTGTGAGGGCGGGCGGCTTCCCCCGCTCCCGTCCTCAGCATCTGCCCGGCCGGCCGGGCGCGGCTGCGCCGCTGACGGCGGGCCCGGTCAGCCGCCCGCCCGGTGGGAAGCGGGCGTGCTGGGCACGGAGGCCTGGGCCTCGCGCGTCACATCGCCGACCAGCTCGACCACATCGGGGCCGTACGCACCGGAGTTGACGACCCTCAGCAGCAGGCAGAACGACTTGGCGCCGTGCTTGCGGCGCAGCTTCTCGTAGTTGCGCGCGACGTAGCGGGTGGCCGCCTGGTTGGTGATAGCCCGCTGACCGCAGAACAGAAAGACCGGGCGGGCCTCCTGGCTGCCCGTCAGGCGCGCGAGCAGGACGTACTCGGAGGTCCCCGACTCCAGCCGGTAGCGCTCCGAGCCGATCTGGAACGCGACCCGGTCAGGGCCCGGGTCCTGCTCGACGTTGATCCGTACCCCGGGCAGCAGGGTCCGCAGATGCGCGGCCATCCGCTGGTTGGACGTCGGGCCGCCGACGCAGAACTCCGTGCGCTCCCCGAACCCCTGCTGGGCCGTGTCGTGCGTGACGATCTGCGCGTGTGCCGCACAGTCCTTGATGAGGGCGGAGAGTTCGAGCAGTGCGAACGCGTCGTGACGGTGCACCGACCCTTCGGCGCCCGCGTAGCGGTTGACGACGAGCAGGCATTCGGAGTTCGCCGGCAGCCCGAAGAAGGTCTGTTTGCGGCGGAGTCCCCGCCGCCAGAGGTAGGTCCGGGCGAGCCAGCCCAGCGAGGCACTGATCCCGGCGGCTATCACGCCCAGCACGATGTTGCGCACGTCGTCCGTCATGGGCGCGCATGGTATCGGTCATCCGGGTAACCGTTCGAGGCGGTCCTGACGATCCGGCTCCCCCCATAGCTGTCTTTCGTGAACCGGACCCAGGCCGGGTCGTGTCGATGCCTGTCAGGCGGCGTTTTCCGACGCGACCCGGGCGACATCGGGGGCCGGGGCGGTGCTCGCGTCCTCGGGGACCGCAGTCGCCACCGCTACCCCGATTCCGAGCTTCTCCAGGATCTTCTTCTCGATCTCGTTGGCGAGGTCGGGGTTGTCCTTGAGGAAGTTGCGGGCGTTCTCCTTGCCCTGGCCGAGCTGATCGCCCTCGTACGTGTACCAGGCGCCGGCCTTGCGGACGAAGCCGTGGTCCACGCCCATGTCGATCAGACCGCCCTCGCGGCTGATCCCCTGGCCGTAGAGGATGTCGAACTCCGCCTGCTTGAACGGCGGGGCGACCTTGTTCTTGACGACCTTGACGCGGGTGCGGTTGCCGACGGCGTCGGTGCCGTCCTTGAGCGTCTCGATCCGGCGGATGTCCAGGCGCACCGAGGCGTAGAACTTCAGAGCCCGGCCACCGGTGGTGGTCTCCGGGGAGCCGAACATCACGCCGATCTTCTCGCGGAGCTGGTTGATGAAGACCGCGGTGGTCTTGGACTGGTTGAGCGCACTGGTGATCTTGCGGAGGGCCTGGCTCATCAGACGCGCCTGGAGACCCACGTGCGAGTCGCCCATCTCGCCCTCGATCTCCGCACGGGGCACCAGGGCCGCCACGGAGTCGATGACGATCAGGTCGATCGCGCCGGATCGGACCAGGATGTCGACGATCTCCAGCGCCTGCTCACCGTTGTCCGGCTGGGACAGGATGAGGTTGTCGATGTCGACGCCGAGCTTCTTCGCGTACTCCGGGTCCAGCGCGTGCTCGGCGTCGATGAACGCCACCGAACCGCCGAGCTTCTGCGCGTTCGCCACCGCGTGCAGCGTCAGCGTCGTCTTACCGGAGGACTCCGGCCCGTACACCTCCACCACACGGCCGCGCGGCAGACCACCGACGCCGAGGGCGACGTCCAGCGCGGTCGATCCCGTGGGGATGACCTCGATGGGCTCGTTCGGCCGCTCACCCAGGCGCATCACCGCACCCTTGCCGAATTTCCGCTCGATCTGTGCGAGTGCGGTGTCCAGAGCCTTCTCTTGGTCGGTTCCTGCCATGAGCTTTCACCCGATCCGATGGAGTGGCACGCCGCACGTCGGAGAACGTGAGCGTCTACTGCCGACAACGGACGTGTCGAAGATCCCAAAAGCGAACATCCGATCGAATTTCGTGTCCAGTGAAAGGTACCAAACCGAGGGAAGCGGGACGGATGACGCACCGGACCGCTCCGGACGCAGACCTCGCCGCCCGCTTCCCGCCTGTCGCCGGGTAGTAAAAACCGTCGGAGACGATCGACCGTCGAAGACGAGGAGCTCGATCGGACTGATCACCTGGACAGCGTGAGGAGAGTGGTCACCCACGTCAGCCGCATGTGGCGATAGCCGCTGCCTCGTACGGCCACCCGTGCGACGAGGTGTCGGTGCCTACGAGCAGCCGGCAGCCGTCGGGGAAGATCACGGTTGCGGAGGACGGTGAGCCTGGTCAGTGACGACCGGGTGGGACCAGGCCGGCCTCGTACGCGGAGATGGCCGCTTCCACCCGGTTACGGGCGCCCAGCTTCGCGAGTACCGCGCTGACGTGTGCCTTCACCGTGCCCTCGACGAGGTGCAGCCGGCTCGCGATCTCGGCGTTGGTCAGGCCCGTCCCGAGTCCGGCCAACACCTTGCGCTCCCGTTCCGTGAGCCGCTCCAGTGAGCGGTGAGGGTGTGCCGCCCGGTGTGCGCGCATTCCGGCGATGACCCGGCCGGCGACCCGCGGGGACAGGTAGGCCCCGCCGGCTCCCACTGCCCGTACCCCGTTGAGGAGTTCTCTCGGGTCGTCCGCCTTCAGCAGGAAACCGTCGGCGCCCCCTTCCAGCGCTCGGGTCACGTACTCGTCCTGGCCGAAGGTCGTCAGCATGATCACACCCACCGCCGCTGACTCCCGGTGGAGCCGCGCCGCTGCCGTGAGCCCGTCCAGTCCGGGCATCCGGATGTCCAGCAGGACCACGTCCGGCCGGTGCACGCGCGTGAGTGCGACGGCCTCGTGCCCGTCGCTCGCCTCGGCGACCACCTCGACGTGCGGGTCCCTGGCGAGGATGGCCCGGACGCCCGCCCGGATCATCGCTTCGTCGTCGGCGATCAGCACGCGGACCGGGCAACTTTCCGGTGTCGTCTCTTCCACGTGGCGAGCCTATGGCCGACGCGCGGCTGTGCGAGGGGTGGGCTGCACAGTTCAGCCCGGGGGAGGGGCGCACCCCTGACGAACGGCAGGACGCCGTTGCCTTTCGACCGATGGTCGCCGGGCCTGCGGGGCTTCTAGCGTCGCTCTCGTAAGGGAGTCGCGGCAGCCCCGCTCCGGAGCCGAGCACCATGTGCCGGCCGGGGCGCGCCGCCGGCGGCTTTCCGCGTTCCGCGACCGGCACCGAGGAGACCTGTGATCACCCTTCGAGAACTGACCAAGCGGTACGGGGATACCGTCGCCGTTGACGGTCTGACACTGGACGTCAAGGGTGGTCTGGTGACCGGCTTCCTCGGTCCCAACGGTGCCGGCAAGTCGACCACGATGCGCATGATCCTCGGCCTGGACCGCCCCTCCGAGGGTGAGGCGCTCATCGGGGGAAGGCCGTACTCCTCGATGCGTCACCCGATCTGCGAGGTCGGCGCGCTTCTCGACGCCAAGGCCCTGCACCCGGCTCGCTCCGCGCGCGGCCACCTGGTTGCGCAGGCGCGCAGCAACGGCATCCCGCCGCGCCGGGTGGACGAGGTGCTGGAGATGGTCGGTCTGGCGAAGGTGGCGCGGCGGTCCGCCGGGACGTTCTCCCTCGGTATGTACCAGCGGCTGGGCGTGGCGGGCGCGCTGCTGGGCGACCCGCAGGTGTTCATTTTCGACGAACCGGTCAACGGCCTCGACCCCGACGGTGTCCGCTGGGTGCGGGAGCTCGTGCGGTCCCTGGCCGCGGAGGGGCGGACGGTCTTCCTGTCCAGTCACCTGATGAGCGAGATGCAGCTGACCGCCGACCAGTTGGTCATCATCGGACGGGGGAAGCTGTTGGCCGACACACCGATGGCCGACCTGCTGGCCGGCAGCGCGCTGTCGTCGGTGCGGGTGCGCACGCCCGACGCGGCGGACCTGCGTACGTTGATCGACCATCTCCTGAAGGACGGCGACGTGAACGTGGAGTCGCCCGCGGCGGACGAGCTCGTCGTGAGGGGCCGCAGTGCCGAGCAGGTGGGGGATCTGGCTCACCGGCTGGGACTGCGGCTGCACGAACTGCGGTCCGTCTCCGCGTCGCTGGAACAGGTCTACATGGAACTGACCGCGCAGAGCGTGGAGTACGGAACGGGCGACACGGTGCCCGGTGGCACGGGCGCCGCGCGGACGCGGGGGGCGGCAGCATGAGCACCGGATCGACCGACGTGAGCGACGGCCCCCGTGGCCGCATGGTCTCCGGGCACGCCGGTGGTGGGTTCGTCGGGGCGTTCACCTCGGAGTGGACCAAACTGTGGACCGTCCGCACGCCGTACGTCTGCCTGCTGGTCGGCCTCGTCGTGACCGCGGTCTTCACTTCCTACTACGGGTCGATCGCCCGCATCAACGACAAGCCGATCCAGCCGGTCGGCAACGCCTCGGTGTCCTCGGTCGTTCTCACCCAGTTCGCTCTGGTGATTCTGGCGATGACGACGGTGACGAGCGAGTATTCCACGAGCAGCGTGCGCACCTCGCTGCTGTGGGTGCCGGTCAGGGCCCGCGTACAGCTGGCCAAGGCGCTGTTGAGCGCTCTGGTGGGCTTCGTCACCGCAGTGGTGTGGGCGGTGCTGGGCATCGCCCTGGCCTGGACCCCCTTTCAGGGGCACGCCGACTTCGAGCTGTCGAAAGCGGCGTACCAAACCGTCGCCATGGGCGTGTACTCCGCGCTCATCTGTGTGCTGACGGTAGGGGTGTCGTTCGCTCTGCGGACGGCGGCTGGCACCGTGGCCATGATCTTCTTCGTGGTGTCCGCACTGCCCAGCATGCTGCTCGGACTGGGGGGTCCGGTACTGCTGGCCATCAACGAATACCTGCCGCAGACCGTGGGCGGATATTTCATGCTGGGTGACGGCAAAGCCCCGTTCCCGGACGCCGTGAGTCTGCTGATCCTGCTGGTGTGGGCCGCCGCCGCCCAGATGGCCGGTCTCCTCGTGCTGCGACGGCGAGACGCCTGACAGCGGCGGAATCGCCCCGGACGCCTGTACCGGTGTACCGAGCGCATCCCCCTGGCCGGGCGTCCGGGCGCGTCCCTCAGAATCGCCCCTGACAGGTGAGAACAACCAGCGGAAGGGCTGCCGACGCACCATGCTGCACACGCGTACAACCCCAGCCAGGTTCGCGCGCGCCGGCGACGTGGCTCTCTGGGCTGTGCTCGCCGCCACCACCGGCTACGGGTTCTGGGACGCGGCCACGGCTTCTTTGACGATGGACCTGCTCCTCCCTCTGGCCGTCCTGGCCGTGGCCGTGCCATGGTCCCGTCGCCGTCCGGCAGCCGCCGTCGTGCTCGTCAACGGCTTGTGCGTCGTGGGCCTGGCCGACACCGCGACACCAGGCAACGCCCACGTCCTGTCGCTGGCCGCACTGAGCTGTCTGTTCGGCGCCCGCGTCGCCGCGGCACGGCGCCCGCTCCTGGTGCTCGCCGGGTGCGCCGCTGTCGATCTCGCGACCTGTGCCGTGCTGCGCGCGCAGCCGGTGTGGTGGTTCTACGCGCTGACCGTCCTGCCCGCGGCTCTGCTGCTGCCCTGGCTCGGGGGACGGCACTGGCGTGGCCGGCGCCAGATCGTGCGGGAGGGCTGGCGCCTGGCCCGCGGCCTGGAAGAGCGGCAGCACCTGGTCGCGGAGCGGGCGCGGCTGACCGAACGCGCGGGGATCGCGGCCGACATGCACGATTCCCTCGGCCACGTCCTGAGCCTGGTCGCCCTGCGCGCCGGGGCCCTGGAACTCTCGCCCGACCTCACCGACCGCGACCGCGCCGACCTCGCCGATCTGCGCGGGACAGTCGCGGACGCGGTGGAGCAGTTGCGGGAAACCGTCGCGATCCTCCAGGACCCGCCCGGCAGGGACGCGGGTGCGGGCCTGCCGGTCAACGACACGGTCGAGGACCTCCTCTCGCGGGCGGCAGCCTCTGGAGTGCCGGTGCGCTGGGAGCGGCGCGGGGCCTCGCCCTCCTTGTCCTCCCCGGTCGAGCGCGGGATGTACCGGGTGGTGCAGGAGGCCGTCACCAACGCGACGAAGCACGCGCCGGACTGTCCGATCAGCGTCCGGATCATCCACGAGTCCGACCGTACGCGCGTGAGCGTCATGAACGCCGTCCCACCGGCGCACACGAGCGTCGGCCCGGCAAGTGGCACCGGCCGAGGACTCATAGGACTTCACGAGCGTGTGAGCGTCCTCGGCGGCTCCCTGCGAACCGGACCCGACGAACGCGGGTTCAACGTCACCGCCGTGCTCCCGCACCAGGCGACCGCCCGCACCGCGATACCGGCGCCGGGACCAGGGACGGTCCCCGGCATGCCGGTCGGGCCCCGACGGCCCATGTTGCCATCGGAGACCGCTTTTCAGCCGGGCCCGGACACCGCCGCCCCGGGCACGGTCCTACCGGAGTCCGCCAAGCGGCTCGCCTCCGTACGGAGCGACGCCCGTCGTCGCTCCGCCGTCGCCTTCGTAGCACCTGCCGTCGCAGCCGTCTTCTTCGTGCCGTCCGCCGCGTACCTGGCCTGGCAACTGACGACGAGCGTGCTCCCGCCCTCCCACTTCGACGAGCTGTCCGTCGGCCGGCCACGCGCCGAACTCGCCCCTCTGCTGCCGGCCCGCGTTTACCCCTACCCGTCCGACCTGGCCCGCTCCGTGTCCCGGCCGCCCGACGCCCGTTGCGAGTTCTACCGTTCCGGCCGCGATCTGTTCGACGAAGTCGACCTCTACCGGCTCTGCTGGTCCGGCAACACACTGTTGACCAAGAACACCGTGCCCGCACGACGTCCCTGACGTCCTCACGGAGTGAGGCCACGACCCGACACCTGAGCCCGGGGCGCCGGGGCCTGGCGGAGGAGGGGTTCTGGTTTCGGCTATCACGCCCAGCACGACGGTGCGCACGTCGTCCGTCATGGGCGCGCATGGTATCGGTCATCCGGGTAACCGTTCGAGGCGGTCCTGACGATCCGGCACCCCCGGGGCTACCCTGCGGCGGGAGATCCGTTGACTGGAGGTACGTATGCGCCGTTCCGTCGGCCGGAAAACGTCGCTGTTGGCCGTCCTCGCCGTGGTCGCGTCGGTGGGAGCCGCCGCCCCGGTGGCCTCGGCGCCGTCCGCCGCCCCGCGCCCCGCGCCGCCCAAGTCCCCGGTGGCGGTGGGCTACGGGGGAGCGGTGGCGAGCGTCGACCCGGACGCGTCGGCGGCCGGGATCGAGGTGCTGCGCAAGGGCGGCAACGCGGTGGACGCGGCCGTGGCCACGGCCGCCGCGCTCGGCGTGACCGAGCCGTACTCGGCGGGCATCGGCGGCGGTGGCTACTTCGTCCACTACGACGCCAAGAAGCGCACCGTGCGGACGATCGACGGCCGCGAGACCGCGCCCCGCAGCGCGGACGCCTCCCTCTTCCTGGAGAACGGCAAGCCGATCCCCTTCGAGGAGGGCGTGACCAGCGGCCTCGGCGTCGGCACCCCCGGCACCCCGGCCACCTGGGAGCGGGCCCTGGACGCGTGGGGCAGCAAGTCCCTGCGTACGCTGCTGAAACCGGCCGAACGCCTGGCCCGGGACGGCTTCGTCGTGGACGGCACCTTCCGCTCGCAGACGGCCGCCAACCAGGCCCGGTTCGCCGACTTCCCGGCCTCCGCAGAGCTGTTCCTGCCGGGTGGTGAACTCCCCGCCGTCGGCTCCGTGTTCAAGAACCCCGACCTGGCCCGTACGTACGAGAAGCTCGGCCGCGAGGGTGTCGGGGAGCTGTATGGGGGCGAGTTGGCCGACGACATCGTCCGCACCGTGCGCAAGCCGCCCGTCGACCCGGGCGCCACCCGGGTGGTGCGGCCCGGCGATCTGACCCGTGCGGACCTCGCCGCCTACCGGACCCTGCGCAAGGACCCGACGAAGGTGAACTACCGGGGCCTGGACGTCTACGGCATGGCGCCCTCCTCGTCCGGCGGCACCAGCGTCGGTGAGGCCCTCAACATCCTGGAGTCCACCGACCTTTCGCGCGCCGACCGGGTGCAGTACCTCCACCGCCTGATCGAGGCGAGCCGGATCGCGTTCGCCGACCGGGGACGCTGGGTCGGCGACCCGGCGTTCGAGGACGTCCCCACGAAGGAACTGCTGAGCCAGCGGTTCGCCGACGCGCGGGAGTGTCTGATCCGGGACGACCGGGCGCTGACCAGCCCCCTGGCGCCGGGCGACCCGCGCGACCCCGAGCGGTGCGGCAGCGGCGGCACCGCCGCGCCCACCACCTTCGAGGGCGAGAACACCACCCACCTGACGACGGCCGACAAGTGGGGCAACGTCGTCGCCTACACCCTGACCATCGAGACCACCGGGGGCAGCGCCATCACCGTGCCCGGCCGCGGCTTCCTGCTCAACAACGAACTGACCGACTTCTCCTTCGCGCCCGCCCATCCGGCCGTGCACGACCCGAACCTCCCGGGGCCGGGCAAGCGGCCGCGCTCGTCGATCTCCCCGACCATCGTGCTGAAGCACGGCAAGCCGGTGCTCGCCCTCGGCTCGCCGGGCGGGGCCACGATCATCACGACCGTGCTCCAGTCGCTCACCGGACACCTGGACCGGGGGCTCCCGCTGGTCGACGCGATCGCCGCGCCGCGCGCCAGCCAGCGCAACGCGCCGACGACGGAGATCGAGCCGGACCTGTGGAACAGCCCGGTCCGCGCGGAGCTGGAGAAGCTCGGCCACGCCTTCAGGCAGAACCCGGAGATCGGGGCCGCCACCGGGGTGCAGCGGCTGCCCGACGGACGCTGGCTGGCGGCGGCGGAAAAGGTGCGCCGGGGCGGCGGCTCGGCCATGGTGGTGCATCCGGGCGGCGGTCACTGAGCCGGCCGGACGAAGCAGGGGCCCCGGGGCCGGTATCGCGCGACACAGCGCGCGGTGCCGGCCCCGCGGCCATGGCGTGCCGGCGAGGGGACCCGTACCGGGGTCCCTCGGTCTACGGAAAGGGTCCTCCCGCACCATGCGTACCCGCGTGCTCGCCCTGACATCCGCCGCCTGCGGCGCCGCGCTCCTCGGAGCGGCGGCCCTGCCCGCGTCCGCCACCGGCGCAGGGGCCGGTGGCGGCCAGGAGCCGGAAGCGGCCGGGACGACCGCCGTCGAAGGGGGCGCGACCGCCGTGACCGCCGCCGAACTGCTGGCCGAGGTCCGAGCCTGCACCCGGATCTCGAAAGACGCCTACCGCACGGACAGCGGCAGCCCCGAGGCGACGGTGCCCGTCTGCGGCACCAGAAACGCCGTCTTCTGGAAGGCGGACATGGACATCGACTGCGACGGCCGGAAGACGAAGGCCTGCAACCGGAGGACCGATCCGTACTTCCTGCCGGAGACCGCGTTCCAGAGCTCCCGCGGCGAACCCCTGGACTCGGCCGCGCTCCCCCATGTGGTCGTACCGGGCCCGAGCAAGGTGTGGGACTACCGGAAGTCGGGGCTCACCGGCGGCAGCGTCGTGGCGGTCGTGTACCGGGACCGGGTGCGGTACGGCGTGATCGGCGACACCGGCCCCACGGGCATCATCGGGGAGGCGTCGTACGCCATGGCGAAGACTCTGGGCATCGATCCCGACCCGTCGACCGGAGGCGCCGAGTCCGGTGTCACCTACATCGCGTTCAAGGACTCCCGGGTCTCCCCGATCGAGAGCCGCGCGCGGGCGCGGAGCCGGGGAGCGGAACTGGCCCGGGAGTTCGTCGGGCGCTCGTAGGAGGGCTGTCCGTACGGGTGCTCACAGCGCGGTCAGGACGCGCGGTCCGTCGTTCGTGACCGCCACCGTGTGCTCGGCGTGCGAGGCGCGGCTGCCGTCGGTGGTCCGCAGCGTCCAGCCGTCCTCGTCGTGGCGGAACTCGTCGCCGCCACCGCCGATCAGCATGGGCTCGATCGCCAGGACCATGCCGTGCCGCAGCTCCATGCCGCGCCCCGGCCGTCCCTCGTTCGGCACGGACGGGTCCTCGTGCATGGTCCGGCCGATCCCGTGGCCGCCGTACCCCTCCAGGATGCCGTAGCCCGCCTTGCGGCAGACCGTGCCGATCGCGTGGGCGATGTCGCCGATCCGGTTGCCGGCCACGGCCGCGCCGATCCCGGCGGCCAGGGCCTCGTTCGCCGTGTCGATGAGCCTGATGTCGGCGGGGCGGGCCTCGCCGACGGTGAAGCTGATCGCCGAGTCGCCGGCCCAGCCGCCCAGGAGGGCTCCCGCGTCCACGCTGACCAGGTCCCCGTCGCGCAGTGGATCGGCCGAGGGGATGCCGTGTACGACCGCGTCGTTGACCGAGACGCAGACGACGGCCGGGAACGGGGTGGGCGCGAAGTGCGGCTTGTAGTTCAGGAAGGGCGAGGAGGCCCCGGCCGCACTCAGCACCTCGCGGGCCGCCTCGTCCAGTTGGCGAGGGGTCACGCCGACCGCCGCCACCTCCCGCGCCCGGGTCAGGATCTGCGCGACGACCCGGCCGGCCTCGCGCATCGCTGCGATGTCTGTGTCCGTCTTGATGTGCACCATGCCGATTACTATACCGGTCGAACCGGTATAGTAATGACGGTATAGAAATGGCATTCCGTAGTACGATGGGCGCATGGTTCGCACCCCTCTGACACCCGAAGAGCGCCTGCGCGGCGAACGGCTCGGCGCGTTGCTCCGCGCGGCGCGCGGGGAGCGCAGCATGGCGGCCGTCGCCGCGAGCGCCGGAATCTCCGCGGAGACCCTCCGGAAGATCGAGACCGGCCGCGCCCCTACGCCCGCCTTCTTCACCGTGGCCGCCCTCGCCGGTGCGCTGGGCCTCTCCATGGACGAGATCCTCGGCCGCTGCGCGCCGGAACCGGCCGCCGTCCCGCTGATCGCGTAGTCCGGGCCGTGCCCTGACCGGCGGGTCTCCCCTCGGGGCGCGTAGGGTCGCGCCGTGACTCTCCAGGACTTCGCGCGCAGCGAATACGTCAGCCTGACCACGTACCGGAAGAACGGCACACCCGTCGCCACGCCCGTCTGGGCCGCCGCCGAGGGTGATGTGCTGTACGTCTGGACCCGCTCCGACTCGTGGAAGGTCAAGCGGCTGCGCGACAACGGCGAAGTCGTCGTCACCGTCTGCGACGTGCGCGGCAGGATCGCCGAAGGGGCCCCCAGCGCGGAGGGCACGGCGAAGCTCCTCGACGAGGACGGCACCCGCGCGGCGCGCAAGCTGCTGGCGCGCAAGTACACCTGGAAGTTCTGGCTCGTCGACTGGCCCGCGACGGTCGCCCGGCTCGGCAAGCGCCCGCACACCGGGATCGCCATCACCTTCTGACTCCCCTTCCGGACCCCCGCGTGCTCCCGCCGCATCGTGTCCGAAAGCTGCGCGTAGCCGCCCCGTAACACGCCTGCGGTCGAATGTCTCCGGACGGGAAGGCTCTAGTCGACGGTCGGCGAGGGCGAAAAATGACGGCGCGTCAGCAGGCTGACGAAGTAGGGGCGTTCGCGCAGTACCTGCGGGAACTGGTGGCACGACTGGACCCCGGACGCGGCTGGTACGGGGTCTTCACCCGGCGCGACCCGGTCGGCATGCGGTCCTGCCTGGACGGAGTGGAGATCCCGCCCTGGGACGTGGTGGAGTCGTTGCTCGCGGACCTCGCCGCCCTGCGCGGCGCCCGGTTCGCCGAGCAGGTCTCGGTCCGGGCCGCCGCGCTCTACTCCGCGTCCGCGGCCACCCACGACCGGCGGCCCGGCGGACGCCAGGAGATCGTCCACCGGCTGGAGTTGATGGTCCGCGAGCAGCACCGGGCGGCGGAACGCCTGCGCGGCACCGGGCCCGGCGGCCCGGTCCCGGTCGAACCGGAAGCGCTGGCCTGGGCCCGCGACGACCACGAACGCGCCACCGCCCGCTGCGCCGAACTGCGGGGGCGGCTGGCGGCCGTGACGGTCCCCGAGGGCTGGTTCCGGGCGGAGGAATCCGACGGGCGGGGGGCGGGGACCGTCGTCACTCCCGGACCGGCAGGGGCCGTCGAACCACCCGTCGTCGGTGCCGGGGCGCCCGCCTGGGGCGTTGGGGCTGCGGGGGCTGCTGGGCCCCCAGGGCCTGCGGGGCTCCTGGGGTCTGCCGGGACCGCCGGGCCGCCCGCCGCAGCTGCCGCGCCGCCCGTCGAGTCGCCTGTCGGGCCTGCCTGGTCCGTCAGGGTCCCCGAGCCGCGTGCCGAGGCTACGGGCGCGGCGGCCGGGCATCCGCCTCCCGGTGGGGCCGGGAGCGGCGACGGGGCCCGGGCCGCCGCCTCGGCCTTCACCGCCTGTGCCCCCGACGCACCGGCCTCCACCGCCCCCGCTCCCCGGCCCAGGAAGCCGCGCGGAGCCCGGTTCGCCGGCCTGGAGGTCGACGAGGAGGCGGAGGAGGCGGGCTACGCGCCCTCGCCGCTGCCCGGTCCGCCCGCGCCTTCGCGCTCGGGTCCGCCCGCCCCGCGCGGCGCCCGTTTCGGCGGTGGCGCGGGGGAGGAGGGGCGCGGGGGCCGGGGCGCTGCCAGGCGGAACCGTGCGCCGGACGCCCTGCCGGATCCGGCCGCCGGACAGGCCGTCGCCGGGGCCGTCGCCCAGCTGGTCCGGCTGCGCGCCGAGGGCCGCGGCGGCGAGGCGCACGTGGTGCTCTGCGAGGTCGCGGCCTGGCCCGCGCCCCGGCTGCCGGTGCTCGCGGTGGCCCTGTACCGGGCCGGGCTCGCCGCCGACTGGACGACCCTGCTCTGGGAGGTGTCCTCGCTGCCGCCCGCCGGATTCGCCGCCGCCGCGGGCGCGCTGGCCGTCGCCGGGCGTGAGGCGGACTGCGGGCTCCTGCTGCGCCAGGGCGTCGCGCGGCCCGCCGCCGAGGTGGCCGAGGCGGTGCTCGCCCTGGAAGGCGCCGGCCGGGAGCGGGAGGCGCGGGACCTGCTCGGCGCCTTCGTCCGCGTACGCACTCCGCAGGAGGCCGCCGAACTGGCCGGGACCGGCGGGACCCGGCTGCTGCCCCTGCTCCTGGCGGCGGCCCGCGAGGTGTCGGTGGAACGGGAGTGGGACCTGGTGCACGCGCTGCGGGTGGCGGGCGTGCCGGGCGTCTGAGGTTCCCGGGTGTGTGTCGACGCCCCCGGGGCGCCTTGAACACCGCCGGAGAAGGGGACCGCGCGTTGTGGACCGGTCGGGTGCGAAACATGATCGACTCCGCCGGTTCACGGCGATGGTCTTGCCCCGCCGGACGGAGGGGCTTACGTTCTCCATCCATGCACCGATCTACGTGCGTAGAGAACGCGTGCAGGCTCTCTGACGCCGCGTCGAAGGAGCAGCTCATGTCCCACGTCGTACGCGCCGCACTCGTCCAGGCGACCTGGACCGGCGACACCGAATCCATGATTGCCAAGCACGAGGAACACGCGCGCGAGGCCGCCCGGCAGGGCGCGAAGATCATCGGCTTCCAGGAGGTGTTCAACGCCCCCTACTTCTGCCAGGTCCAGGAGCCCGAGCACTACCGCTGGGCCGAGCCGGTCCCCGACGGCCCGACCGTCCGGCGCATGCGGGATCTGGCCCGCGAGACCGGCATGGTGATCGTCGTCCCGGTCTTCGAGATCGAGCAGTCCGGCTTCTACTACAACACCGCGGCCGTGATCGACGCCGACGGCTCGTACCTCGGCAAGTACCGCAAGCACCACATCCCGCAGGTCAAGGGATTCTGGGAGAAGTACTACTTCAAGCCCGGCAACGCCGGCTGGCCGGTCTTCGACACCGCCGTCGGCAAGGTCGGGGTGTACATCTGCTACGACCGGCACTTCCCCGAGGGCTGGCGTCAACTCGGACTCGGTGGAGCCCAGTTGGTGTACAACCCGTCGGCCACCTCACGCGGACTCTCCAGCCACCTCTGGCAGCTGGAGCAACCGGCCTCAGCCGTCGCCAACGAGTACTTCGTCGCCGCGATCAACCGGGTCGGCCAGGAGGAGTACGGCGACAACGACTTCTACGGCACCAGCTACTTCGTCGACCCGCGCGGCCAGTTCGTCGGGGACGTGGCCAGCGACAAGGAAGAGGAACTCCTCGTCCGCGACCTGGACTTCGACCTGATCGAGGAAGTCCGCCAGCAGTGGGCGTTCTACCGCGACCGACGGCCCGACGCCTACGACGGGCTGGTGGAGCCGTGAGCGGACTGCACGAGCGCCACCTCGCCGTCAGCCCCGCATGGCTGGCCCTCTACTACCGCCACCCCCTGGAAATCACCCACGGCGAGGGCCGCCACGTCTGGGACGCGGACGGCAACCGCTACCTGGACTTCTTCGGCGGCATCCTCACCACGATGACCGCCCACGCCCTGCCCGAGGTGACCAAGGCGGTCGCCGAACAGGCCGGGCGGATCATCCACTCGTCCACCCTCTACCTCAACCGCCCCATGGTGGAGATGGCCGAACGGATCGCCACCCTCTCCCAAATCCCCGACGCCCGGGTCTTCTTCACCACCTCCGGCACCGAGGCCAACGACACCGCCCTGCTGCTCGCCACCGCGTACCGCCGCTCCAACCAGATCCTCGCGATGCGCAACAGCTACCACGGCCGGTCGTTCTCCACGGTCTCCATCACCGGCAACCAGGCCTGGTCGCCCACGAGTCTGTCCCCGCTCCAGACCCTGTACGTCCACGGCGGCGTCCGCGGCCGTGGCCCGTACGCCGAGCTGAGCGACGAGCGGTTCATCCAGGCGTGCGTCGCCGACCTGGAGGACCTCCTCGGGCACACCCGCCGGCCCGCGGCCCTGATCGCCGAACCCATCCAGGGCGTCGGCGGCTTCACCTCCCCGCCCGACGGCCTGTTCGCCGCGTTCCGGGAGATCCTGGACCGGCACGGGGTGCTGTGGATCTCGGACGAGGTGCAGACCGGCTGGGGCCGTACCGGTGACCACTTCTGGGGCTGGCAGGCGCACGCCGGGAACGGGCCGCCGGACATCCTCACCTTCGCCAAGGGCATCGGCAACGGGATGTCGGTCGGGGGAGTGGTGGCCCGGGCCGAGGTGATGAACTGCCTCGACGCCAACTCCATCTCCACCTTCGGCGGTTCACCGGTCACCATGGCCGCGTCGCTCGCCAACCTCTCGTACCTCCTGGAGCACGACCTCCAGGGCAACGCGCGGCGCGTCGGCGGGCTCCTCATCGAACGGCTGCGGGGCATCGCCGCCGCATCGCCCGCCGTGCGCGAGGTGCGCGGCCGAGGCCTGATGATCGGCATCGAACTGGTGAGGCCCGGCACCGACGAGGCCGACCCGGAGGCCGCCGCGGCCGTCCTCGAAGCCGCCCGCGCGGGCGGGCTGCTCATCGGCAAGGGCGGCGGCCACAGCACCAGCGTCCTCAGGATCGCCCCGCCGCTGACCCTGACCGTCGCCGAGGCCGAGGAAGGCGCGGCGATCCTCGCGGACGCCCTGCACGCGGCGGGCTGACCCCCGCCCCCCGCCCGGCGGGCCCCTACGTATACGAACCGCGCGGGGCGGCCCCGGCCGTACGCCCACAGGGCCGACGGGGCCGCCCCGAGTTGAGGAGCTACCCATGAGCCGCACCGTCATCCACGGTGGTCTGGTCATCACCGCGTCCGACGAGATCCACGCCGACGTGCTCGTCGAGGGCGGCCGGATCGCCGCCCTCGCCGCCCACGGAACCGACGCCGCCGCGAGCTGGAGCGCCGACCGGCGTATCGACGCGACGGGCAAGTACGTCATCCCGGGCGGCGTCGACGGGCACACCCACATGGAGATGCCGTTCGGCGGGACGTACGCCGCCGACACCTTCGAGACCGGCACCCGGGCCGCCGCCTGGGGCGGCACCACCACCATCGTCGACTTCGCGATCCAGAGCGTGGGCCGCTCCCTGCGCGAAGGGCTCGACACCTGGTACGCCAAGGCCGACGGCAACTGCGCCATCGACTACGCCTTCCACATGATCCTCGCCGACGTGAACCCCTCCTCGCTCCAGGAGATGGACCTCCTCGTCTCCGAAGGGGTCACCTCCTTCAAGCTGTTCATGGCCTACCCCGGCGTCTTCTACAGCGACGACGGCCAGATCCTGCGTGCCATGCAACGGGCCTCCGGCAACGGCGGGCTGATCATGATGCACGCCGAGAACGGCATCGCCATCGATGTCCTCGTCGAGCAGGCCCTCGCTGCCGGCCACACCGACCCCCGCTACCACGGGGACGTCCGCAAGGTCGCCCTGGAGGCCGAGGCCACCCACCGCGCCGTCCAGCTCGCCCGGGTCGCCGGATCCCCCCTCTACGTCGTCCACGTCTCCGCCGACGAGGCCGTCGCCGAGATCGCCGCCGCCCGCCACAAGGGCCTCCCCGTCTTCGGCGAGACCTGCCCGCAGTACCTGTTCCTGTCCACCGACAACCTCGCCGAGCCCGACTTCGAGGGCGCCAAGTACGTCTGCTCCACCCCGCTGCGCCCCAAGGAACACCAGGAAGCCCTGTGGCGGGGCCTGCGCAACAACGAACTCCAGGTCGTCTCCACCGACCACTGCCCGTTCTGCTTCTCGGGGCAGAAGGAGAGGGGACGCGGCGACTTCTCCAAGATCCCCAACGGCATGCCGGGCGTCGAGCACCGCATGGACCTGCTGCACCAGGCCGTCGTGGACGGGCACATCACCCGCCGCCGCTGGATCGAGATCGCCTGCGCCTCCCCGGCCCGGATGTTCGGCCTCTACCCGAAGAAGGGCACCATCGCCCCGGGCGCCGACGCCGACATCGTCATCTACGACCCGGCCGTCGAACAGACCCTCTCCGCCGAGACCCACCACATGAACGTCGACTACTCGGCGTACGAGGGCAAACGCATCACCGGCCAGGTGGAGACCGTGCTCTCGCGCGGCGAACCCGTCATCGAGGGACGGAAGTTCACCGGACGCACCGGACACGGCATGTACACCCCCCGCGCCACCTGCCAGTACCTGGACTAGGAGACCCCGTCATGGACTTCGGACTCGTCCTCCAGACCGACCCGCCCGCCTCCGCCGTCGTCGGCCTGATGCGCCGCGCCGAGCGCAACGGCTTCCGCTACGGCTGGACCTTCGACTCGGCAGTGCTCTGGCAGGAGCCGTTCGTCATCTACAGCCGCATCCTGGAGCACACGGAGAAGATGACCGTGGGCCCGATGGTCACCAACCCGGGCACCCGCACCTGGGAGGTCACCGCCTCCACCTTCGCCACCCTCAACGACATGTACGGCAACCGCACCGTCTGCGGCATCGGGCGCGGCGACTCCGCGATGCGGGTCGCGGGCCGCGCTCCCAACACCCTGGCCCGTCTCGGCGAGGCCATCGACGTGATCCGGGACCTCGCGGAGGGCCGGGAGGCGACGGTCGACGGGCAGCCGCTCCGGATCCCCTGGGTGAAGGACGGGAAGCTGCCGGTGTGGATGGCGGCGTACGGGCCCAAGGCCCTGGCTCTGGCCGGGCAGAAGGCCGACGGCTTCATCCTCCAGCTCGCCGACCCGTTCCTGACGGAGTGGATGATCAAAGCGGTCCGGCAGGCCGCCACCGACGCGGGCCGCGACCCCGACGCCCTCACCATCTGCGTCGCCGCTCCCGCGTACGTCACGGCCGACGACTCTCCCGAGGCCCTGGCGCACGCCCGGGAGCAGTGCCGCTGGTTCGGCGGGATGGTCGGCAACCACGTCGCCGACCTGGTCGCCAAGTACGGCGAACACTCCTCGATGGTCCCCGAGGAGCTGACGGTGTACATCAAGGACCGGCAGGGCTACGACTACTCCCACCACGGCCGCGCCGACAACCCCGATACCACCTTCGTCCCCGACGAAATCGTCGACCGCTTCTGCCTCCTCGGCCCGGCCGAGGCCCACGTCGAGAAGCTCCACCACCTACGCGACCTTGGCGTGGACCAGTTCGCTCTCTACGACATGCACGACAACCGCGAGGGCACCATCGACGCCTACGGCGCCACGGTCATCCCCGCCCTCCGCTGACGAAGTCGTTCGATCCAGGTACCGACTCACCGCGCTCCTCGGCGTCCTGCTCTTCGATCTCCTGCCCGGACTGCTGCCGGCGGTAGCCCTGTCCCTGGCGCTGTTCATCTCCGCCGCCCGCCGCCACGTAGCCGTCCTGGGCCGCCTCCCGGACACCGCCCGACCGCGTACCTGGTCGACAGCTACCACCTCGGCGTACCCGTACTGGACACCCTCGACGAACTCCGCGACGAACTCCAAGACCGCGGCATCACCCTGCACCTCGCCCATATCCGCACCCGCGCCGCCGCCGACCTCACCCGCTACCCGCTCGGCACCCGGCTCGGACCACACACCCTCCACCGGGCCGTGCACGACGCGGTCACAGAAGCCGGCCGCACCACGTGGAAAGCGACTTCGGGCGTGCTGGCCTCGGCGAACCGGTGACGCCCGGACGCGAAGTCTCGGCAACGACCGTCAGATGGCCAAGGACCAGGAGGGCATCGGCCCCAGCCCGCTGATCAGCCTCGGAAATCCGGACGAGCACCTGGGCGGCGTGTACGCCCGGCCCGGAATCCGGGGCGCCTCGCCTCGTGCGTCGCTTCCCCGACGACCTGGTCGAGCAGACCTGCTCCTTGCTGTCCCGGGCGAGCCCACCGCGCAGGAGGTGTGCGACGCGATCCGCCCCGGTCACGACGTCGCCAGGTGGCCGCCGCCGCATTGCAGGACATTGTTCACTGACGGCTCCGGCACCCGAAGTGCCCTTCGGGCGCCGACGGCGTACGGCTGGAGTCGGCGAAGGCCCCGTGTCCGAGGAGCTACGCGTCGGCGGAGGTGCGCAGGGATTGGAGAGCGTTGCTCCAGGCGACGACCTGGTCGAGCATGGCATCGACCTCGCCCTTGTGGTGTTCGGCGGGGGTGAACGTGCTGAAGTCCGTGAAGTCGGTGAAGAGCGAGAACATGACCGTGTTGCGCACGGTGGCCACCTGGACTTCGGCCATGATGCCGCGCAGGTGCTCGATGGCTCTGGCGCCCCCCACGCTTCCGTAACCGACGAACGCGGCGGCCTTGTTGTTCCACTCCGTGTAGAGGAAGTCGATTGCGTTCTTCAGTGCGCCGGAGGTGGAGTGGTTGTATTCGGGGGTCACGAGGACGAAGCCGTCGTAGGCGGCCACGGTGGAGGCCCATGACTTGGTGTGGTCGTTGGAGTATTGGCCGAACGACGGCGGCGCGGGCTCGTCCAGGAGCGGCAGTGCCATGTCCTTGAGGTCGATGAGATCGTACTCGGCGTCGTCGCGACCGCGGGCCTGGTCGAGCACCCATCGGGCTACGGCCTCTCCGTTGCGGCCGGGCCTGACGCTTCCGATGATGATGGCGATCTTGGTCATCTTTCCTACCTGCTTCTGTGCTGTGGGCGAGAGGGGGTGATCGGGTCAGGTCGCTTGGGGGCGTCCGAGGAGTCGCTGGTTGAAGGGCTGGATGTCGTGGTCGACCATGCTGATGTCGAGTTCGATGTCGACACGTGCGCCGACGAAGATCCGGGCTCCGGGGAGCGGTGGAAGTCCGGAGACGCCGAAGTCCCGCCGGTCGACGGAGGCGCGGGCGGTGAACCCGAGCCGGCGGCCTCCGGTGAAGGGGTAGACGTCCTCTCCCAGGAAGTGGCCGGTGACGCCCGCCACCGTGAGATCGCCGTCCATGGCCCAGCCATCATGCAGGCGGTGGACCCGATGACCGTGGAACTCCATCAGGGGATGTCGGTCGGTGTCGAGGAACTCCGGCGAGCGCAGGTGGTGGTCGCGGGTGGGGACGCCGGTGTCGAGGGTGGCGGTGGCGACCCTGACCCGGGCGGTCGTCTCTTCGAGAGGGGCGGTGATGGTGAGGGTGCCTTCGGCGTCGGTGAAGCGGCCGTGGACGCGGACGAAGCCGAGGTGGCGGGCGACGAAGGCGATGCTGGAGTGGAGCGGGTCGATGTGCCAGGTCCCCGGTGAAGGGGTTTGGGGGTCCGGCTCCAAGGGGGGCGTGGGGCTCATGGTGACTGCGGTCCTTACTGCGTGGTGGTGCGGAGGTGGGGGACGACCTGCTCGGCGAAGAGCGCGGCCTGGGTCTCGCTGTCGGCGTTGACGGGCCAGAAGAGGAAGGAGTCGAAGCCCAGTTCCTCGCGGTAGCGCAGCAGGGTGTCCGACCAGAAGCCCGGTGGGCCGACGATTCCGTTGCTGTCGGAGGCGGGTGTGCTCTCACCGGTGATGGTGCCCATGACGTTGTAGATCCGCTGGATCGTCCGGGCATCACGGCCGGCGGCCGTGGCGGCGTCGTCGATCACCCGCTGCATGCCGGGAATGCGTTCCGGGGGTGCGTAGCCGTTGCTGGGCAGCCAGCCGTCGCCGAGCCGGCCGGTGATCCTCAGCATCCTCGGCCCGTACGCGCCGACCATGAGGGGGACGGGCTGCGCGGGGAACGGACCGGGGCGGGCGCCGCGGAGGTGGTGGTGCTCGCCGGTGAAGTGCACCTCGTTCCTTGCCGGGTCGCTCATGGCCCGCATGACGTGGAGCGCCTCCTCGAAGGCTCCGAATAGAGGTGGTCCTGCACGCCGGCGAAGTCGAGTCCCGACTCGTCCGCCAGCCGGGCGAGGCGCAGCGCCGCCGCGGAACCGGTGGCGGAGGGATCGATGTTGATGCCGAAGGAACCGGTGGGGATGGTCATGTCGTTCTCCTTCTGGGGAGGTGGCGGCCGGGCGTGGTGTGAGGCGACTCGCGGCGCGATTCGGGTGCCGGAGTGGAGGGGCGGGCCCGGATCGTCGCGCGCCTTCACCTTCCCGACGGCCGGTGCATGGTGCCTGGCCTCACTCCGCTGGGCCGGGATCGGTTCGCGGGGGCCGGACGGCGAGCCGGTCCAGCAGGAGTTCGCTGATCTCCTTCAGGTGGCGGAGCTGTTCGTCGGTGAGGTGGTCGAGGAGCCGGGACCGGGCACACGCGGCGTGCCACGGGGCGGCTTCGGCCAGGGCTCGCCGCCCGGTGCCGTTGAGCCGGGCGAGGTGGACCCGGCGGTCGGCGGGGTCGGGAAGGCGGCTGACCCAGCCACGTTGGTCGAGCCGGTCGACCAGGTGGGAGAGCCTGCTGGCGGAGACGCCGGTGCGGTGGGCGAGTTCGTTCATGCGTAGTCGGTTGCCGGGGCTGTCGGCGAGGTGGGCCAGGACTTCGTAGTGGATCTGCAGCATGCCGCTCTCGCGGCGCAGTTCCTGTCCGAGCTGCTCGGACAGGAGGCGGGCCGCGGTGAGGAAGGCGCGCATCGCGTGTTCGGCGCTGGGGTCGGACCGGGCGGTCGGGGTGGCCATGGGGTGCTCCTTGTTCGAGCTCGGCGGGGCGCCGGGAGCGGCGTCCGGGCGGCAGTATCGAGGCTGGCCGCCCGGCGTTTCGAGAGCGCTCAGGAGGTGCGGGGGGCGGAGTGGACGATGTGCTTGATCTCCTGGAACTCCTCCAGGGCGCGTTCGCCGTTCAGGCGGCCGACGCCGCTCTGCTTGAATCCGCCTTCTTCCATCTGGTCGACGATGACGGCCCAGGTGTTGGCCCAGACAGTGCCGGCGTCCAGTTCGCGGCCGACGCGGAGCGGGCGGTCGACGTCACGGCTCCAGACGGATGCCGCGAGACCGAATTCGGTAGCGTTGGCGCGGGTGATCGCGTCAGCCTCGGTGTCGAAGACCTCGAAGGTGGCGACGGGGCCGAAGACCTCTTGCTGCACGATCGGGCGGTCGAGACCGTCGGCTCCTGCCACCTCGATCAGCGCGGGGCGGACGAAGGCTCCGGCCGCGAGCGGGCCCTCGGTGATCCGGCCTCCGCGCACCAGGATGCCGGCGTACTCGGCGGCGTCGGAGATCTCCTTCTCCACCCGGTCCGCGTTGGCGCGGTCGATCAGCGGGCCCATCTCGCTCGCCGGGTCGGTACCGGGTCCTACCCGGACCGCTTTCAGGGCTGCCGAGAGGCGGGTGCGCAGTTCGTCGGCGATGCCGCGCTGGACCAGGATGCGGCTGCCGGTCATGCAGAACTGTCCGGTGAAGGTGGTGATCGCCTTGGTGAGTACGGGGACGGCGGCGTCCAGGTCGGCGTCGTCGAAGACGATCATCGGGGTCTTGCCGCCGAGCTCCAGGGACATGCCCTTCAGTGAGGCCGAGGCGTCGGCCATGATGGAGCGGCCGACGCGGGTGCTGCCGGTGTAGCTGATGACGTCCACGTCCGGGTCGGCGACGATCAGCCGCGCGCCCTGGCTGCCCGACTCGGTAAAGGCGTTGAAGACGCCCTGGGGCAGGCTCTCCACGGTGGAGATGATCTCGAAGAGCAGGCTGTTGGTCAGTGCGGTCTGGCCCGGCAGTTTGAGTACCACCGTCGCGCCGGCCGCGAGTGCGGGGGCGAAGGAGCGCACCGAGAGGATGACCGGGGAGTTCCAGGGCGCGATGACTCCGGCGACGCCGGCGGGCTGGCGCAGGGTCATCGAGTACAGCCCCGGCTTGACCTCGGAAGCGCGGCCGGACTCGGTCAGGGCGAGCGCCCCGTAGTAGCGGATCTTGGAGATCGTGAGGTCGACCTCCAGGGCGGCCTCGGCCGGGATCTTGCCGTTCTCGCGGGAGAGCAGGGCGACGAGCTCGTCGCGGCGCTCCGTCATCCGGTCCGACATCTCGAACAGAGCGCGGGCGCGCAGATCGCGGTCGCGAGACCAGTCGCCGGTCCCGAAGGCGCGGCGCGCCGCATCGATGGCCGCGCGGGCTTCGGGTGCGCCGCCGTCGGCGAAGGTGCCCAGCACCTTGCCGGTGGCGGGGTCGGTGGACTCTCCGACCGTCCCGGACTCGGTCCAGGCGCCGTCGATGAAGTGTCGGGCGTGGGGGAGGGCGTTCATGAGGGGCATCTCCTGAGGTTCGCGGGCTTCGTCGTGGGTTCGGCGCCCTGACCGGCTGGCCGTTGCGGCCCCGCTCGGGATGCGGGACGGGGCTATCGGAGAGACGTTGGACAGGCGGTTCGTTGTCCGAATCGTGTGGTGGCGACCGAGGTTCTATAGTTCGTTCTGCAACGAATCTTAAACCCCTCAGCGCGCGGTCGTGGGCAGGTATTCCCCGAAAGCGGCGAGGGTCCGTCGGAGCTTCTTGACCGACACGAAACGGCGAAGTATTGTTCGTTGCAGAACGAACTAAATGAGGCTCCGGTCGATGTATCGACACTCGGCCTTCACTCGTTCGCCGACGCTCTGAAGTCCGTCGGCATTCCGCATCATGCCGCCCCTCCGGCGGCCGAAGGACCGCCGCCCCACGTGACCGTCAGGTCTGATTCCTCAGGGGCGCGTCCGGTTGGGAGAAGAGATCATGGCGGAAGCGCAGGGTTCGCCTTCCTCGCAGACGCACCAGGAAACCGCCTTGTCCACCCTCCGCGTCACCGCGGCCGTGGTGCGTGAGAAGGGCGGCCCGTTCACCTTCGAGGACCTCGACCTCGACGCCGTTCTGCGTCCCGACGAGGTTCTGGTCCGGGTGGTTGCCTCCGGCCTGTGCCAGACCGATATCCATGTCCGCGACCAGCATCTGCCTACGCCGCTCCCCGCGGTGCTCGGGCACGAGGGCGCGGGGATCGTGGAGCGGGTCGGCGACGCCGTCACCATGGTCACGCCCGGTGACCGGGTGGTCATGTCGTACCAGGCGTGCGGTCACTGCACCCCCTGCCTGACCGGCAAGCCCGCCTACTGCGCCCACTCCTTCCCCGCCAACTTCGGCGGCTCCCGGCTGGACGGCACCAACGCCCTCCACACGGAGAACGAGGAGATCCACGGCCACTTCTTCGGCCAGTCCTCCTTCGCCACCCATGCCCTCGCCACCGAGCGCAACGTGGTCAGGATCGACGACGAGGAGATCCCGCTGGAGCTCCTCGCCCCGCTGGGCTGCGGCCTGCAGACAGGTGCCGGAGCGGTGCTCAACTCGCTGAAGATCGAAGCCGGTTCATCGGTCGTCGTCATCGGCACAGGCACCGTCGGACTCGCCGCCGTCATGGCCGCCAAGGTCGCCGGAGCGAGCCCCGTCATCGCGGTCGACATCGTCCCCGAACGTCTCCACCTCGCCCGGGAACTGGGCGCCACCCACACCGTCAACGGCAAGGAGGAGGACACCGCCGCACGGATCGCCGAGATCACCGGCGGCGGCGCGGACTACGTCCTGGAGATCACCGCCCGTCCGGAGATGCTCACCCTCGCCGTCGACGCGCTCGCCCCGCTCGGGACGGCCGCGCTCATCGGCGGCGCCCCCGCCGGCGCGCACGCTCCGGTGAACATGAACGCCCTGCTCGGCGGGCGCACCGTACGCGGCATCGCCCAGGGCGACTCCATCCCCCAGCTGTTCATCCCCCAGCTGATCGACCTCCACCGGGCCGGGCGCTTCCCCTTCGACCGGCTCATCACCTTCTACGGCTTCGACGAGATCAATGAAGCCGCCACCGACACGCAGACCGGGGCCGCGATCAAGCCCGTGCTGCGCATCGGGGAGTAGCGGCACCACCCCTCGCCGCCGCCCCCCACCTCCGAAACAGTCAAGAGGAAACCACCATGACCGACTTCCAGAAGCCCGGCACCCCCACCGACCGCCACGAGCTCGGCGCCGCCGGGATGCCGCTCAACACCCTCGCCGACTACCGCCCCATCCCGGCGGACGGCTACGGAGCCCTGTTCCTCCCCGACCGGATCGCCAAGGGCTACCACGTGGAGGAGATCCACGACGGCGCCTACTACGTCACCTCCGGCGCGTACGACACCATGTTCGTCCGCACCGGAAACGGCGTCGTCGTGGTGGACGCCCCGCCGCTCCTCGGGACCAACCTCAAGAAGGCCATCGCCGAGGTCACCGACGAGCCCGTCACCCACCTCGTCTACAGCCACTGGCACTCCGACCACATCGGCGCGGCCGGCATCTTCGCCGCGGACAAGCCCAAGGTCATCGCCCACGACTACACCCGAGAGATGATCCAGCGCTGGCCCGACCTCGGCGGCGACCGCCCGCTGCCCGTCCCGACCGAGACCATCACCGAGAGCGACACCCTCGACGTCAACGGCGTCCGGTTCAACCTCGACTACCACGGCGTCAACCACACCCCGGGCAACATCTTCATCTACGCCCCGCAGCAGAAGGCCCTCGCCGCGATCGACATCATCAGCCCCGGATGGAGCGCCTTCAAGAACTGCGACGCCTCCGAGAACATCCGCGGCTGGGCCGAGGCCCACGACTGGATCCTCTCCTACGACTTCAAGGGCGTCGTCTCCGGTCACGTCAACCGCTACGGCACCCCCGAGGACGCCAAGGCATCCCGCGACTACACCAACGACATCATCGAGTTCGCCAAGGAAGCCCTCGACCAGGGACACGAGTTCGAGTACATCGAGAAGATCGGTTTCTCCAACGCCTGGGTCCTCTGGGAGAACTACTTCAACGAGATGACCAACTACGTCACGAAGAAGACCCTGGAGAAGGTCACCGACAACGGTCAGACCTGGGCCCAGCGCCTGGCCGGCGCCGACGTCATGACCAAGTACCACGCGTACACCATCCTGGAGGCCCTGCGCCTGGAGTACGGCATGGTCTCGGGCTTCGAGAAGCTGATCATCCCGCAGTCCGGCGAGTGACCCCTCCGGCCGGCGTGACGGGCCCGGAGCGGACCACGGTCCGCTCCGGGCCCGCTCCCGTACCCACATCCACCGTTCCCACAGCCACCGGCCACACCGGCCCCGGGTAACCGTCGCGCTCCGATATAATTCGTTCTGAAACAAACCATTGGAGGGGTATTCATGAGTCAGGGCGCCGAGAACACCGTGCTTGAGGACGGGAGCGGGGCCCCGGAGCGACTCGGCTCGCCGTCCCGGCCGCTGAACCGCACCGAGCGGGCCGTCTGGCTCGGACTGCTCTCCACCCACATGAAGCTGCTGCGCACGCTGGACACGGAACTGACGGCGGCCGAGCGGATTCCGCTCTCCTCCTTCGAGGTCCTGCTCACCGTCGCCGAAGCGCCCGAAGGGCGGGTGCGGATGAAGGACATCGCGGCCTCCCTGCTGATCAGCCGCAGCGGCCTGACCCGCATCGTGGACGACCTGGAACGCCAGGGCCTGGTGGTGCGGGAGAAGTGCCCCACCGACGCCCGGGGCTTCGACGCCGTCCTGACCGAGGCCGGCCGCAGGGCGTACCGCCGGGCCAGGAAGGTGCACCTGTCCAACCTCCGCAAGGAGTTCCTGGACAAGCTGACCGACGAGCAGCTCACCACGCTGGCCGAAATCTGGGCCACGGTGGGCCTCGACGACAACGCCGCCGCCTGCTGAGAACTGCGCAGCACGCGGAAAGGGCCCCGGCCGGGGCCCTTTCCGTCGTTCTCTAGCTCAGGGCCGCCCTATCCCGGGGTGTGGTTCCGGCGTGCGCGTTCCAGGAGGAGCAGTCCGCCGGCCGCGACGGCCGTCCAGGCCGTGAGGACGGCGACCCCGCTGATCACGCCGTCGCCGTGGAAGTAGGCGAGGCCGTTGACGGCGCGTACGCCCACGCCGACCGGGAGGACGGCCGACAGGGGCTCCAACCGGCCCGGCAGGAACTCGGCGGGCAGGCTGCCGCCGCTGGTCGCGTTGCCGAGCGTCATGAACAGCACCGCGGCGACGCTGGAGCCCAGCACCCCCAGCGACCGCACCAGCAGCATGGTGGACGCGCCCACGGCCGTCGCCACGAGCATGACCAGCCCCGCGATCCCGAGGAACGGCGCCGGCAGCGCGCCGAAAGCGGAGACGAGCGAGGCTACCGTCAGGCCGCCCATGGCGCCGAACGCCACGAGGGACCCCATGCGGCCCCGTGCCGTCAGTCCGGGGCCGAGCTGGAAGGTCATGATCCCGAACAGGTAGCCCGCGAGGACCAGGCCGAAGGTCGTGTAGAAGACGACGAGTCCCCTCGTGTCCTCGTCGGACGCCGGAACGGCGTCCACGAGCGCCAGTCGCTCCCCGTCGGCCTCGGCGACCGTACCGAACACGTCGGTCAGCAACGCGTTGACCGACGGTCCGTGCGCCCCCGCGAGGAGCAGCTCGGCCTTCTCGCCGTCGGGGACGTACGCGGCGAAGACGTCGCCGTGCTCGACGGCAGCCCGAGCGGCACCCCGGTCCGGCACGGCCCGCACGTCGAAGGTGTCCGGCAGATGGTCCGGCAGCCGCCCGGCGGCCGTCGCGGCTTCGGCGGACGTCCCCACCACCGCGACCGGCAGATCACGGGCGGCGGGGGCGTGGAACGCCGACAGGTAGACGCCGATGAAGATCGCACCGATCGCGACGGCCACCCCGACCGGGAGGAGGACCGGCCGTACCCACCCGGGCCGGCGCGGCACGGGAGGGCCGGGGGCCGCGGGCCCGGCCCGCGGGTCGTCGCGCCGCCGAGGTGCCGTGGGGAGGGTGTCGCGCATGCGGTGTTCCTTGTCGATGAGGGTCGGAGCGGCGAGGTCGCGCCGGGCGGTACCCGAGTGGGGCGGGTCCGTTGGACGGGGCGGGCCCGGTCAGGCGGGGGCGGTCGTCCTCACCGCGGTGAGGGCCCTGGCGACCGGAACGACGTCGTTCACGGCCATGTCGATCCGCTCGTACACCTCCGGGTTGAGAATGGTGGTGCCGTCGAAGTCGCCGGACGAGAGGTAGATCCCCGCCGGCGCGGTCCACGCCTGGAGGAAACCGAACAGCGGGCGCAGGGCGTGCTCGATCACCAGGGCGTGCCGGTCGCTGCCCCCGGTGGCGGCCAGGAGCACGGGCTTGGCGGCGACTCCGTACTGGTCGACCAGGTCGAAGAAGTGCTTGAACAGGCCGGTGTACGAGCCCCGGAAGACCGGGGTCGCCGCGATGACGACATCGGCCTCCTCCACGGCCCGCAGCGCCTCCTCGGCCTTCGGCCCGACCTGGTCGCGCTCCGTCGCGCCCACGAAGTCGGCGCTCACCGTGTGCAGTTCGATCAGCCGCGCCTCGGTTTCGGTACGGGCTCGGAGCGTCGCGAGGATCAGCTCGGCCAGGGCCGTGGTCTTCGACGGCGAGCGCAGGCTGCCGACCACGGCGACGACCTTCAGCGGGGCGCTCATGCCGTCACCCCCGTGCCGCCGAGAGCGGCGATCTCCTTGCGGACGACGGGGGCTACCTCGGAGCCGAGCAGCTCGATCGCCCTGAGCGCTTCCTTCTGGGGCACGTTGCCGAACCCGAGCTGGATCATCATGCGGTCGTGCCGGAAGAGTTCGTACTGCGCCATGATCTTGTCGATGACCTCCTGGGGGCTGCCCAGGAAGAAGGCGCCGGCCGGCGTGGCCTGTGCCTCGTACGCGGCCTTCGGCATGGGGACGCCCTGGCCGCGCTGGTGGTGGTTGGCCATCCAGCCCGCCTGGAAGGAGGGGTGCGAGACGTCGATCGCCTCCTGGTAGGTGGGGGCGAGGAAGCCCGGGGAGTTGATGGAGACCTTCAGTCCGTCCGGGGCGTGCCCGGCCGCGGCCGCGGCCTGGCGGTACAGGTCGACGAACGGGGCGAACTGGCGGTAGCTCCCGCCGATGATCGCCAGCGAGAGCGGCAGTCCGAGCCGCCCGGCCCGGACGACCGAAGCGGGAGTGCCCCCGACCGCGACCCAGACCGGCAGCTCCCGGTCAGGCCGCGGCGTGATGTCGCCGTTCACCAGGGCCGGGCGCAGGGTGCCCTGCCAGCTCACCGGGTTCTCCTCGCGGAGCCTGAGCAGCAGGTCCAGCTTCTCGGCGAACAGCTGCGAGTAGTCGTTCAGGTCGTAGCCGAAGACCGGGAAGGACTCGGTGTACGAGCCACGGCCCGCGATGATCTCCGCACGGCCCCCGGACAGCAGGTCGAGCGTGGCGAACTGCTGGAACACCCGGACCGGGTCGTCGGAGCTGAGCACCGTCACCGCGCTGGACAGCTTGATGCGGCTCGTGTTCTCCGCCATCGCCGCCAGCACCACGGCGGGCGAGGAGACGACGAAGTCCGTACGGTGGTGCTCGCCGACCGCGAAGACGTCCAGGCCCGCCTCGTCCGCCGCCCGCGCCTGCTCCACCAGCTCCCGCAGCCGCATGCCCGGTGCGGGGAGTGCTCCGGTCGACGGATCGGGAGTCAGCTCGCCGAAGTGGTAGATACCCAGTTCGAAACCCATGACAAGATCGCCTCACTTACCTAGTAGTTCGTTGCGCAACGAATAACTTGGGTGAGGGTCCGACTATTCCGCATCCGGCTCCGGTCCCGCGGGTCCCGGTATGGGCGCCGACTGTCCGGAGGCCCCCGGCACCAGGAAGCCTCCAACCAGGAACCCCCTTGATCACCTTTCGGAGACGGCGAATGCGGTTCATCATGGAGACAGGGACCTATTGGGCGCCGCAGTATCATGGAGGCGACACGCCATGCGCAGCACTCGCCAACGCGAGGCACTGGCCGATCACCTGCTGGCACCGGGCAACGCCACGCTGGTACTCATCGACTACCAGCCACCCCAGATCTCCACGGTCCGTTCGATGAACACCGGTGACCTGGTCGCCAACGTGGTCGCACTGGCGAAAACCGCCATCACCTTCGATCTCCCGGTCGTCCTTTCCACGGTCAACGTCTCCACAGGAGTCAACGCCGACACCATTCCCCAACTGCGTGCCGTGCTGCCCGATGTTCCACCGGTCGATCGCACCTCCATCAACGCCTGGGAGGACGAGGACTTCCTGGCTGCCGTACGAGGTGCCGACCGGAACAAACTGATCATCGGGGCGCTGTGGACCGAGGCGTGTCTGCTGTTTCCCACCCTGGACGCGCTGGCCGAAGGCTATGAGGTCTATCCCGTCGTCGATGCCCTCGGCGGTACCACGAAGGTGGCCCACGAGGCCGCGCTGGCCCGTGTTCACCAGGCCGGGGCCCGGCTCACCAGCTGGAACTCGGTGGCTTGCGAGTTGCAGCGCGACTGGAACCGGAGCAGCACCGTCGAGGGCTTCCGGCGAAACGCCATCGACCACCGCACGGCGTGGGGCTGGTACCTCGCCATGGAATCCGGCACCGCCGCGGGGAAGGACTGAACGATGCGCCGCGAGGACCTTCCGGCCCCGGAAGCAGGGCTACTGCTCACCCACTTCCTCACCGTGGCCGATGTCGCCCGGTCGCGCGCCTTCTACTGCGATGTGCTCGGCGGCGAGGTGGTCCTTGACGAGAACCCGTGCATCGTCAAGATCGCGAACAGCTGGCTCATCATGAACCCCGGCGGCGGGCCGACCCCGGACAAGCCGGACGTCACCCTGCACCCGCCCGTCGACTTCTCCAGCGCCACGAGCTTTCTCAACATCCGGGTGGCCGACATCGAGCACTGCTACACCGAGTGGAGCGCCCGGGGGGCTGAGTTCCTGACACCGCCGATCGACAGAAAGGCGGAGATCCGCTGCTACATGCGTGACCCGGATGGATACCTCATCGAGGTCGGACAGGCCACAGGACTGCTGCGGGGGATACTCGCCGACCTGCCCGCCGATCCGGCCTGACACGGGCGCGGACCGTACGGCGCCTGGGGGACAGGTGGGACTCTGCGGCGGTTCGGCGCCAAGGTGAACGTCATGCGGGTGCCGTCAGGGTCGGGGCGAGGGCGGCCAGGACGTCGATCACCTCGCGTATGTATCGGTACACGGTCGCGACGCCGATGTCGAACCCGGTGGCGAGTCGCGCGTAGGTGTCCCCGCACCGCAGATAGGCGAGGGCGAGGAGGGCCTGACGGCCGACAGGCAGCCGCCGCCACCGGGTCCCGATCTCTCGCTGCCGGGCACGGAGCCGTGTGGTCAGGTAGCGCGGGGTGCGACCGGACAGATCGATCGACGGGGGGTAGGCAAGGACGCGGAGTCCTGGTGGGGCACGGTGGATCTTGGTCGTGACACCTCCTACCAGGAGCTTCATCGCGCTGCAGAGCCGCCCAAGTGGCGGACACCGCCGTCAGGTTGGAAACAGTTCACTCATTGAGGCAGCCCTGAAGTTTTGGGTGGGGCGGGCCGAAGGACGGCGAACGAAGCCGAACAGCGACGAGAGCAGGAGGTGGCGGTGGACCCGGTCGAGGAGTTCGCCGCTTGGCTGCGTCACCTGCACCGGGAAGCGAAGAAGCCCGGTCACACCGTGATCGTGCGCCGGATCCGGTTGACCGATCCGACCGCGAGCGTGGTCGTCAGCACGATCTCCGAGACCCTCAACGGCAGACGCCTCCCGCGCTGAACGACGGTGTAGCCGATCGCCCGGGTCCTGGGCGTCGCCAGACGGCAGCGTCCGTATCCGCGTGCCCGGCGCATCCACCAGCGATGGCCCCACGCTCTTCGTCGCCACACCCTCGGTCTCCTGCCCACAGACCACGGTAGCGATCGGCGACGCACTCATCGTGCCAGAGGCGTCCGGCAGCTCATGGACCCGCATCACCACCCTGAAGGTATGGGCACAGGACACCCCGAACGGTGAACCCTTCGAGATGTGACGATCCAACTGCGGCCTCGCCATCGGCCACGCCCGCACCGGCGCTCGGATCAGTCCCTCGGGTCGAACCTCTGCGGCGGGGTACGTGGTGCACATGATGACCGCGGCGTTCGGGCCGGCGGGCGGTCCCGTGGAGAGTGCCGGACGGTGCTCCGTCTGCCGGTCGCCGGGCGGGATGAAGACCGAAGGGCAGGGGAGAAGAGGGCTGATGTCTGGGTCGGGTGAGCGGCGGAGTATGGCGGCGCAGGGTGCTCCGTGCTGGGTCAACTTGATGGTTGCTGATCTGGGTGTGGCCCGGGCTTTCTACGGCGAGGTTCTCGGCTGGCGTTTCCGGCCGAGCTCACTGGACGAGGAGTTCCTCGTCGCGACGGCCGACGGCGATCCGGTGGCCGGCATGGGGACCCGGCGCCCGGGGCTCGCTCCGGCGTCTGTGTGGACGCCGTACTTCGCCGTCAGGGACGCTGACGTGACGGCGGCGCGGATCCGGGAGCGCGGTGGCACGGTTGCGGTGGGACCGGTGGCTCTGGGGGACGGGCGTGCCGGGCTGGCGGCGGACCGGGACGGCGCGACGTTCGGATTCTGGGAGGGCCACACCCTGGCCTGGTCCCCCGGGGAGGGCCGGGCACCTGCCCGGCTCGATCTGCAGACGTGCGACGTGTTCGACGCCGCGGTGTTCTACGGGGAAGTCTTCGGCTGGGCCGACGAGCCGGCCATCGGCGTCATCTACCGGGATGACCATGTATTGGTGGAACTGGGCGGCCGGGTGGTGCTCTCCCTGCGGGGCGGAGGGGTGCACACCTCCCCACTGGCTCACCTGCGGCCCCGTTGGCTGGTGAACTTCGCCGTCGACGACGTCGAGCGGGCCGTGCTCGCGGCCATGAGCGCGGGAGGCGGCCGGCCCAAGCCCTCCGCCACCACCTGGACGGCCAAGGGCTTCTCCCGAACCCTCCAGGACCCCGACGGCGGCCTGTTCACCCTCGCCCACCGGGAACGCTGACCAACTCCTCAGGGGCTGGCCTTCACAGGTTGCGGCGCGAAAGCTCGGAAGATCCGGCAGCGGCACGTGGGACCACGCGCCCGGGGCCCAAAGTGGTCGCTCCCGCGCGTGTGGTGAGCCGTCGGCAGGGTAGGCGCGCCCGTGCACGGGACCGACGGCATCTACGGAGAGGACAGTGTCATGTCGATACCCACGGGAACCACGGTCGCCACCGCTACTGCCGCCGGTGCCGCCGTCCCGACGGGCCTCCCGCAGATCGACGATCCCCGGAAGGTGGCTCCGAAGGACGCCCGGGCCCTGGGTGCCCTGTTCTTCGAGCAGCTGCAGGTCCTGGAGGAGGGTACGCAGGATTACCAGTACGCGCGGAACACCTTGATCGAGATGAACCTCTCGTTGGTGCACTTCGCGGCGAAGCGGTTCCGCAACCGCGGCAGTGGCGAGATGGAGGACATAGTCCAGGTCGGCACGATCGGTCTGATCAAGGCGATCGACCGCTTCGAACTCAGCCGCGCAGTCGAGTTCACCTCCTTCGCGATCCCCTACATCGTCGGCGAGATCAAACGTTTCTTCCGCGACTCCACCTGGGCCGTCCACGTACCCCGCCGCCTGCAGGAACTCCGGGTCACTCTGGCCAGGGCGAAAGAAGAACTCGCCGGCCGCCTCGACCGCGACCCCATGGTCGCCGAACTCGCCCAGCACCTGGACCTCAGCGAGGAAGAGGTCATCGAGGGCCTCATCGCCTCCAACGGCTACACCGCCGGCTCCCTCGACCTGCCCATCGGCACCGAGCAGAACAGCGCCGAGACCATCACCTACGGAGACATCAAGGGCGACCTCGACCCCGCCATGGAACTCGTCGAGGACCTCCACGCCCTGGCCCCGCTCCTGGAAGACCTCGACGACCGGGACCGCGAGATCGTGGCCATGCGCTTCGGGCA
Organism: Streptomyces sp. CNB091; assembly: GCF_000377965.1. Lineage (NCBI taxonomy): Bacteria > Bacillati > Actinomycetota > Actinomycetes > Kitasatosporales > Streptomycetaceae > Streptomyces > Streptomyces sp. CNB091. Next base: position 107,316 of record NZ_KB899014.1, read on the forward strand.
GGAAATGACCCAGGCCCAGATCGGCGAACATCTCGGCCTGTCCCAGATGCACGTCTCCCGGCTCCTGAACCGCCTGCTCACCCAGCTCCGCAAGAACATGCTCACCGAGCGCTGACTGCGGCACAGGACCGCCAGGTTCTGTCATGAGGGGCAGACGGTCCTCCGCACAGTCGGTGGGAAGCAGGACCAGGAACAGCGGCCGATCTGCCCCCGGTTCGCCGCCCGTACGCCGACCGGTTTCGGGCCACGACGCGGTCCCGGACGGGCGGGCCCGCCTCCTCGTCAACAGCCCCGCCGACATGCTCAACCTCGTGGGGCTTGGTTGAGCCCGCCGGCGTTCCCATGGCGACCGGGTCCGGGGCACCGCGCCCTGAACGCCGCTTGGAGCGGGTCGGACGTCATCTCCCTGTGGGCGGGTAGGAGAGGTGGCGGAAGACGACGAACGACCCTGGCTCCCTTGATGAACGAATGAGAGGCACCGGCGTGGCTGATTCGGAGATGAGAGCGGTGGGCTGGGCGCAATCCTTCCCCATGTCCCAAGGGGCGCGGGCCGGGCGCCGCTGGGCGCGGGAGCATATCGACTCGCTGGAATGGGCGCAGAACGCACCCGACTTGGTGGACTCGGTGCTTCTGACCGTGACCGAGCTCATTACGAACGCGCACAAGCACGCTCATAGCGATGCCCAGCTCGTCCTGACCTGGGACAGTACCTGCCTCCACGTCAGCGTTCACGACGCCAGCCCGAACCCGCTGGCCCCGGCCGACCGGGGCCTTCACGCGACTGGCGGCCGGGGCCTCACGATCGTCGAGGCACTGTCCGACGGCTGGGAACACCATCCGCAACGAGACGGCAAGACCGTGACCGCCTGCTTCGTCCCGCCTGGTTACCCCGCACCGGATCACCTTCTCAACCCCGACGGCACCACCTGACCAGCAGCGCACTGCCCCCACGCAACGGCAAAGACACGGACGGTAGAGCCGCTCGCTCGGGATCTCGCCCGCACGCCAGTACGACGCGTAAACCCTGGCATCCCGTCAGAAGTGCGCCCAGGATTCCGGCGGTACGCTCCCCACGCGCCCGTGCAGGTGTGGAGCGCACAGGGCCGGGCCCCGGTCTCCCGGAGTACGGCCGGAGCCGAAACCGGCCTGGTGCCGCCCCACCCGGTGCCCGGCACCAGACCGAACACCCCGCACCGCCAAGGAACATCCTGACCACCACTCAGGACACCACCCCCGCGGCGACGCCCCAGCCCTGGGCGGGCAACAGCTACCGGCCGTACCCGGAGCGGTATGCCTGGTTCACCGTCTCCACCCAGATCCACCGCACCGGCCTCTACGACGGGGCGACCCCGAACGCGAGCGGCCTCGCCTACCGCGAGGTGGCCGGGACATAGCGCCATCGGTGGTACGGGAGTCGGATGCTCGGTTCCGAGCCGTTCCGCATCCCTCGCATCCCCCTGCGGTCGGCGGTCGGGCGTGGAGCTGCTCGACCGTCCCAGGTGGTTCGTGCGGTCACCCCGTACCGGTGATCGGCCTATGAGCTTATGTAGGAGGAGACGAGGGCGGAGGCTGTCCGGTTTCCTTCCGGCCCGCGGCGGCTTCCTCGTCACGCTTCTCCGGGGAACCGGGACCGTCGGTTCGTCCGGTGTCGGTCCCGGGCTCGTCAGCGGGCGGGTTCCGCAGCTGCCGTGTCCGTTCCCGGCGGTCCTGCCGGTAGTGGTTCACCCACGTGACCGCGCTCCCCACCACCGTCGTGATCATGATTGCGTAGAAGGGCCCCGCCATGCTCCACGCGGAGCCGAGCGAGGAGTAGGCCTGGTCCGCGGAGGCGAGGACGGTGTCGCCGTAGCCGACCGACGAGGCGTGGATCTCTCCGGAGCCGGTGCTGCCGTCGGCGAACTTCCACCGGCCGTAGCAGTCGGGCTCCGGCGTCGTGTCGCCGCCGCCCTCAAGGCACCGCCCCACGTAGGTGAGCGTCGCGGACTTCCCGGTGATCACCGCGGACATGACGTCGCGGCCGAACATCCAGAGAAGGTAATTGAAAACGAAGGGAAAGCCGACGATCACCGCCCAGTCTCCGCCGTTCGGCCATTTCAGCGGAGCCTTCGGCAGCGCGACCGCCGTACGCGCCGACCTGGCGCCGCCGGCATCTCCGTCCCCCGTGTTCATCCCGTCCGCTCCCCACTGCGTCCGCGTCGGCGTGGTGCACTCGGCTGCTCCTACCGACGCCGGTGCGTCCGCCGGTGGTTCCGCCGGAAGGCCATCCGGCCGACGACCGGGTCCGCGGGATGTCAGTGCCACCCGGTAGCGTCGGGTCATGTCCAACATGGCCGTCCTCGAAGGTGTCCTGGAGCGGATCACCTACGCCAACGAGGAGAACGGGTACACCGTCGCCCGCGTCGACACCGGACGCGGAGCCGGTGACCTCCTCACCGTCGTCGGCGTGCTGCTCGGCGCGCAGGTCGGCGAATCGCTGCGGATGGAGGGCCGCTGGGGCTCGCACTCCCAGTACGGCAAGCAGTTCACCGTGGAGAACTACACCACCGTGCTGCCCGCCACCATCCAGGGCATCCGCCGCTATCTCGGCTCCGGGCTGATCAAGGGGATCGGGCCGGTGATGGCCGACCGGATCACCACCCACTTCGGCGTCGACACCCTCGACATCATCGAGCAGGAGCCGAAGCGTCTGGTCGAGGTCCCCGGCCTCGGCCCCGAACGCCCGAAGGTGATCGCGACAGCCTGGGAGGAGCAGAGGGCGATCAAGGAGGTCATGGAGCCTTTTCCCTCTTGATCAGGTGGTGAGTCCGAGGGCGACGACGACCCGGACAACGGCGGTGATCCGGGTGGTGCAGCAGCGGAGCTTCCGCAGGAGCCGCCAGAACTTGAGGGTGGCCATGGCACGTTCCTCGAGGCTGCGGATGCCGTTGGCGCCGGCCGCGCAGGTTCTTGCCCCGAATCAGGACGCGGACAGCAAGTCCCGCGCCCTGGTATGCCCTGTCAGCCCAGCACTTGATGTCGTCAGCGCCGAGAGCGGCGGGAACGCCGTGGGTCCAGGCCGCGGTCAGTCGAGGTCCCCCGCGCCGCCAACCACGGGCCCTGACCAGTATTTTCTCCCTTCGCGTCTACCGTGTCCAGGTTCGTATGCGGTACGCGTGAAGACTCGTACAGCGCCCGCTCTCGCCCTGGCCCTTCAGAAGAGGTCGTCCAGCGGCCCGGCCAGGGATCCCCATGCGGGCGTTGGGTCCCGGTCGGCGTCCCTGTCCTTCTTGCGGTTGATCGGGAACATCAGCTGCGCGCTGAGGAGTACCAGTCCGAGGCCTCCCGTACACAGTCCCGCACGAGCCCACCACATGCTGCCCGTCCAGTCCTGGGGCGGTCCGATGATGGCCCACACGGCGAGGGACATGCCGACAAGCAGAACAACCACCGCACTGATACGACGCAGATCGATCTTCATGTGGTGATGATCGCACCAACGAGTTGGTGCGTGATAGCGGGTGCGCATGCTCTGCGGGTGAGGGATATGACTGATCGTTCCGTTTGGCGCATCCATTGCTCACTGGCATCTCGGAAGCTCATCCGGCCTCGCTGGTAGCTGAGTGGCCAGGCCGGGGGCGGTCAGCGTTGAGGGACATCGATTCCGTGCACCTCATCCAGCCTGCCGGGTGGTTGGGTCGGCAGCCCAGCGGTGGGCATGAAGGAAGCTCCTGGTAGACGGGTTCACGACCAAGATCACCAGCCCGCCATGAGCTTCGTGTGCTTGTCCACCCTGCCCCAGGCTCTCGGCTCCGCTCGAGCAGGGGAGACCCCATTGCATCGATCTGCCCAGCCGCACCCTGCGGCACCTCTCCGGTCTTCTCGCAGGTCATCGCCGCCGCGTCGGCTCCCGGTGGCGTCGTCCGACCTGTGGCCGGCAGGCCCTGCTCGTCCTGGCTCCCCTGCGCTGCGGCGACACTTATGCCCGCCTCGCGGCAGGCTTCCGCATCGGGATCGCCACCGTCCACCGCTACCTACGCGAGGCCGTCGACCTCCTGGCCGCCCTCGCGCCCACGCTGGAACAGGCCATGACGACCGTCCGGAAGAAGGCGTACACGATCCGCGGCGGAGCGACCTGTCCGACCGGTGGCCGGCCTGTCCGTAGCTCTATCCGTAGCTCTATCCGTAGCTCTGGACGGTTCCTCAGACGGGTTTGATGCTGCGGCCCAGCAGGGCCGTGACATCCACCGTCTCGTCCGCCGAGGGAGTGGCCGTGGGCACGGGCCGGTCGAGTCCGGAGAAGTCCACGGTCCCCTTCTCGTCGGCGTTGCGCACGGTGATCCGCACCGGGTACGGCGTGCCCTCGGCGGCCACGTAGGCCGTCAGGCGCTCGTTGCCATCGGCGCGGGTCACCGGAACGACGGGCGCACCGTTCACCTCGGTTTTCTCGCCCTTCGTCAGGGTGCCCCGGTCGGCGGTGTCGGCGTTGTCCGCGATCAGCTCGCGGAAGGTGTCGAGATCGCAGACCTCGGTCACGCTCAGCAGCCGGGGGTTGTCGGCCTCGGCCTTCATATAGCGGCCGTCGAGGATCGCGTCGAAGGTGGAGCCGCCGATCGGCACATGGTTCTTCCAGAAGGCGGCGTCCGGCTTCAGCCAGACATCGTCGCCGCGCTTCACGATCTCGACCGAGCCGTCGTCGCCCATGTCGACGCCGCCCGCGCAGTTTCCCTCGCGGTCCAGGGTGAGGTCGAGGCTCATGTCCGGGCCGCTCCCGTCGAGACTCCCGCGCGCGCTCAGATGTAGGGAGTCCACGTCGAGCAGGGCGTCGCGCGAGCGGTCGGCGATCTCCTCGGCGCCGAGCGAGTCGATGTCGTCGTCAGCCTGCGCGACCACACCACTCGTCAGGGTGAGGGCAACGGTCGCCGCCCCTGCCGCCGCACGTGCGGCCCAACGGTGTGCGCTCACATCGCCTCCTCGAAAACGCCCCGGCCAGGGGGTGCGCTCCATGAGAACCGGCACATTCGAGCGTACGCCGCGAGCGGGGGAGCCGCCCGGCGCGCACACGGAGCGTAAGACGTGAACGCGTTTCTCGTTACGGAGGGTGGGCAGGGCTGCGGTGATCCCGCCCGGGATCGATCCCCCGTACGACCCGGGCGCCCCTTTCGGTCGGAACGGTTGAGCGTGCCGCCTCCTCTCGTTACCCTCCAGTAAGTACGTGTGGGCGCAGCCGGGAAGACCGGTCGGCCCGCACCACGAGGGAGGCGGCACGCCCATGTCCTCTGCGGAGCCCACCGAAGCGAAGCCCAGCGAGCAGACCGGTCCGGCCGTACGGGAATCCGGACGAGGCCCCCGCCCCACCGCCCCCGTCCCGCCGTCGGGGCCGGGGCTCGGGCTCGTGGAGAGCGCACGCCGGCTCGCCGACGCCACCGCCACCTCCACCGCACTCGTGGCCGACGCCCTGGCCCGCATCGAGGCCACGCAGCCCACCCTCAACGCCTTCCGCCACCTGCGCACCGAAGCGGCTCTCGCCGACGCCGCGGAGGCCGACCGGCGGCTCGCGGCGGGGGAGCGGCTACCGCTCCTCGGCGTGCCGGTCGCCGTCAAGGACGACACCGATGTGGCGGGCCTGCCCACCCACTTCGGCTGCGACGGAGAGCGCCCTCCGGCCGCCTCCGACAGCGAGGCGGTCCGTCGGCTGCGCGCCGCGGGAGCCGTCGTCGTCGGCAAGACCAACTCCTGCGAACTGGGCCAGTGGCCCTTCACCGAAGGCCTCGCCTTCGGCGCCACCCGCAACCCCTGGAACGCCGCGCACACCCCGGGCGGCTCCTCCGGCGGCTCGGCGGCGGCCGTCGCCGCCGGTCTCGTCCCCGCCGCCCTCGGCTCGGACGGCGCCGGATCCGTGCGCATCCCCGCTGCTTGGACGCACCTCGTCGGCATCAAACCGCAGCGCGGGCGCATCTCGGTCCACCCGCACAGCGACGCCTTCCAGGGGCTCACCGTGAACGGCACCCTCGCCCGTACGGTCGCCGACGCGGCGCTGCTCCTGGACGCCGTCGCGGGAGCGCACCCCGAGGACCTCCACCGCCCGCCCGCCGTGCGCGCCGCCGACGCCGCCCGCCGCGACCCGGGCCGCCTCCGCATCGCCCTCGCCTGGCGTCCCCCGCTCACGCTCACCGGCGCCGGACCGGACCCGGAGGTGCGCCGGGCCGTCACCGCGCTCGCCGAGACCCTCGCCCGGCTCGGCCACCACGTCGAGGAGGCCCGCCCCCGGTACGGGCTGATCGGTCTCGCCTTCGTGCCCCGCGCCACCGCCGGCATCGCCGAATTCGCCGCCCGCCACCCCGAACCGGCCCTGCTCGACCCGCGCACCCGCAGCGCCCTGCGGACCGGGACACGGCTGGGCGGGCGGGTGGTACGGGCCGCCCGCGCCCGTGAAGTGCGCCAGCACCGCAGGATCGGCGCCCTCTTCGACGCCTCCGGCTTCGACGTGCTGCTCACCCCGACCACGGCCGCGCCGCCGCCCCGGATTGGCGCCTTCGACCGCCTCAGCGCCTGGCGCACCGACCTCACGATGGCGGCCGCCTGCCCCTACGCCTGGCCGTGGAACGTCCTCGGTTGGCCCGGCGTGAACGTCCCGGCCGGCTTCACCCGGTCCGGGCTCCCCGTCGGCGCCCAGCTCCTGGGCCCCTCCCGCAGCGAGGAGCGGCTCATCGCGCTCGCCGCCCAGCTGGAGGACGACCTGCGCTGGTACGAGCACCGGCCCCCGCCCCACGCGGGTCACCGGCCCCCACCCCCGTAACCCGCCGGCCCCCGGCCCCGTAACGGGGCCCGGCGCCTCACGGCCGGCGGGCGGCCCCCATCAGCGGGCTGGTGGAGCCCCGGCCGCGGACCGACGAGGGCCCGGCCCCGGGACACGGACGCGCCCACGGTGGGTGAAGCCGTGCGGGGGCCTTGTGGAGCCCGGCACGGTGAAGAGATATCTTGATGTCAAGCAATGTTGCAGACGTGGAGCGGAGCACCCGGTGACTGACTCGACCATCATCTATACGCACACCGACGAGGCCCCTGCCCTGGCGACCTACTCGTTCCTGCCCGTCGTCGAGGCCTACGCCTCGACCGCAGGCGTCACGGTCGAGCGCCGTGACATCTCCCTCGCGGGGCGGATCATCGCCAGTTTCCCGGAGCACCTCAAGGCCGAGCAGCGTATCGATGACGCTCTCGCCGAGCTCGGCGAGCTGGCCAGGACGCCCGGCGCGAACATCATCAAGCTGCCGAACATCTCGGCGTCGATCCCGCAGCTCAAGGCCGCCATCGCCGAGCTCCAGGGGCAGGGCTACGCCCTTCCGGACTACCCGGACGACCCGCGGACCGACGAGGCCAAGGACGTTCGCGCCCGGTACGACAAGGTCAAGGGCAGCGCCGTGAACCCGGTGCTGCGCGAGGGCAACTCCGACCGCCGCGCCCCCGCGTCCGTCAAGAACTACGCCAAGGCCCACCCGCACCGCATGGGCGCCTGGAGCGCCGACTCGAAGACGAACGTCGCCACGATGGGCGTCGACGACTTCCGCTCCACCGAGAAGTCCGCGGTCATCGTCGAGGACGGCTCGCTCCGCATCGAGCTGCACGGTGACGACGGCGCCACCACTGTGCTCCGCGAGTCCGTACCCGTCCTCAAGGGCGAGGTCGTCGACGCGGCCGTCATGCGCGTCGCCGCGCTGCGTGAGTTCTTCACCGCGCAGGTCGCCCGCGCCAAGGCCGAGGGCGTGCTGTTCTCCGTGCACCTCAAGGCCACCATGATGAAGGTCTCCGACCCGATCATCTTCGGCCACGCGGTCCGCGCCTTCTTCCCGAACACCTTCGCCAAGTACGGCGACCAGCTCGCCGCGGCGGGCCTCACCCCGAACGACGGCCTGGGCGGCATCCTCAAGGGCCTGGACTCGCTGCCGGACGTCGGCGCCGAGATCCAGGCGTCCTTCGAGGCCGAGCTCGCCGAGGGCCCCGCCCTCGCGATGGTCGACTCCGACAAGGGCATCACCAACCTGCACGTCCCCAGCGACGTCATCGTCGACGCCTCGATGCCCGCCATGATCCGCACCTCGGGTCACATGTGGGGCCCCGACGGCGACGAGGCCGACACCATCGCCGTCCTCCCGGACAGCAGCTACGCCGGCGTCTACCAGGTCGTCATCGACGACTGCCGCGCCAACGGCGCCTTCGACCCGTCGACCATGGGCTCCGTGCCCAACGTCGGTCTGATGGCGCAGAAGGCCGAGGAGTACGGCAGCCACGACAAGACCTTCGAGATCCCCGCCACCGGCACCGTGCGCGTCGTCGACACGGACGGCGCCGTGTTGCTGGAGCAGGCCGTCGGCGCCGGCGACATCTTCCGGATGTGCCAGACCAAGGACCTGCCGATCCAGGACTGGGTCAAGCTCGCCGTCACCCGTGCCCGCGCCACCGGCAACCCGGCCGTGTTCTGGCTGGACGAGACCCGCGCGCACGACGCCAACCTGATCGCCAAGGTCACCACGTACCTCGCCGACCACGACACCGACGGCCTGGACATCTCCATCAAGTCCCCGGTCGAGGCCACGGCCTTCTCCCTGGAGCGCATCCGCCGCGGCGAGGACACCATCTCCGTCACCGGCAACGTGCTCCGCGACTACCTCACCGACCTCTTCCCGATCCTGGAGCTCGGCACCAGCGCGAAGATGCTCTCCGTCGTCCCGCTGATGAACGGCGGCGGCCTCTTCGAGACCGGTGCGGGCGGCTCGGCCCCCAAGCACGTCCAGCAGCTTGTCAAGGAGAACTACCTGCGCTGGGACAGCCTGGGCGAGTTCCTGGCCCTCGCGGTCAGCTTCGAGCACCTGGCGACCACCACGGACAACGCGCGGGCGCAAGTCCTCGCCGACACCCTGGACCGGGCGACGGGCTCCTTCCTCAACGAGGACAAGTCCCCGAGCCGTCGCCTCGGCGGCATCGACAACCGCGGCAGTCACTTCTACCTGGCCCTGTACTGGGCCCAGGAGCTGGCGCGGCAGACCGACGACGCCAAGCTCGCCGAGGCGTTCGCGCCGCTCGCCAAGACGCTGGCCGAGCAGGAGGAGACCATCGTCGCCGAGCTGATCGCGGTGCAGGGCTCACCGGCCGAGATCGGCGGATACTTCCAGCCCGACCCGGCCAAGGCCGAGGCGGTCATGCGCCCGTCCGCCACGTTCAACCAGGCCATCGCGTCCCTCGCCTGACCTGGAGCGAGGCGGATCTGTCCGCCTCACCGCCCCGCCCCGGCAGGCCCCGCGCCCGCCGGGGCGGTGCGCGTTCGGAGCCCGTACGGGTGAAGGACCAATCCGCCGGGGCCGGGGCTCCGAATGAGGACCGTGAGTATCACCCGGAACGCCCTGACCCGCGGCGCCCTCGCCGCCCTGAGCGGACTGCTCGCGGGATTCGCCTCGCTGGCCGTCGCCGAGCTCGTCTCGGTGGCCGTCAGGCCCGAGGCGAGCCCCGTGACGGCGGTCGGCGGAGCGGCCATCGACCGGACGCCCGCCGGGGTGAAGGACTGGGCGATCCGGAACTTCGGCGAGGACGACAAGCTCGTCCTGCAACTCGGCATCGTCGTCACGCTCGCCCTCTTCGCCCTGGCCGTCGGCCTGTTGGCGCTGCGGCACCGGCGGGCCGGCTCCGCCGCCGTCCTGCTCTTCGGTGTGGTCGGCGCGGCCGCAGCCGTCGGCAGGCCGGACTCCACGGGGCTCGTGGACGGTCTGCCGTCCCTGCTGGGGGCGGTCGTCGGGGCCGTACTGCTGTACGTCCTCATCGGCCGGCTCACCCGCCCGCACCGGACCACCGGTCGGGAGCGGGAGCGGGAGCAGGGGAGCGGACAGGACGACGAGCGCGAGCAGGAGAGCGGACAGGACGACGAGCGCGAGCACGAGGCCGGCTGGGACCGGCGGGGCTTCGTGATCGCCGCCACCGCCGCGGCCGCCGCGTCCACGGCGGCCGGCGCCGTCGGCCGCGCGCTGAACAGCCGAAGCAGCCAGAACGCCGTAGCGTCCCGCGACTCCGTGACACTGCCGAAGCCGGCCTCGCCCGCCCAGCCGATCCCGGCGGGCGCACAGCTGAGGGTCCGCGGTATCAGCCCCTTCACCACCCCGAACGACTCCTTCTACCGGGTGGACACCGCGCTCGTGGTTCCCAAGGTCGACGCGGATTCCTGGCGGCTGCGCATCCACGGCAAGGGCGTACGGCGGGACCTGGAGCTCACCTACCAGGATCTGCTGCAACGCCCCTTGATCGAACGTGAGATCACCCTCTGCTGTGTCTCCAACGAGGTCGGCGGACCCTACATCGGTCACGCCAGGTGGATCGGCGTGCGCTTGGCCGACCTGCTGAAGGAGGCGGGCGTCAAGCCGCCGTCCCGAGGCGGCGAGGCCGACCAGATCATCGCCCGCTCGGTGGACGGCATGACGCTCGGCACCCCCGTCGAGGACGTCATGGACGGCCGGGACGCGATGCTCGCCGTCGGTATGAACGGCGCACCGCTGCCCTTCGTCAACGGGTTCCCGGTCCGGATGCTCGTCCCCGGCCTGTACGGGTACGTCTCCGCCTGCAAGTGGATCGAGGACATCGAGCTCACCACGTTCGACGACTACGATGCCTACTGGGTGAAGCGCGACTGGGCGCGTAAGGCCCCGATCAAGACCCAGTCCCGGATCGACACCCCCAAGCCCTTCGGGCGCCCGGAGGCCGGCACGGTGATGGTGGCCGGAGTGGCCTGGGCCCAGCACCGCGGCATCGAGAAGGTCGAGATCCGGGTGGACGACGGCCCCTGGCGGCCGGCGCAACTCGCCGAACAGGGCACCGTCGACACCTGGCGGCAGTGGTCCTACCCCTGGAAGGCGACCCCCGGTGGCCACACCCTGACCGTCCGCGCCACCGACCGCACCGGCGAACTCCAGACCGAGGAGCGCACCAAGACCGTCCCCGACGGTGCGAGCGGCTGGCACTCCGTCGTGGTCACCGTCGACTGACCGCTCGGGCGCACCGGGGCCGGACGTTTCCACGGCACCCCGCGCCACCCTCCTACGGCACCCGGGCGGTCCACTCCGGCGTACCGAACTTGGTGCGTACGAGCTCCTCGGCGCGCGCCAGCTCGGCCTCCGTGACGCTGCCCGCGGTGAGTCCGTGGCGCTTGCGGAACGACTCGATCATGCGCTCGATGACGCTCTGGCGGGGGAGCCCGGTCTGCCGCCGCAGCGGGTCGACGCGCTTCTTCGCGGACCGGGTGCCCTTGTCGGACATCTTCTCCTTGCCGATCCGCAGCACCTCCAGCATCTTGTCGGCGTCGATGTCGTACGCCATGGTCACGTGGTGCAGCACGGCTCCCGGACCGCCGTCCGGCCCGACCATCCGCTTCTGTGCGGCCCCGGCGATCTTGCCGACCTCGGTGGCGATGTCGTTGAGCGGCTGGTACCAGGCTTTGATGCCCATGTCCGCGAGGGCTTCGAGGACCCAGTCGTCCAGATAGGCGTAGCTGTCGGCGAACGACAGCCCGGAGACCAGGGACTGCGGGACGGCCAGCGAGTAGGTGATGGTGGAGCTGGGCTCGGCGAACATCGCGCCGCCGCCGGAGATCCGGCGTACGACGTTCACGCCGTGCCGCTCGACGCCCGCCGGGTCCACCTCGTTGCGCAGCGACTGGAAGCTGCCGATGATCACGGCGGGGGAGTCCCACTCCCAGACCCGCAGCGTCGGCGGCCGCAGCCCCGCCGCTACCTCGGCGGTGATGACCTCGTCCAGCGCCATGTGCAGCGCGGGCGACTGCGGGGCCTCGTGGATCAGCTGCCAGTCGTAGTCGCTCCACTCCGTGGCCTGCGCGAGCGCCCGGCGTACGGCGACGGCGACGCCCTCCGCGCTCAGTCCGAGCATCACCGTGGAGTCGGGCAGCGCCGCCTCGATCCGGGCCGCGAGCCCGGCCGTGTCGGTGTTGGCCGGGGCGCCCTCCAGGGCCGCGTCGATCGCGAGGATCGCCTCGTCGGGTTCGAGGAAGAAGTCCCCCGCGACGCGGACGTTCCGCAGCGCCCCGCCCGCCACCTCCAGGTCCACCACGACCAGCTTGCCGCCGGGAACCTTGTACTCACCGTGCACAGCCATGCCTCCGCCCTAGGGTCCCGGCCACTCGTTGTGAGCCGGGCACAAACGTCTACAACGCATGCTCGGGACCGGTTCATCCCGCCCGCCCCTGGCATGATCGGCCGACATGAGCGACGCACCCCGTCACATCCTCGTCATCGGCATGGGCGCCGGCGACCCCGACCATCTGACGCTCGCCGCGGTGAAGGCCATGCGCCGCGTCGACGTCTTCCTCGTGCTGGGAAAGGGCAAGGAGAAGGACGCGCTGACCCGGCTGCGGCGGGACATCCTCGACGAACACCTCACCGGCCCCTACCGCGTCGTCGAGGCCGAGGACCCGTGGCGGGACCGCACCCAGCAGGACGCCGGGCGCTACACCTCGGCGGTGCGCGACTGGCGCCACCGCCGCGCCGACATCTGTGAACGCCTGATCGTCCAGGAGCTCGCACCGGGGCAGTGCGGAGCCTTCCTCGTGTGGGGCGACCCGTCCTTGTACGACAGCACTCTCGCGATCCTCGACGACATCCGAGGCCGCGGAACGGTGGAATTCAGTCACGAGGTGATCCCCGGCATCAGCAGTGTCTCCGCCCTCGCCGCCCGGCACAGCGTCACCCTGAACCGGGTCGGCCGCCCCATCCACATCACCCCCGGGCGACGTCTCGCCCAGGGATTCCCCGAGGACTGCGACCTTGTCGTGATGCTCGACGGACATGAGAGCTTCACGCAGCTGACGGGCAGGGGATGGTGGATCCACTGGGGCGCCTACATCGGGACCCCGGAGGAGATCCTGGTCTCCGGCCCGCTGGACGAGGTGGCCGGCCGGATCAGCGGGCTGCGTGCGGAGGCGCGTGAACGGCACGGCTGGATCATGGACACCTACCTGCTGAGCCGACCGCCCGGCGCGGGCGGCGACTGACGGCCGATGCCTGACGGCCGGTGGCTGACGGCCGGTGGCTGACGGCCGATGACTGACGGGTCCACGTCGAGGCGCGGGCGGCGAGGGCCTCCGCACCCCGTCGTCGGACCAACAGGGGCGTCAGGGGTGTGGGGGAGTGCCAGGGGTGTCAGCGCCGGGTCTCATGCGCCCTGATCACGCCGAGCCCGTGCCCCAGGCTCGGGCATTCGGCGGTGAGGTCGTCGCCCCGCACCAGGTAGTCGTGCACCCGGCCGTCCGCCGGTCGTTCGATCGCGCGATACAGCGTGCCGTTCACGGTGATCGTCCAGTCGTCGCCGTCCTGGGCCCACCCGACTGTCTTCTTCATCTGGCGTATTCCGTTTCCTCGGTCGGCCTCGCCGTGGGTCGGCGGCCGTGTAGTGGGAAGAAGAACGGCTTGTGACGCTCGGTGGTTCCGCAGTCCCTACGCCATTCGGTTACATCTGTGTCACTGTCACGTCCAGTGGACGCGCCCGACCTGACCGGTGGTCAGCACGCGGTTGACGAACGGCCGAACGAGCGGAGAACGGGCGTGGCCCGGCGCGGCGTCCCGCCGTGACGGAGTCCGAGCCGGCGTCGGGGGAGTTCACCGACCCGTGTCCCACGTCACCATCCGAAGTGTGAACAACGGTGTGCGCGGGCCGGGCGTCCGCTTAGGCTGATCGGCGCAGCTGGTTCGCCCTGTCCGCCAGGCAGGGTGTCGTAAGAGGGAACCCGGTGGGAATCCGGGACTGCCCCGCAGCGGTGAGTGGGAACGACCGCCGTCATACGCACTGGGCCCGGCCGGGTCTGGGAAGCGACGGTCATTAGGTGTCTGCCCCGGCAGACGTGCCCGCGAGTCCGAAGACCTGCCCGTTGCCCGCACGCGACCGTTCGCGTGCGGAGATCTCGGTGACCTCGTGGGCGGGTCGGCGTAACCACCGGGCGGACGGACACGGTTCCACGTGTCCCGGTCTCCGCCCGGTGCGTCATCCCTCCGCGTCCGCGTCCCGTCCCGGGGTCTGTCCCGCAGACACGCTCGCGAAGGAGAGTCACGTGACAGCGAAGCCCGCAGCCGCGGCAGCACAGGCCACCGTGTACGGCTACCCCCGCCAGGGCCGGAACCGTGAACTGAAGAAGGCCATCGAGGGCTACTGGAAGGGCCGCGTCGACGCCGACGCCCTCCGGGAGACCGCCGCCGAGCTGCGCCGGGGGACCTGGCAGCGGCTCGTCGAGACCGGGGTCCACGAGGTGCCGACCGGTGATTTCTCGTACTACGACCATGTCCTGGACACCAGCGTCATGGTCGGCGCCGTCCCCGAGCGGCACCGCGAGGCCGTCGACGCCGACGCCCTCGACGGCTACTTCGCCATGGCCCGGGGCACGCAGGACGTCGCCCCGCTGGAGATGACGAAGTGGTTCGACACCAACTACCACTATCTGGTCCCGGAGTTGGGCCCGGATGCGGAGTTCGCCGCCGACTCCGCCAAGCAGGTCTCGGAGTTCCAGGAGGCGCTGGCCCTCGGTCTGACGCCCCGGCCGGTGCTGGTCGGACCCATCACCTATCTCCTGCTCGCCAAGGCGGCCCCCGGGGCGGCGGCGGACTTCGAGCCGCTGACCCTCCTGGACCGGCTGCTTCCCGTGTACGCCGAGGTCCTCGCCGACCTGCGCGCGGCGGGCGCCACCTGGGTGCAGCTCGACGAACCCGCACTCGTCCAGGACCGCACCCCGGCCGAGCTGAACGCCGCCGCCCACGCCTACCGCGAGCTCGGCGGACACGCCGACCGGCCCCGACTGCTGGTCGCCTCCTACTTCGGGCGGCTCGGCGAAGCGCTGGCGGTCCTGGCCAAGGCCCCCGTCGACGGGCTGGCCCTGGACTTCACCGAGTCCGGCGCGGGGAACCTCGACGACCTCGCGGCGGCCGGCGGACTGCCCGGCAAGCGCCTGGTCGCCGGTGTCGTGAACGGCCGCAACATCTGGATCAACGACTACGAGAAGTCGCTCGCCACCCTCGGCACCCTCCTCGGCCTCGCCGGCCGGGTCGACGTCTCGGCCTCCTGCTCCCTCCTCCACGTCCCGCTGGACGCCGCCGCCGAGCAGGGCGTCGATCCGGGGATCGCCCGCTGGCTCGCCTTCGCCCAGCAGAAGACCGAGGAGATCGTCGTCCTGGCCCGCGGTCTGGGCGGCGGCACGGACGCCATCGCGGCCGAACTCGCCGCCAACCGCGCCGACCTGGCCTCCCGCACCGACGCCGCGCTCACCCGCGACCCGGCTGTCCGCGCCCGTACGGCGGCCGTCACCGACGCGGACGGCCGCCGCTCCCAGCCGTACCCGGAGCGCGCCGCCGCCCAACGTGCCCACCTCGGGCTGCCGTTGCTGCCGACGACCACCATTGGCTCGTTCCCGCAGACCACCGAAGTGCGCACCGCGCGCGCCGACCTGCGGGCGGGGCGGATCGACGAGGCCGGGTACGAGGAGCGCATCAAGGACGAGATCCGCGAGGTCCTCTCCTTCCAGGAGAAGGCCGGACTGGACGTCCTGGTGCACGGCGAGCCCGAACGCAACGACATGGTCCAGTACTTCGCCGAGCAGCTCACCGGTTACCTCGCCACCCAGCACGGCTGGGTGCAGTCCTACGGCACCCGGTACGTCCGGCCGCCGGTCCTCGCGGGCGACGTCTCGCGCCCCGGGCCGATGACGGTGCGCTGGACGACGTACGCGCAGTCGCTGACCGCACGCCCCGTCAAGGGCATGCTCACCGGCCCGGTCACCATGCTCGCCTGGTCCTTCGTCCGCGACGACCAGCCGCTCGGCGACACCGCCCGCCAGGTGGCCCTCGCCCTGCGCGACGAGGTGAACGACCTGGAGACGAGCGGAACTTCGGTGATCCAGGTCGACGAGCCCGCGCTGCGCGAGACACTGCCGCTGCGGGCGGCCGAGCACGCCGCGTACCTGGAGTGGGCGACGGAGTCCTTCCGGCTCGCCACCTCCGGGGTGCGTCCGGACACCCAGATCCACACCCACATGTGCTACGCGGAGTTCGGCGACATCGTCCAGGCCATCGACGACCTCGACGCCGACGTCATCAGCCTGGAGGCGGCCCGCTCCCATATGCAGGTCGCCCGCGAACTGGCCGCCCACGGCTACCCCCGCGAGGCGGGCCCGGGCGTCTACGACATCCACTCCCCGCGCGTCCCCAGCACCGAGGAGGCGGCGTCCCTGCTGCGCAAAGGACTTGAGGCCATCCCGGCGACACGCCTGTGGGTGAACCCGGACTGCGGCCTGAAGACCCGCGGCTGGCCCGAGACCCGGGCCTCCCTGGAGAACCTGGTCGCCGCCGCGCGGGCGATCCGCGCGGAGCTGCCCACCGAAGCGGCGTGATCCGTGCCCGGTGCGGGAGGCGGTCACCAGCGCTCCCGCACCGGGCCCTGCCCGTACGGCTCCGGAGAGGGCGCCCCCGGCCGAGGCCCCGGCTCGACGCGTCTGCGCAGGCGGGCGGGGGCTGCCGCACTCGCGTCGGCATGGGCCGTCGGCTCCGTCCCGACTACGCTCGGGGGAACGGTAGTTCGGACGCCGGTGGGTCACCCCTACGACGGCAACGCGTTCTTTGGCGCGGTCGGAGTTAGGTTAGCCTAACCAGCGAATACCCGGTTGTGGATCTTTCCGCGACCGGTGCCGCCCCGCGCGCGGGGCGGCACACCCGCACGACCCGCCGCGCACTCCGACCGAAGGACTTCGCCATGTTGCGTGCTCAGGACCTGCCGTCCTGCGAACTCCCCGCGGAGCGTGGGGTGTGAGCGACGGTACGCAGCCGGCTCCCGGACCGGAAGGGCCCCGGGAAGGCCTCGTCGCGGGCGGTGCGCACGGGCCGGACCGGCTACGGGCCCTCACCGCGATCGTCCTGGACGCGCTGGAGAAGGCCGTCCCGGCCCGAGGCGGCCCGCTGCCCGCCGGAGGGCCCGAGGCCGTGGCCCGGAGCACCCTCGCCCTCTGTACCCCGGTCCTGCCGGAGGAGGGCATCGGTCCCGAGGCCGCTCTCGGCGACCTGGTCCGCGCGGTCGCGGAAGGGGCCGCCGATCCGGCCGACCCCGCCTGCGTCGCCCATCTGCACTGCCCGCCGCTCGCCGTCGCCGTCGCGGCGGACCTGGCCGGGGCGGCCCTCAACCCCTCCATGGACTCCTGGGACCAGGCGCCCGCCGCCGGCGTGATCGAAGAGCTGACCACGGCCGCACTGGCCCGCCTGGTCCACCCGACGGCCCCCGCCCCCGACGCCCTCATCACCAGTGGCGGCACCGAGTCCAACCTGGTGGCCCTGCTTCTCGCCCGGGAGCGGGCAGCCCCCGGCGCCCTCCGGGTGGTGACCGGCGTCAACGCCCACCACAGCGTCCATCGCGCCGCATGGATGCTCGGTCTGCCCGCCCCCGTGGTCATCGTCTGCCGCGACGGCCGGATCGACCCGGCCGCCCTCGACGACGCGCTGGCCGCCCTCGCCGGTGCACCGCTGCTGGTCGTCGCCACCGCGGGCACCACCGACGAGGGGCGCATCGACCCGCTGCCGGAGATCGCCCGTGTCGCGCAGCGGCACGCGGCCCAGCTCCACGTCGATGCCGCCTACGGCGGTCCGCTGCTGTTCAGCGAGCGGCTGGCCCCGCTGCTCGCGGGCCTGGAGCACGCCGCCTCCGTAACGTTCGACCTGCACAAACTCGGCTGGCAGCCGGTCGCCGCCGGAGCCCTGGCCGTCGCGGACGCCGGAATGCTCGCGCCGCTGTCCCTGCGCGCCGACTACCTCAACGCCGACGACGACACCGAGGCCGGACTCCCGGACCTGCTGGGCCGCTCGATCCGCACCACCCGGCGCCCCGACGCCCTGAAGATGGCGGTCACCTTCCGGGCGTTCGGCCGCCGAGGGCTCGGCGAACTGGTGGAGCACTGCGTGCGTACGGCACAGGAGCTCGGCCGGGCCGTCGACGCCCGCCCCGCGTTGCGCCGCCGCCCCGGCGACATCGGGATCAGCACCGTGCTGTTCCGCCCCGCGGTGGCCGACGTGCTGCCGGACGAGGCGGGCGACGCCGTGGTCGCCGCTGTCCGCCGTGCTCTGCTCGCCGAGGGGCGCGCCGTCCTCGGCCGCGCGGTGGCGGAAGACGGCGACGGCCGGCGCCGCCTGTGGCTGAAGGCCACCCTGCTGCACCCGGACGCTGCCACCGCCGACCTGCTGCCCCTGCTCGACCTCGTCACGGCGGCGGCGGACCGTGCGGTGGCCGAAGCCGAGGCGGCCGGGGGCACCGATGCCCCCGTGGCGGAGAGGCTGTCGCCATGACGCGCGGGACGCGCCCGGGACGACCCACCGCCGATCCAGCGACCCCCGCCGGAGGAACCCGATGACGCCCGGACCGCGCACACCGCCCCTCGACCTGCTGGGAGTGGGGGCAGGGCCCTTCAACCTCTCTCTCGCCGCGCTCGCCGACGGCGTCCCCGGGCTGCGCACCGTCTTCCACGAACAGCGCCCGGCCTTCCACTGGCACCCCGGGCTGCTGATCGAGGGCGCGACTCTGCAAGTGCCCTTCCTGGCCGATCTGGTGAGCCTCGTCGAGCCCACCAGCCCCTGGTCCTACCTCAATTACCTCAAGATCCGCCGCAGGCTCTTCCCCTTCTACTTCGCCGAGCAACTCCACATCCACCGATCCGAGTTCGACAACTATCTGCGCTGGGTGAGTACCGAGCTTCCCGCCATCCGCTTCGGCCACCGGGTCGACACGGTGGCCTGGAACCCCGGACAGGCCGCGTTCGCCGTTGAGTTCACCCGGCTGGGCCCCGACGGGGAGACGCTCACCACCGGGCTCACCCATGCCCGCAACCTCGCCCTCGGCGTCGGCACGGCCCCTCACGTCCCCGAACCGCTGCGGGAGCTGGTCCAGGACCCGGCCGCCGTCGTGCTGCACTCCGCCGACTACCTCTCCCAGCGGAACCGGCTGCTGGCCGCCCGCCACATCACCGTCGTCGGCTCGGGCCAGTCGGGCGCCGAGGTCCTGCTGGATCTGCTGCGCTCCCGGCCCGAGGGGGCGGAGGGGCTGACCTGGCTGGCCCGTACGCCCGCGTTCGCGCCCATGGAGTACAGCAAGATCGGCCTGGAGCAGTTCACCCCCGACTACACCCGCTATTTCCACGGACTTCCGCAGGCCACCCGGGACCGTCTCCTGCCCCGCCAGTGGCAGCTGTACAAGGGCGTCAGCGGGGAGACGCTCGGGGACATCCACGACGAGCTGTACCGGCGCAGCCTCGGCGGAAGCTGGCCCGAGGTGACCCTCACCCCCGGCATCGAGGTCACCGACGCCACCGTCACCGAGGCAGGGCGCATCGAACTCGGTGTCGAACACGGCCAGCAGGAGGCGCGGGGCCGGCTCGTCACGGACGCCGTCGTCCTCGCCACCGGGTACCGGGAGCGCCCCGTCGACACGCTGCTCGCCGCTCTCGACCCGTACATCGTCCGCGACGAGGCCGGGCGTCCGCAGGTCGACGCGGCCCAACGGCTCGTTCTGGCACCGGAGACAGCCGGTTCCGTCTTCGTGCAGAACGCCGAACGGCACACGCACGGCGTCGGCGCACCGGACCTGGGCCTCGCCGCCTGGCGTTCCGCCGTCATCGTCAACGCGCTGACGGGCAAGGAGTTCTACCCGCTCCCCGAACGCACCGCCTTCACCACGTTCGGCCTCGGCGCGCAGGACCGCGACGACCGGGAACCCGCGTCACGTCCGGCCGGGGAACGGCGGTGACGGCGGTGCCGTAACGGCCGCGGGCCGCGCGGTGGGGTTCACCGTGCGGCCCGGGGCGGGGTGTTCCGAGGAGGGGTCAGCCCTTGCGGGTGTTGATCTCTTCGGTGAGCTGGGGCACGACCGTGAAGAGGTCGCCGACGACGCCGTAGTCGACGAGTTCGAAGATCGGGGCCTCGGCGTCCTTGTTGACCGCGACGATCGTCTTCGAGGTCTGCATCCCCGCCCGGTGCTGGATCGCCCCGGAGATACCCGAAGCGATGTACAGCTGCGGCGAGACCGACTTGCCCGTCTGCCCGACCTGGGAGGTGTGCGGGTACCAGCCCGCGTCGACCGCCGCACGCGACGCACCCACCGCCGCACCCAGACTGTCGGCCAGCGCCTCGATCAGCGAGAAGTTCTCCGCACCGTTGACCCCACGGCCACCGGAGACCACGATCGCCGCCTCCGTCAGCTCCGGGCGGCCCGTCGACTCACGCGCCGTCCGCGACGTCACCCTCGTACCCGTCGCCGCCTCACCGAACGACACCGACAGGGCCTCGACCGTACCCGCCGCAGCACCCGGCTCCACGGGCGCCGAGTTCGGCTTCACCGTGATCACCGGAACACCCCGGGACACCCGGGACTTCGTCGTGAACGACGCGGCGAACGCCGCCTGCGTCGCCACCGGCCCCTGGTCACCGGCCTCCACATCGGTCGC
>NZ_KB899015.1:0-92607 GCF_000377965.1 Streptomyces sp. CNB091
CGCCGGCCGCACCAAGAAGGAGACCATCCGGCTGCTGAAACGGGCCATCGCCCGGGAGATGTTCCGCTGCCTGACCACCACGGTCACCATCCCAGACATCGCCGACCTGCGCCCCCTGCGACAGTCGAAGAACATCACCCTCACCACAGCGGCCCGCCACTTCGGCGTCTGGCCCGCCACGATCTCCACCCTCGAACGAGGAATCCGCCGTGACGACCACCTCGCCAACACCTACCGCGACTGGCTCACCGGCGCTTGACAGCCAATAGGAGCATCAGCGCCCTCAGCCGACCGGAACTCGGCCGGGCGTCACGTCAAGGACCTCGGCGGAACCAGGCCCGCGCAGCAGACCGGTGGCGAAGGAAATCCGATACGCCCCCCGCAGGCCATACAGCACCAGGGCCACCGCGGCACCGACGGCCGCCGCGTACCGCACATGCTGACGCCGCGTGGCAACCGGAGCCTCGTCGGTTGGGTCCGCGCGTGCTGAGCGCTGGGTGGTAAAGGTAGTGGACACGCTGTGCATCCCAGTCGGTCGCCACCCTCCGGCACAGCCGATCCGGTCCTGGTTCACGTGTACGGGTCGGCGGATGCGCGGGCTCGTCGGCACATGAACCGGGAAGGTCCGTACTCCGTCGCACCGGAGCGACATCGGGTGAAAGATCACTCCAGGGGACAGAACGGTCCTGCACCCCTGCCTGGGCTGGGCCACCATCCCCGTCGATCGCAACAAACATGCTGGTCAGAGCCCATCGTGCAAGCCGGAAAAGAGGCGTGGCACCCCTTGTGGATCGCCATCCGCTACCCTGTTCACTGGTCGGTCGTTGGCGTAGCTCATGTCGGGCAGCGTTGCTGCTCAGCAAGGTCCACACCACGTCTGACCAGAGGGCTTGGTGCTCTTGCTGAAGATCCATTCACTGGATTTTCGACAAGGTTTTCTCCAAGCCCCCGCCTTCGTAGCTCAGGGGATAGAGCACCGCTCTCCTAAAGCGGGTGTCGCAGGTTCGAATCCTGCCGGGGGCACAACGCGTTACCGCTCTGACCTGGGGTTTCTCCCCCAGGGAGGGCCTTACTCGGCCTCGGACTTCTCGTCCGGGGCCGTTTGCGTGAGCGGTGCGTGCGCGGACGGGGAGTTGATCTCCCGAATTTTCCCCAACGGATCAGCACCATCCGGCACGGATTCCGCGTCGGCAGACTCCGTATTGTCGGGCTTGGCCTGCGCTTCGGGAGCGGTGTTCTCGGGGGTCGTGCGCGCTCGCGGCACGAGCCGGGCCGCAGCCTCCGCGATCGCCAGATCCGCCTCGGGAAGCAGACTCGTGTACGTGTCCGACGTGATGGTGATCGAGGAGTGGCCGAGCATCTCCTGGATGTCCTTCAGGCCGGCACCGGCCGCGTGAGCCAGGGTGGCGGCACCGTGACGGAGGTCGTGGAGCCGGATCGGCGGTAGACCGAGTTCCTCGTGCAGTTCGATGAACCGCCGCGTGACGTTGGCAGGGTGGAGCAGTTCTCCGTTCTCACGGGTGAAGACCCTTCCGGTCTCCACCCAGGCGCTCTCCCACTCCTTGCGATCCTTGTCCTGCTGGGCACGGTGCCGTGTCAGGGCCTGGACCGTGTCGGAGTCGAGGGCGATGGTGCGCGCTCCGGCGTCCGTCTTCGGATCGTCCTCGTACACCTCCCAGCCGTTCACCACGAGTTGCTTGGCGACCGTGAGGAGCCCGGCGTCCAGGTTCGTGTCGGTCCACCTCTGACCGCACGCCTCGCCTCGCCGAAGTCCGCGGAAAGCGACCAGGTGAAACAGCGCGTACAGGCGGTCCTCGGCTACATGGTCGAGGAAGAGCCCGGTGTGTTCCGGCGTCCAGACCATCACCGGCGAGGGCTTCTCTCCGGTGCGCTTCCAATGGAGGATGCGCTCCTCAGTCCACACAAGCGCCTTGGGGCGCCTGCCGGCCTCCAGCTCGACGTGGGCGGCCGGGTTGAAGGTGATCAGCTGCTGGGCGATCGCCGCGTTCAGCGCTGCCCGCAGCGTGGAGCGAACACGTTGCCGCGTCGCCGGACCGACAATGCGGCCGTAGGGATCCATCTCGGCGATGGCCGCTTTCATCGCCTTACGGCGGGCGCGGGGCTCGCGCCCCTTCCAGGCAATCTGTGCGAGATCCTCGTACGCCTTGCGTCGTGCGGCGTTCCCCTCGGCGATCTCGACGTTGGCCTCGGCTATGGCCTCGAACATCTCCGAGAGGTGAGTGACCCGAAGGCGGTCGAGCCGTACGTGCCCGATGCGCGGCTGAAGGTGGACGCGAATATTGCTCTCGTCGCGGCTGATTGCACTCTGTCGCCCCTTCTTGCCCGCCAGCCAGATGTCCAGCCACTCGCCGACCGTGAGGCGGCTGGTGAGGTCCAGGCCGTGGCTCAGGCGCCGACGGGTCGCCTCGATGTCCGGTAGCGGAGCCTTCTCGTCTGCCACCTTCTCCAGCAACTCGGCGATCTGATCGAGACCTTCGGAGTCATCGGAGTCGGCGAGGCCGAGAAGCGCCCGTATGTGGTCGAGGTCGACTTGGGCAGCCTTGATGCTCTCGTAGCCGGCACGGCTGAAGGATCGGCGGATTCCATCGGCTCGGGGTGGGAGCTCCTGGCGTATGGAGTAGGAGCCGTGCTTGCGGCTGGTGAGCTTGGGGCACTTCTTGCCGAGCGGCTTGCCGGTCTCGGCGTCGCGGCAGTAGCAGCGGCGGTGGGTTGATCCCTTCAAGGGCGTTCCTCCGTGGTGGTATCGGGGGCCCATTCGGGCGGGTCGACGTCGTGGAGTGCGGGTGGGAGATCCGGCGGCGTGGCCCCGTCGTCGAGGAGGTCTCGGCGGAGGTAGCGAAGGTTGTACTTCGCGGACACGGCCCGGTCGGCGTACTCGGTCCGCTTGCGTTCGGCTTCTTCCTGCTGGGCGCGGCTGGTTGCCGTCTTGGCGGCGAACCGTGCCTGCTCTTCTTCGTCGAGCGCAGCGAGGGCGGTGCTCACGAGGCTGGCGTGAATTTCGAAGTCGGGCACGAGGCCGGCGTCGTGCCCCGGTACTTCCTGCTCGCCGGTGAAGCGCCGCAGGGCGTCCCAGGTCGGCACGAGGTGCTCGAAGGGGAGCTCCTGGGTCTGTTCGACGTAGCCGACCGGGAAGATCAGGCAGGCCGGGTATGTCTCCAGGGCAGCGGCCAGGACCAGGACATCCACCAATGGCAGGCCGGCCCTGCGGCCGGACTCCATGTTGGCGATCACGTTGCGTGGGATCGGGTGCCCGAGCCGCTCGCACCGGTCGGCCAGTTCCTGCGCGCTCCACCCCATCTCCTTTCGTCTGCGGCGGACTTCGCCGGCCACGTTCGCCTGGACCCGGTCCACCCACTCCGGGAAGTCGTCCGCTTCATCATCTACATCGCGTTGTGTCATAAAGACACATTAGCTTGTGGATTCTTATTGGTGGCTGCCTGGAGCCGGACGTGATGCCCGCGTTCGCCGACGGCTGTATCGAAAGGGAATGCGCATGCGCGAAAACACCACGGCGGGGTCTCCGAAGGGGATGAGCCGTGAGGACCTACTGGCCCTACCTGTGGCCGTTGACCTCGAAACCAGCAACCGCGCCCTTGGGCTTGGGCGGAGCAAGGGCTATGAGCTGGCGAAGCGCGGGGCGTACCCGTGCAAGGTCCTGCGGCTGGGCAACGCCTATCGGGTCGTGACCGCGGATCTACTGATCCTGTTGGGTCTGGCCGCATGAAAGGGCGGGAGCGTAGCAGACGGTTCTGCGCTGAGCTGACACAGAAACGCTGGACTGTGGCCGGGTGTGACCGTACTGTCCGTGGTCCCTCGCGGTACCTCAGTGCCTGCAGGAAGGGGGAGAGCCCCCGGCGGTGCAACGCCGGAGGCCCCGTAGCTCCCCAGCGATCCGATGAGAACCGACCCGGCGGAAAGGGCGGGCGAGCCCGCCACCGCCAGACGAGGAGCTGCCCAGTGGAACCCGAGAACCCCAAGGACTATTCCGAGCCCGTCAAGGCGAGCTGGCCCACGACCGCCATCCCTGGCCGGCCGGGTGCCCACCTGGGCGCTGCTCAGCCCGTGGACACCGATCCGCGCCTGACCGCCGGTTCGGCCGCCGACAGCGCCGCCGAGGCGCAGGCTCCGAGCGGGCTGGAGGACATGCCCGATGCTGAGCCGACGCAGGGCTCCGTGCTGCTGGAGGAACTGCATGCCCAGATAGCCCAGTTCGTGATCCTGCCGTCAGCGGAGGCGCTCGATGCAATCACCCTGTGGGTGGTGGCCACGCACCTGCAGCCCGCGTGGCAGCACGCGCCGCGTCTGGCGGTGGTGGGGCCGGCGAAGCGGTGCGGCAAGTCGCGGCTCCTGGACGTGCTGACCGAGACGGTCCACGAGCCGATGCTGACGATCAACACCACGCCGGCGGCGATCTTCCGCTCGATCACCGAGGAGGAGCCGCCGACCCTTCTCGTGGACGAGGCGGACACCATCTTCGGTACGCCGAAGCAGGCGGAGCGGAACGAGGAGACGCGTGGCCTGCTCAACGCCGGTCATCAGCGTGGGCGTTACGTGACTCGGGTCGTCGGTAACGACCACACGCCGCACAAGTTCGCCACCTTCGCCATGGCGGCCATCGCGGGGATCGGCGACCTGCCCGACACGATCATGGACCGGTCGGTCGTGATCCGGATGCGTCGGCGGGCCGAAGGGGAGAGGGTGAAGCCATTCCGCTCTCGTCGTGACATTCCTGCCCTGCACGAACTGCGCGACCGGATAGACGCGTGGGCCCGCCCGCTTCTGGAGGAGGCCGCGATCCTTGAGCCAGACATGCCGGTCGAGGACCGTGCAGCCGACACCTGGGAGCCCTTGGTGATCGTCGCCGAACTGGCCGGGGGGTCCTGGCCGCGCCGAGCCCGAGTGGCGTGCGCGCGGATGGTTGCTGCCGAAGTGGTCGCCGAGGAGGACAATCCCGGCGGCGCACGGATCCTCGCCGACATCCGTCGGATCTTCGCCGCCCAGAGGGAAGTGGACAGTCTCTCCACCGAGGAACTCCTCCATCACCTGCGCCAGGACCCCGAGGGCCCGTGGGCGGAGTGGGGACGCGGCGGGCTGAACGCCCGCGAGCTGGGCAGGCTGCTGCGGAGCTTCGGTGTGGGGCCGGGCAACGTCCGGATGGCCGACGGAACGCAGCGCAAGGGCTACACGCGCAACAAGTTCCTCGACAGCTGGCGGCGGTACTGCCCCACCGTCCACCCCCTCGACACCCACCCCGCCCCCGACAGGGGCTGAGGCCCACCGCCCTGGTTGCCGTCCCTGCCGTCCCTGTCGTGATCTCGCAGGTCAAACGGCCTGCAGGCGAGACGGCGACCGGGGGCAAGACGGCAACGCGATCACGACTACCGGCGGGGCCGCCCAAGACGCTGCCGAGATCCGTCTTTCACCGTCTTGTGCGTCCTTGCCGTATCGGTGCAGGTCACAGCCATGGGCGGCGCGACGGAAGACGCAATGCGCTGTCCCGACTCGGGACAGACACCCCTGTCCCGCCAGCCGGGTGCTGGCACGGCGAACCGCCTCCGCCGTACTTCGACAGAGCTGAAGACGCCGGCGGCACCACCGAGACGGAGAGCCGGAGCCGCTGCCGTACCGCCCTGACCTGCACTTGCAACGGCCAAGACGCCAAAGACGCACCACACCACCCCCAGGAGCACCTGCTTGTCCACCTCTCCCCTCTCACCCCTGCACCACGACCAGCCGGGCAATCGGACGGCCGATGGACGGCCGGCAGCGTCCCAGGGGGCAGCCGAGCGCTACGCGCTCATCGCAGCCGGCATCGTCATCGTCGCCCTGACCACCGGAGCATTCTGTCTTTCCTACGCGCACCTGGCCGACGTCGCCGGGCAGCATGGCCTGGGAGGTTCACCGGTCCGCCGCTGGGCATGGCCCGCCACCCTGGACGCCTTCATCGTCGCGGGCGAGTTGCTCATGCTCCGCGCGGCCCTGCGGCGGGTCACCGACCGATGGGCCATCGCCGTGACCGCCATCGGCTCGGCCGGCTCCATCGCCTTGAACGTTGCCGGGGTCAGCGGCACACGCGATACCGGTGACGTTCCATTCCTCGACTACGTGGTGGCCGCGGTTCCACCGGCAGCCGCGATGGTGGCCTTCGCCGTACTGATGCGGCAGATCCACCAGCTCGTGGACCAGCACCCGACCGCAGGTTCCGGGCAGGTGTTGAGGGCATCGGTCACCACACCCTTCCGCTCCGCCGGAATGCCAGCGGAGCCAGCAGAACCCAGCGAGCTCACCGAGCCACCGGTCGCCGTGCCCGCTGGGTCTCCGCAACCTCCTGCGGAGGTTGCGGAGACCAAGGCCCGGGGTGGCCGTCCGCCCGGCGCCCCTCTCGGGGATCTCGTGGAGATCGGCAGGGCTGCCTGTGCTGAGCAGGGAAAAGCCACCCGGTCCATTGTCCGGAAGGCAGTTGAGGACAAGGGCCTTCCGATTTCCAGCGAGCGGCTGACCGAGGTGACGAACGTCCTCCGGAACGAACTCACAGCCTCCGCCGAAAGCGGTCCAGTCAGCGGCTGACCAGGAACCTGCCGGGTGACCGGAACCCGTTCCGGTCACCCGGCCAAGCCGGTCACTGCTGGCTCATCACCCCTATAGGCGGGGCCGTGTGACCGCTCGCAACTCACGGACTCCCAAGAGCCCGCCCCACCTTCGTCTGGAGCATCACTCATGACGCACGACCCTCACCGCAGTATGGAACCGACACCGCTGACGAAGCCGCCTGTGCTGACGGAAAGTGTGCGGCAGCCATTCGGACGGGCTGCTTCCGACGGAGCAAGTTGTCGGGTAAGGAGTCCTTACCCGTCCTCCGCCCCAGGGGAGGCGGAGGCGTCCGGCGCCGAGGGGGCGCCGGAGGTGGCTGGCCCGGGGGAGCCGACTCGGGGAAAAGCCCCACAGCCGCCCACGCCGCGCCGCCGCCTTCGCGAATCCACGCTGCGCGAGAAGCGCGTCCACCCCCGCTACAGCGACGACGAGTTCGCCCTCCTCGCGAACGCCGCCGCCCTCAGCCGCATGCCAGTCGGCGGCTATGTCGCCGAGACCTCGCTGGCCGCCGCCCGCGCGGATGATCCCACCGCCGCGGTGGCCGACTACCGGGCCATGGTCAAGGCGCTGATGGCGGCCAACGGGCAGCTCGGCAAGATCGGCGGCAATCTCAACCAGCTCGCATGGCACCTCAACAAGGACGGCGCGTGGCCCGCACTGGACCTCGTGCAAGAGCTGCTGGACCGGGTCGAAGCGTCGATCGCTGATGTGGACGTGGCCGTCGCTCAGGTGACCTCAGGGCGGTGAGCACGTGATTCCGAAGATCATCCTTGGCAAGGGTGCTCGCGCCACCCGTCGCCTCATCGGTTACCTGTACGGACCGGGCAGCGCCAACGAGCACGCCGACCCGCACCTGGTCGCGTCCTGGAACGGCTTCGGACCCGACCCCGGTCGCAGCCCCCGCCGCAACCCGAAGCAGGTCGAGGACCAGCTCGCCGCGCAGCTCGACCAGCCCGTGAAGATGCTCGGCGACAAGGCCCCGACGACCACGGTGTGGCATTGCCCGGTCCGGGCCGCGCCCGAGGACCCGATCCTGTCCGACGCCGACTGGGCGGACATCGCCCGCCGGATCGTGGCCGCCGCCGGCATCGCCCCCGAAGGTGACGAGGAAGCCTGCCGCTGGGTGGCAGTCCGCCACGCCGACGACCACATCCACATCGCCGCGACCCTCGTACGCCAGGACGGCCGCCGCCCCCGTCGCGACCACGACATCCGTGCCGTCCAGCGCGAGGCCCGCAAGATCGAAGTCGACCTCGGCCTGCGCCGCCTCAACCCGGGCGACGGCACCGCCGCCAAACGCCCCACCAGTAAGGAGCACTTCAAGGCCAAGCGCCAGGGCCAGGACACCACCACGCGCGAGATCCTGCGCATGCGCGTACGGCGAGCGGTGGCCGCCGCTTCCAGCGAGGCCGAGTTCTTCGCCGTGCTGGAGGCGACCGGCGTAGACGTGCGGCCCAAGGTCGGACCGTCCGGCGACATCCTCGGCTACAGCGTCGCCCTGCCTGGCGACCTCAACAAGCACGGCGAACCGGTGTGGTTCTCCGGCTCCACCCTCGCCGGCGATCTCTCCCTGCCCAAGATCCGCCACCGCCTCACCGCCACCAGTCCTGAACCGGTCACCGCCCGGCCGGCCGACCCCTGGCACCAGGCCACTGCCGCCACCGAACGCATCCCCGACCACCTCACCCACGGAGACGACCAGATCGCTCAAGGCCAGCTCGTCGCCCTCGGCGGAGCCCTCGACCTGCTGCCCCTCGCCGCACCAGCCGCCGCGAGGAGCGAGCTCGAACGGGCCGCCGCCCTCTTCGAGCGCGACACCCGTTCCCGCATCACCGCCGACCTCGACAGCGCCCGCGTCCTGCGCCGCAGCGTCCAGACGATCCTGCGCACCCCTGCCGCGACGCACGACGGGGCCGGGCTGGCGATGTTGCTGGACGCCGCCCTCATCGCCGTGGCCTTCGCCAAGCATTGGCACCGCACCCACCAGCACGCCCAGCAGGAGGCGGCAGCCCAGCAGTCCCTCGTCCACCTCCAGACCGCCTACACCCAGGTCGCCGTTCCCGTCCTGGACGGCCTCGCCCGCCGCACCCCCGGCATCCAGACCAAGCAGCGCTACGCCCGCCACCTCCAGCAGGCCGTCCCCGAGCACGCCGACCGCATCCTGCAAGACTCGGCCTGGGACGCCCTCGCCACCGTCCTCATAGACGCGGAAAAGGCCGGCCACAACCCGGCCACCATCCTTGATCAGGCCCTCGGCCAACGCACCCTCGACGACGCCCGCAGCCCCGCCCGCGCCCTGACCTGGCGCATCCACCGCCTCGGGCAACGCCACACACCCAGCCCCCTCGCCCAGGCAGCCACATCCCGCAGCACCACACGGCTCCCTGCCACCCCGTTCCACACGCCGGCGGCCACACCGACCGCCGTACAGCAGCCGCAGGTGCGGCGGCGTTGACCGACCCTCGTGTTCCCCGAGGGAACAGGGAAAGCGTTCCCTCGGGGAACACCCGATTCGTTCCCTCGGGGAACGGGCGCGTCCCACCGAGACAGACCAGTGATCCTTGTGCGTCTGCACGGCCGACTCCCGTATCGTCGCCAGGGTGACCGACGCGAACGTGGCGGACAGGACGCACCTCCCCACAGACGATCTTGCTGAGCTGATCCGGGCATACGACATCGGCGAAGTGCTGGACCGACAGCACCTGGCCGATGGCCTCATGAACGTGAACTGGCGGTTGGACACCCGGGCCGGGAGGTTCGCCCTCAAGCGGGTCACGGACGTGCCGCTCGATCGGCTGCGTCGCAACCTCGCAGTCCTTCCTGTCCTGGCTTCGTACGGCGTCCCCGCATGTGCCCCACTCCCCACCGTCCACGGCGATGTGATCGCCGAGGTCCGCGGTGGCGTCTACTGCCTCCTTTCCTGGTCGGCCGGGGAACACGTTCGCGGAACTGACCTGTCGCTGACGCAGACGTCCAACCTCGGCACACACCTCGCGGGACTCCATAAGGCACTCGGCCGTGCTGTCGATGAGGCCGGGATGCCCGCAGTGCCAGCCTCGGTCGCCGCTGAGGTGACCGAGGCCGGCCGAGCCGTCCAGAAGGCTGACCGGCTTGCCGGAGCCGTGTCGGCTCGGGGTGCGGGCGACGCTTTCGACAGGGCCGCGGGGACTGCCCTCGAAGAGCGCAAGATCCTCCTCGACAAGCACGTCCACCTGCGCCCCGAGGGAGACATCCCTGCGGGCCCGCATGGCTGGACGCACGGTGACTTCCAGTACCGGAACCTCCTCTGGGCGGACGGCGGAGTGGTCGCCGTCCTGGACTGGGATCGGCTCGGAGTCCGCCCGTACGCGGAAGAAGTCGTTCGTACGGCGCAGGTGCAGTTCGGGGTGGAGGGCGTGTTCGACCTGGAGCGGGTGGCGGCGTTCGTGGCCGGCTACCGGTCGGTGATCCCGTTGGAACCGGCCGCATTGCTCGACGCCGCGCGACGACTGTGGTGGAAGCGGATGACGGACTTCTGGCAGCTCGAGTTCCACTACGACCGGGGCGACCACTCCTGCGATGAGCTGTTCATCGCCGACGAGGCGCTTCTTCACTGGTGGACGGAGCGGCTCGACGCGGTGGAGCGGGCATTCACCGGATCTGCCTAGATCCCCAGCTCCCGGAGCTCGGGCAGGCACGGTCGCGTGAACGTGACCGCCTGACGCCGGGCCCTCATGCCCAGCGCCTCGTGGTCCGCCTCCCGGATCGCGCGTGCCCACGTCTCGGGGCCGGCTGTGCTCGGCAGGACGATTCCGGCGTCGCCGATGGCTTCGGGGATGCCGCCCCGGTCGACCCCGATGCTCGGGACGCCGTGGAGCGCGGCCTCGACGATCACGCGGGGGAAGGCATCTTCCACGGTAGACGGGACCAGCAGCAGGAGATGGCTGCGGTACAGAGGCCTCATGTCGTACACGCGGGGCACGTACGTCACGTTCGGGTAAGCGGCGAAGCCGGCGGCCGTGTCCCACCAGCCTTCGACCAAGGTGAAGTGCTGTTCTGGCATGAGACGGATGAGCTGGTGCAGTAGCTCGGATCCCTTGGCGGGGATGGGGTTGACCATGAGTACGGACGCGGTGCGGGCCTCGCCCGAGCCCTCCCCGGGCAGCGCGAACGGCGGGTACATCACGGCGAGGCGGGTGCCAGGCGTGTGGGGCGCGCGTGCCTGGACGAAACCCGACACGGCGAGGCCGTAGTGGGGTCGGCCGGCGAGGACCTCCAGGCCAGTGGCGGAAACGGAGTGCAGGAGGCCGGCGACGAGCGCGGTCGGTCTGGCCTGCGCGGCGAGCTGCGCCGAGCCTTCCTGCGAGGTGAACACGACATCGGGGCTGAGGTCTCCCAGCAGGCTGCCCAGCGCGTGCTCCACGTTGTTCTGCATGAACGCCGCGCACTCGACCCCGTTCCACCGGTAGCGCAGGGTGCCGTCCGCCTCGTCGTACGCGACGCAGTGCCTGTCGAGGTGGGCGCACATGTCGGTGAGCTGGGTGACTCCGTCCCAGGGCGCCTCGTGTGAGCCGAGGTAGGTGACGTGCCAGCCGGCGGCGGCGAGTTCCTCCGCGAGGAGCTGCTGGGTGACCTCGGCGCCGCCGATGAGGAACGGGGGCGGGGTGCGACGCCAGGCGAACAGGGCGGTGGGCATCTTCTTTCACCTCGCCAGGAAGGTGACGAGGGCTTCCACGGCCTGGGCCACATCGTCCGGCCCCGCATCGGCGGCCAGGACCGTGAGCTCTCGCGTCACGGGCCGACGGGGTGTGTGGACGAAGTAGTCGCGGGCATGGCGGAGGAAGCCCGGCTCGTGGAGGAAGTATTCGGACTCGGCGGCGGTGTGGCCGGCGGTCTTGCGGCGGAGGTGGAGCGTCTCCGCCGGTACGTCGAGGTAGAGGGTGTGGTCCGGGCGCAGGAACGGGAGCGTCCTGAGCCGGTCGCGGAGCTGGTGGTGGACGCCGTACCCGAACAGGGCGTCCAGGGCGTACGCGTGGGCGAGGAGGGTGTCCACGGACCGGTCGAGGATGACGAACTGCCTGCCGCTCGCGGCGGCCTCGGCGACGCGGGTCGCCTCGACCTCCATGAACCTCTCGAAGGCGGCGAGTTGGGCAGCCGCCGAGTCGGTCTGGGCCGGAGGGATGTCGTCGCGGTGGGCGATGTGCCTGACGTAGCAGTCCGAGACGAACGCCCGCGAGCCGAGGGCGGTCTGGCGGAGGTGGCGTATCGCCGTGGACTTGCCTGCGTAGGAGGGACCTTCCAGGGCGATGATCAGCACGTCGGCTCCTCCGTTCGGTAGAAGCGTTCGGCATAGAGGCCGGGCCCGTCGACGAGGTCGGCCGCCGTGGTGAAGGCGTGCCGGATCGGCCGGTACATCTTCCGCGCTGGATGCATCTGCGAGCCGTGCATCCGCAGGACGGTGACCTTGTCCAGAACGGCGTCGGTGATGTCGACCAGCTCGGGCCGCATCGTCGCCCCCGTACGTGTACGGAACAGGTGCTGGTCGCAGCCGACGAGCGCGTACGTCGACCAGAACGCTAGGTCCTCCCAGAACCAGGTGCAGCCGAGGCGAACGGCGGCCTCATGGACGAGGAGGTGGTCGGGGTGGCGGGTGACGGCGGCGGGGGCGAGGAGTTCGGCGCCGGGGTGGGCCGCGGTGATCCGGCGGACTTCCTCGGTGATCTGGTCGAGCACCTGGGGGTTGTAGGGACGGTACGGGGGCTCGGCGTCCTTGTGGCCGAGGAGGTGTCGGCGGGCGACGAACGGCGCGAGCGCGGCGGTACCCTCCCGGTCGCGCAGCTCGGACACGGTGTCGACGTCGGCGTACGTGACCTCCAGGGCGGGGTGCACGCTCCGGGACCGGGTGAAGACGGTGGCCACGGTCAGCGGTCGGGGGCGGGCGAGGAAGGTGCCCGAGGCCGAGAGGGCGAAGTCGTCGTGATGGGGTTCGATGGCGAGGACCGGGCGGCCGACGGGGGTGCGCGCCTCGATGTAGTACGGGACGCGGGCGTGGGGTGCGGTCACCTCTAGGACGCGGTGGTCGTCGTTCCGGTGGCGGGCGGCGAGCTGCTGGGTGTGCGTCTGGTGGGCGCGGTGGAGGTCGTCGGGGAAGGTGTAGATGCCGTGCCCGTCCGGCACTGGCAGGTCGACCAAGGGCTGGGGCTGGGGCTGGGGCTGCACAGGAGTCTCCTTCGTCATCGCACGGTCGTCTCGTACCAGTGGCGCCACATGCGGGGCGACCGGAGGCGCAGGCGGGCGGTCACGGGGTTCTGCCACCAGAGCATCCGCAGGCTCGACCACTGGTCGTAGCGGCGGGTCGACGGGCGCACGCGCAGTTCGTCGAGGATGGTCGCGGGCCGGTCGGTGGCCTGGCCGTGGGCGGTGAGGCGGGCGAAGAACTCCACGTCCTCGCTCATGAACAGGTCGTCCCGGTACCCACCGATGTGGTGGAAGGCGTCGGTGGTGCAGAACTGGTTGACGCCCTGGGCCCCGCCGCGCCGGGTGCGGTAGTGGTCCCAGTAGGCGCACAGCAGGCGGGCGCCGAGCCGTTCCGGGGTGTAGAGCGGCGGGATGGCGCCGCCGACGGCCCCGGCGTCCATGGCGGCAGCAGCAGCGGTGACCGCCTCCAGGGGCAGAGCCACGTCCGCGTCGGTGAAGATGAGCCGGCCACCGCGGGCGGCTGCCGCTCCTGTGTTGCGGACCCGGCCGATGTTGTGGACGGACTCGGTGACGACTCGGACACCGAAGGAGGAGGCCATGTCGGCGGTGGCGTCGGTGCTGGCGTTGTCAACGACGATCACCTCTCCCGTACGGCCGGTGATCTCCTCCCAGCGGGTGAGTGAGGCGAGGACGGAGGGCAGGTAGCGGGGCAGGTAGGCGGCCTCGTTAAAGGCCGGGATCACTACCGACAGGGCGGGGGTGCTCATCAGCGCGTCCTTTCCGGGCGGCGCGTACGGAAGAAGTGCGGGGTCCGTCGGCTGAGGTCGTCCAGGCGGCGGGCCCACAAGGCGCGGTCGTCGCCTGGGGAGGAATGCGCCCAGGAGCGCAGGGTGTGGAGGATGACCCAGGCGCCCAACAGGTGGCGATCGAGGGCAAGGGGGTAGGCGTCGGTGACCGTGCCGGCCCGGAGA
This sequence comes from Streptomyces sp. CNB091, assembly GCF_000377965.1. Lineage (NCBI taxonomy): Bacteria > Bacillati > Actinomycetota > Actinomycetes > Kitasatosporales > Streptomycetaceae > Streptomyces > Streptomyces sp. CNB091. Next base: position 13,761 of record NZ_KB899015.1, read on the forward strand.
GTCGAGAGGGCGCCGGTCATGACGAGGGTCTGGGCGACGTCGGATTCGCGGGGACCGGCCGCGGCGTCGGTGAAGTCGATCAGGTGGCGGATGGCTCGGGGGCCGGCGATCACGACGTTGTCGCCGTGTAGGTCGCCGTGGCACCACACGGGCGCCGTGTGGACGGCGTCGGCGATGGCGGCCAGCGCGGGCGCGATGCGGTCGAGGCTGCTGGGCGGGCAACGGCGGCCCAGTGAGGTGACCTGCTCGTGGAGCGGCCGGCGCGGGGCCGACGGCCGGACGGGGGCCCGGTGTAGGCGGCCGAGCAGGCCGGCCAGGTCTTTCAGAGCTCGCTCGTCGGAGATCCGGCCGGAGCGCATGGCGCTGCCGAGGGTGAGCGGGCCGAGGTCGGCGGTGACGAGGGCGGTCGCCTCGTGGCCTGGAACGTGCCCGTATCCGATGAGGGCCGGTACGGGGACGTGATCGGCCACGGCCCGGATGGCAGCGCTCTCCGTGATCGCGTTGCGGCGTGCGGTCGCCGCGTACAGCTTGATCACGACACCGCGTCCGTCGGCCAGGCCCGCCCGGTACACGACGGTGCGCGTACGTGCGGACAGCCGGCGGGCGGTGCGGGCCGGTACCCCGGTCAGGGCGAGGGCAGCGCGCGAGACAGCGGGCGGTACCCCCGCACTCACCGCCCACCCGCCGGTTCCACGCCGACGGCACCCAGACGCCGGACGTGACGCATGGCCCTTTCCAGGTGCCGCCGGTAATCGACGACTTCCTCCGTGACGGGGCAGTCGGCCTGCCACGGCTTCTCGGGACCGACGAAGTGCACGAGGGCGGCAGCCGGATCGGGCTTCGGCGACCGTGTGACGACCCGGCGCACCCAGTTCCCGCGTTCCAGGAATCGGCCGACCTCGAACCGGTTGAAACCACCGGACACCGGGCGCACTCGGCCGGATCGCAGAAGCCACAGGTTCAGGGCGTCCTGGTCGTTGTGGAGGATGTGGCGCCGGGCGTGGATCAGGGCCTGCTCGACGCCTCGGCGGATGCGGGACATGTGATCGGTGTGGGCCCAGAGCACGCCGGCGTTGAAGTACGGGCGTCCGCGCAGGTGGGGCCAGCGCTCGGCGGCTCCGGGCAGCGCCGGGCACTCGCCGACGGTCGGGTTGAACTCGTCCCGCACGGCGCCCGTCTCGTCCGGCGCGAGGGAGCCGAGCGGCTCGCTCACGTCTCCGCGTACGAGTACGTCGGCGTCCACGTAGATCAGGTAAGGACGGCGGACGAAGCTCGGCGTGAACTCGAACCTCAGATAGGTCGTGACGGTGATGTACGAGGCGTCTGCCATGCGCGAGGAGCGCAGAGGGGCGCATCGACGGAGGTCGAAGGAGCCGACGCCGGCCCGCTTGGCGAGGTCGGCGAGGAGGAGGGCCTGCGACGGGGTCAGGTCGAGGGTGAGCACCCGTACGGCAGCTTCGCGGCGGGCGGCCGGGGTGAGGCTGTCGGCCAGGCCAGCGAGGGCGGCGAGGCCGGGGACGAGGTACTGCTGGTCGATGCAGAGGCCGAACGCGTACACGGGGACTTCGCCTTTCAGGCGTGGTGCACGGGCGTGACGGAAGGGTCGGCAGCCAGCGCGGTCGCTCACGGCGTATCCCTGGCTTCGGAGCGGGCGAGGATTTCGAGGCTGTCGGGGTCGTCGGTCTCCCAGTGGGGGCCACCGCCGGTCGGCGGCCGCAGCACCCACACGGTGCCGCCGGCACGGACGTCGGTGACGATCGCCCGTCGTCCGCCGCCGTCCCGGACGAGGTCACCGACCCATGCGCGCCGGGCGCTCACGAGCCGTCCTCCTCGTACGTGCCTGTCTGCGTGAACCAGCCGGAGGCCGCGTCCGCGACGTCACGGCGGCGACGGGCCTGGCCGGGTGTTCGACGGGCCGGGGTACCGCTCGACGCGTCCGCGAGGAACCCTCCCCGGTCGCGGAGGAGAACGCCGAGCGCCGCGAACTGGGCGGCGTCGGCGGCGACATGCGTCAGGCCGCTGACGACGACACCGCGGATCATTCCGGCGGACAGGGCGGCCGTGACGGCCTGCCAGCCCGGCCGCTCCATGAGCGGCAGCGACGGGGCGGGGTCGGACCAGACGCCGGCGACGTGCCAGTGCCGGGCCTCGGCGTAGTAGCGGCCACGCTCCTCGCTCTCACCGAGGGCGGTGGAGGTGGTGGCGCAGGAGTAGACGGCGACGGGTACGTGCCCGAGGCCGCCGGGCGGGTTGATCGGCATGCCCACAAGGCTGCTGGGCTGCGGAGTCGGGGCCCAGGCACGGCCCGTCGCAGTGGAGAGACTCCGTATCCGGTCGGACCGCCACGCCGCGTGGCAGCGGAAGCAGGGTCGCCCGAAGGTGTGCCACGCCCCGTAGCAGTCGCGCTGATGGCGCGTCCGTACCTACTACGGGCCGTGGTACTTCGGCTCGTAGGTCAACGCACTCCGAGGGGTACGCCCGCGGAGTTCGCCAGTCCTCGCAGTCGGTTGACGGACACCCCGGCGAGTCGACTGATGATGACGCCGGGAAGCATCTGGTGACGCACCCATCCCGGGGCCATCGCGCAGACGGCCTGGAGGGTGTCGGCTGCGGCCTCCCACCGACGGCATTCGACCTGGGTGAGCGCTACGTCCAGGCCGTAGCGGGCCCGAGTGGCCAGGGGCACCGTGTCGTCCAGGCGAACGGTGTCCATGAGCCGCAGTGCTCCAGCCGTATCGCCGAGGGCCACGGCGATACTCATGGCCTGCGTTGCGGCGTACATCGGTCCGTACGGCTGGGCGTGCGCGCCACGGGCATGCTCGTCCCCGATTCGGGCAGCGACGGCATGCGCCTGCGAGAGGTATTCACGGGCGTTGGCCGAGTTCGCACCGCCCCGGGACGCGGCGACGGCGGCGTTCGTGACAAGCTGCCCGTACACACTCAGCCGGTCCGGGTCGTGCTCGCTCATCTTGGGCTCGATCCGGTCGGCTTGTGCTACGGCAAGGAGGAAGCCCTGCTTGGTCCGGCCGTCGCGGAGGTTGACCCACGCGGTGGTGGCGGCAAGGTGCGCGTCACGGAGATCATCTCCGCCCTGCACGGCGATCTGGCGTCCGTACGTCAGCGCCGCATACGCCAGATCTCGTGATCCGAGCACGTTGGCGGCCATGCCCGCCGTCTGAAAGGTGTCGACCAAGACGCCGGCGGCGGCCTCCCGCTCATCGAGGCCGGCCGTGTCGAACCTGGCCCGCGCCTCGGGAAGGAGCCTCCCAAGGAGAGTGCCGAGCTCGGTGTACCGGCCTCCCCAGTACGCGGCGTCCGCACGACGGACGACTGCGCGGAGCTCTTCGACGGTGCCCGGCTCGACCTCGGCGGGGATGCCGATGGCCGCGTCATGAGTGGCTGCGGAGACCAGGCGCAACGCAGCCCGCTCGTCGCGGTCCATGGACCGCCGTGGCGCCTGCTGCCCGAGGAGCACGGCGATGTCCGTACCGAGCGCGTCGGCGATCGACAGCAAGGACGGCAGGGAAGCCGTCCCTCCGCGTTCGAGCTTGCGCACCACGCCGACGGACACGCCGGCCGCCTCCGCCAATTGCTCCTGTGTCATGCCACCGCGCAGCGCCTTCAAGCGCTCAGAGGTGGTGTACTCCGACCACTGCATGCTCCAGAACCTCCGCGTGATGGACCCCACACGGACAGTACTGGCTGGAGCGGTGGAGCCGACAGCCTTTGATCAGAGCGCAGTTGGGTTCACGCGGCGAGCACCGCCGTGACACCAAGGAGGGCCTCCAGCTCTGTCACGGCCTCATCCTCGTCCGTGACGTGGACCGTGGCGATGCCCAGATCGGCGGCCGGCGGAAGGTTCACCGCGTGATCGTCCACGAATACGCACCGCTCGGCAGGCAGTCCGATCCGCTCCAGGGCGAGTTCGTAGATCGCCGGATCGGGCTTCGCCATGCGGACCAGCTCGGAGACGACGTGCACGTCGAACAGGTCCCAGATGCCGACGTGTTCGTACGGGTTGAACGGGTCGAGGCCGAAGCTGTTGGACAGCAGCGCAAGCCGGTGGCCGGAGGCACGCGCGGCACGCGCGAGCGCGACCATCCGACGGGCCACAGGCACCCGGGCCCAGGCCCGCCCCATCAGGTTCACCGGATCCACGTGCGCACCCAACAGCGCGGCCGTGCCCTCGTTCCACTCGGCCTGCCCGATCTCCCCGATCTCCAGAGCCTCGTACAGACGCCGGCCCTCAGGGTGATCGTTGAGAGTGCTGCGCCATGCGCCCGGAGCCAGCCCTTCCGACACGCACCAGGCGCGGTGGATATCGATCGGGCTGGCGGTAAGCACCCCGGCGAAGTCGAGGATCAGGCCGCGCCTGTCGGCGACATCAGTCCTGTGCGGCATCCGGTGATCGTTCCTTCCCTGGTGGGCTCTCCCGACGACGCTACCGCGCATCAACCACGTGGCCGGGCAAAGCCTCCCTCACCGATTCGCGCGAGCACCTAGCATCCGAAGAAACATCTCGGCTGAGGAACACTCGATGGCAGCCAGGGGCCGTTCATCCGTGCACTCGACGATCAGCTGGGCGAAGCCAGGCTCCTGGACCAGGCCACCAGCTGCCTCACCCTGAGCGCCGACCTCCTCGACCACGCCGCGACACCAACGCCGTCGAACACCGGCTCTACGCCAAAGCCGCCTGCGGGTCTTACCTCGCCGGATGGCCTACGACAAGGGCCTTCGCTCCCTCGGCCGGCGCTTCTACGTCGGAACCCTCCGCAGCGCCCACAACGTCCAGGACAACGGCTTCGGCGCCTTCGTCCTCGCCAAGATGGACATCCACGTCTCCAACGCTGGCGACACCGCCGCTCGCGTGAGACTCATCGAGACCGCCCTCGCGCCCCTCCCCACCAGCAGCCCTGGTACCTCCACCTCGGGTTCACCCACCAACAGATTAGGGGCAGATCACCCCCTCGCCGCCACCCTTCTTGGAGAAGGTCCAACCCCCTCGCCTGGATGGGCCTCCTTGGCGCCCACCTGCGGTTGGTACGCCTCAGGTATTGGAACGGGCGCGACGGCGCGCGGGACCCTCAGTTGACGCACCGGCAACAAAGAAGGCGTTCCTTCCAAGAGGCGAGTCCTGGCTGAAGCTTCGCCCAGTTCAAGGTCTCCCACGATTGCCCGCCCCAACACCTCTGCAAGGAGCGGGGGGGTCGCGTTACCCACCATCCGTCGGCCGGCGCGGAACGGGTGGTCGATGCGCCATTCGTCGGGGAAGGTCTGCAAGCGCATCTGCTCCCGCACGGACAGGGGCCGATTGTCCCAGTGGAACGGCCCAGTGCTCGGTCCGGGAGACGCCGGCAAGGTCCAGGACGGCCGGTCCTTGGCTAGCTTCAGCAGAAACGACCAATACCGGGTTCGCCAGCCGAAAAGTTCCTCCCCGTCACCACGGGCCGTGAGATGCAGGTAGTTGCCGCCTTCGGGGATGGAAGGCAACAACGCCGCCCACTGACCTGTGGCGGACGGCTTCTCGTTCTCTTCGAGATCCCAGAGCACATCCCAGGCCCGCATCGGGTTGTCCGCGTGGGTGGCCTCCGGCAGGTGGACCTCCGCACCGTCCCGGTAGGCGATGCCGATGGCCCGGCGCCGGTGCTGTGGCACCCCGAAGTCGGCCGCGTCAACAACCTCGGCCACCAGCCGGTAGGAAGTGCCATGCCGGTCATTGATGCCCGCGAGTCCCTCGTCGATGACCTCGGAGGCATTGTCGTTGCCTCGCAGGAACCCTTCGACGTTCTCGATGAGCAATGCCTTCGGGAGAAAACTCTCAACCAGGTCGAGCATCCCGTGCACACATTTAGCCCGGTCGTCTTGCATGCCGCTACGGGCCGTCGAAGCCCACTGCGCGGCCTTGGAGAAAGGCTGACACGGCGGTCCCCCCGCGATGAGTTCGAGTTCGCCGGGCTTCATGCCCAGCGCCCGGGGTACGAGTTGCTGGGCAGCCGTATGGACGTCTCCATCGCCGGGCAGGGCCCATCCCGGCCGATTGGCCGCGAGTACAGACCTGGCGTCGGCGTCGAGTTCGACGCACGCGACGGTGTCCAGCCCTGCCCGCTCCAGACCTACGTCAAGGCCACCCGCTCCGGTGAAGAGGGAAAGCACCTTCCCCATAGGCCGAGTTCGGGCTGACGATCGTGCGGCGGTCAACGGAGGCACTCCCCGAAGTTGATCTGCTCAGAGTCTTGACACAGGGAGCTCACCGGAGAAAACCTCGATTGTCAAGGCAGTCCGGCAGCTGCACGGACGCCAGCGGCGGAGAATATCCGAATGGGTGTTCGAAAAGCGACCAATGTCCCACCGATGGGCTAACTTCTTCCTACGCAAATGAGGGGGTTGCCCATGGACTATGACGGTTGGAACAGAACGCTCGCGGAACACTTCTTCGCCACCCGCGAAGCGGCAACCCCTGTGTACCTGTCAGTGGATGATGCCCTGCTGGCCGACCTGCTGGCCAGTCGGACCAAGGTCGCCGTAGCTCCCCCGGCTGCCGCTGACGACTTCCGGGCCGCCATCAGGAGCGTAGTCTTCGGCCGCAACCCCTTCGACGGCGTCGCCTCCCGCGCTCGCCAGTGGCGACGGAAAGGGGCCGTTGGCACTCCTCCGTTCATCGCTCTGCTCGCGGCGACGGTGCTCGCCGCCTCCCGGATGAACCGCTCCGAGGACACCATGCTCGGCAGGTTCTCCTACTACGGCCCGCTCCGCGATCTGCTCGGCCTGTACGAAGGCTCAGGCATGCCGGACGGCTACGACGTGATCGTCCCAACTCTGTGGGATCACCTGAAGTGGTGGCTGATCGAGCATGAGCGGGGCCATCGCGGCCTGCCCTCCGCCATTCCCCATCCGACCCAGGTCAACATCGGCTGGTCCCTGTCCCAAGCTGTTCTGGTCGGATCCGACCGCGTACAGGTAGGGCTGTTCCTGTCAACGATCGGAGCGCAGCCGGGAGATTCCGTCCCCGAAGCGGAACTCCTCGCCCGGTTTCAGGAGTGGGTGCGGCTCAATCGCCCGAGCCCGCGAATCCAGCGCGCTCTGGCATCGCCGCAGCTGCGACCAATCTTGGCGAGCATCCTGCAGCAGGAACTCACCCACTATGACGGGCTCCCGAGAAACGCTGCCGGCCTGCCGTGTGTGCCTCTTTCTCTCACAACCGAAGCCGGTGGTTCCCCGTACGGCATCGCAGCCCGCGTTCCCTCCCACCTCCGTCTCGAATCGCTCAGGCTGAACGGCGACGTCATCAGGGTTCCCTCAGGCGCAGAATGGCTACCTCTCGCACCTCCGGACCAGAAGGTCACCCCGGGGGCGGCGCTTGAACTGGCCGCCGACGACGCCACCTTGATACTCCCCGCTCGCGACCTCTACGTTCTCCAGGCCAACGACCTGGTCGGGAAGTGGACGTCCGTCAATACAGCGGAAGTCGGCGTACCGCATCGGGTATTGGTGAAGAATGCCTACGCAGCACAGGCCGAGGCGGTGATGCAAGCCTGTGGATCAGACGCCGTGCGCCAGCCCCGCAGGGTTCAGGTGCCGCCCGGCTGGACATTGTTCAGCGGCTACACACCGACCCGATCCGCGACGGTCCCCGGCGTCGTCGGCCCGTTGGCCCCGCTGCACCAGCAGTTGGCTCGCCTGTCCGGCGGCCTCCGCATCGATGGCCGCAGACAGACCTTCCTCCTCGGGTACGCACCCGACCTGGTTCTGCCAGCGACTCCCGGTGACCATCCTCGCACTGTCACCATCAACGGGGTCCCTTTGCCGCCGGTTTACCCGGCCGCGACGGACACGATCACGATCCGGCTGGCGGATCTGGTGCACTCCGTCGGCGAGCACCAGATCGAGGTCGGGAACCGCAAGCTCGTCTTCACCCTGGTCGAGCGCTACCGGGAGAGCGTTGCCCTGCCACTGCTAGCGCTCCCTCCTAGCAGCGACAAGCTGGCCACCATCCCCAGCAGGATGCAGAACACGGTAAGTCCGTCGGCGCGTGCCCCTTGGCTGCCGCCCGGCCATTTATCCGGCTCGTTCTTCGGGAGCTACCATCGCGACCCGCTTCCTTCGATGAGTCTCCTGCGCATCGGCGGCTCAATCTACGCCCTCGGCGGGAATCGCCTCGCTGCCCAGCTCGTCCCCGAAGTGCCGGCCTGGATCGCAACCATGGACCACGTACCTCACGCGATCGACGTCGAACCGCTGCTCGATGCTCTGCCTTTCCAAGCTCTATGGGTGCTTCAGGTGACCAGTTCCCGGAACGCCAGGGTCCGGCGAGCCCCGGTCATCCAAGCTGGCACGCATGGCGCGCCTTCAGGGAGCTGGAATCTTCTCAGCCAAGCCGACTGGCGCAGGCTGACCTCGGGAGGCATCACCGCCCCGGTGGCCAGTGCACAAGACTGGGCCGACTACACGTCAGGGAAATGAATCGTGCATGACGAGCTGCTCCTGTGGTGCTCCGAACGCGGTGCCGGGAGCCTCGATGCCTTCCGCGACACGTACGCGTGGCTGGAGAAGGGCGAGCCGAAGAGTTCCGCGCCGGATTGGCGCATCGCGCTGTACAACCTGCAGGTTCTCGGTCACGCCGAAGTGGACTGGGAGGCCCGGACCTGGAGCGTGACACCACCGGTCCTCACCACCATGCCCAATTCCGGAGGACACGCCCTCCTGGTGGGGCAAAGGCCGCTCTGGCTCATGCAGCGGCTGGAACGGCTGCACGAGGACCCTGGCTCCGACATCGCCGCCCTCGCGCAGTCCATGATGCCGCTTCCGCCATTTCGGCAGGCTGGCGGCCCGTCGGTGCGGATGGTGACACTGGCGGATCCTGAGGACTGCCGCGCTCTCTGCCAGGCACTCGGCATCGCCTTCGAGGACCGTGCTGCGGATCAACTCGCCCGGCGTCTTCCCCGCTTCCAAGAAATGCTTGCCGAGCGTGGCGTACAGCGGGGGCCTGGCGGCATCGAGCCGCAGAAAATGTCCGAGGGAGGAAGTGACCTCTGGACAGATATCGAAGGCCACGGCGAGCCGCCTCTCCACGGCGCCTACCGATACCAGCGTTACAACACCCACCGCTATATCTACTGGATCGGCATGAGCGGCTTCATCGCCGACAAGCGCACGGTGGTGTACGCCGAACTCGCTCGCGCAAAACGCTGGGTGCTGCGCTACAACCCGCTGCGGCGGGAACTGTATGCCCCGAAACGCATGCAGCTACCACATCTCCACGCCCGCGCTGCCGTGCTGCGCAGCGGGCTGCTGCCGCAACTCACCGCGCTCAACCCTCAGACAGCGCCCGCCGAGCAGTCGAATCCTGAGCACAAGAGCTACGTCAAATACGTCAACATCGACGAGTCATTCGCCAGGCAAGTGGCCGAATCCCTATACCAGGAACTTCGACTCGTCCCTTGAATCCGAACCTCGTGAGGATCTCCATGTCTGGCATCTCTCCGACGGCTGTCCACGGCCAACTCGCCGACTACTTCCAGCGGTACTACGACACCGCCTACTCCCTGCGCGACTCATCGGTGGGCGAGGAACTCAGAGCACTGCTCCGCACTCCCGGGGTCCTCTTTCAAGAGCCGTACCTGGAGCTGTTGCCCCAGTACGTGCAGTCATCCCAGACCCTGGAAGAGCTGACGGCGGAGATAGGTCTGCCGGAGATTTCCGGACTTCTGGGAGCCGGTCTGCTCCGGGGAATCCCCAGGCTCTACACCCACCAAGCGGACGCGCTGAGGTCAAACCAACAGGGCCGAGACATCGTGGTGACGTCTGGAACCGGTTCCGGAAAGACCGAGGCCTTCCTCATCCCGGTGCTAGCCAGGCTGACCAATGAATCGCGTCGGTGGGCAGCAGCAGCAGAGCCCCAGGACGCCCAGCGGCCCTGGTGGTGCACGTCACGGAACTGGCAGGCCCAACGCAACAGCAGCGGTCGGCCCGCGGCCATGCGAGCCATGCTCCTCTATCCGATGAACGCGCTGGTGGAGGACCAGCTGATCAGGTTGCGACGCAGCTTGGACGCACCGGACGTACGCAGCTGGTTCGACAGGCACCGTAACGGCAACCGCTTCCACTTCGGACGCTACACCGGCCGCACCCCGGTCGCCGGCCCGCTGGAACTAGCCGCCAAGCCGAACTCATCCAAAATGAAGGAATTGCGCAGGACTCTGGCCTCGATGGAGGACCGAAGCCGCCAGCTGGAGCAGCGCATCGCGGACGGCCTCGTGAAGGACGAGGAAGCCCGCTACTTCCTCCCGCGTCCATTCGGGGCCGAGATGCGTTCTCGCTGGGACATGCAGGTCGCTCCGCCGGACATCCTCATCACCAACTACAGCATGCTCAACATCATGCTCATGCGCCGAGATGAGGATCCCATCTTCGATCAGACCCGCGCCTGGCTGAACAGTTCGAAGGACCACGTCTTCAGCCTGGTCGTGGACGAACTCCACATGTACAGGGGGACTCAGGGCACCGAGGTTTCCTACCTCCTGCGCAAGCTCATCGACCGGCTCGGGCTGTCCACCGACTCCGACCAGCTGTCCGTGATCGCTACCTCCGCCTCCATGGATCCGGAGAACCCGGTGGACCGGAAGTTTCTGAGCGACTTCTTCGGACGGTCAGCCGACCGCTTCTCCGTGCTGGCAGGTGAACGCGTCCGGACCAAGGGCAGGACCGATCTCATGCCCTGGGCGGACACCGGTGGCCAAGGAACAGTGGCCCTGCCGCCACTTCCTGACCGGCACGCGGCACTCCAGGCCGCGTTCAGAGCGAGCGACGAGGACGACTCCCCCCGAGCGAAGCCGCTGACCGACGTGTCCGCCAGGCTCTTCCCTGGCCTCGCACCCGATAAGGCGCTGTACGCCACCGACGCACTCATCTCGCGCCTCGATGGGGAGGCGGATGTCGGCTCGCGATTCCGGCTCCACCTGTTCTTCCGGAACGTCACCGGCATGTGGGCGTGCGCGGATCGCAACTGCTCGGAGGTCCAACCGCGCGCCGCGGAGCCACCGGCGGACCGGCTGGTCGGAAAGCTCTACAGTCGGCCCAGGTATGCCTGTGAATGCGGTGCTCGTGTCCTGGAGTTGCTGTACTGCGATACGTGCGGAGAGGTCTTCCTCGGCGGATTCAATTCTCCGATCATCGGCCACGATCCCACCAGGCGCTACCTGGTCTCCACCGCAACCGATCTCGAATCCCTCCCGGACAAAGCGCGCTTCGATCGCACCGCCGACGTGTACAGCGTCTTCCTTCCCACTGCGGGAGAACGCTCCGATCTCGACGTATCGCCTCACAAACACAAGGGTGGCCGACCCGGAGCGAGGAATCGGCCGGAATACACGTTCACCTTTGTTCCGGCTGTGCTGGATCCCACGAGCGGCAAGGTCGGCAGCTGCCCGGACGAGGAGAACAACGGATACCTGCTGGTGGCACAAAGCCAACCCCAGGGCCACCTCGGGAAGGTCCGTGCCTTTCCCACGGTCTGTCCCTGCTGCGGGGAAGACAAGGAGATCTTCAAGAACGTCCGCCAGTTCGAGGACCCATCGCGGTCCAGGTCCCCCATCCGCACCATGGGTACAGGTTTTGAGAAGTCCAACCAGGTCCTGACCGATGCCCTCAAGAGGCAGCTGCAGACGAAGATCGTCGTCTTCTCGGATAGTCGGCAGGACGCAGCCCGCATCTCGGCGGGCCTGGAGCGATCGCACTATCAGGACCTGGTCAGACAGCTCGTGATCGCTACCCTCGACCGTCCGATGGATCTCGTGGCCCTGGCAGCAGAGTTCTTCAAGGGGAACCAGGCAGGCCAGGCCGCGCTAACCCAGCTCGCTGCGACTGGTTCACCCGATCTGGTTCCAGCGGTGGTCGCCTTGGCCCATAACAGCCTCACTCCCCAGCACGAACGCGTGCTGGCGGACTACCGGGCCCAGCAGAGGGGCCCGACGCTTGTCGAACTCGGCAACGGAGTCAGCGCGCAAGCGGTCGCATACGGCGTGCATCCCGGTGGACCCTCGTTTTCGCTGAGCAAAAGCACCGAGTCACGGAGCTGGACCGATCTCTATGACTGGACCAGTGGCGTCCCGGTCCAGCGGCCCGATGCTTCCCTCACCAACGATCTGCGCGTCCTGAACTCCGAAATCCACCGGACAGTGCAGGCGCAGGTCCAGCAGGCGGTCTTCGCGGGAGGCGGCCGCGATCTGGAGTCGCTCGGCATCGGCCATGCAGTTCAGGACCTCACCTTCAAGAGCCGGTTGCTGGATGACGAGGTCTTCCGCCAGGTATGCCTGTCCGCGCTGAGGCTGCTGGGAGTGCGCCGCCAGTTCCAGGAACAGAGGCCTGAGCCGCCGGCAAATCTGCACACGGCAGCGAGGAAATACATCAGCGCCGTCGCACAGCATCACGATGTGTTCCCAGACGCGCTGGTCCAAGAAGTGAAGAATGCACTGGGTCTGAGCGACGCGGAGCCCCGGATCGAAGGGCAGAAAATCAGGATCGTCCTGGCCGGCGGGACAGAATGGCGCTGTGAACGCTGTACCAGAAGGCACCTGCACGGCTCCGCAGGCGTCTGTGCCTTCTGCCGCAGCTCACATCTCGTCGCCGAACCCCTCGACCCGGGTTCCGTCACTCTGGACGACTACTACACCTTCCTGGCCCGCGAAGCCGGGGTCCCCTTCAGACTCCACTGCGAAGAGCTGACAGGCCAGACCGACAACGATGACGCGCAGGCCCGGCAAGCCCTCTTCCAGTCGGTCTTTCTGAGCGGTCAGGACATCGAGTTGGTTGATGAGGTCGACCTACTCAGCGTCACCACCACGATGGAGGCCGGCGTCGACATCGGCGCGCTCCGCGCGGTGGTAATGGCGAACATGCCACCACAGCGCTTCAACTACCAGCAGCGTGTGGGCCGGGCCGGCCGCCGACTCGACCACCTGTCCATCGCCCTGACCCTCTGCCGTGGCACCAGGACCCATGACGACCACTACTTCCAGCACCCCGATCGCATCACTGGCGACCCCTCGCCGAGCCCATACGTGGATCTCGATCGCCTGGAGATCCTGCGCCGCTGCTACGCCGCAAGTCTGCTGACTCTCGCCTTCCGGTCGGTCGAGGGAACGTCCGACTGGGATCCGGGACGCAATGTCCACGGGCCCTTCGGGACCGTCAGTGGATGGCCTCAGGTCCGGGATAACGTCCGTACCTGGCTGGCCGGGAACGACATCGCCAAAAGACACGCCGGCCAGGTCCTCCTACAAGGGGCGTCTCCTGGCGCGCCTTCGGTGGATGCTCTGGTGTCTTGGGCCACTTCCAGCCTCTACTCGGAGATCGAGGAGGTGGCAACGAACGCGCCGGACGCGGGTCCGCTCAGCCAGTCGCTCGCGGAGCACGGGGTGCTCCCCATGTTTGGGTTCCCCACTCGGGTCCGCAACCTGCACCATCAAAGGCCGCACGGGCCGGAACTCACCGACGTCATCGACCGGGACATCGACATCGCCATCTCGGAATGGGCACCTGGCGGTGAAGTGGTCAAGGACAAGGCGTTGCACACAGCAGTCGGCCTCGTGACGTACGAGCCCGCGGGCGGGCAGTGGCTGCCAGGCAAGGCTCCGGACAGTGACCGTCTCATGGTGGGCATCTGTGCCAAGTGCCTCTCCGTCGATCTCCGCGAATCCGAGCATTCGTGTCCGGTGTGTGGGGCCACCGCAGGAGAAGCCGGTGACTACCGGATGCTCCCGTCGTGTCAGCCGCTCGGATTCCGCACCAGCTACAAGGCTCAGGATTACGACGGCACCTTCGAGTTCACACCACGCGCGTTCTCCGCGCGCCTCACCCTCGACACCACATCAGCGCTCGTCCCACGCTGGACTAAGGCCGCTGAATTCAGGAGTGGCGAGGGGCGCATCGTGGTGGTCAACGCGGGAACTGGTGAGGGATACCAGTTCGGCAAGGTCAAGGGACACGACGGTCTGCTAGAAACGAAACTCCTGGCTGATGCCGACCGGGCGAGAGATCTGGGCCTGCCCACTCGGCCTTCGGTCAGCAACGAGGAGAAGCTGGCACTGGCCTCGGCGAAACTGACCGACGTCCTCTTGGTCGGCCTCCGCGAGCAACCCGCCGATCTGGCTCTTGACCCGAGACGCATGGCCGCAAGGGCCGCTTGGCTCTCACTCGGTACGGTTTTCAAACTCGCTGCCGTCAGGCTACTGGACATCGACGGAAGAGAACTCTCGGCGGGCCTGTACCCCGTCCGAGGGGAAGAGGAAGGCAGTGTCCAGGCACAAGTCTTCCTCTCGGACACGCTGGAGAACGGTGCCGGGTATTCGACCTGGCTGGGGAAGCGCCCTGCCGAATTCCTGCTCTCCGCGCGTGAGGTCGCGGCCGATCTCACCCGCCACCGCTCCGGCGGCTTGATGGCCGCACCGTGCGACTCGTCCTGCTACGACTGCCTGCGGGACTACAGCAACAGCGCCTACCACCCGCTGCTCGATTGGCGCCTTGCCACACAGATGGTCGAACTCCTCGATGGAGGGAACCTGGACTTCGCCGCTGAGGAGGTCTATGCGTTCCAGCGAGCCGAGCAGTTCGCCAGAAGCTTCTCGCACTGGAAGGCCGATTCCTCCCATGGCTTGCCAGTCCTGAAAGACACTCAGCACGAGGATCTCGCTGTCCTCATCACCCATCCTCTCGAGTCCTGGACCGGTCCCGCCCGCTCCAAGCGGGTGACCGGAGCGCTGGCCTCGCTGGAGGCAGAGGGCTACGAGGTGTTCGAGTCCTTCGGAAACCCGGTCCTGGGCAGCGAACCGCCGCAGCGCGCAGTCGTCGCGGTCGATACGTTCGAGCTGCTTCGGCGGCCCGGCTGGATCGAGTCGAGACTGCAGAGCCTCTTCGACTGACTAGCCGAGCAGTGGGCAGGGCCATCTTCTCTGCCCCTGCCCACTGCCAGCGGGTCCACGGCCGGGCACAGAAACATACGACTGGAATACGCTGATGCATTTTCTTGTAGTGCCTCGCAGCGAGGGCTTCACCGTGCCGTCCAACCTTCCGGCACTCGTACTTCGGCGCGAGCTCTGGGATGACTTTGGATTCGAGACTATGTTCGATGCATATCTCTACCCCTCTCAGGCGGAGGCATCCATCGACCTGGGATCCGTCAAGATCATCAAGAGAGGGCAACGCGGCGGCGCCACGGAGATGCCCGGCAGTTTCGCCCAGCTCGATGAAAATTACTGCTCACTCGGGCAGGCATTTTCCTACTACGAAACACTGCACGGACTTCCCGGTGAATTGCGCGACAGTATCCTGTTCGGGCTCCGCGACATCGCCATCGACCCCTCACTCAGGGAATCGTTCGCCAACGAGCCGGCGATGGCCGCCTCACTCCTGCGCTACGGGAACGCCGAACTCGCACTGAGAGACGCCACAGCCCTGCTTGGAGGCGCAACAGCCCCGCGAGACAGCGCGCTCGCGTTCACGTTCAGAACGAGTGTCGGAGGGGAAGCCTTCTCCATTCACTTTGGTTTCGCGGACCGCCACCCCCTGCCCGGCCGCATCAACGTCGTCGTGGGTTATAACGGATGCGGAAAAACGCAGCTCCTCGCCAACCTAGCCAACACTGCGCATGCAGACCTCACCGACCGAGCCGACGAGAGCTTCGTTCGGCGGTATGGGGAATTCCCCGAAGGGGCCGATGCGCCGCGATTCTCCTCGGTCATAGCCATCTCTTACAGCGCTTTCGACACGTTCGACCTGCCGGGGAAGAACCGGCAGGAAGAGGACCGGCTGGAAGCCAGCGGCGAGGTTTCCGGATACACTTACTGCGGCCTTCGGAGATACGATCGCAGTGGCGGTTCGGACGTGCGCCGAACCGGATCACTCAAGGGCGCCGAGGAGATCCAGGGTGACATCATGTCTGCCCTCGCCAGGGCCAGTACCCCCGAGCGTAAACAGAGACTCGTGGCCGCCCTCTCTCCACTGAGCCGAGAGCCCTCATTCAAACGGGTCGAGCTCTCCGACACCTTCGCTCTCGACAGCGATTCGTGGCAGGGTTCCTTTTCGGGCCTCAGTACCGGGCACAAACTCGTACTCAACATTGTCGTGCAGCTTGCGGCCCACCTGGAGCCCGGATCACTGGTTCTCATCGACGAGCCCGAATCCCACCTGCACCCCCCGCTCTTGGCCGCCCTAATCAAGAGCATCAACATATCTTTGGAACAGTTCGACTCCTACGCCGTGATGGCGACGCACTCCCCGGTCCTTCTCCAGGAAGTCCCCAGACGTTACGTCAGAGTTCTGCAGCGATTCGGAGATCTCACACTCGTTGCCACCCCGGAGATCGAAACCTTCGCTGAAAATGTAGGACTGCTCACACGCCACGTATTCAACTTGGACAGCAGCGCGACCGACTATCACTCAACTCTCCGGTCCATGCAGGAGATTTTCCCCCTGGATGAGATCATGGAACTGTTCGATGGCGAGATGAGTGCGCAGTCCATTTCTTACCTGACGAGCATCCGTCGCGATCGGCCTGGGAGATGATTCGACTTCCCCGCCCGGACAGGGACCACCTGGCCGATCTTGACCTCGCTGTGAGTCGGAGGCGTCCGTCCTCTCGAAGGGTCCTCATGGGCGTGCGCACGGGAATCATCGACGCTTACGGCGACTACGAGGACGTGCTGCGGGATATTCGCCGATTCACGTCGCTTGCCAACGGTTCCGATGCACTCACCAAGGTGCTTCTGGGAAATTACGCGCTTCTGGACAGGGGTCGCCCCCTAGAGGAACTCAGGAACTCAATCTTCCGGACAGCACTGTCCCACAACTATCGGTGCCCGCTGTGCGAAAGAGCCCAGGTCTGCGCCCTCGATCACTTCCTTCCAAAAAAACACTTCCCAGAATATTCAATCCTAGCCAACAACCTTATCCCTGTTTGCGAAAGGTGCAATCGCCTAAAGGGTGATGAGTGCGACAGGTCAGACGGTCTGCTCATGTTTCACGCGTACTTCGACGAATTCCCGAACAAAGAAATAGTAGTCGCGGAAATAAGCGTCGATAGCACCGTCTCGATCAGATACTCCTTGCGTCGCTCCGATGAAATTGACGATTTCACCTTTCAGAGAGTCGAGAAGCAATTCGAGACGCTTGGCCTTTTCGATTTCTACCAGATGGAGGCCGTGGCCGAGCTAACGGATCAGGTTGATCTATACGATGAAACATACGATTCTTTTGGTGATTCGGGGTTGCGATCGACTCTTGACGCTTTGACTCGAGGAGCCGAGAGGAAGGGCATAAACCACTGGAAGGCGGCACTTTATCGTGCCCTATCTAGAAATGCAGAATTCTGCAGTGGTGGCTATCGAAAGCTGCTCCCGACGCCGATGGGCTGACGACATTATTGGACAGCCAGCCGCATCGTAGAACGAGGCCCCCAGATTCCTACCTACACGCTTCGCGGCCCCGACCGGGATCCGGTGCCCATTCGGCCAGGTCGGCATCTGCTCACGTGCGTGAGCGCTGCGTGAGCGGACGGCGCAAGACGAGTCGCCACAGGGTGGACCTCTACTCGTCCTGCAAGACGCTGATCAGGCAGAACGGCACCGCGCGGCACGGTCTGGAACCGTCCGGCACGGATTCGATCCCACTCCTAAAGCGGGTGTCGCAGGTTCGAATCCTGCCGGGGGCACAAGCGAAAAGGCCACCTGGGAACGTTCCTGGGTGGCCTTTGACGCCCGTCTGCGGCGGTTGACTCCGGCCCGCCCCTTCCACCGGCCGCCACCCTGAGTGGCTCTCGTCTTGGCACTCTCATCCGGGGCCGTTCGCGTCTGCCGCCGGGATGCGGCGGTGGATGTCCGTCAGCAGGTCGCGCATCGCCAGGTGGAAGATCTCGGCCTGGTGGTCGCCCAGGAACGAGGTGTGCCCGAACACCTCCAGGACGACGAGGCCGTGCATGTGGCCCCATCCGCTGAGGAGGAGCGCGGTCGCCTGTGGTGGCAGGGCCGCCAGGCCGTCCGGTGACAGCTGTTCCAGATGGGCGCGGAACGGGGGCGACAGCGTGAGCGTGTCCGCGGCGGCCAGTTGCTCCGGGGTGAAGTCGCCGAACAGGACGCGCTGAAAGACCGCGCTCATCTGCTGCATCGCCCGGGTGGTCGGGCCGCCGACGGGTGCCGCATAGCTCCGCAGGGGTGTCCCGTACAGGAGTTGGAACCGCTCGGGGTGGGAGACGGCCCACTGGCGGTAGCTCTCGGCCGCGATCACGAAGCCTGGTACGGACGGGTCGGGCGGGGTGGCGTCGGCGGCGGTCTGCACGGCGGTGGCCAGGTCCTCGTACGCCTTGGCTATGAGCACCGTGACCAGGGCGTTCCGGTCGGGGAAGTAGTGGTAGAGCGCCTGCACGCTCATGCCGAGGCTCCGGGCCACCGCGCGCAGGGACAGGGCGGCGGAGCCGTGTTCGGTGATGTGGAGCTCGGCGGCTTGCACGATCTCCTGGGTGGCGACGGCCCGGCGTCGCTGTCGCAGGGAGGGCGGAGCCGACGGGTGTTCGTCTGCGGGCATGCGGCCGAGCCTACGGCGGACCCGGCCGTACCGGGAGGCCTCGGCGACCGCCTGCCCGGGAAGCCTGCCGACCGGCCGGGAAACCTGCCGACCGGCCGGGAACTCTACCGACCGGCCGGGAATCCTGCCGGGCCGCCCGAAAAGACTGACAGTGTCAGGTAAATCTCGCACTGCTCAACAACTCGTCTCCTCACTAACGTCGTTCACGGCGACGAAGCGTGCGACACCGCGCCCCTCCCTGGTGGAAAGGGCTCTGCGGGGCACTGCGCCGGCTCCCCTGTGCACCGGGCAGACACACGTCGTCCTCACCGTTGGAGGCAAAGGAGATGTGGCGTGTTTGAACGCTTGGCCGAACTGGCGATTCGCCGTTCCCGATCGGTACTCGTCGTGGCCGCCGTGGCCTTGGTGCTCATGGGCGCGGTCGGCGCGGGCGCGTTCGGCAAGTTGCTCGGCGGGGGCTTCGACGACCCGTCGTCCCCGTCCTCCCGGGCCGCGGTGGTCATCGACGAGAAGTTCGGGGGAGAGACCAACCTGGTGCTGCTGGTCAGCGCCGACGACGGCTCCGTCGACTCCCCCGGCGTACGGCAAAGCGGGCAGCGCCTGGTCGCCGGCCTCAAGGAGGAGGAGGGGCTGGCCAATGTCGTCTCGTACTGGGACACCGGCAGCCCGGACCTCCGTTCCGAGGACGGCCGCGAAGCCATGGTGCTCGCCCATGTGACGGGCGACGAGACACGGCAGCAGGAGAACGCCCAGCGGGTCATCGACGTCCACACCGGCGCACAGGACGGCGGCCTCACGGTCCGGGCCGGAGGCGGTGCGGCCGTGGGCGGCGATCTGTCGACTCAGGTGGTCGACGATCTGATCCTGGCCGAGGCCATCGCCATACCCCTCACCCTCGTCCTGCTCCTGTTCGTCTTCGGCAGCGTGGTCGCGGCCCTGCTGCCGCTGGTCATCGCCGTCATCGCCATCCTCGGCTCGTTCGCCCAGCTCTCCCTCCTCGGCAGCGTCACCGATGTCGCCAACACCGCGACCAACCTCACCACCGCCCTGGGCCTCGGACTCGGCATCGACTACGCCCTGTTGATGGTCAGCCGCTTCCGGGAGCAGCTGGCGGCCGGCGCGAGCGTGGACGACGCCGTCCGGTCCACGGTGAGCACCGCCGGCCGCACCGTCGCGTTCTCCGCCGCGACCGTGGCGGCGGCCCTCGGGTCACTGCTGGTGTTCCCCCAGTACTTCCTCCGCTCGTTCGGCTTCGCGGGAGTCGGTGTCGTCGCCGTCGCCGCCGTAGCCACGCTGTTCGTGATGCCGGCCCTGTTCGTCGTCCTGGGGCACCGCGTCAACAGCGGCCGGCTGCCGTGGGGGAAGCGGGGGCGCGTCGATGAGCGGACACCTCTGTGGGGGCGGCTGGCCCGCACCGTCATGCGACGGCCCGCGCTCACCGCCCTGCCCGTGCTCGCCGTGCTGCTGCTGGCGGCGAGCCCGCTGCTCGGCATCGTCTTCGGCACCCCGGACGAGCGCGTGCTGCCCGAGGGCGCCGAGAGCCGCCAGGTCGCCACGGCGCTGCGGGAGAACTTCGACGGCAGCGAGGAATCGGCCCTCCATGTCGTCATCGACCAGCCGGTGGCCGAGGCCCCGTTGGCGTCGTACGCGGCCGGACTGTCCGGGCTCGACGGCGTCGTACGCGTCGAGACCGGTTCGGGAAGCTACGCCGGCGGAGAGTCCACCGCCACCGGCCCCGGGAACCCCGCTCTCGGCCGGCCCGACGCGCAGCGGATCACCGTGGTGAGCGCTCTGGAACCGAAGTCGGACGCGGCGCAGAGCCTGGTGAAGGAGGTGCGTGCGACCGATCCGCCCGCCGGGGCGAGTCCGCTGGTGGGCGGTACAGACGCCCAACTGGCCGACTCCAGGACCTCCATCGGCGACCGGCTGCCCATCGCCGTGGCCCTGATCGTCGTCACCACCTTCGTCCTGCTCTTCCTCTTCACCGGCAGCGTCGTGCAGCCCCTGCGGGCGCTGGTCCTCAATGTCGTCAGTCTCGCGGCGACCCTCGGCGTGATGACCTGGATCTTCCAGGACGGCGCCCTCTCCTCCCTGCTCGGCTTCACGGCCCAGCCGATGGAGATGTCGATGACCGTCCTGATGTTCTGCATCGCCTTCGGTCTCTCCATGGACTACGAGGTGTTCGTCACCAGCCGGATCAAGGAACTCCACGATCTCGGCGAGGACAACGAGTCCGCCGTGACCCACGGCCTCGGCCGCACCGGGCGCATCGTCAGCGCGGCGGCGCTCCTGCTCGCGGTGAGCTTCTTCGCCTTCGGCACGGCCGAGATCAGCTTCATGCAGATGTTCGGCCTGGGCAGCGGGCTGGCCATCCTCATCGACGCCATAGCCGTACGCGGTGTGCTCGTCCCCGCCGCGATGCGGCTGCTCGGCCGGTCGGCCTGGTACGCGCCGGGCCCCCTGCGCAGGTTCCACGACCGGTTCGGGCTCAGTGAGAGCGCGCCCGGGGCGGTTCCGGCACCAGCGCCCGCGCCCGCACCCGCCGTGAACGCGCCGCGCGTCCCGCGTGTCAAGGACTCGACGGGGGCCTGACCCGCGCCCGGGAGTGGTCGGTGAGGATCTCGGCGATCACGTGCGCCGCGATCCTCGCCATCACCGGGTTCGTGTCCCGGTAGTGCGCGAGCTCCGTCAGGGCGATGGACAGCGCCCAGCCCCGCCCCCGCGCCCAGGTGGCGTCGTCGGCCGCGACCGCCGTACGGAACGTCTCCCTGGCCCCGGCCGTCAGCAGGTACCAGGCCGCGATCAGGTCGACGGCGGGATCGGCGAGACCGGTGCAGCCGAAGTCGATGACCGCGGTGAGGCGGCCCTCCGCGACCAGGACGTTGCCCGGCTGGAGGTCCCCGTGCACCCAGACGGGCCGGTCCGTGAAGGGCTCCGCGGCCAGCGCCTCGTCCCAGGCGGCGGTGGCGCTCGCCCGGTCCAGGACCCCGCCCAGGACCGCGAGCGCCTCAGCCGTCTCCGTATCGCGGGAGGCCAGAGGTTCGCCGCGGTAGGCGGGCGGGGCGTCCGCCGGGTCGATCCGGCGCAGCGCCAGCACGAACTCCGCGAGATCGGCCGCGAGCAGTTCGGAGGCCGAAGAGCCGTCGCCGGGCCCCGGGTTCGTCCCGTCCAGCCAGGTGCAGACCGACCAGGGCCGGGGAAAGGTGTCGTCCGGAACCCCCTGGGCCAGCGGGAGGGGCACGGGGAACGGCAGCCGCGATGCCAGCAGGGGCAGCCACCGGTGCTCCGTCGCCACATCGGCCGCACTGCCCTCGGTACGGGGCAGCCGTACGGCCTTGTCGGCGCCCAGGCGGTAGATCGCGTTCGCGGTCCCGCGCGCGCCGGCCGCCTCCACGCGCAGGTCCGCCCAGTGCGGGAACTGGGCGGCGATCAGGCCGCGTACGAGCGACGGTTCGATGATCATGCGCCGATCGAACCAGGTGGCCCCGGCGCACACAACGGGCCCCCCTCCGTACCGGAGAAAAGCCGGTGCGGCGCGGCCTCCCCGTACGAGAGGATCTGCGGCCATGACCCGCCCGCCGCGCACCCTCGTCCTCCCGCCCCGGCTCACCGCCTCCGCCCGGACGCTGCGTGCCGCCGCGCTGCGGCGCGGGCTGCGCATCGTGGAGGCGACGGCCTCCGCCGTACCGGAGGGACTGGGCGGCCCCGGGTGGGCGGGGTGGCCGGAGAGGCCGGAGAGGCCCGAGAGTGCGGGGCCGACCGCGTCCACCGCCGACCCCGCCCGCACTCGGGGCCCCGCCCGCACTGGGGCCCCGGCCGGCCCTGAGGGCCCCGTCGGCACTGAGGGCGAAGGAGGGCACGCCGTGCATCTGCACGCCGGGCCCTCCTTCGCCGACGTCGTGGCCCCCGCGCTCGGGATCGCCCTCCTGGAGGCCCCCGCCGACTGGCTCGCGCGGCTCCCCCGGGCGCTCACCCAGCGGGAGATCCGCGCGATGCCGGTCGACGAGGCGTACCGGCTGCGACGCCCCGCCTTCGTCAAGTCGCCCAACGACAAGAGCATTCCGGCGCTCGTGTACGCGGACGGGTCCCGGCTGCCCGGGCCGGATGCCGTGGACCCGGCGACCGTCGTGCTGGTGAGCGACGTGATGACGTTCGCCGTCGAGTACCGGCTCCACCTGCTCGACGGGGCCGTCCACGCGGCCGGGCAGTACGCCGAGTCCGGCCGGCTCCGGCTCGGGCCGGCGGACGGCGACGTGCTCGCCTTCGGGCGGGAGGTTCTCGCGGCCGCCGGGGAGACCCTGCCGTCCGCGATCGTCGTCGACGTCGGCCGGGACGACGAGGGCCGGTGGGCCGTGATCGAAGCCAATGCCGCCTGGGCGAGCGGGTGTTACTCGGCCGACCCGGACCGGGCCCTCGACACGGTCCTCCGCGCCGCCGGACCCGCGACGGGCCTGTCGCCGCGCGACCGCGGCTTCGTGCGGTAGCCGGGCAGCCCCGCCCAGGCAGCGCGCCTCGGCGTCCACCGCCGCGGTGTCGGCTGGTCATGGCAGAACACCGGGCGGGACACCGAACGGAGCACCAGGGGCGTCAGCTCAGTTCCTCGGGGCAGGGCGTGCCCGGCTGGAACTGGTACGGGGCCGCCAGCCGGTACACGCCCGGTCGCGGTGCGAGGAGTTCGGTCCACTCGTCGCCGTACGGGCCCTCCTCGACCCTGTTCAGGCAGCCGTTGGTGTTGAGATAGGTCTTCGGCGCGGTCTCGTCCGCCTCCGACCGCGCCTTCGACTCCTCGGTCTCCAGCGGGCGCTCCACGCTCTTGCCCTCCTCGTCGACGAGGGCGAGCCAGCGCGTGTACGGGATGCGGATCAGCACCCGGCCCGCCGACTTCACGGTGATCGTCAGCTCGTCCGCGCCCGCCCGCTCCACCGTCGCGGGCGGGTCGGCGAGCGGCACCGGGTCCAGGACCCGGAAGAGCTTCCAGTTGGCGTCGCCCCAGATCTGGCGCAGGTACGGCTGCCCCTGCTCGACCAGCGCCGCCTCCTGGATCGCCCCGTTGTCCGGCCGGTCCTTGGGCAGGACCACGTAGTGCACGGCCCAGCGGTCCAGCCACTCCCGGTAGTTCACCGGGTCGAGCGTGTCGTCGTAGAAGAGCGGGTTGCGCTTCATGTCCGCCTGGCGGTTCCAGCCGCGCGCCAGGTTGACGTACGGGGCGAGCGCCGATGACTCGCGGTGACTGCTCGCGGGCACCACCTCGACCCGGCCGCGTTCCGCCTCCACCTGCTGGAGCTGGTTGATCAGCGGGGCCAGTTCCCGGTTCCAGGACGCGGCGGGCGCGGTCCGGACGATGTCGTCGACGCCCTTGAACCCGATCCAGAAGTTGAGGCCCACGAAGGCCAGGACCAGGGCGTACCAGCGGCGGCTGCGCGGCACCGCGTACGGCAGGGCGGCGAGCAGCGCCACCCCGGCGAACAGCATCGCCATGCGCGTGATGTTCGACCCGATCTGCGAGTCGATGACGTACGTGAGCAGCGTGCCGATCCCGTAGACGGCGGCGGCGGTGCGGACGGTGCTCCAGTCGCGCGGTACGAGGACGTACACGAGGACCGCGAAGATGAACGGCAGTGACAGCGTCCCGAGCGACATCGGCTGCGTACCGGAGAACGGGAACAGCCAGGAGGACAGCCCCACCACGGCCACCGGGGCGAGCCCGATCGCGTACGCGCCGGGGCGTCGTTTGTGGAGGAACAGCGCCGCCGCGACGACACCCAGGAAGAGTCCGGCGACGGGGCTGGACGCGGTGGCGAGCGCGGCGAGCGGGGCGGCGACGCCGGCCTTGGCCCACCGCTTGTAGCGCCAGCGGTAGGGCCAGCAGAACACCGCGGCCACCGCGCCGACGGCGAACATCATGCCGAGCCCGAAGGTCACCCGGCCCGACAGCGCGTTGCACAGGAACGCGAAGACCCCGGCGAGCGAGCAGGCCAGCGGATTGCGGACGGCCGGGACCCGCACGAGGATCAGCGCGGTCAGCGTGGAGGAGACCGTGCCGACGATCATCATCGTCGTACGGACGCCGAGCAGCGACATCAGGTAGGGCGAGACCACGCTGTACGAGACGGGGTGCATGCCCCCGTACCAGGCCAGGTTGTACGCCGTACCGGGGTGCCGGCCCACGAACTCGGCCCAGGCGTCCTGCGCGGCGATGTCGCCGCCCGTGTTGGCGAAGAAGAAGAACCAGAGGAGGTGGGCGACGGCGGCGGCGGCCGTCGCGATGGTGACGGGGTGCCGCAGCAGGCGACGGGCCCTGGCTGACGACGGCTCAGAGGCTGCGGGGCCCTCTGTGAGGCCCTCTGCCTGGCCCGCTGGCCCGGGAGCCCCGGCGGCCGTGGAGGAATCACCGGCGGCCGTGGAGGGGTCGGAAGAACCAGAGGTACCAGAGGACTCAAGGGGAGTCGGAGTCTCCTGAGACTCCGACGCCGGAGACTCCGGGACGCGGGGGGACGGCACGCGAACGTGCAGGGCGTCGCCCCCGGCCCCCGTGGTCTCGTCCGTCTCGCGGCCGGGCTTCGGCTCCGCGGTGGTCATTACGGCTCTCCCCGTCCTCCGCCGGCCCCGTACCTTTCAAGGACGCGTCCCAGCGTCCCTGAGTTGTCCGGGGACGCTAACACGTACCCCCTGCACGTATCTCTGTCATATCTGTCATACACGGGGAGGGGCGGCCCACAGCGTCGCCCGCCCCTCCCCCGCTCCGGTGTCTCAGCCGATCCTGGCCAGCTTGTCGCCGAAGGCCGGCTCGGTCAGATCGCTCTGCAGCACCACCGGGGCCGTGACCTTTCCGGTGCCGGTGCCCACGGTCACCATGCCGACCTCGCTCCCGGCCTTCGCGGCGTGGTCGATGCCCTTGCCGTTGTCCGTGACCTTCAGCTCGACCTCCAGACCCGCCCAGCCGACCGCCTTGAGGTTCTTGGTAGCGATCACCGGGGTCTGTCCGCCGAATCCGTTGTCCACGTACCCGACGACATCGCCCTTCTTCACCACCGTCGCCGAGGTCGCGGCCTCCTGTGCGTCCTTGATCAGCTTCAGGCTGTTCTGGAGGGACAGCTCCAGACTGTCGTAGACCCGGCCGGTGCCGGCCTGCTGGCCCATGACCGCTCCGTAGATCCACAGCAGCTTGCCGTCGACCTTGGTGTTCGCGGACCAGAGCAGGTTGCCGCCCGCCGGGGTGGAGGACCCGGTCTTGATGCCGCTCACGCCCGGCTGCAACAGGAGGTTGTTGTTGTTGTAGATCTTGCCGTCTATGCCCTCGATCTCGATCTCGGGCATGTCCACGATCTTCCTGAAGACCTCGTTGCGCATGACCGCCTGCGCCAGCTTCAGCTGGTCGGTGGCGGTGGAGACCGTGGTCTTCTCCAGCCCGCTCGGGTCCGTGTACGTCGACCCGGTCATGCCGAGCTCCTTGGCCGCGTCGTTCATCTTGTCGATGAACGCGTCCTCGGAACCCGCGTCCCAGCGGGCGAGCAGCCGCGCCGCGTTGTTCCCCGAGGGGATCATCAGCAGCTGGAGCATCTGCCGCTGGCTGAGCTTCTGCCCCTTGGTCAGCGGGGCCGTCGACTCGTCGGGCCGCTTGGACTCGTCCTCGGCCTTCTGGTCGACGGTGATCGTCTCGCCCTCCTCGTCACCCTTGAGGGGGTGTTCCTGGAGGATCACGTGGGCGGTCATGACCTTCGCGACGCTGGCGATCGGGGCCGGCTTCTGCGCGCCCTCGGAACCGAGCGATCCGACGCCGTCGATCATCACGGCCGACTGCCCCTGGCCCGGCCAGGACAGCTTCGTCTCACCGCCCTCGAAGGTGTACGTCGGCTTCGCCGTGAGCTCCAGCGAGGGCTCCGGCAGCGGGCGCATCACCTGCACGATCGCAAAGACGATCAGCAGGAGGAGCACCAGCGGGGTCCAGATCTTGACCCGCCGGACGGCGGTCCGGACCGGGGTCTCCGGGGGCGGCGGGGTGTTCGTCAGCTCGGCGAGCAGGTCGAGCGGCGGTCTCGGCGGCAGCGGCTGCTGCCGGGTCCGCTCGGCCGCCGCCCAGGACGGCGCGGCGGGCGCCCCGGGCCCTGCCTCGGGGCCGGCCCCGGGCTCGGGGGTGCGGGGGGCGGGGGCGGACCGTACGTCGTCGGAGCGCAGCGGCACGAACGTGCTCGTGCGCTCCACGTCGCTCTCGGGCTTGTGGCCGGGCTTGCTCTCGGGCTTGTTCCCGGGCGCGCTCTCGGGCTTGCTCTCGCTCTTTCCGCCGGGGCGGGCCTCGCTCGGCGGGAGCTTCAGCGCGGTCGTCGCCTGGTCGACCCGGTCGGCCGCGCCGACCGGCTTGACCGCCTTGAAGATGGCGGTGGGCTGATCGATTCCTCGCAGGTCGGAGGCGTCGGACGCGCTGTCCGGCTCGGCGTCGGCCTTCGGTTCGGTCGCGGATTCGGTCGCGGCGGTGGGCGTGGATCCGGGCGTGGGGCCGGCCTTCGGCTTGTCGTCGGGCTCGCCCTTCGGCTCCGGCTCCGCGTCCGCCGCGCCCCCGTCCGCCTCGGGCTCCGCCTTCGGCTCCGCGTCCGGCTCGTCTTTCGCGGAGGGTGTGTCCTCGGGGTCCGCCGCCGGCTTGCCCTCGGCATCGGCATCGACCCACGCGGCCACCGCGGCACGCAGCCGGCCGTCCCCGGCATCGGCCTCGGAATCGGCCACCGCCTCCGTGCCGGACGCCTCCGCGCCCGTGTCCGGGCTCGTGCCGCCCTCGGCGGCTCCCGTGCCCTCCGAAGGCGCGTCGGCCTCCCCAGAGGCCGTGGAGGCCGCCACAGGCGCGCTCTCCGGCTCGGCGGCGGCCTCCGCGTCGGAGTCGGCCCCGGAACCGGCCTCGGAATCGACGTCCGGCTCGACGACCGGCTCGGCCGCGGTCTCCGGCTCGGCCGCCGGCTCACGCACCGCTGAAGGGGATTCCTCCCCGGGCTCGCGCCGGGCGGCGTCCTCCGGAAGCCGGGGACGGAAGACAGCGGTCGCCGTGTCGGACGTGGTGCCCGCATCCGCGCTCCCGCCCGCATCCGCATCCGCATCCGCGTTCCCGCCCGCATCCGCGTCCGCGTCCGGGTCCGCGCCGGGGTCACGGAACACGGCGAAGCGCGGGTCGCGTTCCTCCGCAGCCGTCCCCGACGACTTCTGCTGCTCCGTTTTGTCGGGGAACTCGCCCGCCACCGATGCCTCCTCGTGCGCTGCGGGGTCGCCCCGCGCTGTCCGAACCATCTACCAGTGTCCTGTGTGAACCCCTGGCCGAGCTGCTAGACGAGAACGACATACCTACTGGTTCCCTTACAAAGCAGGCAGGCGCTCTCGACAGACCAATGTGAGAGGGGTCACCCTGTCAGACATCCACGCGGGGAGGCATGGATGGGCAGGAGCCGCAGAACAATCCCGGAGGAGCTTTTGCTGCTCGCTCTGGACCCGACCACGGGTACCACAGCGCAGCCGCAGTCGCTCGACCTCGGCCTGGCCGGGGCACAGCTAGTGGAGCTGGCTCTGGCAGGACGGATAGCCCCTGACGGGGATCGTATCGCCGTGGTGATGCCACGGCCGACAGGAGATCCGACTCTGGACTCCGCACTGGAGCTGCTGCGCCGTCGTGGCAGCCCGGTCCGGGCGGTCCACTGGATCGGCGGGCCCCGCCTGGGGCTGCGCCAGATCTATCTCGCTCATCTGGAGCGGTGCGGCATGGTTCATGCCGTGGCGGGCCAGATGTGCGGAGTGCTGCCGACGACTCGCTACCAAGCGACGGAGACGGCGATCAGCCGGGACATCAGGAACCGGCTGGACAGCGCGATCCGTACCGGCGTACCGCCGGACCCGCGGACCGCGGCACTCGCCGCACTGGCCCACGCGGTCGGACTCGGCAAGCATCTGTACCCCGGGAACGAGGGGCGCTCTTCGCGCTCCCGGCTCCGGGACCTGATCAGGCACGACCCGATGGGCGGACTCGTGGCGCACGCCGTGATGGACGTCCAGAACGGCGTGGCCGTCCAGCCGCGCCGTACGCAGCAGGCAGCGGGCCTCCCGTTGCAGCAGCAAGCACAGGCCCGTCGTGGCAGCATGGCGCACACCGCCGCCGGCTGACCGCACGGACCTGAGAACAGCACAACGCCGTACCGCCGTCCGTCGTCACAGGACCCGGTCCGGGAGCCGCACCACGCACGGGGCAGCCGGTAGTCACCACCACCGGCTGCCCCGTGCGCTTGCGCGCCCTCCCGCACACCGGTGCGTGCGCCCCCGCGCCCCGCGTGTGGCCGTTTCCCAGCGCGGCCGGGGCAAGGGGTGGCAATCTGCTGAGCAGTAGATACGCACAGCTACATAGCCGGAGGTGCCGTTTCCGTGCCGTCCAACGTCAATCCCACTGTCAGGCGACGCAGGCTGGGCCAGGAATTGCGCCGCCTGCGCGAACTCAAAGGCATGACGGCCGAAGAGGTGGCGGAGCGACTGCTGGTCTCGCAGTCGAAGATCAGCCGCCTGGAGAACGGCCGCCGGTCCATCAGCCAGCGCGATGTACGCGACCTCTGCGGGGTGTACGAGGTCGAGGACCACCGCATCGTCGACTCGCTGATGCAGATGGCGAAGGACTCCCGCCAGCAGGGCTGGTGGCACGCCTTCGGCGACATCCCGTACAGCGTCTACATCGGTCTGGAGACCGACGCGGAGTCGCTGCGGGTCTACGAGCCCCAGATGGTCCCGGGCCTGCTCCAGACCCGGGCGTACGCCGAGGCGTTGATCAGCGGCGCGCTCCCCGAGGCCCCTCCGTCGGACATCGAGAAGCGGGTCAACGTACGGTCGCGTCGGCAGGACCGGGTCAACGCGCCGGAGAACCCGCTGCGGCTGTGGGCCGTGATCGACGAGTCGGCCCTGCGCCGGGTGGTCGGCGACAAGCAGGTGATGATCGAGCAGCTGGAGCACCTCGTCGAGCAGTCCCACCTGCCGCACGTCACCGTGCAGGTCCTGCCGTTCGACATGGGCGCGCACCCGGGCATCAACGGCCAGTACGCGATCCTGGAGTTCCCGGACGCCGCGGACTCCAGCGTCGTCTACATCGAGGGCGTCACGAGCGATCTCTACCTGGAGAAGGCGAACGACGTGCAGCGCTACAGCGTGATGTACGAACACCTGCGGGCACAGGCGCTGAACGTGGAGCAGACCCGGGAGTTCATCAGCAAGATCGCGAAGTCGTACACGAGTTGACGCGTCGGAGCCGACGCGTCGGGTACGAACCCTTCCGGGAGTGAGTGGGCGGCGGGATGATACACCGCCGCCCACTCTTCGCAGAAGGCCTACCGGGGAAAGACCATCCGGTCGAGTGAACCGCCATCTCATGGACGGGGCTTGGCGAGTAGCGTCGATCACGCCAATCGGAATCAGGTTGGTGCGACCCACCCAACTCTCTGAACCGGAGTGAACATGGCAATTCTTCAGGGTGCTACGGACCAGTGGACGAAGTCGTCGTACTCCGGGGGCAACGGCGCGTGCGTCGAGGTCAAGTCCCCGGTCGCGCTGTCCATCGCCGTACGTGACTCGAAGGCCCCCGAGGGCCCCTCGCTCGCCTTCGTCCCCGGTGCGTGGAACGCGTTCGTGCGCGACGTCGCCACGGGCACGGCCAACGCCTGACCTCGCACCACCGCACCACCACGCACCACCACGTACCACCGCACCACCGCACCACCGCACCACCGCACCACCGCACCACCGCACCACCGCACCACCGCACCACCTGATGGAGCCCTCTCGACCGGTTCGCCGTCCTGGCCGAGGGGGCTCGGCACGATCCGGGGCCGTTCGGCGGCGTCACCGCAGCCGGTCGACGTAACGGTCCGTCCCCGGCACGGTCGGCACGAACGGCGCGACCAGCTCGACCCGCCCGAGGCCCGTCTCCGCGACCGCCGCGTCCAGGCCGGTGAAGCGCTCCTCCCAGCAGCTCCGCGGATCCTCCTGGAGGAACCACAGCAGCGTCAGCCGGATGTCGACCCCCTCGACCTGCTTCACGTACGTCATCCGGTCGCCGGGCAGGGGCGTCGGCCGGAAGACCGTGACCATGGCCGCGGGCGACCCCTTCAGCCGCTTCGGGAGATGGCGCGAGCGCAGCCATTCCAGCAGCTCCGCCCGCTGTTCGGGCCCCTCCGCGTCGACGACCTGGAGGACGAGGCCCGCGTACGGGTGGTCGAGCGCGTGGAAGTCCCGGGGGCCGGCGGCCCCGTCGCGGTAGACGGTGGCCTCGTGGTCCTGGAAGGCCGTGAACACGTGGGTGCGGTCCTGGTAGACCCGGCCGTCCCGGTTCAGCCGCTTGTTGATGGCGACGGTCCACTTCATGTGGTCGTCGTAGCGCCCCTCGGTCACCCAGTACGTCGACAGGTAGCACCCCGCGCCGACCGGCCGGGCCACTGCCGACTCCTTCGGATACCGCAGTTCCTGGAGGTCCTTGGTGGCCACCCAGCGCCGCCCGGCGAACATCCACGGCATCGCCGTCGCGCCCGCGTAGTAGTGGTCGTCCTCGTACCAGCGGTTGTACGCGTACTCATGGCCCGGATGCGGTTCGACCATGGTGATCAGGGCGTGCCCCGGGCGGACCCCGTACGGCCCCGCCCCCGCCAGCTCCGCGTACCGCTCGCTCCCCGTACCGCCTCTGCTGTCCGTGCCACTGCTCCCCGTGCCGGCGCCATCGGCCATCACCCTGCCCGCCTTCCTCTTCCGCCTTCTTCCGTCCTCTTCCATCGGCTCCCGCATCCCCCTACCCTGACGGTCCGTCAGATGAACTTCCAGGGCCGGGAGGCGCCGATGTTGCTCGCGGGAAAGACCGTCATCGTGTCGGGCGTCGGGCCGGGACTCGGGCACCAGGTCGCTGCGAACGTCGTCCGGGACGGCGGGCGCGCGGTGCTCGGGGCGCGTACGGTGGCGAACCTGGCCAGGTCGGCGGCGGAGATCGACCCGGAGGGCCGGCACACGGCGCACCTGCCGACCGACATCACGGACGAGACGCAGTGCGAGGCGCTGGCGGCCCTGGCGGTGGAGCGGTTCGGGGGGATCGACGCGGTGGTTCACGTCGCCGCCCGGGACGGCTACTTCGGCGGGCTCCAGGACGCGGACTTCGCCACCTGGCAGTCGGTCATCGACGTGAACCTCCTGGGCACGCTGCGGATGACCCGGGCCTGCCTGCCCGCCCTCAAGGAGCGGGGCGGCTCGGTGGTGGTGATCGGCACGCAGTCGGCGGTGGCCGCGCCCTCCCAGGTATGGCAGGCGGCGTACGCGGCGTCCAAGGGCGCGCTCACCTCGGCGATGTACTCGCTCGCCCGGGAGCTGGGCCCGGACCGGATCCGGGTCAACGCGGTGCTGCCGGGCTGGATGTGGGGGCCGCCGGTGCAGGCGTACGCCCGGTTCACCGCGGGCTCCGAGGGTATACCCGAGTCCGAGGCGCTGGCCCGGCTCACCGAGCGGATGGCGCTGCCGGAGTTGGCCACGGACGGGGACGTGGCGGAGGCGGTCGCCTTCCTGGTCTCCGACCGGGCCAGGGCCATCACCGGCCAGTCACTCCTGGTCAACGCGGGCGAGCTGATGCGCTGACGCACGCGCCGCCCAGCTCGCGCGGGCACCCCGGCCGCCCGCCCCTCGCCCCCTCGCCCCCTCGCCCCTCGCCCCCTCGCGCCGCTCCCGCCACTCGCACCCGAGGCGCCCGCCCTCCCTCTCGACTTCTCGGCCGCACGGGACCCGCATCCCGTGCGGCCTTCGCGCGTTGCCGCGCACTCCCTGATCTTCTCTGCACAGCCTGACGAAGTGCCCGCCCATCGTGTGGTCGCGGTCATGTTCGCGACAACGCCCCGCAAGGTCAAGAAAAAGTAAAATCGTTCGCCTAACTGACTTATGTTCACATCTATGACCGACCGTCAGCCTTGACCGAGTGCCCTCACAGGGGGTTCAATCCCCGAAGTCCCCGCTCCCGCAAGGGGACGCCGCTGAACGGCCGTACCGACGAAGTGCGTTCCCGTTCACAAGGCGGACCCCTGGAGGGGGACATGAACAGTCTCGACTGGGCTGTACTCATCGGCTACTTCGGCGTGATGGTCGCGATCGGACTCTGGTCGCACAAGCGCGTGGACAACGTCAGCGACTTCTTCACGGCAGGCGGCAAGATGCCGTGGTGGCTGTCGGGCATCTCGCACCACATGTCCGGCTACAGCGCGGTGATGTTCACCGGCTACGCCGGCATCGCGTACCAGTACGGGATCACGTCCTTCGTGACCTGGTCACTGCCCATCGCCATCGGCATCTTCATCGGCGCGAAGCTCTTCGCGCCCCGGCTGAACCGGCTGCGCTCGCGGCTCCACGTCGCCTCGCCGCTGGAGTACCTCAAGAACCGCTACAACATCCAGACCCAGCAGGCGCTCGCCTGGTCGGGGCTGCTGCTGAAGATCGTGGACGTCGGCGCCAAGTGGGCCGCCATCGCCACCCTGTTGTCCGTCTTCACCGGGCTCTCCATCACCCAGGGCATCCTGATCACCGGGGTCGTCACCGGGATCTACTGCACCGTCGGCGGGTTGTGGGCGGACGCCCTCACCGAACTGGGCCAGTTCATCATCCAGTTGTTCGCCGGGCTGGCGATGCTGTTCGCCGTGATGAGCGAGCTCGACGGCTTCGCCACCCTGTGGACGGTCTGGGACGATCTCCCGGAAGGGCACGCGGACCCGACCGCCGGCCCGTACACGGTGACGTTCCTGATGGCGTTCCTGTTCATCAAGACGTTCGAGTACAACGGCGGCATGTGGAACCAGGCCCAGCGGTACATGGCGACCGACTCGGCCGCCTCCGCCACCCGGTCCGCCCGGCTGTCGGCGATCCTGTGGTTCGTCTGGCCGCTGGTGCTGTTCTTCCCGATGTGGGTCGCCCCACTGCTGGTCGACGCGCAGAAGCCGGACGCTTCCGACAGCTACGCCCTGATGACCGAACAGCTCCTGCCCCACGGCCTGTTGGGCCTGGTCATCGTCGGATTCTTCTCCCACACCATGGCCATGTGCTCCTCCGACGCCAACGCCATCGCGGCCGTCTTCACCCGGGACATCGCCCCGACGCTCTCGAAGGCGGCACGCGGCTGGAACGAGCGCGCCGGGCTGATCGCGGCCCGCTGGACCACCGTGGCCTTCCTCGCCCTGTCGATGGCCATCGCGACGCAGATCAACTCCCCCGCGTTCAAGGACATCATCACCGTCGTGATCAAGTGGGTCGCCGGGCTGATGGGCCCGATCGCGATCCCGTTCATGCTGGGTCTGCTGCGCCCGTTCCGGAAGTCCGGGCCGACCGCGGCGCTGGTCAGCTGGGCCTCGGGCCTGTTCGCCTTCTGGCTGGTCAACTACCCGGTCCACTGGGCCGTCGAGGGCGGGGTGCCGCTCCAGTACCAGGTGTCCGTGCCGCTCGCCGTCTCGCTCGTGCTCTACATCCTGATCGGCTACCTGAAGCCGGAGGACACCCCGGAGCGCGACGCGCTGCTGACCCGGATCAACGAGGGGGACGGGGACGGTACGGCGACGGCCGCCGTGATCCCCGCCCAGGACGGAGGCCCGGCCCCCGCCCCTCAGCCGCACGGGTAGCGATTCGGCCGTCCTCGTCCGCACGGTGGTCGGCCCGCCCCGCCCCTCAGCCACGCGCCGTACTCGGGCTGCCCCGCCCCTCAGCCGCGCGCCGTACTCGGGCTGCCCCGCCTCCTCAGCCGCGCGGGTAGCGGGCCAGCCAGCCCGGGGCGACGGCGGCCGGGCTGTGCAGGGCGGGGCCCTGGGTCATCTCCATCGCGAAGTCGTCGGCCAGTTCGAGGAGCGTGGCCCGCCCCTCCAGCTCCGCGAGCCAGGCCGGCGGCAGCGCGGTCTCGCCGTGCAACACCCCGAGCAGCGCCCCGCAGACCGACCCGGTGGCACGGGAGGGGCCACTGTGGTTCACCGCGAGCCGCAGACCGTGCCGGACGTCCTCGCTGACCAGCGCGCAGTACACGGCGACGGCGAGGACCTCCTCGGCGGCGTCGCTCGCGCCCAGCGCCTCGATCAGGGCCGGGCCCGGGATGCCCTGCCGCACGGAGCCGAGGGCCTGCCGCAGGGCCTCGGTCACCGGCTCGTGGCCGGGGCGCTCGGCGAGCAGGGCCAGTACGTTCTGCACGGCCCCGTCGAGGCTCTCGCCGCGCGCGAGACCGTGCACCAGCAGAGCGAAGGCGCCGGCGGCCAGCTGGGCAGCGGGGTGCCCGTGGGACTGGGCCGCGCACTCGACGGCCAGCTGGAGCACGAGCCCCGGCTCCCAGCCCACGAGGAGCCCGAACGGCGCGGACCGGGTGAGGGCGCCCGCGTCCCGGGCGGTGGGGTTCTTCGGCCGGTCGAGGGTGCCCATGACGGGGTCGCCGAAACCGCCCAGGCATTCCCGGGCCGGCTCGCGGCGGACGTAGAGCCACTCCTCGGCGGCCAGCCAGCCGTTGTCCTCGCGCCGCTCGTCGGGCCCCCAGTCGTGCTGGGTGGCGGCCCAGCGCAGATGGGCCCGGTGCACATCGGTGGGCGGGTGCCAGGCCCCGGTGTCGCGGCGGACCTGGGCGCGGATCAGCCCGTCGACGGTGAACAGGGTGAGCTGGGTGAGGGCGGTGACGGCGCCCCGTCTGCCGTGCGCGGGGACGTAGTCGACGACCCCCTCGACGCCGTGGGCGGCGCGGATCTCCTCCAGCACCAGCCCGCTGACCCCGGCCCCGAGCGCGTCCCCGACGGCCCCGCCGAGCAGCGCCCCGCGGACCCGGCTGCGGAAGTCCTGCTGCTCGGCCCGGCCCCAGACCGCCGTGGTCCCTGTGCTCACCCCGCACCCTCCCCGTCACCACGTACCCGCCCGCGCGGGCCTCTGCGGGCGACCGCGCAAGCACTGTAATCGAACGGGAACGGGCGGTAGAGGGGGGCGACCCGGGTACGTACGGGTATGACGACGGACGTCCCGCAGGTCGTTTTTGACCCGGTCGGGTACGCCGCGCCTCACCTCTTCCCCTGCCCGCGGAGGGGCCGTCAGCTGTCGAGCGACTCCCAGAGCGCGATGAGCTCACGGGCGACCGGATCGGCGCCCGCAGCCAGGATCGGGGAGTGCGACGTGTAGGCGCCCCCGCCCGCTCCCAGCACCGCCCCGCCGCTCTCCCGCACCAGGGCGACGCCCGCGGCCACGTCCCAGGGGCCAGGGCCGAGGCAGACGCAGGCGTCCAGCCAGCCCTCCGCCACCCCCACCAGATCCAGACTCATCGCACCTTGCAGTCTGATCCGGTGGGCCACGTCGTACAGCCGGCCGATGAGCCGCGCCGAGCGTGGACGGCCGGAGCCCGTTCCCGTCAGCCCGACCACCGCCCCGGAGAGACTGCGGCTGCCCTGCACGCCCGCAGCCTTCGCTCCCCCGGCTCCCGTAGTCCAGCGCCGGCCGAGAGCGGGTGCGTGCACCACACCGAGCACCGGCGCCCCGTCCACCACGCAGGCGAGCGAAACAGCGTACCCGGGGGCTCCACGGGTGAAGTTCATCGTGCCGTCGATGGGGTCCAGCAGCCAACACGTATCGGGAACCGGACCCGGGCCTGCCGATTCCTCCCCGACGACGGGGATCTCCGGAGTGCGATCCACGAGGACGCGGGTCATCCGCCGCTCCATTTCGACGTCGGCATCGGTGACCTCCTCCCCCGAAGGCTTGAACCGCCTGTGCGTCCAGAGCGGGCCCGACCCCTCCCCGGCCAGCCACTCCACCCCGGCGTCCACGGCATCCCGGGCGAAGCGGTGCAGGGCGGCCGCCTCGTACAGCGTGTGCCGGGGACTCATACGGCGGCGACCGGTCGCTCCGCCAACTTCTCCGCGTGGGCGCCGTGCTCTCCCATCGCGTAGAAGCTGAGCCGGTCGAAGGTCCACTTCTCGGGTACGCGGGTGCGCTCGGGTGCGGTCCGTACGAGTTCGAGTGCGGTGGCCTCGTCGGTGCGCCCGAGTGTGATGTGGGGCGCGTAGGCGTCGCCGGTATAGCGGTAGCCGTACCGGGCGAAGCTGGCACGTTCGGACTCCGTGAACCTGGAGGTGTCCTTCGAGGTGTCGAATGCCTGCCGGTCGAGGCGGGGGGCAAGGCCGTCGAGGACGACTTCCTGGACCTTCTCCAGCAGCGCGGGCCGTTCGACGGACATGAAGAGCCAGCCGGTCGGCTGGTACACGATGCCGACGGACGCGAGCGACAGCTGCCCAGGCAGGCTCACGGACGCTCCGATCCTCGCCAGTTCCCGCTCGGGGTCCAGATCGTCCTCGAAAGGCCCCTGAAAAACGGTCAGATGGGGTAGGTTGCCGTCCTCGCTCAGTGGCGGTTGCAGCGGGCGGTCACCGCCCAGGCTCTCCTGCAGCTGGATGGCGGCGCGTGTGTGGTCCGCGCGGGGAAGCAGGGCGACGCCGAGCCACCTGGTCATGGATGAGCTCCTATCTTCGTGATCACGTGCAACGCGGCATCAAGCCCTCTGCGCATGCATCCGGACGGCGGCTCGCCGAACAGCCAGCCGGCGATGACCCCGGCGTTGAAGGCGTCACCGCCCCCGGTACGGTCCACGGGCTCTACGGCTGTCGTCGGTTCGCGCACCAGCGCACCGGACGGTGCGGCCCAGAGGGCGCCCTCGGCACCCTGCGTCAGAATCACCTCTCCCGACAGCCGCTCCGCGTAGCGCAGGGCGGTACCGGCGGCGTTCCCCGGCAGGGCGTGGGGGAGCCGGCCCGCCTCGTCGGCGTTCATCAGGTTCAGCCCCGGCCCCTCCGCCAGTTCGCTCATGTCCCTGCCGTTCCATTCGACCGAGACGGTACGGCCGAACCGGCGTGCGAGACCCACGACACGGCCGAGCTCGGGCGTGGGCACTCCGACGACGTGGACATGGTCCACGGCTACCACGTCCGACTCCGTCACTGCCCGGAACGCCTGATCGCGGTCGGCACCGGCAAACGTCATCATCCGTTTGCCGGTCCCGGACGAGATCACGATGGCCATGCTTGTCCGCAAGGAGGCGTCCACGCGCATCAGCGCCGTGTCCACTCCTCCGTCCCGCAGATCGTCCAGGCAC
This sequence comes from Streptomyces sp. CNB091, assembly GCF_000377965.1. NCBI lineage: Bacteria > Bacillati > Actinomycetota > Actinomycetes > Kitasatosporales > Streptomycetaceae > Streptomyces > Streptomyces sp. CNB091. Next base: position 51,448 of record NZ_KB899015.1, read on the forward strand.
AGGCGGCCCAGCGCATCGTCCCCCACCGCTGACACGAGCCTGACCGTGCAGCCCTGACGGGCCAGCCCCAGGGCCGTGTTCGCCGCCGACCCACCGGGACGCGCCGCACAGGCCTCGCCCCGGACCTTCTCGTGCTCCTGAGGGAAGTCCTCCGCCTGCACGATGATGTCGAAATTGGTCCCGCCCAGCACCAGTACGCGCTTCTCGCCGGTCACGGTCACGGGTCCCCCAGACGGTAGCTCTCGAACAGAACGTGGCGCACCAGCCGCTCCCGGCTGTCCCGGGTGCTCTGGAGAGGGAACGAGGCGTGTGCGATCAGCTCATCGACGGTGGCCTCCAAGCGGTCCGCGTCGGCGCCCATGTCGTGGAAACGGCGCATCAGTTCACGGAAGAGGTCGTTCGGCCGGAAACCGATCGACGACAGCCAGGTGCGGTTCGCGATGAGAACGTTGGCAGCCGCCGACCGTAATCGTGCCTGGGCCGGGGCCGGAAGCAGGTCGGAGTTCAACAACTCGAAGTAGGCGTCCTCGTCCCGGGCGTGCATCCGAAGGTTCTGTCCGCCGACGGCCAGGACGTCCCGGTTCAGATGGAAGAGTTCGAGACCGAGGTGATGCGGCACGTCGAGAATCCGTACTCCCCTCTCCCGTAGCCCGGCCTCATCCGTGGCGAAGGCGGTGAGGACGTTGGCGAACATGTCGCTGTACCTGGGTACGGCGATTTCCGCGCCTGCCGGGTCGGCAAGGAATTCCTCGGCCGTCGCGCCGCCCCAGCGTCCACCTCGCGCAGCGAGGAGATAGAAGTTCCGGCCCCCCATCGAGTGGCCGAGACGGCCCACGGAGGCCACCTGGTGCGCCAGCTCCCCGTCCTCCTCGATCATGCTCCGGAGCCGTTGCTCGTTGTAGATCGCCAGGTCCAGTCGCCCCTCCGCGACCTCCCTGACCAACTGGTCCGACCACGGAAGCTGTACACACACCAGGCGGTGGTTGCGTCGGGCCAGCACCTCGTCGAAGCCACAGCCCAGAATCAGCGCCTTCACCACGATCAGCGTGGAGTCGGCCAGGCGGCTCGTGCCGGGCGTGTTCTGCACGGCGGCCAGCGCCTCATGCCCCTCTCTCTCGGCGAACGACGAACTGGTCCGTCCGTACCAGGCCGCCAGCTGTGTCAGGGCGTTGAGACAGGGCCGCACGTCCTCGGCGGAGATCTCGTCGCCCGAGTCGTCGAGGGCGTGGCTGCCGAAGTTGCCGTAGTTCTGGATCGTACGGATGGCGAGCACCATCTTGGCCGGTACGACCCCTTTGGCCGTGAGGACCGTGAGCAGGGATTCGAGCGTCGGCTTGGATCCGATGGCTTCCCTCATGGCAAGGTCCAGGAGGATCGCCTCCGCCGCACGCCGTGCCGTACTGAGGAACACCTCTGGATCCGATTCGGCATAGCGCAGGGCCTTCTTGTAGAGCCGGAGAGACTCGCCCTCGTTGACCGTCACGTCGACCGTGTCCTGTTCGGCAATTTGTACCTGATGCTAACAACTGAGCCCTTGGGCACATCGGTTGGCTCAATCATCGGAAGTGCGGCTCCCGCGCAGCGAGGCGAGGACCAGGCGTCCGTACCGAGTGGTGAAGGCGGCTGCCGTGGCGACGAACGCGATGGCCAGGGCAAGCAGGAGGTGGCGGGGGTCCTCGTCGCCGAGCACCTGCAGGATGCTCAGTGCGGTGCCGAGCGGCAGGCCGAGAATCGTCAGCACACCGAGAGCGCCGGCGATCTGTTGCCCGTCCTGCGTCTGGACGAGCCGGGAGTAGTCGGCGGCCTCCGCGAGGATCTCCTCGAACCGGGCGGGCAGCCGGTACTGCTCGTGGTAGGCGAGCAACAGTTCGTTGGCCGGGCCGTGGGCGGTCAGGTGTTGACGCCAGTAGGTACTCCGGAACCCTGCGATGTCCCGTTCGAGTTCGGTGACGCGCCGGGCGAGCCCGGGGCCGTCGAAGACCCCGGAGAGCCCGTCCGTCAACTCGTCGATGTGGTCGCGCTGCGCGATACCGAGAAGGAGGGCGTCCAGGTAGACGGAACGGACGTGCAGGGCGGCGAAATCGTAGAAGTCTCCGTCGCCCTCGTCGGGCCGGTGGCCGAGGAACGCGGCACCGTGGCGCAGCACGAGAGCACTCCAGTCGGCCGAGATCCGCACGGCACGCTCGGTCTGGCCGCGCAACTGCTCCGGGGCGGTCGGGAAGTCCGCCTCGTTGGAGCGGGAGGCCAGCGCCCAGAGCCAGCGGTCGGCCGTCTCCGGAAGCACACCGCCGGAGCGCAGAGCAGCGGTCTCGGCGGGGCCCGGGGTCAGGAAGGCAACGGTGTACGGGTGCGTGGCGGCACCCAGGGCCGTCGGCGAGGCGACGCCTGCGAGAAGGACGTCGGGAGCGAGCGGGCCATCCATCGGATCGGGCCCGGCGCCCGCCCGGCCTCCCAGCGCCCGGAGCACTTCCAGCAACCCCGCCGAGGGGACGCTGAGGTGCAGGACAGCCTGTGCGTGGTGCGGATGCAGCTCCGTCGGGGTGCGCAGGATCTCCAGGCCGTGCAGATGGAGTGGGCCGTGGACGATGTCGACGAACAGGTGCCAGCGGCGCGGCCGTTGCGTCGACCCGTACAGCGCGCGCCCCGCAGCCGGGGTGAAGTACGTCTGGCGCGAGGCCACATCCGTGCGGTGGCCGCCGGCCTCGAAGGGAAGGGGCCCCTCGGCCCACACGTCGGGGTCGGCGTGGAGCCGGACCGGAATGATGAGGCTGACCGACTGCCGTAAGCCGACGCCGGAACCCATGTCGGCGGTCATCCGTGCCCTGCCCGGTACGTGCGATCTCCGTGCCTACGGTGTTCGCGCACCGACGCCCCCGCCTTCAGTGTTCGCTGTACGAAGCAGGGAAAGGTTACCGGGTTCCCCTCCACCCGTGCCAAGGATTCTGGTGCCGCTTGGACATCGTCATGTCCCCTCGCCGCGGTAGCTACGGGCGCCCGGACCGGGCGCGGGCAGGAAGACGGACGTCCCGCAGGTCGTTTTTGACCCGGTGCGGAGGTCAGCGGCCGGGGCGTGTCTGGGTCGCCGCGGCGGTGAGCACGGCGTCGGCCAGTTGCGCTGCCGTCCGTCCGCCGCCGCTGTCGATCCGGGACAGCCCCAGCGCCTCCACGGCGTCCAGCATCCGCGCCTGATAGCGGACGGTACGGGCCAGGAACCGGTCCATGAGGTGCCGTTCCACGTCCGTCGCCTCCTCGTAGCGCCCCGCCGCCCGCACCCGGTCGCGTACGACCGTGTCGTCGGCGGTGAGCCACACAGCGGCCGTACGGGGAACCGTCAGCCGGGCGACCCACGCGGGCCAGAGCGCCGAGCCTTCCAGGATCAGGCCGGGAGACCCGGGCCCCGCCCGGTCGGTGATCAGCTCCTCGATGCGCGGCCGGAGCCGTTCGTAGTGGTCGAGGACGGAGGCGAGGAGTTCGTCGGTGGTCAACGTGCCGTAGTGCTCGGCGACATGCGGCGGCACCTCGTGCTCCGGGGTCCGCCAGGGCCGTCCCGGGTGCCGGGCCAGGTCGTCCGTGGAACGGTGCTCGAAACCGAGCCGCTCCGCCACCGCCTCGGCTACCGTCGACTTCCCGGTGTTCGAGGTCCCGCCGATCAGCACCACCCGCACATCGCGCATCCCCCGACCCTACGATGCGGCCACCGCCCCCAGCCGCTCCCGCTGGGCTCGCGCCCACGCGTAGTCCGGGTCCAGCTCCAGCGCCCGGTCGAGGTCCGCGAGCGCCTCCTGGGGCCGGCCGAGGGCCTCCAGCGCGAGGGCCCTGCTGCCGTGCGCCCAGGCGTAGTCGGGGTCCAGGGCCAGGGCCCGGTCGTAGCAGGCGACGGCCTCCTCGGGCCGGCCCGTCGCCCGGTACACCTCGCCCCGCTCCCCCTCCGTTCCGGCCCGACCGGGGGACAGCTCCTCGGCCCGGTCCAGGTCGGCGAGGGCGCCCACCGGGTCGCCCAGGACGGTACGGACCCGGGCCCGCCTCACCAGCGCCCAGGCGTACTCCGGCCACAGCGCGATCGCCCGGTCGAAGTCGTCGAGCGCCTCCTCGTGCCGGCCCAGCGCATGGCGGACCAGGCCCCGGCTGCCCAGCGGCACGGCGTCGGACGGGTCGAGGGCGTGCGCCCGGTCCAGGACGGTCAGGGCCTCCTCCAGGCGGCCCATCCGCCGGTAGGTCTCCCCCCGCTCGCGCACCGCCCAGGCCCAGGAGGGCGCGATCTCCTCGGCCCGGTCCAGGTCGGCGAGGGCCTCCTCGTAGCGGCCGAGCGAGCGCAGGATCACCGCCCGGCCCTGGTGGGCGCGTTCGCTGCGCGGGTCCACGGCGATCGCCCGCCCGTGGTCGGACAGCGCGGCGTCGAGCTCCCCGGCGCGGAAGCGGTGCCAGGCGCGCACCACGAGGGCGGCGGCCCGGTCCGTGTCGGTCAGCTCGGCCCGGGTCAGGAGGAGGCCGAGGGCGGCGGTGGGCCGGGGCCCGTGGTCCGTTATGGCGGCCAGCAGGTCCCGGCCCCAGTCACGCAGTACGGCGTTGTCGGCGTCCTCGCCCGCCTCCGCAAGGGTCCGGGCCCAGTGGCGGGCGCGGGACGGGGCCTGCCCGCACAGCTCGATCCCGGCGCGCAGGGCCTCGGGCAGCGCGGTGCGGGGGCGGGCGCAGAGCCGGTGGTAGAGCACGTCCAGGGCCGCCCGGCGCCAGGGCTGCTCGGCCCAGAGGCGCTCCGGGTCGATGCCCTCGGCCGCCGCGTCCCGCCGGGCGACGAAGGCGTCGGCCAGCCGGTCGTGCGCCGCCTTCCACCGGCGCGGCGACCCGGTGCGCTGGAGGCGGAGCATCGGGGCCCGGACGACGGCGTGGTACCGGGAGTGGCCGGAGTGCCGCTCGGCGACGAACGGCAGCTCGTGCAGCCAGTCGTAGAGATCGGGCACGGCGTGCGTCCCGTTCCGCGGTGCGGCCACGGCGACGGCGACCAGGTCCTCGTCGAACCGGCGCGGCAGCGCGCAGGCGAGCGCCGCCGCCCGGCGGGCCGGGTCGCTCTCCCCCGCCAGGAAGCGTTCGACGGCGGTGGCGTTCGCCTCCCCGGCCGCCCCGGGGTTGGCGGCGAGCGTGGAGACCAGGACGGGCAGCCCGCCGGAGAGCCGCAGCACCTCCCGTACCACGGACTCCGTCACCACCCCGCGCTCGTGCAGGAGTTGGCGCGACTCGGCCTCCGTGAACGGGCCGAGCGGTACGTCGGCGACCAGCCGGTTCCGGTCGCCCCAGTGCACGGGGTCGAGGCGGCGCTGGCCGGCCAGGGTGAGCACGAGGTTGGCGGGCAGGTCGCCGTACCGGCCGGGGGTCAGCAGGTCCGCCAGCCACCGGTCCAGCTGGGGTGCGGTGCGCTCGTAGGTGTCCAGGAAGAGGGCGATCCAGGGCACGGTGTCCGCGACCCGGTCCAGCTCGGCGACGAAGACCGGGGTGAGGACCCGTACCGGTTCCGCGAGCAGCAGCGCCTCCTCCTGCTGCCGGACCCGGCCCCCGAAGACCGCCCGCAGTCCGCCCGCGCCCCGCGCCACGACCGCCGGGTCGATGCCCCCGGCGAGCGCCCCGACGACGGGTATCGCCCCGGCCGCGATCAGCCCGGCCTGCGCGGCGGCGAGCGCCCCGGGGGAAGGGGCCCCGTCCGGCGTCCCGTTGTCCGCGGCGAGCCGGCCGGCCGCGTCGTGGCGCGCGCGCCGGTAGGTGGCGAGCAGCCGGTCCAGCGCCTTGAGCGGGTACCCCTGCTCGGCGAACTGCGCGGCGACGTCGGCGAGTACGTCCGGTACGGAGTCGGCGCTCTCGTCGACCGATGCGGCGAGCGCCCCGAACTCCTTTGCCACCTCACGCCATTCCCGTACGAGCGAGGTCTTGCCGACCCCGGCGTTGCCCCGGACGTGGAAGACGAACCGGTGCCGGGGATCCTCGGGCGGTCGCGTGAAGTTGGCCCGGTACAGGGCGAGTTCGGCCTGCCGTCCGACGAAGGCGGCGCGGCGTTGCCCTTCGATGATCTGCTGGAGGGAGAGGCGGCGGGGGCTCGGCGGATGCATGGGGCCAGTCTGTCAGCGACCCCCGCCGTCCGGGGGTCGCGATGCCGATGACGGCGGCCTTCCGATACCCGGTCGGCGTCGAGCTCGCGCGGCTCGAAGGAGGTCTCGCTGCGGCGGGTGAGCCGGGTGAACCGAGGCAACCCGGCGGCCGACAGGATCCGTACGGCGGCCCGCCGGGTAGCGCCCAGGAGAGGGGCACGGTCCCAGGCCTGCGTCCCAACTCGCCCAGCCCGCACGGACTCTCGCCTGTAACGGCCAAGGCTCCTGCCATGATCGGCATCATGGGCATACAGATCACGTCGGCCGGGATGGCCGACTTCCACCAGGTCCTGGCTGATCATCCCCGCTACTGGGGCGAACGCGACCTTCGGTCGTTGCACCTTCTGGCGCTGGTGCAGGAGTTCGGTTCAACCTGCCTGGTTGCCCGAGCCGAGGACGGAATCCGTGGGTACGTCTTCGGGTTCGTCACCCCGAACGGCACCGGGTACGTGCATCTGATCGCCACGCGGAGCGACGCCCGCGGCACCGGCCTCGGGCGTCGCCTGTACGGGGCGTTCGCGGAGGCCGCGGAACGGCATGGAGCACGGCAGTTGAAGGCGATCACGTCAGTCGAGAACACCGGCTCGATCGCCTTCCATCGCAGCCTCGGCTTCGACACGAAGATCGTCGACGACTACGACGGTCCCGGCCGGTCCATGGCCGTCTTCCATCGAGTTCTGCCGCTCAACGTCGCGTGCCCCTGACCGGCCCACCGTCACTGGCGATCGCCCGCCCCCAGGCCGTTAACGCCTTCTCACGACCCCGGAATCCCGGCCCGGACGCCGGGGCACCAGTAACCCGCCGGTAGCTTTCAGCCGTTCGCCGCTGATGGGCCCGTGCCTATCAGTGGTCGCCCGTCACCAGTCACGGGTCACCGGTCACCGGCGTCCGGCAGCCGCTGCCCCCGGCTGTGCGCGACGAGCAGCACATCCCGCAGGGACAGGACGGCCTGCGTCAGCGCGAACCGTACGGCGACCTCGCCGGCCGCCTGGTCCGCAAGCACCTCCTGCGCCCCTTCCAGTACGACGTTGCCGCACTCGATCTGCTCCTCCTCCATGTCGTCGGCGAGCCGGGAGAGCCTGCTGTTCGGGTCGCCGGTGCTCAGGTAGCAGGGCTTGCCTTCGAGGGACCTCCAGGGAAGGAGGCGGAGCTGCGAGGTGTCGGTCATGTCGTTTCGTTCCTTAGCGCGAGGAGGTGCCTCTGAGGAGTGGTTATCACTGTTCGTGGCCCCATCGTCACGGCTGCCGCCCTACGCTCGACAGAGGCACGCGATTGCCTGCTAACAGGACAACGGCGAGGGGCTCGGGGAGTCAGGGATGACCGAAGTCGCGGAAGCGGAAGCGGAGTCGGGGCGCGCGGCACTGGGGAGCGCCCTGCGGTACTTACGGCAGAAGGCGGGGCTGTCGCTCGGCCAGCTCGCCGAGAAGACGCGTTACGACAAGAGCTACCTGTCACGCCTGGAGACGGGGAAACGACTCTCCAAGCCGGCGGTGATGGAGGACCTGGACCAGTTCTACGACACGGGCGGGCTGCTGGTCGAGCTGTGGAAGGTGGCGCGGCGGGAGGTCTTCAAGGACAAGTACAAGGAGTTCATGCGGCTGGAGTTCGGGGCCCGCATCATGCACAAGTACGCTCTCGGAATTCCTGGGCTGCTGCAGACTGAGGATGTGGCCCGCGCCCTGTTGTCCGGCGACCAGGAAACGGAGAGCGAGGCCGAGTCGGTCGAGGAACAGGTCATAGCGCGCCTGGGCCGTCAGCAGTTGCTCTTCCGCAATCCGGCCCCCACCGTCCGCATCATCATGGACGAGTACGGGCTGCGGCGGCCGGTGGGTGACGCGAAGGTGTGGGAAGCCCAGTTGGAGCATCTGATCGAGATTGCAGAGCTGCCGATGGTCACGCTTCAGGTGCTGCCGTTCTCGGCTGGGGCGCATCATCTGATGAACGGCTCCCTTACGATCCTGTGGCAGGAGGACGGGAGCGCCGTTGCCTATATGGAAGGCAACCAGTGCTCTGATTTGCGGGAAGATCCGGAAGACGTCACGCGCGCCCGGCTGTCCTACGATCGGGCACGGGATCGGGCGCTGCCCCCGCCCGACTCCATCGCGTTCATCAGGGGCGTCCTGAAGGAGTTCAGAGCATCATGAAGCGCACGCCCGACCTCTCCACCGCGACCTGGCGCAAGTCGAGCTTCAGCGACGGGGGCGACAACAACTGCATCGAGGTAGCCGACGGCTACCCCGGCCTGATCCCCGTACGCGACAGCAAGACTCCCGCAGGCCCCGCGCTCGTGATCGCCGCGCCCGCCTGGACCGCCTTCATCGACGACGTACGGAAGGGGAACCTGTGACCGTACCCACCGCCCCCGACCTCTCCACCGCGACCTGGCGCAAGTCCAGCTACAGCGACGGCGGCGTCAACAACTGCATCGAGGTGGCCGACGGCTACCCCGGCCTGATCCCCGTACGCGACAGCAAGGCCTCCGCTGGTCCCGTACTCCTCGTCGCCGCCCCCGCCTGGGCGGCCTTCGTGGAGTTCGCGGCCGAGCGCTGACCCTCACCGGCGTACACCGCAGGGCCCGCCCTCAGCCCTCCCCGGGTTGGGGCGCGGGCCCTCGCGCCTACTCAACCGCCCTGAGTACCGGCGCTCATGATCCCGCCCCGGCCGCTGCCTAGCGTGGCAGGCATGGACACGGAAGCGGCCACCACAGCAGACACTCCAGCCACGGACTCGTCACCCGCCGACAGCTCGCGGTGGTTCTACGGCTGCTCGATCGCGGTGATCGCCTTCTTCGTGCTGATCATGCTGGGAGCGGCCGCGGTCGCGGAGTTCGAGAAGAGCCTCGACGGCGACGGTCAGATGGAGCAGCCCGGCCTCTCGGGCAGCGTGTCCCAACCGCCCGGCTCCGGCATGACGGCCCGGTACGAGGACGGCCTGTCGGTCACCATCAGCCGCCCCGAGCCCCATGGCGACGGCACCTACAGCCTCACCGTGACCTTCAAGAACGGCACCGACGAAAAACTACGCCTCAACGGTGACTCGTTTCCCCCGCTCCTCGTCGTCCGGGCCGGCGAATCCGGCGACGACGACGCCAGCGTCTACAGCCTGACCCGGCTGAACTCGGAGAAGTCCGCCGCCGCCCTCGTCCCGCCCGTCCCCGAGGGCGAAGAGCGCACCGTCCCGATTCGCTTGAAGCCGGCCCTAAAGGGCACCCCGGTCACGGTCGAGGTCAGCCCTCCGGACGCCGGCTACCGGGAAACGTCTTACTTCCAAACCACCCTGGGCTGAGCCCCCAGGCCACTCCAGGCCCGAGCCGTCCTCGTCAGCCCCCAACCCGCGCCCCGACCCAGGCGCGGGCGGCCGTCACGTCCTGCGTGGCCATCGTCGGGCAGCCCCACAGCTGCTCGCCGCTGTGCATCGACGCCGCGCGCTCCGCCGGGATGTCCGCCGGCGCCACGAAGGCGAGGCCCCGGCAGTGCGCCGTGAGGCCGGGCCGGATCAGCTTGAGGGTGCGGACGCGGTCGGCGGTGGACCTACCGGACGGCGACGTTACGGGAGTGCGCCCGTCCGGCGGTGCGGGCATCAGGAGGATCGCCGCGAACGGCTCGGCACGCTCCGTGAGGGCACGCAGTTCGTCGAGGACGAGCGCTTGCGCCTGGTCCATGGGCAGCCCCGAGGTGTCGATCTCCCGTGGCTCCGGTGCTGTTCCGTGAATGTCCATCAGCCGACGCTACCAGCATTAGCGACCACCGGTCACTAATGGGCCCCCATCCCCCACTGCGTACGCTTGCCCCGATGAACAGCACCGGAAGGAACGGGCCCGGTCGGCCGCCGCGGCTGAGCCGGGAGCGGATCGCCGAAGCCGCCCTGCAAGGGGACGTGGAGACGCTCACCATGCGGGAGCTCGCGACGAGGCTCGGGGTCTCGCACTCGTCGCTGTACCGGTGGGTGCCCGATCGCGACGGCGTGCTGGATCTCGTCAGCGAGGTCATGGTCGGCCGGGTGCTCCCCGAGGACGAGCCCGACGCCGGGACCTGGCTCGACTGGCTGGAGCGGCTGGCGTGGGCGATGCACGACGAGTTCCTGGCGGTACCCGGATACGCCGCGCATGTGGCCCGCCCGCACCGCCACCACCTCGCGTCCTTCGAGCGGCTGCGCGACAAGGCCGCCGCCGCGTTCCGCGCGGGCGGCGCGGACACCCGACAAGCCGAGCAGAACTGGGCCGTCTTCGGACTCGGCGTGGTCCGGTGGCTGGCAGCAGCGGGCGACGCCCCGGCCGAGCCGCCGTTCGCCCTCTACCTGGGCACCCTGCTGCGCGGCCTCCCCCGCCACGACGAGGAGCGCGGCCCGCGCCCATGACCTCACCCACGGCCCGCTGTCAGCGCACGGTGCCGTCCCACTGCCACTTCGCGCGCCGGGGCAGCCCGGGAAGCGCGGCCCGGCCCGTGCACCACAGCAGCGTGTCGGACGGAAGGTGTCCCGAAGGCGCGGCGGGGAAGAGGCGGGCCAGCACGGCGGCGCTGGTGGGGCCGGGCGGGGTCCAGGGGGTGCCCAAGGCGCGGGTGATGTCGTAGGTGTGGACGGTGAGCTCGGTCATCGCCATGGCGGCGAAGCCGATGGCGTCGGAGTGGCCCCAGGGGTGCCAGGCCCGTACGTCCGGCGCCGTGCCGCGGATGGTGGAACCGGCGAGGGCCGACGCGATGCGGAGGCCGTCCAGGCAGTCGGCGAGGGGGGCCTCGGGGTCGAGGGAGGCGAAGAGCGTGATGTAGCGATCGGTGGGACGGGCGATGAGCAGGCCCGCGTAACCGGTCAGGCCGAGGGCGAGGTGGTCCAGGGTCTGGCGGCAGGTCCAGTCGAGGCCGTGGGCGGGGCGCGACCAGTCCCGCCCGGCCGCCTCCCCCAGGGCGGCCAGGCTGTCGTCGGTGGCGGTCGCGAGCAGGTCCGCCCAGCGCGGAGCACCAGCCGGGGGCGCCGCAGCCGGAGCAGGAGGTGTGACGGCCGTTCGAGTCATCGTCATGCGCCGGCCGCCCTCTTCGTCAGGACCTCGATGACGCTCGCGTAGCTGTCAGAGCCGTGGCCCGCGTCCCGGGCACGCTCCATGGTGACCTTGAGAAGTTCGGGCAGGGCGTTGTCGAGACCCCGGGCCGACGCGGCGTGCAGGAGGTGGTCGATGGTCGCGATCTGTACGTCGACGGTGGCGTCGTCACCCGGGTAGCGGCCGGCGTCGACCTGGGCGGCGTACGTGGTGAGGAACCCCGTCACGGCGCTCAGCCAGCGGATCGCGACCGGAGTGAAGGCCGTGGCCTCGATCTTCTCCGCGCCGACCAGGGCGGTGCCGTGCAGCCAGCCGGTCATGGTGGACCACATCAGGCCGAGGAGCGCGGCGTCGTAGAGGGAGGCCAGACCCGGCTCGGCGCCCAGGTGCAGAGGATCGCCCAGGGCCGCCAGGGTCGGGCGGTGGGTTTCGAGGACGGTGCGCGACCCGCTGTAGAGGAACATCATCTCGGGGCTGCCGACCCCCGGCGGAGTGGTCATGATCGCGCCGTCGAGGTAGTCGGCGGAGTGCGAGCGGGCCCACTCGGCGACTTCCTGGGCCTGCTCGGGCGACCCCGAGGTGAGGTTGACCAGGGATTTGCCCGCCAGGTCGCCCGCGATGGGGTCGAGGGTGGCGTGCAGCGCGTCGTAGTCCAGTACGCACACGATGATCAGCGGGCTCGCCGAGACGGCCTCCTCGGGCGTCGCGGCGAGTCGGGCGCCTCGCTCGGCCAACGCCCGCGCCTTGTGCGCCGAACGGTTCCACACCGTGGTCGGGTGCCCCCGCTCCAGCAGGGTGGCGGCCAGTGCCGATCCCATCTGCCCCAGCCCGATGACCGTCACGGCCGAACGCTCGGTACCCATGCTCCGACAACTCCCTGTCCGTCTGCCCACGCCTGGGCCGGTTGATCACGTACGCACCACGCTCGCAGCAGGAGAAGGGCGGGAGAAGTGACAGCAGTGACGGCAACCACCAAATTCCTGCCATACGCTGCACCGCATGAGCGCTGGTTCTGTCGCCGTGGTCGTGACCGAGGAAATCCACCTTCCCTCCTGGGACCTGTACGAACTGAGCATCCCCTGCACGGTGTTCGGGAAGCCGCAGCCCGACCTGGCGGACCCCTGGTACGACCTGCGGCTGTGCTCCACACGGGAGCCCGGCGCGGACGCCTCCGCGACCGGCGCCGGACTCTCCCTGCACACCCGTTACGGTCTCGCCGACCTCGCCGGCGCGGACACGGTCATCGTGCCCTCGGTGCCCGACCCCTGTGTCGACGAGGGCCGGCCGCTGGACCCGGCGCTGATCACGGCTCTCCGCCTCGCCCATGACGCCGGCGCCCGCATGGTCTCCCTGTGCACGGGCGCCTTCGCCCTCGCCGAGGCGGGCATCCTCGACGGCCGGCGCGCCACCGCCCATTGGATGCACACGGCTCAACTGGCCGACCGCTACCCGAAGGTGCGGGTCGACGACTCGGTCCTGTACGTGGACGACGGCTCCGTCCTCACCAGCGCCGGGCTGACCGCCGGACTCGACCTCTGCCTCCACCTCGTACGCCGCGACCTCGGCGCGCACGTGGCCAACCAGCTGGCCCGCCGGATGGTGGTGCCTGCCCATCGCCCCGGTGGGCAGGCGCAGTTCATCGACCAGCCCGTTCCCGCCACCGACGACCGGGGTCTGGCGCCCGTGCTGGACTGGGCCCGGGCGAACCTCGACCAGCCGCTGACGGTGGAGGGCCTGGCCCTGCGGGCCGCGATGAGCCCGCGCACCCTCTACCGGCGGCTCCAGGCGGCCACCGGGGTGACCCCGTTGCAGTGGCTGCTCCAGCAGCGGCTGCGACGAGCCCAGAGCCTGCTGGAGTCGACGGACCTGCCGATCGCCAGGATCGGGGAGCTGAGCGGCCTCGGCACCGCGAACAACCTCCGCCACCACTTCGTCAGACAGATCGGGGTGTCGCCGAGCGACTACCGCCGCGCCTTTCCCCTGGCGTGACGGACGGCCGGGCCCGCCCGGTCCGCCCGGGATCCGTGCCACGGGCGACGAGGGACGGCCTCCGGCCCAGGGATCGAAGAGGACCCCGGCGGGCTTGGAGTTGTTGAGCAGATCGCGGAAGCGGTCGCCCTTGTCGGTGACCATGATGGTCGCGGACCCGAAGTCGGCGTTCATGAGCTTGTCGCGCGACTCCGTGCTGGGGAAGCCGTGACACGTAGAAGCCATCGCGGCGGCCCGACGAGCCGAACTTCGCCGCCACCACGGACATGTACTCCGCCGGCGAGTCCGCGACGATCGTCGGCCAGACGCTGGAGGGGCGACGCGACGACGCCGCACTCGCCATTGAGGTCCACTGCGCGGTGAGCGAGGAGACCCAACCGGACTGAGGTCTGGCGGCGTTGGATTGCCCAAGGGGTCGAGGGTCGAGGAGAATCTGCCCAGCGGGCCAGGGCGGATCTCACTCCCGCTGGGCGGCGAAGGAGCTGGGCACGGATCACTCCCGCGCGGCGGCGGCGTCCGGTTTGTGCGCCATGAAGCCGGCGACCGGCCGCTTCGCGCCTTCCTCGGCTTCCTGCAACGTCCGCCCCGTGGTGACGAACCCCGCCCGCTCCAGCAGTTCGGCGATCCGGTCGGCGGGCAGCCGGTAGCAGTCGAAGGTGGCGGGAGGCCCCCCGTAGCCGTGTGTCAGACGCTGGTGTCCGTCGTCGCCGACCCGGGTGACGACCAGCAGGTGCCCGCCGGGCGCCAGTACCCGATGGAACTCGGCGAACACTCCGGGCAGCGACTCCGACGGCAGATGATGCGTGGAGTAGAACGCCAGGACGCCGCCCAGTTCGCCGTCCCCGGCCTCCAGCGCGGTCATCGAACCGACCTCGAAGCGCAGTCCCGGATGGGCCGCGCGCGCCAGCTCGACCGTCCTCGGCGAGAGATCGATCCCGAAGGCGGAGACCCCCAGCCCGGTCAGGTATGCGGTCACCTTGCCCGGTCCGCAGCCCACGTCCGCCGTGGGCCCGAGGCCGGACGACGTGACGAGCTCGGCGAAGGCGGCCAGCACGGCGCGCGACAGCGGGTCCAGCTCGCTCGGGTCCTTCACGGACCGGGCGTAGTCGGCGGCGGCGGCATCGTACGACTGCCGGATCTGGTCCAGGGACGAGGCTTTCAGCATCCCGCGAGGTTATGCCGCACCCAGGACGGACGCCTACGGGTGTGACCGAGTCGTGTGGATCACCCTCCGACAGGTTCACATGACACGCAGGTTGCTAACGTGCAGGGTGAATGGGTTCGTGGTCAACCGCGCACGGGGGACGGTTCAGTTCATGGCATGGGACGAATGGGAACAGCTCAAGAGCGAAGCGGCGCAGCGGTCCTCCGCCTCCACTCAGCTCAACGGGGTGCCCCCCGGCGGCGGCACCCCGGGCACCGGCGACTTGATCGTCCATGACGACGAGCTGGGCCGGATGGGCAACACCGCGTATGAACTGCGCCAGAAATTCGGCGTGGACAGCGACCTCGCCCGCCCCAGCACGTTCGCGGCGTCGATCGACCTGTTCAACGACGGGCTCGACATGGGCGCGGCCCTGACCGAGCTCCACGACGCGTGGAACAGCCAGACGAAGACGCTCAAGGACGCCTGCGCGCACATCTCCAACCACTTCGACTACAGCCGCGCACAGCACGCGAAGGACCAGGTCCAGGTCGCGACGAGCATGCCCGTCTCCAAGATCGACAGCTACATAAAGTAACTTCCGCAAACCGGAAAGTTCCGGCGAAGAACACACGGGGGCTGGACAACGCATGGCGACCGAGACGATGACCGCGCAGGAACTGACGGATCTGCGCCTGGGCACACTGGACACGGCGATCACGGACTGGGAGACCATGGCCAGGCGCCTCAAGGCGCTCTCCACCGGTGACGGGGGCGGAGTGAACGCCAAGAGGCTGCAGACGGAGGCGAACGCCGCGGACTGGAACGGCCTCAACGCCACCGTCACCAAGGACTTCGTCTCCAAGACGGCCGTCGAGTTCCAGGACGTGGCGGGCCAGGCCACGAGCGTGCTCGGCATCATGCGCGACGCCAGCGCGGCCTTCAAGAAGCACAAGGCCGCCCTGCGCACGGTCATCGACGACGTCGCCAAGCAGAACATCTACATCAACGCCAAGGGCAGCGCCATCGCCTCCGTGCCCTCGGGCGCCGCGGCGGGCAAGGGGGACATCCCCACCCCCAGTGACGAGGAACTCGCCGTCGCGGAGCGCCGGGTCAAGCGGGTTCTCTGGGAGGCGAGCGAGACCGACCGCATCGTGGCCCGCGCCCTGCGTGCCCTCGCCAAGAACAAGCATGACTTCACCGGCGACGGTCCGGGCGGGCTGAAGGAGGCCGACGACCGACAGGGCAAGGCGGACGCCGACTACTGGGCGAAGAAGGTGAAGGAGAGCGATCCTTCGGAGTGGAGCGACAAGGAGATCGAGCGCTTCAACGAGATGCTGATCGACCAGCGTGACAATCCGGGATTCAGCGAACGGTTCGCCACCACGCTGGGCGCGGACGGCACGATGCAGTTCTGGCGGGACATCGCAGACCCGGGCCAGGGGAAGACGCCCGAAGGCGAAAGGGCCAGGTTCCTCGGCCAGGTCCAGGAGAACCTCAGCATGTCCTTGGCGACCGCGTCCCACGTGGACAGTCCCGCCATGGATGCCTGGAAGAAGGACGTCATCGCCTCGGGCGGCAAGCAGTTCGGCCACGAGGGCATCATGGTGAAGCCGTACGGCTTCCAGATCATGAGCAATCTCATGGTCAAGGGCAAGTTCGACAGCGGCTTCCTGGACGACTACGGCAGTGCGGTGCGGACGTTCGAGCAGTCCAAGGGAGCTCAGTTCAATCCGGCGTCCGTCTGGGGCAACCCACTTATCGCGGCCCAGCTCGACTACACGGGAGCCGGCGGCACGCCGGGCAGCGACCCCATGGCGGGCTACCTCAAGGCCGTGTCGCACAATCCGGACTTCGCAACGGACCTGTTTCTCAAGGAACTCCCGGGCGACAACGACGACCCGCACGCGCCGACGAGGACGATGGCGGACTATCTGCTGTCCGAAAGGGAGTTCTACGACGAGGACGACCCCTTCGGCAAGGGCGACGGCACCATGCAGTCGCGGGAAGCCCTCGGCAAGGCGCTGCTCGCCGCCGGCACCGGCCTCAACCCCGACGAGCCCGCCGTGGTCACCGGCTACGACCGCACTCCCGACCAGCGCGCGGTGCTGGACAAATCCCTGGACGTGCTGGCCGGTAAGAAGGACGAGTTCCCGCCCGAACTCCGCGATGACATGGCCGCGCTGCTCGGCAACCACGGCGACAAGGTGCACCAGTCGGCCAGCTCACTGAACCCGGGGGACAGCACGCTCGACTACAAGGACCTTCTCCAGGTGTCGAAGCAGGTGTCCCGGGACCAGGACGCCTACGGCATGTTCATGGAGGGGGTGAACCAGGCGATCATCGCCGATATGCACGCTCCGCACGAGGGAGACCCTAGGGAGGAGCTGCTGCGGGCTGGTCAGACGGTCGGGTTCATGGAGTCGGCGCGCTATCACGCCTTGGACACGGACAAGGACGACCCCTCGTGGCCGGCCAAATGGGCGTACCACGGCGCAGGGAGTGTGGCGAACTTCGTCCCCGTGGTGGGAGACGTCCTGCAGCGAGGAGTGGACGCCGGTGCCTACGCCTGGCAGGTGGAAGAGCAAGAGCGCATCGACGACAAGCTCGCCATCGAGAAGAGCGAGAACTTCCAAGTTCGACAGAAGTACCTCACCGCCCTCGGCGAGGAATGGGTCCGCGTCAACCCCGACCACAAGCTCTCGGCGACCGGCGACGATTACCTGTGGCAGATGGACATCGCGCTCGCCGCCCTCAACGGGAATAAGAGCGCGAACGGAACGGTGGGATCGTCATGACCGAAAAGCTGCAGATTTCCGCCATCCGCCTTTCTCTCACAGTCCTCCTCCTCGCTGGCGTCTCGGCATGCGGAGGTCCGGAAGAGTACACCGTCCCGAGCAAGGCCTGCGGCCGGGACGTCAGCAAGGACAAGCTAGGAGCGCTCTTGCCCGGCGGCACGAAGCTGCGCGACAAGGCGTCGACATCCGACAAGTCCTTCTCCTGCGAGCTCTACGTCGACGACCTCATGAAATTCGCCTTCACCGAGTACTCCGGGCAACGGAAGTTCGACGTGCTGGCGTACGCGAAGAGCGGCAGGCTCGGGGGTTTTGAGCAGCTCAGGGCCTCGGACGTCAGCGACAACGCCGTGGTGTCCCACACTCGGTCCGTGGTGATGGCTCCGTGCCCGAGAACCGGGAAGAACTACATCCTCAACCTGGAGCTGACGAACACCGAGCATAACCACAGCGACGACATCGAGCGTTTCGTCAGGTCGTATCTGCCGACCGGTCTCGCCGCCCTGGGCTGCTGAGAGCGGGGAGGCCGGTGCGGGGCGGGCTCACTCCCCGCACCGCACCGGCCCCCGCACCGCCCTCCGCCCGCTCTCAGCTCGGCAGCACCGGCAGCAGCTCCGGCAGGTGCCCGTCCGAGGCGGTGGCCGCCGCGACGCGTTCGGCCGGGACCTCCCCGTACAGGGTCGTACGGGGGCGGGACGGGCGGCCCGCGAGTTCGGCGATGGCCTCCAGGCCCTGGATCGAGCGGTACGAGCCGTAACTCGACCCGGCCATCCGGGAGATGGTCTCCTCCATCAGCGTGCCGCCCAGGTCGTTCGCGCCCGAGCGCAGCATCTCCGCCGCACCCTCCGTGCCGAGCTTCACCCAGCTCGTCTGGATGTTGGTGATGTGCGGGTGGAGCAGCAGCCTCGCCATGGCGGTGACGGCCCTGTTGTCGCGGTCCGTCGGGCCCGGGCGGGCGATGCCGGCCAGGTAGACCGGGGCGTTGGTGTGGATGAAGGGAAGCGTCACGAACTCCGTCAGGCCGCCCGTCTCCTGCTGGAGTCGAGCCAGGGTACGGAAGTGGCCGAGCCAGTGGCGGGGCTGGTCCACATGCCCGTACATCATCGTCGAGGACGAGCGCAGGCCCACCTCATGGGCGGTCTTGATGACCTCCAGCCAGGTGGCCGTGGGCAGTTTGCCCTTGGTCAGGACCCAGCGGACCTCGTCGTCCAGGATCTCCGCCGCCGTGCCGGGGATGGAGTCGAGCCCGGCCTCCTTCGCGGCGGTCAGCCAGTCGCGGATCGACAGGCCGGTGCGGGTGGCCCCGTTGACGACCTCCATGGGCGAGAACGCGTGCACGTGCATGCCGGGGGCGCGTTCCTTCACCGCACGAGCGATGTCGAAGTACGCCGTCCCGGGCAGGTCCGGGTGGATGCCGCCCTGCATGCAGACCTCGACCGCGCCCACGTCCCACGCCTGCGCCGCCCGGTCCGCGACCTGGTCCAGGGAGAGCGTGTACGCGTCGGCGTCGGTGCGGCGCTGGGCGAAGGCGCAGAAGCGGCAGCCGGTGTAGCAGACGTTGGTGAAGTTGATGTTCCGCGTGACGATGTACGTGACCTCGTCGCCGACCACGTCCTTGCGCAGCGCGTCCGCGATCCGGCACAGCTCGTCCAGCGCCGGGCCGTCCGCGTGGAGCAGGGCGAGCGCCTGGTCGTCGGTGAGCTTCGTCGGGTCGTCGGCCGCCTGGCTCAGCGCCTGGCGTACGTCGGCGTCGATGCGGGACGGGACCATGCCGGGGGCCGCCGCCTCGCGGAGCGCCTCCCAGTCCCCGTACACCTCGTCGAAGTCGTCGCGGCGGTCGCCGGTGCGGCCCTCGGTGTCGATGGTGGTGTGGAGGTCGGTGCGGCCGGAGGAGGTGAACCCCTCGTCCGGCTCCTGCCACGGGAGGCCGACCGGGATCGCGTCCTCGCGGGCCAGGCCCGTCTCCGGGTCGGCCAGGGCGCGGACGTGCGGGAGGAGGCGGGGGTCGAGCCAGGGCTCGCCGCGCTGGATGAACTCGGGGTAGATGGTGAGGCGTTCGCGCAGCGTGAAGCCGGATTCCGCCGTCTTCGCGGCCAGTTCGTCGATGTGCGGCCAGGGGCGCTCGGGGTTCACGTGGTCGGGGGTGAGCGGTGACACCCCGCCCCAGTCGTCGATGCCCGCGCCGATGAGGAGTGCGTACTCGGCGTCCACCAGGTTCGGCGGGGCCTGGATCCGGGCCGATGGGCCGAGGATGTGCCGGGCCACCGCGACGGCGGCGGCCAGTTCCTCCAGCTCCGCGTCGGGCATCCCGCGCATCGCCGTGTCCGCCTTGGCGCGGAAGTTCTGCACGATGACTTCCTGGATGCCGTGGTAGGCGCGGGCCGTCTTCCGCAGCGCGAAGAGGGAGTCGGCGCGCTCCTCGTAGGACTCGCCGATCCCGATCAGGATGCCGGTGGTGAAGGGGACGTTGGAGCGCCCCGCGTCTTCGAGTACGCGCAGCCGTACGGCCGGTTCCTTGTCCGGGGAGCCGTGGTGCGGCCCGCCGGGCTCGGACCACAGGCGGGTCGCGGTCGTCTCCAGCATCATCCCCATCGAGGGGGCCACGGGCTTGAGGCGCTGGAGGTCGGTCCAGGTCAGCACGCCCGGGTTGAGGTGGGGCAGCAGGCCCGTCTCCTCCAGGACCCGGATCGCCATCGCCCGTACGTACGCGAGCGTGTCGTCGTACCCCTCCGCCTCCAGCCACTCCCGCGCCTCGGGCCACCGGTCCTCGGGGCGGTCCCCCAGGGTGAACAGCGCCTCCTTGCAGCCCATCGCCGCACCCTCGCGGGCGATGGCCAGCACCTCGTCGGGCGACAGGAACATGCCGTGGCCGGCCCGGCGGAGCTTGCCGGGGACGGTGACGAAGGTGCAGTAGTGGCACTTGTCACGGCAGAGGCGGGTGAGCGGGATGAAGACCTTGCGCGAGTACGTGATCACGCCCGGCCGGCCCGCCGCCTCCAGGCCCGCGTCACGGACACGGGCGGCGGACGCCGCGAGGTCCGTCAGATCGTCGCCGCGCGCCTGGAGCAGGACGGCGGCCTCGGTGACATCGAGGGCGACACCGTCACGGGCGCGTTTGAGTGCGCGCCGCATGGCGTTGGAGGTGGGGCGTCCGCTCTGAGCATCGGTCATGAACCGAGCATACGAGCGAGGTGCGCGCGCCGGACCAGGGCCTCTGGGGTCGTTTGTCGCGGAATCGCCGATCGCGACGCGCCTGTGGGTGTGCTCGTCGTCATGCCCGCGGTCGTGCACATGGTCACTCGTGCGGGCCGACTCACCCGGATGAGACCCCGCCGACGGTGTCCTCACGCTTAGTGTCGGAACGGTGATGGAAACGATCGTCCTCGACATCGGCGAAACCCTCGTACGCGACGACCGGCACTGGGCGTCCTGGGCCAACTGGCTCGGCGTACCACCGCACACGCTCAGTGCGCTGGTGGGCGCGGCCGTCGCCCAGGGCCGCGAGGCCACGGACGCGCTGCGCGTCCTGCGGCCCGACATGGACGTCGAGGAGGCCTACCGCGCGCGGGCCGCCGCCGGGCGCGGGGAGCACCTCGACGAGTCGGACCTCTACCAGGACGTCCGGCCCGCGCTGGGCGAGCTGCGGGCCGCGGGTGTCCGGGTCGTGGTGGCGGGGAACGGCACGGCCCGGGCCGGGGAGTTGCTGCGGGGCCTGGACCTGCCCGTCGACCTGGTGGTCACCTCGGACGAGTGGGGCGCCCGGAAGCCGGACCCGGAGTTCTTCGCGCGGGTGGCCGAGGTGGCGAGCGCGGCCCCGGAGGCGACGCTGTACGTGGGCGACCACCCGGCGGAGGACCTGTTCCCCGCCGCCGCGGCGGGGTTGCGGACGGCGCACCTGCGGCGGGGGCCGTACGGGCACTGGTGGGCGGACCACCCCGACGTGGTGGAGACGGCGGACTTCCGCATCGACGCGCTGACGGAGCTGGTGGGCCTGGCGCTCCCGGCGGACCCGGCCGGGGACGAGAAGCCGCGGGCAGGGCGGCCGAGGACGCTGCGGGCGGTGCGTTAGAGGGGCGCCTCGCCGATCGGGCCCGGGGGCCGGCGTGCGCGGTGGCCGGCCCGGGAACGACAGCGGCCTCCCACCGGGAGCCCGATGGGAGACGGCCCGGGAACGACAGCGGCCTCCCACCGGAAGCCCGATGGGAGGCGGCCCGGGAACGGCAGCGGCCTCCCACCGGAAGCCCGGTAGGAGGCCGCTGGAGGTCAGTACGCCTAGACGACGGCCTTCGTCGCCTTGCTGACCGCCGAGCCACTGGCGTGGCCGGTGAGGTGCGCGGTGACCTTCACCGTGATCGTCCGGCCCCGCTGGGCCGCCTTGAGCGGCAGTGTGGCGGCGGTGGCCCCGGAGATGGCCGTGCCGTTGGCGTACCACTGGTAGCCCCACGCGGAGGGCTTTGGCGCCCACGCGCCCCGGCCGACGGTGAGCGTGGAACCCACCTTCACCGTGCCGGAGATCACCGGCGCGATCGTCGCCTTCGGGGCGTCGCCCCTGGCGACCGTGACCGCCGCGCTCGTCGCGCTGCCGTCGGCGTGCCCCGTCAGCCGGGCGGTGACGGTGACGGTGATCTTCTTGCCGAGCAGCGACGCCGGCACCGCGTACGTGGTGGCCGTCGCGCCGGAGACCGCCACGCCGTCCGCCTTCCACTGGTAGGCCCACGCGGAGGGCTTCGGCGTCCAGGCGCCGCGGCCGACCCCGACCGTCGCGCCGACCTTGGCGGTGCCGGAGACGACCGGCGCGACCGTGGCCTTCGGGGCGTCGCCCCTGGCGACCGTGACGGCCGCCGAGGTCCCCTGGGCGTCCGGGTCGCCGGTGCGGCGGGCGGTGACGGTGACGGTGATCTTCTTGCCGAGCAGCGTCGCGGGCACGGTGTACGTGGCGGCCGTCGCGCCGGAGACCGCCGCGCCGTCCGCCTTCCACTGGTACGCGTACGAGGACGGCGGCACCGTCCAGGAACCCCTGCTCGCGCTCAGCGTCGCGCCGACCTTGGCCGCCCCGGTGATCACCGGCGGCTGGGTGGAGGCGAGCCGCGCGGGCGTGACGGTGAACGAACCCCGCGGGTGCTCGACGCCGTTGTGCGTGATGACGGAGACGCTCCAGACGCCGGTCGCGGCGCCGGTCAGGTCGAGGACCGCCGTGAGCGTCCTGCGGTCGGCGGAGACGGCGGTGGTCGTCGACTCCACCTCCTTGCCGCCGAGGGCGAGGCGGACGACGTCGTCCTTGTGCAGGGCCGTCCCCGTGAGCGTCACCGTCGCCTTGCCGCCGGCAGCGCCGGTGGTCGGGGCGACCGTCCCGATGGTGACCGTCTCCACGCCGCAGCGGATGCCGGAGCAGACGGCCTCCGCCGAGTACGAGGTCTTCGCGGCGGTCTCCGGGAGCGACAGGACCAGGGTGCTCGGGGTGGGGTCCTTGGAGTAGGGCTCGCTGACAACGCACTCGTAGCCCGTGGGGATGTACTTCATGCAGCCGTTGTTGAGGCTGGCGTCGTACAGCGAGGGGACCGCCGTCGCCTCGGCGCCGTCGGTGTCGCTGATCTTCATGTCGAAGCGGTCGCGGTACGCGGTCGGCAGCGCCGCGCAGAAGGTGCTGTGCGCCTCGTCGAGGGTGCCGGTGACGGGGCCGTACCCGTAACTGACGTTGGGCACCGCGACGCATCCCTCGGCGGGGCCGGCCGCGGTGGCGATGCGCACGGCGTCGAACCGGTAGTCGGGCGCGGCCTTCAGTCCGGCGCGCACGGTGACGAGGACCTGGTAGCTGGTGGAACCGGTGACCGCGCACGCCTGGTTCCGGTTGCACAGGGCCTCGCCGTTCGCGCCGTACACCACCACGTTCGCGGAGCCCAGGGCGTCGCGCACATCGACGTGCACGGTGTCCTCGGCGTCGGTGGTCGTGATCTGGCGGCAGCGCAGCTCACCGGGTGCCCCCATCGCGCCGCCCGAGGAGGGCCCGCCGGCCCGGACCGCCGGGTTGGGCGTGCAGCCCTTCGCGGTGGCGGTGACGTCCCTGCGGGTCAGCGTGTAGGTGGTCTTGCTGTCCCGGCCCGTGAACAGCACGGTGTACGCGGCGCCGGGCTTCAGCTCGCAGGTGGTCCAGGTGCTGGTCGAGGGGTAGACCGAGCAGGCCTGGACGCCCTTCTCGTCCAGCACCGTGAACTCGGCGGTCAGCGTCTGCCCCGGCGCGGCCTGCAGCTGGAGGTTCTCCCGCCCGCTGTGCGCGTCGGCGGGGATGCTCAGGCACTGCGAGAAGACTCCGTCGCCGGTGGTGATCCGGGCGGCGGGGCTCTGTGCGGTGAAGTCGCCGGCCGGGAAGGCCGGGCAGCCGGAGGCGACGTCGGTGCGGTGCAGCGCCAGGGCGTAGGCGCCGGTCGCCGGGGCTTCGTCGTCGGTGGAGATGTGCAGCCGGAAGGGCGCCCTGCCGTCCAGTTCGCAGGTCCCGGACCTGAGGGCGGACCCCTCGCACTGGTACGCGCCGCCGGCGTCGTACACCGTCGTATCCGGGTGCGGGCCCGGCCCGCCGAGGGACTTCAGTACGGCCATCCGGGCCCCGGTGGGAAGGTCCAGGGAGACGCAGTCGATCTCCCCCGCCGAGGCGAAATCGGACCGGAGCACGCCCATGCCCGCGGGTACGCAGCCGGCGTCCGACGCGCGGTCGAGGATGAGGGTGGCCTGGTCGGTGTAGACCGTGTAGTCACCGGCCGAGGGAAGATCGCACCCGTCCCAGGTGGTGCAGACGGTCTTGCCGGCGCGGTCGTAGACCGTGAGCTTGGTACGGGAGGTGTCGACCGCGTAGACCTCGTGGGGGCCGGCGTGGGACGCGGTGAACGTCTTGCAGCCGGCGGCCGGAGTCACGGTGGTGGGCGCGGAGTTGTAGGCGTTGACCGGGACCCGGGCGCAGCCGGCCGGGTCGGAGATGCGGCGGACCTTCAGCGTGTACTCGGCCGGGAAGCCGCCCTCCGCCTCCCTGACGTGGGACAGGACGCGGTAGGGGCCGTCGCCCGGGAGGACGCAGCCCTCGCTGTCGTCC
The DNA here is from genome assembly GCF_000377965.1 of Streptomyces sp. CNB091. Classification (NCBI taxonomy): domain Bacteria; kingdom Bacillati; phylum Actinomycetota; class Actinomycetes; order Kitasatosporales; family Streptomycetaceae; genus Streptomyces; species Streptomyces sp. CNB091. The sequence continues at coordinate 75,623 of NZ_KB899015.1, forward strand.
TCGTTGAAGTGCGGGCAGATACGGGCGCCGGTCTCGTCGGTGATCCAGGAGAGGCCCTGACCGTACTTCGTGGTGGTGATCCTGTTGGTGAGCCGCTCCCCCGGCTTCGCCTCGATCCGCACGCACTGCACGGCCGTCGGGCCGGCCGCCAGGGCCACGAGGGGCGGGCTGTCCCAACCGGTCGGGATCGGGGCGGCGCAGCCCTCGTCCGTGCCGATCGGGACCAGGCCGAAGGTGACCTTGCTGGTGTCCGCCCAGTCGTTGACCAGCCGCAGCGTGTACGTGCCGGTGCGCTCAAGACGGCACCAGCCCTCGCCCCACTCCGGGTCGTGGCAGTCGACCCGCTCCTCACCGTCGTAGACCGTGGTGTACACGTTTCCGGTGCCCGACTCCAGGAGACGGTGCAGGCCCGGCTTCTCGACGGTGAACGTGAAGCAGGCGGTCCCCTCGGCGGGGAGGGTGAGCGTGTTCCCCTCGGGCGCGGCCTCGCCGTACGCGGAGAGCGGGAAGGACGGGCAGTCCTCGGCGGCGGCGGCCGGGGCGGCGGGCGTGGCGGTGGCGGTGCTCGCCCGCGCCGCCCCCACCGGGGCCAGCAGCGTGACCAGAACGGTGAGCGTGAGCAGAAGTGCGGTGTATGCCGCGGATCTCGCGGCCGTACACAGACGTGGTGGCATGGGTCCGTTCCCCCCGGAGCGGTGAAGGATGTGCTCCGGGTCTCCGCGGACAGCTCGTTCGGCGGGCCTCTGAACACAGCGAAATGTGCCCGTCCCGTGAAGGGGCGGGCACATGATGATCGCACAGCTGAGCGACCCGACGACATGTCAATTCGGAGCCGCCGAGCCGGCCCCCGGCCCGGCCTGATCCGAACGCGAGGCCGGGGGTCTCAGTCCCCCAGCACCGCCTGCATCACGCTCTTCGCGATCGGGGCGCCGAGCCGGCCGCCCGAGATGTCGGAGCGGGAGATGTCCATGTCCGTCGGGTCGATGAACACGGCGACCGCGACCGAACGCCCGTCGTCCTTCTTGCCGTAGCTGACGAACCAGCCGTACGGGACCTCGTCGCGGACGTTCACGCCGCGCTGGGCGGTGCCCGTCTTGCCGCCGACCGTCACACCGTCGATCAGGGCGCGCTTGGCGCTGCCCTCCTTCGCGGTGTACTCCATCATCTCCTGGACCTTCTTCGCCGTCTCGGACGAGACGGCCTGGCTCATCTCCATCGGCTCGTTCTTCTCCAGCGTGGAGAGGTCCGGGCCGCGCAGCTCGTCGACGATGTAGGGCTGCATCAGCTTGCCGTCGTTGGCGAGGGCCGCCGTGACCATCGCCATCTGCATCGGGGTGCTGGTGAGGCTGCCCTGGCCCATGCCGGTGAGGGCCGTGCCGGGCTTGTCGAGCTTCTGCGGGTAGAGGCTCTTCGTGGCGAGCATGTCGCCGAACTCCTCGGCGTACACGTCCTCGTTGAAGCCGAACTTCTCCGCCGTCTCCCGCATGCGGTCCTCGCCCAGTTCGGACGCCGCGTCGAGGAAGACGTTGTTGCAGGAGTACTGCATGGCGGTCTTCATCGACGCCTTGTTGCACACCGCGTCGCCCGCCTCGCTGCCGATCTTGTTGGTGGAGAGCGGGAGGGGATACGGCGAGACCGCGTCCGTCTTGGCGTCCACGTCCGTGACCACGCCGTGCTCCAGCGCCGCCGCGGCCGTGAGGATCTTGAAGGTGGAGCCGGGCGGGTAGGTCTCGCGCAGCGGGCGGTTGGCCAGCGGCTTGCCCTTCTTCTTCTCCAGCGCCGTGAAGCGGTCGCTCTCCTTGAAGGAGATCCCGGCGAAGGTCTCGGGGTCGTACGAGGGCGTGGAGACCAGCGACAGCACCTTGCCGGTGCGCGGGTCCAGGGCGACCACCGCGCCCCGGGCGCCCAGGTCGGTGAGGCCCTTGTAGGCCGCCTTCTGCGCCTTGGCGTCGATCGTGGTGATCACGTCGCCGCCGCGCCGGGGCTGCCCCGTCAGGATGTCCTTGGCGTGCCGGAAGGCGAACCGGTCGTCCTGGCCGCTGAGGACGCTGTCGTAGGTCCGCTCCAGCAGCGAGGTGCCCCGGGACTGGGAGGCGTACCCGGTGACGGGCGCGTACATCGCACCGTCCTTGTTGGTCCGGAGGAACGCGTAGTCCCGGCTCTCGGTCTCCTTCGATCCGGTGATCGCCTTGCCGCCGACGATGATGTCGCCGCGCGGGGTGGCGAACCGTTCGAACCGCACCCGGGCGTTCTTCTCGTGCTGGGCCAGCTCCTGGCGGTCGACGTGCTGGAGCCAGTTGGCCCGCAGCAGCAGGGCCAGCACCAGCAGCCCGCAGAAGATGGCTATGTGCCGCAACGGCCTGTTCATTCCACTCCCCACCCGGGCGGGCTCCGGTCTGGACGGCGGGGCGCCCGCCGACCGGGCCCGCGTATGCGTTCCCCGATGAACAAGGATGCCCTGTGGGCGAGCCCGGTTGCACCGGCGGCCCCGGGCACCCCTCCCCGGCGGTACGCGGCGTGACCGCCGGAAGTACCCGGCGTAGTCGCGTGGCGGTCAGAGATACGCGGCGTGGTCGCACGGCCGTCGGAGATACGCGGCGTACTCGCGTGCCGGTCAGAGATACGCGGCGTAGTCGTCCAGCGTCCGCAGGACCTCCGCCTCGTCCGCCGGGGGCAGCTGGAGCACGACCTCCTCGATGCCCAGCTCCGCGTAGTGGGCGAGCTTTCCCGGGCCGGGCAGCACCGCGTACGGCACCACCTGGAGGCCCTTCGGGTCGCGCCCGGCCTCCTCCCAGGCCGTCCGCAGCTTCGGCAGCGACTCGGTGAGGCCCCCGCCGCCGATGGGCAGCCAGCCGTCCGCGTACTCCGCGATGTGCGCGAACAGCTTCGGGCCCGCCCCGCCGCCGATCAGGGTGCGCGGGCCGTTGACCGGGCCGCGCGGCCGCTGGGCGGGCTTGGGGTGCGCCTCGCTCGCCCGCACCGACCCGAACGCGCCCTCGTGCCCGGTCGGCTCGTCCGCCCACAGGGCCCGCATCAGGGCCATCCGGTCCCGCGCCAGCTCCCGGCGCGTGGACCACTCGACCCCGTGGTCGGCCGCCTCCTCGACGTTCCAGCCGTAGCCGACGCCGAGGGTGAACCGGCCGCCGGAGAGGTGGTCCAGGGTGGCCGCCTGTTTGGCCAGGCCGATCGGGTCGTGCTGGGCGACCAGGGTGATGCCGGTGCCCAGGGCGAGGCGCTGCGTGACGGCGGCGGCCTGGCCGAGGGCGACGAACGGGTCCAGGGTGCGGCCGTACTCCCGGGGCAGCTCCCCGCCCACCGGGTACGGCGTGCTGCGGATCACCGGGATGTGCGTGTGCTCGGGCAGATACAGCCCGCCGAACCCCCGCTGTTCCAGCTCGCGGGCGAGCCTGACCGGGGTCACCGTCTCGTCGGTGAGGAAGATCGTTGTGGAGATCCGCATCGAGAACACCTCCGTCGTCCGTCAGCGCGTCATACGTGCGAAGGGCCAAGGTATGCCGTACGACAAGGAAATCCGAGACCGTCGTCCGTGTGCGGCGGGAGCGGACGGAGAGGAGTTGCGATGGGGCCGGGACTGGGGCCGGGACGGGGGTCGGGGCTGGGGCCGGGGCTGGGGTACTTCCTGTTGCCGGCGGGCGGCGCGCTGAGCCTGACCGGGGTCGTCACCGGCAACGGCACGCTGATCAGCCTGAGCTGGATCATGTGGGTGCTCGGGATCCTGCTGCTGTTCCGGAGCAGTTCGCGCCGCCCCGTCGATCCGGCGAAGCTCGCGGCGGCGGCCGCGGCCGGGGACGCCCGGGCCGTGCGGGGGCTGCGGGCGCTCGCCCTGACCGCGCGGGCCGAGGGGCGCCCCGACACGGCCGAGCGGCTGCTGCGGCAGGCGGTGAGGGCCGGTGACGTGGAGTCGATGTGGGAGCTGGGCCGCCTGGTCGAGCAGCGCGAGGGGCTGGCGGCGGCGGAGCCGTGGTTCCGGATGGCGGCGGAGGCCGGGCACGTGGTGGCCAAGCGGCTGTTCCGGCCGGGCGGCGCGCTGCACCCGGACGGGGCGGACCCGGCGTCCTAGGTGTTCTGTCCGGGGAGTGTCCGCGAAGTATCGTCGCCCGCCCCGCATCCGGTGGTTTTCAGCCACTCCCCAGTCTCTCAAATTTAGGTTAGCCTAACCTAAATGACCTAAGTGACCTTGTGGGCAGTGGGCAGTGGGCCGGGGGCGCCGGGGCGAGGCAGGAGACACCGTGGGGCATGGCTGGGAAGGCGTCGTTCTCAAACTGTTCAGGGGGCGTGACTTCACGTTCACCGTGACCGGCACGGAACAGGTCACGGACCGTTTCCGCCGGGTGCACGTGACCGACGGCGGGCTGCTCGCCGCGACGGGCGGGGCGCATCCGACGATGTGGGTGCGGCTGTGGTTCGAGAAGGACGGCAAACCCCATCAGCGCGCCTACACCCTGGTCGACCCCGACCCGGAGACGGGCACGTTCAGTCTGGAGTTCGCCCTGCACGAGGGCCCCGCCTGCGACTGGGCGAAGACCGTCAGGATCGGCGAAACGATCGACGCCACGCTCCAGGGCACCGGCTTCGCCCTGCCCACCCCGGCGCCCTCGCGGCTCTTCGTGATCGGTGACGCGGCGGCGCTGCCGGCGATCAACTCCCTGCTGGACGCGGTCCCGTCGACCCCGGCGACGATCTGGTTCGAGACCGAGCACGAGGAGGACCGGAAACTGCCGTTCCGCCTCGACGGGGCCCACCACACCCTGCACCACGTGGAGCGCCGGGAGGCGGGCGGGCGTCTCGTCTCCGTAGTGAAGGCGGCCCTGCCGGAGCTGCTGGGCGAGGACCGCACGGGCGCGTACGTCTGGGTCGCCTGCGACACGGCGACCACCCGGACCCTGTCGGCGTACCTCCGCAAGGAGCTGGGCCTGCCCAAGGACCGGGTGAACGCGCTGGGTTACTGGCGGCCGTAGGGCCCGACAGCATCCGCGCCGGGGCGGCACCCCGGGGGGCTCCGGCACCCGCCGTACGCGCGCCTACGCGCCCCCGGACCGCAGCGACCTGCGCAGCAGGACGCCGCCGATCCCCACCAGGCTCGGGAACCCGCTCTTCGGCATGGCCACCGTGCCGACCACACCGACGGCGGCCAGGGCGATGCCCGCCGCGCGCTGGGCCGGGATGTCGTCGTGCTCCTCCGCCGAGCGCAGCAGCCGGCCGCCCAGCCACAGGGTGGGGGCGGCGGCCATGAACCAGAAGGCGGCGGCGCGGTCGCCCCGGTCGGGCACTGAGTCGACCACGTCACGCCCCAGTTCGGCGAGCACGTCACGGTAGATCACCGCGCCGATGGCGCCGTGGGCGATACCGACCGCCTGGAGCCAGTGCCCCGTCGAACGTCGCGTCATGGCCTCAGCGTACGGGCCCCGCACGGCCCGACGGGATCAGTCCTCGACCACGAGGGCCGGGGTCTCCTTCGTCAGGATCTCGCCCCGGAAGAACGCCGGGCTGCGGCGCTCCATCGCGACCATGAGCACCACGCCGAGAAGCAGCAGCCCCACCCCGATGACGAACACCGATCCGACGCCGAGGACCGAGGATCCGGAGCCGTACGCCGGGTCCCACATGTCGTAGAGGGTCTTGGCGAAGACGGCGGCGAGCAGGGTGCCGCCGAGCAGCGGGAAGAGGCCCTTGAAGACCAGATCCCGGGCGGAGCGGGTCAGTTCGGCGCGGAAGTACCAGGCGCAGGCGAAGGCGGTCAGCGCGTAGTAGAAGCAGATCATGAGGCCGAGCGCGTAAATGGTGTCGACCAGGACGTGCTCGCTGACCAGGGTCATCACGGTGTAGAAGACGCCGGTGCCGATGCCCGCCGTGATCGTCGCCCGGCCGGGCGTCTTGAAGCGGGGGTGGACCTTGGCGTACGAGGCCGGCATCGCCTCGTACGCGGACATCGCGAGCACCGTGCGGGCCACCGGGATGAACGTGGTCTGGAGGCTGGCGGCGGCAGAGGCGAGGACCGCGAGGAAGAGCAGGACGCCGAGGCCGGGGCCCATCACCGGTCCGGCGAGGGCGGCGAAGACGTTGTCGGAGGTGTCCGGGTTGGCGAGGCCGAGCCCGGAGGTGCCGGAGCCGACGGCCATCTGCGCGGCGATGCCGGTGGCGAGGTAGGAGCCGACCAGCACGACCATCGCGATGAGGGCCGCGCGGCCGGGGGTCTTCTCACTGCCGGTGGTCTCCTCGTTGGCGGTCAGGCAGGCGTCCCAGCCCCAGAACATGAAGATCGAGAGGGACAGCCCGGCGGTGAAGGCCGCGAAGGACTGGACGGCGAAGGGGTTCAGCCAGGACCAGGAGAAGTCGAGCGAGGAGGCGAAGTCCGGCCCGCCGCTGCCCGCCTTGCTCAGGGCCATCGTCACGAACACGGCGAGGACGACCAACTGGAGCCCGACCAGGGCGTACTGGATGCCCTTGGTGGCGGTCATGCCCCGGTAGCTGATGGCGGTGGCGACGGCGATGAGGACCAAGCACGTGAGGATGTGGACCGGCTTGCTGTCGTCCAGGGCGGCGACCGACGCGCTGCCGGTGATCTCCCCCGCGAGCAGCCAGAAGTACGAGGTGGCGACGCCCGCCAGGTTGGACAGCACGATGATCGTCGCGATCACCAGCCCCCAGCCGCACATCCAGCCGACGCGCGGGCCGAACGCCTTCACCGTCCAGGTGAAGGAGGTGCCGCAGTCCGGCATCGCCCGGTTCAGCTCGCGGTAGGCGAAGGCCACGAGCAGCATCGGCAGGAACCCGGCCAGGAAGACGGCGGGCATCTGCACGCCGACCTCTCCGGCGGTGGAGCCGAGGGTGGAGGTCAGACAGTAGACGGGGGCGACGGTGGAGACGCCGATGACGGCGCTGCCCATGAGGCCGACGGAATTCCCGCCGAGCCCCTTGCCCCGTACGCCACCGCGGCCGTCACCACCGTCGGCCGGGGCACTTCCCCGTACCGTGTCTCCGGCCCCTGGCCGCGCGTCCAGCTGAGTCATGAGGAGGACGCTATGCGCTGCGATATCCACATCCGGAGCGTGAGACTCCAACGTCTCACCCTTGGATGCATCAGCCAACTCCCCAAGAACGCTTCATGAATTCAAGGTCGCATCCCCGCTAAGCCTTGCAATGCATGCCACGCAGACGGGCGTGAGGACGTACGGTAATCGCAGCACTGTCCGTTTCGTGCGGATTCAAAATTTTCCCGCGCCCCGTGGACGCGCCCTCAGCCGGGCCAGACGATCGCCTGTGTCTCGCTGTAGGCGTGCAGCGCGTACGAGCCCACGTCCCGCCCCACCCCGCTCTTCTTGAACCCGCCGAACGGGGCCTCCATGTTCCGCCCGACCGTGTTGACGCCGACCCCGCCCGCGCGCAGCCGGCGGGCGATCCGGAAGGCGCGGGCCACGTCGCCGGACCACACGTAGTCGATGAGGCCGTATTCGCTGTCGTTGGCCAGGGCGACGCCCTCCTCCTCGTCGTCGAAGGGGACGACCACCACGACCGGCCCGAAGATCTCCTCGCGGACCACCCGCATGTCCGGGGTGCAGTCGGCCAGCAGCGTGGGCGCCACGTAGAAGCCCCGGTCCAGGTGGCCCGGCCGGACGCCGCCCGTGACGACCCGCGCGCCCTCCTTCCGGCCCAGCTCCACGTACGCCTCGACGCGGTCGCGGTGGGCGGCGGAGATGACCGGGCCGACGACGGTGGCCCGGTCGCGGGGGTCGCCGACGGTGAGCCGGTTCGCGTACGCGGTGAGCGCGGCGATCAGCTCGTCCTGCCGGGACCGGTGGACCAGGACGCGGGTCGGAGCCGTACAGATCTGTCCGCTGTAGAACGAGAACGTCGTGCCGATGCCCGCGACGGCGGAGTCCAGATCGGCGTCGTCGAGGACGAGCGCCGCCCCCTTGCCGCCCAGCTCCATCAACTGCCGCTTCATCCCGCGCCCGCACACCTCCGCGATGCGCTGCCCCACGGCGGTGGACCCGGTGAAGCTGACCATGTCGACGTCCGGGGCGTCGACCGCGGCCTCCCCCACCTCCGCGCCCGACCCGGTGACGACGTTCACGACGCCCGGCGGAACACCCGCCTCCGCGAGCGCGGCGGCCATCCGGTAGACGGAGAGCGGGTCCTGCGGGGCGGGCTTCACCACGACCGTGTTGCCCATCGCGAGCGCGGGCGCGATCTTGCCCGCCGGGTTGGCCCAGGGGTTGTTGTACGAGGTGACGCACGTGACCACGCCGACCGGCTGGCGGACGGCCAGCGCCCCGAAGACCCCGGCCCGCCCCATCGGCCCGGCCTCGTTGATCTGGGGTGCGACGGCCTCCTCGACGGGTTCCAGCGCCCCTCGCGCGTACCGCCGGAAGCGGGCGATGCCCACCGCCACCTGCATCCCCCGGGCGGTGGACGCGGTGGCGCCGCTCTCCGCCCGCGCGACCTCGGCGTGGGCGGAGAAGTCCCGCTGGACGAGGTCGGCGGCCCGGTCGAGGATCGCGGCACGCTCCTCGGGCCGGGTCCGCGACCAGGGCCCGAAGGCGTCGCGCGCCGCCGCGGCGGCCTCGTACACCTGGGCGCGGCTCGCCTCGGGCGCGAGGCCGACGACCTCCTCGGTGGCGGGGTCGACGACCTCGTAGTGCCCGGCGGCGGGCTCGGTCCACTCCCCGCCGATGAAGAGCCTGCCGGGGCTGCCGCCGCTCACGCGGTACTCACCGTCCGGGTGTCGCGGCCCGAGCGCAGCACCGTCCCCGGCACCGCCCCCGTCACCTTGTCGTCGCGCAGGGTCTCGACCCCGTTGACGCGTACGGAGACGATCCCGATGGCCTTGGAGTCCAGGCGCGGGCTGTCCCCGGGCAGGTCGTGGACGAGGGTGGCGGGCCCGGCGTCGATCCGCTCGGGGTCGAAGAGGACGAGGTCGGCGTGGAAGCCCTCCTCGATCCGCCCGCGCTCACGCAGCCCGAAGAGCCGCGCCGGATCGTCGGTGAGCATCTTCACCGCGGCGGTCAGGGAGACGAGTCTCCGCCCCCGCAGACAGTCGCCGAGGAAGCGCGTGGTGTACGGGGCCCCGCACATCCGGTCCAGGTGCGCGCCCGCGTCGGAGCCGCCAAGCAGGACGTCCTCGTGCTCCCAGGTCCGCTGCCGCAGCGCCCAGGAGTCCGGGTCGTTGTCGGTGGGCATCGGCCACAGGACCGTACGCAGGTCGTCGGCGGCGCAGATCTCGACCAGGCAGTGGAAGGCGTCCTGACCGCGCTCGGCGGCGATGTCGTTGACGACGCGCCCGCTGAGCCCCTCGTTCGCGGCGCTGTAGGTGTCCCCGATGACGTACCGGCCGAAGTTGGCGAGCCGGCGGAAGACCCCGGCCTCCTTGCTGTCGGCGCGGCGCAGCATCTCGGCGCGGGTGCCGGCGTCCCGGAGGCGTTCGATCCGCTCGGGGACGGGGAGGGCGAGGATCTCGCCCCAGCCGGGGATGAGGTTGAGGGCGCAGAAGGTGCCGAGCGACATGTTCATGGGGGTGAGGATCGGCATGGTGAGGGCGACGATCCGCCCGCCGGCGCGGCGGGCACGTTCGCTGGGGACCAGCTGGCGCGGTACGCGTTCGGGGACGGCGGCGTCGATGGTGAGGACGTTCCAGTTGAGCGGGCGTCCGGCGGCGGCGGTCATGTCGACGAGGAGGTCGATCTCCTCGTCGGAGAACTGGTCCAGGCAGCCGGCGACGATCGCCTCCAGCTGCGTCCCCTCGTGCTCGCCGACCGCGCGGGACAGGGCGAGCAGCTCCTCGGGCCGGGCGTGCCGGGAGGCGACGGGCTCGCCGTCGCCGTCGGAGTGGGTGGAGGACTGGGTGGTGGAGAGCCCCCAGGCTCCCGCGTCCATCGCGTCGTGGAACAGGGCGAGCATGGCGTCCAGCTGCGCGGGCGTGGGCTGCCCGCCGACCGCGTCCGCGCCCATGACGTGCCGGCGCAGGGCGCAGTGCCCGACCATGAACCCGGCGTTGACGGCGATGCGGCCTTCGAGGGCGTCGAGGTACTCGCGGAAGGTGGACCAGCTCCAGTCGACGCCTTCCTCCAGCGCGGCGAGCGCCATGCCTTCGACCCGCGACATCATCCGCCGGGTGTAGTCGGCGTCCTCGGGCCGGTCGGGGTGGAGCGGGGCGAGGGTGAACCCGCAGTTGCCGCCCGCGACGGTGGTGACGCCGTGGTTCATGGAGGGGGTGGCGTAGGGGTCCCAGAAGAGCTGGGCGTCGTAGTGGGTGTGCGGGTCGACGAAGCCGGGGGCGAGGACGAGCCCGTCGGCGTCCTCGCTGGTGACGGCCTCTTCGGTGATCGTCCCCGGCTCGGCGACGACGGCGATCCGGCCGCCCCGGATACCGACGTCGGCGGTGTACGCGGGCCCGCCGGTGCCGTCCACGACGGTCGCGCGGCGGATGAGGTGGTCGAGCATGACGGTTCCCTTCTCGGGGTTCCTTCTCCGGCCCGGGTGCGTGGGACAGCCGGGGTGCGCACGCTTTCGGCCGCGGTACGCACCCCGGCTCATCAGGGCGACGGTCCGGGAAGACGCCGCCCGGCCTATCCAGCCCCTCCGGCGTTTGAGGCGCGTACTTCAGCCCCGCCGGCGTTTGAGGCGCGCATTTCAGCCCCTCCGGCGTTTGAGGCGCGCATTTCAGCCCCTCCGGCGTTTGAGGAGCGGGGTCCGGGGTGGAGCCCCGAGTTCTAGCCCCGCCGGCGTTTGAGGCGAGTCTTTCCAGCCCCTCCGGCGCTTGAGGAGCGGGGCCCGGGGCAGCGCCCCGAGAGGGTCAGCCCGCGGCCCGGAACCGCGAGGTCCGATGCACGGGATCCGTATCGATCCGCGGAATCACGTGCTCCCCGATCAACCGGATCGTGTTCATCGTGTCCTCGGGACTGATCCCGATCGGCAGCCCGAAGCTCAACTGGTCCGCCCCCGCCCGATCCCACCGCCGGCACTGCTTCAGCACCTCGTCCGGGTCGCCGCAGATCATCAGCTCCTCCGCGATGAGCAGCTCGACGATCTCCTCGGTGTACTCCGGCAGCAGCTGCGGCCACTCCGGAATCCCCTCCGGCCGGGGGAACGTGTCGTGGTAGCGGAACAGCAGCGACTGGAGGTAGTTGAGCCCGCCGCCGACCGCGATCTCCACGGCCTTGGCGTGCGTCTCGGCGCAGATCGCGGTGGAGGTCACCATCACGTTGTCGTTGACGAACGCGCCCACCGGCTCGGCGTCCTTGACCGCGTTCTTGTAGGACTCGACGACCCACTCCATGTCGGAGACCTTCTGCACGCTGAAGCCCAGCACGCCGAGCCCCTTCTTGCCCGCCATGGCGTACGAGGAGGGCGACCCGGCCGCGTACCACATGGCCGGGTGGGACTTCCCGTACGGCTTCGGCAGGATCTTGCGCGGCGGCAGGGACCAGTGCTTGCCCTGGAAGCCGACGTACTCGTCCTGGAGCCACATCTTGGGGAACTCGGCGATCGTCTCCTCCCACAGCTCCTTCGTGTGGTTCATGTCGGTGATGCCCGGCATGAACCCGAGGATCTCGTGGCTGCCCGCCCCCCGCCCGGTGCCGAACTCGAAGCGCCCCTCGGAGAGATGGTCGAGCATCGCGACCTTCTCGGCGACCTTCACCGGATGGTTGACAGGGGCGAGCGGGTTGAAGATGCCGGAGCCGAGGTGGATGCGCTCGGTGGCGTGCGCCAGATAGCCGAGGTACACGTCGTTGGCGGAGAGGTGCGAGTACTCCTCCAGGAAGTGGTGCTCGGAGGCCCAGGCGTACTTGAAGCCGGACTTGTCCGCCTGGATGACGTACTCGGTCTCCTCGATCAGCGCCTTGTGCTCTGCCTCGGGGTCCACCTTGGCACGCGCGGCGGGCACGTACCCCTGAACAAAGAGCCCGAATTCCACGGAGGTTCACCGTCCTCAAGTCTTCCGACAGCTTCTCTGACGCACCGTCAGATTGCGATGCGACCGACTGTTCCACCGCCACCGCGACCCGTCAATAGCTGACGCCCCGTCAGAACGGGCTGACCCCCGCCAGCCACCCCCCGTCCACGACGAACGGCTGCCCGGTGACGTACGAGGAGTCCGGGCCGGTCAGGAACAGGACCAGCGCGGCGACCTCCTCGGGCCGGCCGATCCGCCCCATCGGCACGAGCTTGCGGTAGTACGCGTCCAGAGCCGCGCTCGACGCCGACAGGTCGGCGTCCGCGTCCAGCAGCGCCGGGTTGCTCATCGCGGTGTCGACGGCCCCCGGGCAGACGGCGTTGACCCGGATGCCCTTGCCCGCCAGCTCCATGGCGGCGACCTTGGTCAGCCCCAGCACCGCGTGCTTGGTCGCGGCGTACGCGCCGACCAGGGGCATGCCGGTCAGACCGGTGTACGAGGACGTGTTGACGATCGTCCCGCCGCCCGCGGCCTCGATCTCGGGTGCGACGGCCCGTATCCCGAGGAACGCGCCCGTCATGTTGACCCGCACCACCTGCTCGAACTCGGCCAGCGGGGTGTTGACCAGTTCGTTGAAGCGCAGGATGCCCGCGTTGTTGACGAGCCCGTCGATCTTCCCGAAGGCGTCCTTGGCCGCGGCCACGCCTGCGGCCCAGTCCTCCTCGCTCCCGACGTCCAGTTCCACGAACCGGGCGACGCCCTCACCGAACTCCTCCCCCAACTCCTGCGCCAACGACTCCCCTTGCTCGACCAGCACATCGGCGACGACGACCCGCGCGCCCTCGGCCGCGAAGAGCCGTGCCTCCTGCTCGCCCTGCCCGCGCGCCGCCCCGGTGACCAGGACGACCCGCCCGTCCAGCTTGCCCATGTCCGTCTCCTTCACGTACCGAGGTGAGGGGCCACGTCCGCACCGAACGCCGCCATCTGATCAATCAGTTCGCCCACGCTCCGGCTCCGGAAGCGCACCTGGATCTGGTGCACGCCGATCGCCGCGTACTCCCGCAGCGACTCCGCGAGAACCCCCGGCTTCCCCGTGAGCGTCCGCCGCCCCACGGACCACCCGGGCTCACCGACGTACAGCGGCTCGGTGATCGCACCGACGACGATCGGCGCCTCGACCCCCGCCTCCTCCCGCAGGGCGTGCACCCGGGCGATCTGCGCGGGCAGCCGGTCCCGGGCATCGCCCTGCGGGAGCCACCCGTCCCCGCGCACGGCGGCCCGGCGGGTGGCGGCGGGCGAGGAGCCGCCCACCCAGATCGGCACCCGTCCCTGAACCGGCCGGGGCAGCTGCCCGAGCCCACTGAACGAGAACCGCTCCCCCGCGAACTCCGGGTACTCCTCGGGCCCGAGCGCGGCCCGCAGCGCGTCGATCGACTCGTCCAGCAGGCCCCCGCGCCCGTCGAAGTCCGCGCCGACCGCCTCGAACTCCTCCCGTACGTGCCCGGCCCCGACCCCGAGGATCAGCCGGCCGCCGCTGAGGTGGTCGAGGGTGGCGTACTGCTTGGCGGTGACGAGCGGGTGGCGCAGTCCGACGACGGCGACATGGCTCATGAGCAGAACGCGCTCGGTGACCCCGGCGAGAAAGGCGAGCGTGGCGACGGGGTCGTACCAGACGGTGCTCATGCCGTCCGCCAGCCGCCGCGGGATGGCGACGTGATCGCAGCCGGCGACGTAGGCGAAACCGCCGTGATCGGCGGCGTGGGCTATGCGGACGAGATCGGCGGGGGTCGCCGCCGCCTCCCAGGGTTCCGCGTAGATGACGCTCTGCGACTGGACCGGCAGCTGCATCCCGTACGACAGCGGCCCGCCGGGCAGTATCGGCACGGCGGCCTCCTTCTCCTCCGGCCCGGAAGGAACCCGCCCCGGGCGACGGCCGCCATCGTCATACCTGACGGGCCATCAGACAAGGGGTGGGGGTACATCGGGGCGCATCGGCGGGCGGGTGCCGATGAGTTTCACGGCCGCCGACGGTCAGGAGTGGTAGGCAGGACAGACCGACCTGGGGCGGCCAGGTAGACACACGGCACACAGCACGCGGCACGCACGATCGACAGAACAAGGAGAACGACCATGACGGCTTCCACCGACGACAGCAGCGACACCCCCGGCACCGGCAGCGGCACCGGTGTCGGCACCGGGGGCATCACAGGCCTCGGGATCATCATCGGCAGCACCGACTCCGCCGCCCTGATCGCCTGGTACCGCGCCGCACTGGAACCCCTGGGCGCCCGCTGGGCGGAGCACTTCCTGATCGTCGGCCCCGGGGCGATCATCGGGTTCGACGAACGGGACGACGTGGCGGACAGGGCCGCCGAACCGGGCCGACAGCTGATCAACCTCACCGTGCGCGACATCCGGGCGGCCGAGGAGCACCTCAACACGCTCGGGGTGACGTGGGTGCGGCCGGTCGAGGACACCGGGGGCGGCTGGTTCTTCTCCACGATCGTGGACCCGGTGGGCAACTACCTCCAGCTCCTCCAGGGCCCGGGAACACCCTGAATCCCCTCCTCCGCACGGCACGGGCGGCTAGTTTGTCGAGGCCATCCGAACAAGGGGATATCAGCGAACATGCCGCACATGCCGCACACGCCGAACACGCCATCGACGACGACCTTCCGTATCGGCGGAGACCTGACCGTGGGGCGGCTGGGGTTCGGTGCGATGCACCTGCCCACCGAACGGCCCGAGGACCGCAAGGCGGCCATCGCCGTGGCCCGCCGGGCCATCGAGCTGGGGATCACCCTGATCGACACGCCCCACATGTACGGGTACGGGGCCAACGAGGAACTGCTGGCGGAGGCGCTCCACCCCTACCCGGACGACCTCCTGATCACGACGAAGGTCGGGATCGTCCGCTCCGCCGAGACGGGCGACTGGGCCCTTAACGGCCGCCCGGAGTCCCTGCGCGCCGAGGTGGACACCGCCCTGCGCCGGCTCCGCGTCGACCGGATCGAGCTGCTCCAGCTCCACCGCATCGACCCGGAGACCCCGCTCGCCGACCAGCTCGGCACCCTGCGGGACCTGCGCGAGGCGGGCAAGGTGGGCCGGATCGGCCTCTCCGAGGTGACGGCCGCCGAGCTGGCCGAGGCCAGGGAGATCGTCGACATCGCGAGCGTGCAGAACCGCTACAACCTGACCGACCGCGAACACGAGCCGGTCCTGGCGGCGTGCGAGGCGGCGGACATCGCCTTCCTGCCGTGGCGCACGGTGGCCTGGGGCAAGGCGGGCGACCGCGCGGAGGTGGCAGCGGTGGCCGCCGAGCTAGGCGTCACGGCCACCCAGGTCTGCCTGGCCTGGCTGCTGGACCACTCCCCGGTGATGCTCCCGATCCCGGGCACGTCCAGCGTCGCCCACCTGGAGGAGAACACGGCGGCGGCGGACATCGTGCTCACACCGGAGCTGCGGGCGCGGCTGGACGGGGTCGGGGGAAGCGCGTAACTGCAGCCGCCCGAAGTCGCCTGGATACATTCGATCATGTATATTGGCACATACAAACGTATACATCGAGGGGTGAGGCGTGAGCCGAACAGTGATCGATCTCGACGACGAAGCGCTTGCGGCCGCCGCAATAGAGCTGGGAACCACGACGAAGCGCGAGACGATCAACACCGCGCTGCGCGAGGTCGTCGAGCGCAACCGCCGTCTGCGCGCCTTGCACGAGCTGCAGGACATCGCCCAGGAGGGCGGCCTGGACATGGAAGTTCTCCTCGACAAGCGCCGCTATCGAGGGGGCCCCGCGGCGTGAGTGTCGCCGACTATCTCATCGACACATCGGCGCTCGCCCGCATCCTCCTGCGCCAGAGCACCGAGGACTGGACCCGCCGCGTCAGTGCAGGCCTCGTCGCCCTCTGCGACCTCACCGAACTGGAACTACTCTATTCCGCCCGCTCCGCCGAGGACCGTGAGAAGGTCCGGGAGCGTCTGGCCCTCTACACCTGGTGCCCCACGCCTGACGGGGTGTTCCGGCGCGCCCGGACCGTACAAGAACAACTCACCGCCAAGGGAGAGCACCGAAGCGCCGGCCCCGTGGATCTGCTATTGGCTGCCACCGCGGAACAGTCGGGCCTGACGCTGCTCCACTACGACCGCGACTTCGAGACCATCGCACGCACCACCGGACAGCCCACCAGAATGCTGGACCTGAGGTAACCGCCGGACTGCCGCAGCCGCCCGGCCGACCCACACCTCACAGGTCCCGCACGACCCCGTCCGGATCAGCTGCGGCCTCCTCGGCGAACTCCGGGAAGTCCAGGTTCGCGAGCTGGAGATTCCCGTGGACCATGTGAACGGCGTCCGGCACGACACGCACCTCGCGGGGCGGCGGGGAGTCGATGAGCTCCTGGTAGTAGACCGGATCGAGGTCCTGGTCGTCGTCCGCGCCGAGATCGAGCGCGAGCAGCGGACGCAGGGGCGAGCGCATGGTGACGCCGTCGGCGAGGAACACCACGCTCAGCTCCTCGTCCCGCGCCGCCGCGACAAGAGCCTCATCACTCGTGACCCCTGCCCACCGCCGGTCGTCGACCAGGTGCACCGGCGACTCCCACTCCCTGCCCCCGACGACATGTTCCAGCTCGGCGACGACCTCCCGCCACGCGACGTCATCGGTGTAGTCGGTCCGGATGACGAGAGGCGCCCACTCATCGGGCCTGACGATCTCCGGCAAGTCCATCACCCTCTGCTCCCCGGACGATTTCGATCCTGTCGCACGGACCCTCTCACCCACCACTGACATTGATGCTGGTACTCAGGTCCCGGTGGTCGTGGCTCGACCACTGACTGACGCCCTGCTGGGCTGTCCTCGTGCTGTTCTGTCCGGCTGCCGGGACCTGTTCTCATGGCTCCGGCCGGGCGGAACATGACCTGATAGGAGCTTGGTCAGAAGCCCCCTCAATGTCCTGTCTGCGCCACCCGGCCGGCGCCCACCTTCGGCTGGGAAGGCAGCATCAGCATGACATCAGCGATCGAGGACGACACCGCGGACCAGGACGTGTTCGGCGGCGTCGACTCTCAC